>NZ_JBTYIP020000020.1:0-203534 GCF_054877945.1 Singulisphaera rosea | reverse complement strand
GGAGGCCGACGAGCTCCAGTCCGAATCACTGCGTTTGATCGCGTTGTAGCCAGAAACGGGGAATCGATTTTGACGTAAGTCGATCCCCGGCCCGGAAAATCCCACCTCGGCAAGCTGGAACTTCGGTCTAGACCGCGGCTTGCATCTTGCCATCCGATGGCCTATGGTTGCCAGCTCTCGCAGGACGCAAGCGATTTCAGTTAGTTGTGGAGATGCGAAAATGCTCGAATGGATGCTGGCCGCTACGCAGCCGTCGAGTGATGGGTAACCGTTGCGCCTCGGATTCAAAACGAAAAGGATTCACCACAAAGGCACAAAGAACACAAAGGAGACGTTACCGACAAAAGTCCCGGAAGGATGTATGGGATAAATGGTAGGTTTAGAAGATTTTGCTCGCAAGTCTTTCTGGGGCCGAGACTTGCGGCGCGAACCTCTTCGCCTCCGACCATTTTTACTTCCCGGAATTATGTACGGACGTTCAATTTTGTCGGTGATGTCAAAGGAAGAAAAGATTGAGAATTTTCTTTCCTGATCCTTTGTGATCTTTGTGCCTTTGTGGTGAATCCTCCCCGCATTGATCTCCTCAATGGGCCTGTAGCAGCGGGGGCATGGGGCAGCCGAGGGAGTCGGAGATGGCCCGGAGCATTTCGCCTTCTTCGACGGTGACGCGGCCGTCGGCGCCGATGCAGGCGGCGCAGGCTTCGAGGATTTGCTTCTTGAGTGTGGGCGACCCGGCGGCGAGCCGCCCGAGTGCGGCGTCGATCTCGGGGATGTTGATGGCGTCTTCGAGCAGGGGTTGTGACGAGAGGCCCGGCCAGCCGAGGGCGTTGGATCCTTCGACGTAGGCCCGGCCGATGGTCTCGGGGTCGGAGTGGCCGACCTGGGCCAGGGCCGAGAGGACGAGGGAGGCGGGAGCGACGAGTCGCTCGGGGGTCGTGGCGGTCACCGCGGGGGGCTTGGCGCCGACGACGTGCGTGACGACTTGCCGGAACAGGAGCCGTTCCAGGGCGTACTCGAAGAGGGTTGTCGTGCGATCGGCCTGGATCAGGGCGTCGACGCATTGCAGGAAGCCGCGGAGCTGCGCCGGGGTCATCTGGCGGAGCGCGGGCGCGGCCAGGTCCACGAGGGGGAGTCGAGACTCGGGTGGGAGTCGCAAGGCGTCGGATTGCATCCGACGGGCCTCGAGCACGGCCGCGGGGAGTCCGTGCGTCTCGAGCCAGGAGAGCTGCGAGCCTCGCACCGATTCGTCGGCATCGAGCAGGAGCGCGAGGATGGCGCCCTGCGCCCCCAGGGGGTCGCGGACGGCGTCAGACATTGTGCGGGGGAGCGATTCCAGCAGGCTGGCGGCGTATGCGAGCTGCGCCGGGTCGGTGGTCCCGATCTTCGCGATTGCCCGGCCGAGGTCGAGCCCCCCTGCCCCCTCGGCTTGTCCTGCCCGGCGCGGGGGCGCGGGGCGGGGAGCCTCTTGGGACGAGGCGGGCTCCAACGCAACCTTGGAGAAGTCGCCGTCGAACGATGGGTCGATCCGCCGGATCCGATCGACGAGGGGCGGGTGGGTCGCGAGAAGGCCGGAGAGCTGGCTTTTCCCTTCGACGGCGTTGCCGAAGAACATGTGACTCGCTTCTTCCGCGTGCGGGTTGCGGACCAGAGAGCCATCGGCCGAGGCGCCGATCTTCTTCAGGGCGCCGGCGAGGCCGTCGGGGTTGCGCGTGAATTGCACGGCGGAGGCGTCGGCCAGGTACTCACGCTGGCGCGAGACGGCCGCCTTGATCATGTCGCCGAAGAAGACCCCGGCGTAGCCGATGATATAAAGCGCCATCCCGAGCAGCGGCAGGGCATTGTCCCCCTTGCGCCGATCGTCGCTGTTGCCGTTACCCGTGCTCCGGAGGATGACCCAGCCCGTCAGGCCGATCAGCAGGATGCCGAAGAGCACTCCCATCAGCCGAAGGTTGAGCCGCATGTCGCCGTTGAGGATATGACTGAACTCGTGCGCAATGACGC
The DNA here is from genome assembly GCF_054877945.1 of Singulisphaera rosea. Taxonomy (NCBI): domain Bacteria; kingdom Pseudomonadati; phylum Planctomycetota; class Planctomycetia; order Isosphaerales; family Isosphaeraceae; genus Singulisphaera; species Singulisphaera rosea. The sequence goes on along the minus strand of NZ_JBTYIP020000020.1, from coordinate 201,533 downwards.
CTTGCAGCTCGTCGCGCGAGAGGAGCTGCACCGCGCCCGAGGTGATCGCGATCACGGCGTCGCCCGGCGCGTAGCCGGCCGCGAAGGCGTTGATCCCTTCTTCCCCCTCGAGCAGATAGACGGGCGGGACCGGCACGCCGGAGGCGATGGCCATCTCCTCGACCACGTTCAGGATCTTGCGCTCGGCGGGGTCGGACGTATCCGGGTGCAGGAGCCGGCCGCCCAGCAGCTCGGCGACCGTGTGCCCGCCCCCCGCCAGGGACGCGATCCGATACAGGCTCCCCCCCGCCACCAGCGCCGAGGTGCCGATCGCAACCAGTCCGAACAACCCGGGATCCCAGAGCCACGAGAGCCCGAGGACGCTCGAAGGGTGTCCCGACTTGGCGAAATGCGTGATCGTCGCGACGCTCAGGTAGATCGACACGACGATCGCGACGACCGCCAGGACGAAGTAGGCGATCAGGATGCCCGTCTTCTTCCTCGCGGCGTCCTGGTTCTGGAAGTAATCCATGAGGAGTCCGGCCTCGAACCTCGCCCCGAGTCGGGGCTGAACGCAACCAATTGGCGAAGATATGAAGTTTTGCGAATCTTGTAGGGTGGGCTACGCCCACCGAGCCTTCCCCATGCCGGCGGGCGGTGCCCACGCTACGAAGTGCGGATCAATTCACTCGCCGGCGCTTCGGGCTTGTAGACATGATTCATCGGATCGTCTGTTGCGTGTAACCCTGGCGCGTTGCGTCCTAGAACGAGACCCGAGGGGCTTCGCGTTCCTTGGGGGAATCGACTTCGAAGAGTTGGGCCGGGAGGAAACCCGCCATGCCGGCGATGACGGAGGCGGGGAAGAGCTCGCGCTGGGTGTTGTAGCTCATCACGGCGTCGTTGTACGCCTGCCGCGCGAAGGCGACCTTGTTCTCGGTCGAGGTCAGCTCTTCCTGGAGCGCGAGCATGTTCTGGTTGGCCTTCAGGTCCGGGTAGCTCTCCGTCAGGGCGAAGAGGCGGCCGAGGGCCCCGGAGACCTGGCCTTCGGCGGCGCCGAGTTTCTGCATGGAGGCCGGGTCGCCGGGGTTGGCGGCCGCGGCTTGCTGGGCGGTCACGGCCTTGTTCCTCGCCTCGATCACGGCCTCGAGCGTCCCTCGCTCGTGCTTCATGTAGCCTTTCACGGCCTCGACGAGGTTCGGGATCAGGTCGTAGCGCCGCTTCAACTGGACGTCGATCTGGCTGAATGCGTTCTTGTATCGGTTGCGGAGCGTGACCAGCGTGTTGTTGACGCCGACCCCGTAGAGGATCAACAGAACGAGGACGGCCCCGACCCCGATCAGGGCCCCGGCCGTGGTCGATAGCGCGAACAGAGGGGATGGCAGCATGGCGCAGGCTCCCGACAATCCGACTCGCCTCGGCCGGGTCGTCCGGGCCGAGGCGAGCGGGTGACCTGATTGACTTTACGGGAAACGGTCGTTTGATCGAAGAGGTAGGACCGGGATCCGCCTCGTTTCGTGGCCGACTCAACACGAGCGCCATGGTGAGACGAGAGTGCCCCGCAACTCCCTCGAGATGCGGGGCACTCTGACTCTCGCGGCGACTTTCTTCGGCAATCGGTGGGACTGCGGCCCCGCGCCTTGCTGGTCATTTGCTGAAGCTAAGTCCCGGGTCGCTCGGCGGGGCGCCGAGGGCCTGGAATTGGAAATGGCCGTCGTCCTTCCAGGCGACCTTGCCGACCATCGGGGGCTGGTCGGGGGGGAGGAGGGCGAGGGTGTCTTCGCCGAAGGTGGCCTCACCCTTGAACTCCCGGGGCTGGCCGTGGTCGGTCACCTTCCAGGAAAAGCCCTTGGAGTTGTCGAGGCTCAGGGTGATGGAGATGTCCTGCGCCGGGCTCGCGCTCCAGGCGCCGACGAGCCTGGACGGCACGGGATCCTTCGGGAGCGGCGGGCCCGAAGGGGCGTTGGCATCGGCCGGAGCACCGGCGTCGGGCCCCTGCCCCGGGCCCGCGGGAATCGGGTCGGGCGGGGGCAAGTCGGCCGGGGGCGTGGACGGCGCGGTGCTGGCCACCGAAGGATTGGCCTTGGACTTGGTGAGCGCGTCGAGGAGCTGCGCCGAGAGCCGGTCCTGGGGCTGGAGCGCGATCACCTGGTTCAGCTTCGAGATCGCCGCGTCGGTGCTCCCCTGTGTCATGTAGAGCGAGGCTAGGACGAACCGGGCGGCCGCGGCCCTCGGGGTGGCGTCGCAGTAGCCTTCGAGGCCGCGGAGCTGTTGGGTGTAGACGTCGACGCTCGGATAGAGCCCGATCAGCGTCGTCCAATCCCAGCCGGGCCCGACCGACAGGACCGTGTAGAGCGGCACGGCCGCTTCGTCGTAGCGTCCCATCGAGAACAGGGTGACGGCCCGGAATTCGTGGAGGATCGGGTCGTTGGGCGTCTCCTTGATCGCCTGGTCGACCTTCGCCAGGGCCTGGCCGTAGTCGCCGGCTTTGAATGCCCCGCGGGCGGTGTCGAAGGTCGACACCGACTGGTCGATGACGGTCTGCGGCGGAGGCTCGCTCATGATGTCGAGCGGGCGCGAGTAGTCGTAGACGACGGGGGGTTGGTTGACCACGACGGCAGGCTGCGACACGACGGCGACCGACGAGCCGTAATAGGGGTTCGAGTAGCTCGAATAGCCCCAGCTATTGAGCAGCGAGCCGACGCCCCAGGCCGCGACACCAATGCCGACACCCCAGCCGAGGGCACTGTTACCCCAGTTGCTCCCGCCCCAGGAGTTGTAATTGCCGTTCCAGTAGCCGTTCACCCAGCCCCGGTGATAGGCCACGTACGGGTTGGGGCGGGACCAGCCGCCGCCGTACCATCCCCCGTTCCATCCGCCGTACCCGGGCCGATAGCCATAGCCACCGCCATGGCCATATCCAGGTCCGCCGTATCCGGGCCGATAGGCATACCCGGCGCCGCCGTATCCTCCGGGGGGCCGATAACCGCCCCCGCCGGCGTAGCCCGGGTGGTAGCCGCTGCCGCCATAGCCCCAGCCGCTGAAGCCGCCGCGGTTGAAGTTGTTCCCGTTGTGGATGTTGGTCTGCCGGACGTTGTTGACGTTCGTGTTCTGCCGGACGTTGTTGATATTGTTGTTGACGTTGTTGACGGTGACGTTCGTCGGGCCCTTGACGTTCGTGTTGTTCTGGATGTTGGTCCGGTTGTTGGCGTTGACCCCGACGTTGGTCCGGTTGCCGATGTTCGCGCGGTTGTTGTTGACCGTGTTGCCGACGTTCGCGCGGTTGTTGATGTTGGTCCGGTTGCTGATGCCGAGGTGGTCGCCGCCGATGTGGGTGTTGTTGCCGACGTTCCCACGGGGGCCGACGATGTTGGTCGGCCGGTTGACGTTGTTGATCCCGCCGAAGGCTTGCCGGTTGAAGTTGGCGCCGGGGGCTCCGGCGGGTCGACCTGGCATGGCCCCGCCGGGTCGGCCCGGCATACCGCCACCGCCACCGCCGGGTCGGCCCGGCATACCGCCACCGCCACCGCCGGGTCGGCCCGGCATACCGCCGCCCGGACGGCCGCCGCCCCCGCCACCTGGGCGGCCGCCGCCGCCGCCGCCGCGGCCGCCTTTTTGTGCTTGCGCGGGGCCGACCGTCGTGATCATCGCGATCATGGTCAGGGCGAGGATTCGGGACTTGGTCGACATGGGGGCCTCGTCAGTGGGGGGGGGAAACGGGTTCGCGGTTGTGTCCAACAAAAGGGGTGGTCGGGGTCGCCAGGTCACGTCACGTTACTTCGGCTGCGGAGGCTTCCGCACCATGAGCAACTCGTCGATGTCGTCCGTGATCTCGTCTCCCAGGGTCCGGTCGAGCGACTTCCAGCCCAGGTGATCCTTGTCGACGAACGTGAGAACCTGGGTCGCCGTGGTGGTCCGGCCGTCGGGGCGTACTCCCATCGCCTTGATGACCCACTGGTTCCCGGAGCGCATCCAGAGTCCCTCGCTGTGGCCGCCGTTCGAGTCGAAGACCCACGACTTGATCTGGTTCGTCAACGGGTCCCAGCCGATCCTGTGACTGCCGGTGAGGGCCTCTTTTCCCTTAATACGGACGTCGAACGAGCGGATGAGGAAATTTTTATTGTCGGCCCAGGAGACGGACGACGAGACGACCGCGTCCTCGCTCTCTTCGATCCAGTCGCCGACCATCCACTCGAGTTCCTTGAGGTGCTCGTGTGGGCTGATCTGGGCGTCGGGGAGCTCGCGGAGGCTTGCCACGAGCCAGCGGTCGTCGACCTTGACCTCGATCGCCGTGAAGTGGCCGCTGCTCGGCGGCATGCCGTCGGGCGGGGTGACCTTCATCCGGCCGGTCGCCCGCGCGACCCCGGGAGTGAGGAACTTGACCGATTCGACGGTCGTCTCGACCTTGTCGGTCGTGTCGGAGGCGATCCGGGAGGCGTAGTGCTCTTCGATCGCCGCGCGGCCCTGGATCGCGGCCCCCAGCTCGTCGATGGCCTCGCCGTCTTCGGTGAAGAGGCCGGCGATCGTCTTGGCCTCTCCCTTCTGGAAGGCCTGGATGAGCGCCTCGATCGTGGCCCGGACCTCCTTCTCGCCGGCCGTCGTCTTTTCGGCGGGCTTCCCCGGCTTCCCTCCCTCGGGAGAAGCCTTGGGTTCGTCCGCCGCGCGGAGAGCGGTTGCCGACAGCAACACACCGAGGAAAACCAAGGGTCGTGTTTTCATGTCCGAACGCCTGTCTCCTGAGAGTCGACGGGGATGCCCCGGATCGATTCGCCGGCGAGTGCCTCGCGCCCCACGGCGGTCCTGTCCCGCCCCATGATGGCCTCGGCGCACACCTGCGGCAAGCGATCGTCATGCGAATCGTGCGCCGGCCGTCAGGGGGTGGGAGTCGAGCCAAATCCGTCGACCAGGAAAAATCCGACACGGGTCCAACGTCCCCGGCTTTGGGGATCCTTGTCGTCCCGGACCCGGAGGGTGAGCGTGTGTGGGCCGTCGGGCAGATGGTCGGCGATCAGGAGGAAGGTGGGGTTGTGATATTGGCGATGGAAGGCCGCCTGATAGGGGCTGAACGTCGACCAGGCGCCGGCGTCGACCCGGTAGTCGGCCTTGCCGGAGTCCGGCCCGACGTCCGCGACGATCCCGATCGTGTCCCCTCGGAATTGGAACGTCAGCTCGGCGCCCGGGGTCTCCGAGGCGGCGAGCCTGGGCAAGGCCTGGCCTCCGAGTGTTCGGTCGAGGGTCCATCCCGCGGGCAGCGACCGCGAGGCGTCGGCCATCCCGACGTCCTCCCAGCAGTCGGCCCGCAAGGGTGCGGGGAGTTGAGGGGCTTTCTTGCTCATGCCTCGACGTTGTTCGGCGTTGAGGAACCCGGTGACGGCGTCGGCGAAGAGGCGATAACCCGCGTCGGTGGGATGGCAGGCATCCTTGCTGAAGGCATCCCACGAGATTCGGCCGTCCGAGAGGCGTCGGGCGGCATCGAGGCCGACGTTGATCGCCGGGATCCCGTAGTGGGCGGCGACCCGTTCGTGGCGGGCCACCGAGGTCGGGAGCCGGCCCACGCGGTAGTCGTCGAGCATCGCCTGGTGGAGCGTGTAGACGAAGACGACCTCCGCCTCGGGATCGCGACGGTGGATCTGGCGGACGATCCCCTCCATCGCGCGGTCGACCTGCTCGTCGGGGGTGCCGAGGTCGTTCACGGCGTACTCCACGAACACGAGCGCCGGCGCGTGCTCGAGCACGTCACGCCGAAGACGGAAGGCCCCGAGCACGGATCCCAGACCGCTGATGTTGTGGTTGGTCTCCCTGATCGTCGCCTTGGGGAAGTTCGCGCGCAACCAGGCCGTCGTCAACGCCCGCCACGATGTCCGTTCCGAGTCCGACGCCCCTGCCCCGTTCGTGATCGACCCGCCGAGGTATGCGACCGTCACCGGTCCCCCCGTGCGGAGCCTGGCGACCGTGTTCGGCAGCCCATCACGCGCCTCGACCACGCGCGGGAGTTCGGTCCCTTGCGCCGACCCGATCAGCAGACATCCGACGATCAGCCCCGCACGAATGCTCATTGCTGAACGCTCTCGATTGAGGATCGTTGCCCGGCGTCCCTCGAGGCCGGATCGACCGAGGGGCGTTGCCATCGTACGGGGTCCCCATCCTCTCATCGAGCGGAATCGGGCAGGCTTCACGCCGAAGTTGACCGAGTCCTGTCCGGTCGACTTGGTCGGGGATTCACCACAAAGGCACAAAGACCCGAAGAAGACCGGGAGTGAGTCCAAAGGGAATTCGCTCTCTGGTCTCTCCCCTTTGTGTCTTTGTGCCTTTGTGGTGAAAAACGGGCCTGGGAGCACCTCGATCGAGATTTCCGACGTACTCCGAAAAGATTTGCCGATCCTCCGCGAATCCATTCAAAGTCTCGCCCGGCGATTGTGTAAGGATGTGTCGGCGTCCGTCCATGGGCCGCGATTCCGCGGTAAGGGACGGGGTACGGGATGCGGAGACGGCGACGTCTCCCGCTCCTTGTGCGCACCGCCGCCGACCTTGCGAGACTCCAGCCTTATCGTGAGGGAGCGGGTCTGGGCCTGGAATCGACGGGCTCGGGGTCGTTCGACGTCCGCACCTGCGTCGGCGAGAGGATTCGCGCCGTCCCGACGGCCTCCGGCCTTCGTGGCCAAAACCCCTTCAGGAATCCCCATTCATGAACGCCCGGTCCCGTTTCCTATCGATCGATCGCCTGGTGTTTTCCTTGTGCGCCCTGGCGCCATTCGTCGGGGCGAGCTCGACGTACGCCCAGAACGGTGCGGTCGGCGTCGCCCACCCGGCGACGGGGCTCAAGGCCGACGGCGACCTCGGCGACTGGCCGAAGGATGCGACGATTTATCCCATCGCCCGCCTCGAATACGGCGACAAGCTCGCCGGCAAGGACGACGTCAAGGCCCAGTTCCGGATGGCGTACGTCGTCGACGAGAAGGCCCTCTATGTCGCGGTCGAGGTGAGCGATGACTCCGAAGTGCTCGATAAGCCGGGCCCCGTCCAGTGGGATGCGCAGGACGGTTGCGAGCTCTACCTGAACGCGGCCCACGCCGGGCTCGGGTCGCCGACCGTCCAGTATGCCCGCTACGGCAACCAGGACCAGGTCGTCGGGCCGTCGGGGGCCCTGGACAAGTCGGCCAAGGTGGCCGTGGTGCGGACGGACAACAAAATCGTTTATGAGTGGCGGGTCAACCTCGACGCCGACCTCGCCACCGACCGGGTGATCGGGTTCGACATCTCGGTCGAAGACAAGGACAAGGACGGCTCGTTCTCGTGGCTCTCCTGGGGCCCCGGGACGCAGAAGGTCGACATGCCCGACCGCTGCGGCGAGTTCCTCCTCGTCCGCCCCGACACGAAGCTCGGCGAGGTCTCCGGGAGCATCGCCTGGAAGGACGGGGCGGGAGCCGTCCTCCCCTCTCGGGTCCGGATCCAGTCGACCCAGTCCGACCCGCTCTGGCGCGAGGCGAAGGTCGATGCTTCGGGGGAATATAAGGCCTCGGACCTCCCCGAAGGCCCCTACTCGATCCACTCCGTGGACTCGACCGACCTCCGCGTCGACAGCAAGCCGCACGTCGACGTCGTCGTCAAGGCCGGGAGCCCGGCGAAGGCCGACCTCCTCCATGTCGTGGCGGTCCCCTGGCCCGGCCTGATCGGCGATAAAGGGGTGCTCATGAGCGCGGGGCCGATCGACACCGAGGCGCTCGACCGCGTCGTGAAGGCCTACCTCGACTATTACAAGATCCCTGGGATCTCGTATGCGGTTATCAAAGATTTCAAGGTCGTTGCTCACAACGGCCTCGGCGTCAAGGACAGCGTCACTCGCGAGCCGGTGACGGACGACACGACCTTCGAAGCCGCCTCGATGACCAAGCCCGTCTGCGCCTACTTGACCCTCCGCCTCGTCGACCAGGGCGTCCTCGAGCTCGATAAACCCCTCTACACGTATCTCCCCTACGAAGACATCGCCTACGACGACCGCTACAAGCTCATCACGGCGCGCATGGTCTTGACCCACCGGGGAGGGTTCCCGAACTGGCGGAGCGGAAAGCTCGACATCAAGTTCACCCCGGGCACCCAGTTCTCCTACTCGGGCGAAGGGTTCGTCTACCTTGGCAAGGTCCTCGAGAAGCTGACCGGCAAGACGCTCGTCCAACTCTGCCAGGAAGAGGTCTTCGGCCCGCTCGGGATCGGGCACGCCTCGCTCGTCTGGACCGATGAGATCGCGAAGCTCACGGCCAGCCCGCACGGCGGCTCGTCGCCACTGGGCAAGTGGAAGCCGGAACAGCCCAACATGGCGGCCAGCCTGAACGTCGACGCCAAGAACTACGCCAAGTTCCTGATCGACTACGTCCAGGGCCAAGGTCTCAAGGAGGCGACCTCCAAGGACATGCTCCGCTCCCAGAGCGCGATCCCCGACGACCCGAAGTCGTCATTCGGATTGGGCATCGGCATCGGTGAGACCCCGCTCGGCAGCCACTTCGGCCACGGCGGCCGAAACACGGGGTTCACGAGCCTCTCGATGCTGTATAAGAGCCTTGGCGCCGGCTTCGTGTTCCTCGTGAACAACGACGACGCCAGCAAGATGGAAAAGATCTTCAATGCCTACCTGTTCACCGGCAACGAAGGGTTGAAGAACGTCAAGCCGGAGATGCGGAAGCTCGCCAAGGTCGACCCGAAGGTCTATGACCGATACGTCGGCCGCTACGAGATCAACCACGAGGCGACCCTGACCATCTCGCGCGACGGGGACAAGCTCATGGGCCAGCCGTCGGGCGACAAACCATTCCAGCTCTTCCCCGAGTCCGAGACCGCGTTCTTCCTCAGCCCGACCACGGACCGCACCATCACGTTCGAGAAGGACGCGAGCGGCAAGGTCGTCCGCTTTGTCCTGACCGCCAACGGCCATACGAGCGTGGCGAAGCGAGTCGAGGTCGATGCGTCGCCCGCGTCGGCGGCGGACGTGTCGCACGGGAAAACCTCCCTGTTTCACACCATCCGCGACCTCGACGGGCAGCTCTTCGCGGCCTTCAATGCCCTCGATGCCGACACGATCGACAAGTTCTTCACGGACGACGTCGAGTTCTACCACGACCAGGGAGGGCTGACCCGGTCGCGAGACGCCCTCGTCGAGACCTTCCGAAAGAAATTCCGCGAGAAGGACAGCCGGTTGCGGCGGGAACTCATCGAAGGCAGCCTGGAGGTCTATCCGATCTCCGACATCGGTGCCATCGAGCTGGGCAAACACCGCTTCTTCCAGACCGCGGGCGGCAAGGCCGAGCGCGAGGTGACCGTCTCGCGGTTCGTCCACCTGTGGAAGAAGGCGGGCGACCAGTGGAAGGTCTCACGCGCCATGAGCTACGACCACAAGAGCGTTGACTGAATTCGGTCTCCAGGCCCGCTCGCGAGTTCGAACCTTGCGAGCGGGCTGTCTCGTCCCATAGGAGTGCGGATTCAGGCAGGCGTGTGGTGCCAACGAGTGGCGTCTCTTCGATACAAGCCCGAAGCGCAAGCGAGTGAATTTTCTTTGATTTCTCGCGGGGAAATTCACTCGCTGGCGCTTCGGGCTTGTAAAGAGTCAGCCCGCGGGAGCCATCGGGTGGATGCGCTCCGAGCCCGACCCGATCTAAGGTCGGGCGGCCTTCGTCTTCAGGTCGAGAAGAACGTAGCATGTCTCGAAGCGATCATCCGACGCCCGGATCCGTTCTCGGATCCGGGCGTCGGCCATTGTGATCCGTCCGGCCTCGTGCGGATAGGCGTTGAGGAAACGCTCGAGCAGCGAGTGCCGGGGCGAGGTCAGGTCCCGGGCGAAGCACAGGTCGGCTCGAGGGTCCAAACCCGCCCGGCCGACGAAGCGCTGGTACTCGGCCACGATATGGTCGAGCTCACGCCGGTTGCGATAGGCGACGACCCCGACCCAGTAGTCGCCGGTGTGCAGCAGGCCGAGCTCGTTGTCGACCGTCTGGATGACGTCGATCGACTCGATGAAATGCTCCATGGCGTCGTAGAGATCCAGGGGTAAATCTTGGCGATGCGCCAACCTATGATAATGAAGTGGGATTTCCTCGAGGGTGATCGTGACCAGGATCGCTTCCCGGCGCCCCGGGTTTAGGTACGCCGAGGCTTCGGCGTCGTCCAGGCAGAGGAACGGGATGTTGGAGCCCGCGACGTCGCAGAAGACGTGGGATTCGGCGTCTCCGGGCAACCGGCAGAGGATGGCGAAGTGCTGCCAGTAGCGCTGGGCGTCCTGCGTGCCCGCGAAGTCGAACGTGTGCTGGTCGAGGATCGACCGGAGGGTGCGATAGGGAAAGCTGCCTGACGCCCCCTCGCCCCCGAGCACGACCTCGGCCTCGATCCCGTAGGCGTGCGCGATGAGATACAACGCCATCGCCTTCTCGGCGCAGTGGCCGCCGTCTCCCTCAATGATCCGATCCAGGGCCTGGTCGCAGCTCCGGAACGGGACGCACGGGTCGAGGTAGCGGGAATAGGTCTCGTAGGGAGCGGCGTGGATTCGCCTCGCCACGGCGGCGATGAAGCGGCGGGCGCGATCCGGGGTGTCAAGCTGAAGGACGTCCCCAGCTTCACTGCCGTAAGCCTGCTCGGTGAGGGATTCGACGAATCGCTCATAAGCGTCGGCCCTGAGCGACCAGCGTCGCGACAGGTAGGCCGGCCAGTTCCGCCGATAGCCGGTCCGCGATCGGTCGACCTCGATTCGGATCGGGCCGGGAACGCTCTCGCCGCCGAGCCGATGATCCAGCCCGCAGGCCCGTCCGCCGACCCGGAACCGGAGGTCGGGGAAGAGCTCGCCCAGAGTCCCTTCGTCGTCCAGGAGGAACAGGCTGTCCGCGTATCGACTGAGTTCGAGGAGCGGCCCGGGATCGACCTGTTCTCCCGAGGCGAACGCCTCGAGCTCGGACGAGCGATAGAACGAAAGCACATCTCCGAGGGTTTGGACATGCCCGCATTCGGGGGGAATGGCGAACCTCAGGGACGAATTCCGGACCCGATCGTTGATGACGACCTCGAACCGCTCGTGCAACTTAGAGCATCCCTCCGAAGAAACCGCCCCCGCCCCCGTTCGCGCCGTTGATGTTCCGATTTCCGGCGAAGCGATTCATCCGGCCCCGACAGCCGTAGAGCATGAGGGGCAAGGTGAAGATGGCGATCATGAACGAGACCACTTGGAGGAGAATGCTCCTCCGACTGGTGACGAAGCCGGAGCCGACTGGGCTCGCGGGCGAGGTGTCGGTCGGACGGAACATCGCCCACTGGTCCAGCTCGCGCAGGGGTTCCCCGTCGACGTGGAACTCGAGGACGACATCCAGGATCTTGTCGTCGAAGCTGCCGTCGTCGAAGACGCTGGTCCCGAGATGACTGCGCACCGTGTCAGCAGGGTTGATGGGGCCGGGCCCGTGATTGATGTAGAACCGGACCGATCCCGATTGCTGGTGGGCTTTGGTGAACATGGTCCGCAGGAGCCAGCGCTTCTTCGGCAGCATCGGGTCCATGTGCAGCCAGGGCTCGAGCCAGGAGGCCATCTCGGCCTCCTCGAAGTGCCCGGGTGAGAAGAAGTAGTCCTGGAACAGCTTGCGGATCGACTCGCTCTCGAACCGCTCGTCGAGGTAGACGAAGAAGCAGCGGTCGAGGTCGATGTCCTCAGGCGTGATGCGGAGACAGAATTGCTCCCCCGCGTACCGTTGCAGGTCGGCCGGGCGGTAGGTCAACCTCTCGCCGGGCGCGGTCTTGGCATAGGTCGACACGGACGGACTCCCTGGTCGGGTCGGGACCACACGCGGTATTCACACGAGTCTCGATCATTCAACCCTAGTACGTCGACCCGATCGTGACAAGGGCCGTCAGGCCCTTCGGGCGGCCGACCGCCTCCGCAATCAGGGGGCGTCGGACGTCGGCCCGGTCGAGGATTCCTCGGCAACCTCCGGTGCTTCGTCGCCCAGGTAGAGGCGTCGATCGGTCACGCGGCGGACCTTGCGCCCCTCGAAGGCCTCGCCGGCGCGGAAGGTCAACCGGAACCGGACGAGCCCGAACTGGTAGAGGTCGTCGAGCTCGAAGATCTCGTACCTCAAGACGTCCAGGAGCTCGTTCTCGAGCCGAGCGAATCGATCGGGGAGGTCGATTCGCATGAGGGTATGCCCTTCCGACTCGGGGATATCGGTGAGGGTGATCGCGAGCAAGGAGAGGTCCCCGGCGACCCGGTTCAAGGCGTCGAGGATGGTCTGATAGCGGAGCTTCATCCCGGCGAGCACGAAGCCCTCGTGGGTGCGCTCGACGAAGGTCAGGCGGGGCGAGGTTTCTCCGCACGCGCAAGGCCGGGTCGTGACCCGGACCACGTCGCCGACGCGGTATTTCACGATGGGGTGGTCGCGGAGATGCCAGGTCGTCAGGTCGAGCTCGCCCTGCACCGTCTCGTCGTCGAGGAATTCCGGCCGGGCGATCGTCACGCCGATCATCGTCGGGTCGAAATGACAGCCGGTACCGAGCTCACACTCGCCGGCCATCCCGCCGGTCTCGGTGGTCCCGTAGAAAGAATGGACGCCGCAGCCGAGCGTCTCGGCGACCTCGTTCCTGAATCCGGGGTGCATCGGCTCGCCCATCGTGATGAGGGAACGGATAGGCGATCGGCCGCGGGGCCATGCCGAGCGCAGGTGGGGCCAGGATCGGACCAGGAGGCTCGGCAGCGTGAGGAAGACATCCGGCGCGAGGCGACGGATCGGTTCCAGCGACCTTGCGTAGTCGCGATTGAGGTGGAGGAAAGTCGTCCGCCGGACTCCCAGGGCCCTCGCGGCGCGGGCGTAAAACTCGTAGATCTCGGGGAATCCGACGTCGGCGCAGACGAACGTATCCCCGCCCCGCATCCCGGCCCTGCGGAAGACCTGCTCGGTGATCGCCTGCTCGGCGAGCTCGTCGGCCGGCGTCGCGAGCCGGAGGACGCAACGGCCGGTGGAACCCGAGCTGTAGTCGCAGACGAACCGCTCGCCGCCGAGCCTCGAGAGCGCCTCGGGCTGGAGGATCTCGCGGTAGTCCTCCCGGCTCGTGTGCGGGAATCGCCCGAGTACCTCGACGGGCGACCCCTCCGGGGACAATCCCGAGCAATCCATGACGGAGCGGTAGTGCCCGAATTCCCGGTGCAGCCTCGCGAAGAATCGCCTCATCCGGTCGAGGTCGCGCTCGCGCGTCCCGAGGAGGCTCACCGACCCGTCTTCATGCCGATGGAATGACGTCGTCACGGGACATTCGCCGTCGAGATGCGCCGGCCGAGACTATAGCGGACGAGCGGGAAGCACGTGAATAGCCGCTTGCTCACGTGCGAGAGGCCGGACGCCGGGTTGACCTCGATCCGCAGTTGCTCGGAATCGTAGTCGTACCACGTCCGGCCGGCCGCCCGCGACCCGATGAGGTCGACCTCGTCCGCATAGAGTAACGCCGGATATGCGAGGTCGTCGATCGGTGGATCCCCGCAATGCTCGACGACCATCACCGTGCGAGGAGGTCGCCCGATCGATTGGCGGAGATGGCGGCGGCACGCCAGCACGACGTAGTCGGGCTCATGTACGGCGACCTCCCGCCGAATATCCTCCTCCGCGTCCATAAAAGACACCGAAGCCTGGAACCCCTCCCAGTAGATCCCCTTGGCGAGCTCGCAGGCGAACGGCCCGCGCCTCCCGTCGGCCACGATCAGGAATCGCGGAGACGCGCCGAAGTCGACGCCAAGATCCTTCATCGCCCGGACGATCCGCTTTTGCCTGAGCACGAGCTCGGCCTCGTCCTCGGGGACGGTGAACGGGAACCGGCTCGCGTCCTTGAAGTACGGCGGCAAGGTCCCGATCATCGCCTCCCGGTCGACGATGCAGTCGAGCAACCCGGCCGCCCGGTGATAGTCCGAGGCCGACAGGTACGGGATCTCGGAAACGTCCGTCGGCTCGGACTCGTACACCTCGCCGTAGAACCGAGTCTGCCGGAAGGCCCTGCCGGCCGTGGCGATCAACGCGTCCTCGGCGTCGGACATGGACCTCTCCGCGATGAGACAGTGACGTGTTGTGTCATGTAACGCTCAGCAGCCTTTGGTGGATCGATACGGAGTCATTGCCACCCCGGCGAAGTGGGCATGATCGATGTGAAGAGATGTTGTTCAATGCCAGTCGTCCATGTGCGTTTGTTTGCGTGGATTCATGAATATGTTCATGAGTGAATTCAGCAGAATGAAGATATGGAAGGCCAGGGCAAAGAGAAATCCCACGATGGCTCCTATGATCGCGGAGATCCCCATCGCCAAGGGGACACCCATCGGGCTCGAGTCTCCAGGATCGTTGGAGTTCATCAGCGAATAGAGAAACATTAACGGGCATACGATGCCCCCGCCAATAGTGGCAGATGCGTAGATGAGTATTACTGTGAAGACGGGGACTCGTTCTGTCTTCGACGGTTGGTGCCCCTTGAAAGGGACGAAGCGTAAGGGATCGTTTGCCATGGTAAGGACTGTGACTCCTTTCCTGTTGTGCTCCTGACAGGGCGAGGCTTCAAGGCTTGACCTGTATCGCGTCCCCAATGAACCGTCAAACGGCTCGACGGAAGTCGGCGAGGATGATCTCGATTTTTGGCCTCCGATCTTGACCATGTCAATGATTACTGGGCCGGCTGATGACGCGGCTGCAATCATGGCGAAGTCATCCGCCTCAGTCCCAGTCATCCGCGAGTGACGGCTTGCGGTTCTCAATCCATGTCGCCACGAGGACGAAGATGTGGAAGGCCCCAGCCAGAAAGAAGCCCAAGTATCCCCCGGGAACCGTCAAGAACATCACCAAAAAGAGGATCCCCATCGGCAGGCCACCCTCGTCACCCGGGCTAGCCCCGTCATCACCTAAAGGCATAAATGTCATCAAGCAAATTATCGAAATAGGAAATGCAATAGCCCCGCTGGCGGTGGCCAAAATATAGATGCGGTTGATGGTGGAGTTGGGGACGAGTTGCGGCTTCCGAGTCTTGTATTCCTTCATCTGGACGGAACTCGATTGCTCCTCCGACGACTGGCCCGCCTTGAATGGAACGAAGCGTAGGAGGTTACTGAACATGGTCGTAACAATGACTCCATTCTGATGCGTGCTCCGAAACCCGTTTTCCTCCGCGAAAACGGGCCCTGTTCCGGGAGCCGGCGACCCTTCCCTCTGGGTCGTCTGTCTTGACCGCGTCAGATGCCCGGCCTTCAAGAAAGGCTCGGACTTCGGGACGGACAAGGCCAATGCTCCCGACGGGCGGAGCCTCAAATCCTGCCCTGAGTCGCATCCCAGAGTCAATCGTTGGGCGTGCCGCGATCGCGACAACGAATGATGACGGTTCGAATGTCCTGCGTCAGCGGTCACCGCATCCATGCGCCCTTGGGCCGGACAATCGTGCAAATTTTCGAGGTCGTCTCAGTGATGGCTCGTCCGGTTCAGGCGAGGAGCGGACGGATGACGGTCCCCTCGGCATGGCCGCGGCCAGTAGATTTATCGGCCGTTTAACGGCACAATAACGGCAGCGACACTGGCCGAAGAAAGCACCATCGAATGCCGTTCGAGCCCAACTACCGGATCACGCCCCGCGCCGCTGCCCACCTGATGCGGATCGAAGCGGCCCGGCAGGCCATCGAGGACCTGCCGATCACGGCCGTCGTACTCGCCGGCCTCCGCGAGACCGCGCGGCTTTTCTCCACCCACTTCTCCACCATGATTGAGGGGAACCGGCTCGCCCGGGAGGAGGTCTCCGCGGTGATCGAACAGGGGACGCACTTCCCTGGCCGAGAGCGGGATGAGGCTGAGGTGCTCGGCTACTATGCCGCGATCGAGCGGTTGGAGCGCTTCGCCGTCCAGGGTGGAGGGATCACGGACATTCAGGTCCGCACCCTCCACGCCCTCGTGATGTCCGGTGGCAAGGCGGTGAAGAAGCCCACCCCATACCGGGGCGGGCAGAACGTGATCCGCGATGTTCGTAGCCGGGGGATCGTCTACATGCCTCCGGAGTCCGTCGACGTCTCCCGGCTGCATGGAGGAACTCCTCGACTGGCTTCGCCGCTGCGAGCGCGAGGGCGTCCCCTGCCCGATCCTCGCCGCGATCGCCCACTACCAGTTCGCCACGATTCATCCCTACTACGACGGCAACGGCCGCACGGCGCGACTCCTGGCGACCCTGATCCTCCACCGGGGCGGCTACGCCCTGAAGGGACTCTACTCGCTCGAGGAATACTACGCTCGAAACTTGTCGGCCTACTACCGGGCATTGGCGGTCGGGCCGTCGCACAACTATTACGAAGGCCGCGCCGAGGCGGACATCACGGCGTGGGTCGAGTATTTCTGCGCGGGGGTCGCTGAGAGCTTCGACAACGTCCGTCGCCACGCCCAGCAGGCCGCCGACCGCGGCAAGCCGGACGACTCAGCCAAGCTTCGGCACCTCGACCCGCGTCAGCGACGGGCCCTGGAACTGTTCCGTCGCTCGGCCGTGATCACCAGCCGCGACGTCGAGGCCCTCTTCGGCGTCTCCCAGCGGACGGCCCGGAATGTCGTTTCGTCGTGGGTTAAAGGCGGGTTCTTGCTCGTGGTCGACCCGGCGAGGAAGTCGCGGAGCTATCGATTGGCCCCCGAGTACGAAGGGCTCGGACCGACCTGATCCTCGCGAAGAGACGACCCTCAGTCCCAGTCGTGCGCGGGCAACGGCTGGCGCTTCCCAATCCATGTCGTTAGGAGGACGAGGATGTGGAGAGTCCCGGCGAACATCATGCCCAAGAATCCTCCTACGATCGAGAAGATAACGATCAGAAAGGGGAGGGCCATCGGGCCCATCTGGGAATCCTCGCCCGGGTGTGTCGCCAGGTCGTAAAAAGCGAGGAGATTAAGTGCGATCCCCCCGCCGCCGATCGCCAGGAAATAGATGGGGATGATGACGGAGCTCGGGACGCGCCGCGGCTTCCACGTTCGGTGTTCCTTCAACGGGACGTGACCCCGCTGATCGTTCGATGACTGGCGTTCGTTGAGCGGGACGAGGCGTGAGGGTTCATCGGACATAATCATGACAATGACTCCGTTCCGGGTGTCCACCACGAAACCCGTTTTTACCCGCGAAAACGGGCTTCCGTGAAGGAAGCAGCGACGATTCCGGCTGGGGCGTGGGCGTTGGCCGCGTCGGAAGCCCGGCCTTCAAGACATAGCCGGGCATCGAAACGGACGAGGGCTATGCACCCGACGGTCGAAGCCTCAAATCCTGACCTGAGCCGCATCCCAGAGTCAATCGTTGGGCGTGCCGCGATCGCGACAAGGAATGATGACGGGACGAATGTCCTGCGACGGTGGTCACCGCATCCATGCGCCCTTGGCTCGGGCACTCGTGCAGGCGTCCGGGGCCGCTTGCTCGGTTCAGGCGAGGAGCGGGCGGACGACGGTCCCCTCGACGTCGGTGAGGCGGAAGTCGCGGCCGGAGTAGCGGAAGGTGAGTTTTTCGTGGTCGACGCCGAGGAGGTGGAGGATCGTGGCGTGGAGGTCGTGGACGCTGACTCGGCCGTCGACGGCGCGGAAGCCGAACTCGTCGGTGGTGCCATGGACGAGGCCCCCTTTGACGCCCCCTCCGGCGAGGAGCATCGTGAACCCGTAAGGGTTGTGGTCGCGGCCGTCGCCGTTCTCGGAGACGGGCGTCCGGCCGAACTCGCCTCCCCAGATGACCAGGGTCTCGTCGAGTAGCCCGCGACGCTTCAGGTCGATCAGGAGCGCGGCGATCGGCTGGTCGATCTCGCGGGACTTGTTGCGGATCTCCTTGTTGATGTGCTCGTGGTGGTCCCAGCCGCCGTTGTTGACCTGGACGAACCGCACGCCGTTCTCGACCAGGCGCCGGGCGAGCAGGCAGGAGTCGGCGAAGGCCCCTTTGCCGTAGAGCTCGCGCGTGGATTGAGGCTCGCGGGCGATGTCGAAGATGCCCGGGGCCGCGGTCTGCATCCGGAAGGCGGTCTCCATGGCCCGGACGCGGGCCTCGAGCATCGCGTCGTGGCCCCGGCCGGCGAGGTGGGCGCCGTTCATCTCGCGGAGGAACTCGAGTTGACGCTCCTGCTTGGCCAGGTCGATCTTGGGGTTCGCGAGGTGCCGGATCATCTGGCCGGGAGTGGGGCGGGAGACGTCGATGGGCGTCCCCTGGAACTCGCCCGGCAGATACCCGTTCCTCGCCGACGAGAAGGCTGCGCCCCCGAGCGAGACGAACCCCGGGAGGTCCTGGTTCTCGGTCCCGAGGCCGTAAGAGACCCAGGCGCCCAGACTCGGGTGCGTCGGGTCGGTCCGCCCCGAGACCATGAAGTTGGTCGCCGGCCCGTGGTTCGGGTTCGTCGAGTAGACCGAGCGCACCACGCAGAGGTCGTCGACGCACCCTCGGAGGTGGGGCAGGAGCTCGCTGACCTCGATCCCGCTCTCGCCGCACTTCTCGAACGAGAACGGCGAGGGGAGCAATCCCCCGGTGACGCGCTCGGTGCGGAGGTCGACGCCCCCCGGCCGCTTGCCGGCGAACTTCTGGATCGCCGGC
This sequence comes from Singulisphaera rosea, assembly GCF_054877945.1. NCBI lineage: Bacteria > Pseudomonadati > Planctomycetota > Planctomycetia > Isosphaerales > Isosphaeraceae > Singulisphaera > Singulisphaera rosea. The sequence goes on along the minus strand of NZ_JBTYIP020000020.1, from coordinate 182,993 downwards.
TTCGGGTCGAACATGTCGAGGTGTGACGGCCCCCCGGCCATGAACAGGAAGATCACCCGCTTGGCCTTCGGGGTGAAGTGCGGCGACGTCAAGGCGGCGAACGCCGGCTCGGTGCCGAGGTAGCTCGCCAGGCCGAGGCCCCCCACTCCGGACGCGATCGACCGGAGGAACCCGCGCCGGGTCGGACGCACCGAGGATGTCGTGTCGTCGTGGGACATCGGGCCTCTCCCTGGTCAGTCGACAAATAGAAATTCGTTACTGATGAGCAAGGCTTGCGACAGGAGGGCCCACGCCGCGCCGGGGTCGGAGCCCCCAGCGTCGACCAGGCCGAGGGCCCGCGTCACTTCATCCGCGGACGGATCCCGGAGCAGGACTCGGCGATAGAGGGCACGGACGCGATCGGTGGGCTCGGCCGATCCGGCGATGGCCTGGTCGGCCACGACCTTGGCCCATTTCAGCAGGAATGGGCTGTTGAGGAAGAACAACTGCTGGAGCGGCGTGGTCGTCTGGTCGCGCGCCTCGCCGTGGCGATTCGGGTCGGGGAAGTCGAAGGCCTGGAGGATGCCGGGCAGGCGTCTGCGGCTGACCTTGCCGTAGATCGCCCGGCGCTCGAAGCCGTCGTCCTCGAGCCTGCCCGAAGGCCCCCCGAGCTTCGGGTCGAGGACCCCGGCGACGGCGAGGATCGCGTCGTGCCAGGCCTCGACGTCGAGCCTCTTGCGGAAGGCCCGCCAGAGGCGGCGGTTCTCCGGGTCGGCGGCCTGGGAGGCGTCGTCGTGACGGCCGGATTGGCGGTAGGTCGACGATCGCACGATCTCGCGATGGAGGGCCTTGAGCGACCACCCCTCGGCGATGAACCGGGCCGTCAGGTCGTCGAGCAGATCCGGGTGGCTTGGCGCATCGCCGAGCTTGCCGAAGTTGCTGGGCGTCGAGACGAGTGGACGGCCGAAGTGCCACCCCCAGACTCGGTTCACGATCACGCGCCCGGCGAGGCTTTTCGCGTCGTTGACGATCGCGTCGGCCAGCTCGAGTCGCCCGCTGCCGTGCTGAAAGGTCCGGGTCTCGGTCCCTTCGGAGAAGATGCGGAGGAAGCGGCGAGGCACGATCGAGCCGGGGTTCGCGGGGTTCCCCCGGCGGAAGACGGGCAGGTCCCTCGAGGTCTCCGGGCGGAAGTCGAGCGTGGTCCAGGACGGGTCGCTGCCGTCGACCCAGAGGCCTGCGTCGCGGACGCCCATCGCCGTGGGGCCGCTGAACAGCTTGAGGGCCTTGACCTCCTTGATCCGGGCCTTGAGCTCGACGATTTGCCGGTCGAAGGGCTCCGTGGACTCGTGCTCCTGGACGGCCACTCCCCGCTGTTCATTGGCGTAGCCGAGGCGTTGGTCGAGGTCGACGAGCCGCCTGGGCAGGTCGGCGAGCCGATCGGACGCCGAGGGGTCGGTCGCCACGATGGGACGCTCGACGATCTGGGTGCTCGCCATGACCCCGGCCAGGGCGTAATAGTCCTCGGTCGCGATCGGGTCGAACTTGTGGTCGTGGCATCGGGCGCACGCCACCGTCAGCCCGAGGAACCCTCGGCTCACGGTGTCGACCCGCTCGTCCCACTCCTCGGCGACGATGCCGGTGGTCACGTCGGCCGAGAGCTTCGGCTCCTTGTGGTAGATCGGCGAGTGCCCCAGGAACCCGAGCGCGGCGACCTCCGAGACGGGGAGCCCGGGGATCAGGTCGGCCGCGAGCTGCCGGCGCACGAACTCGTCATAAGGCAGGTCGTCGTTCAGGGCCCCGACCACCCAGTCGCGATACGGATGCGCGACCCGAGGGGGCTTGTTGGTCGCCTCGCCGGTCGGGTTGTCCTCGGCGAAGCGGGCCACGTCGAGCCAGTACCGTGCCCAGCGCTCGCCATACCTCGGCGACGCCAGCAAGGTCTCGACGAGCCGCTCATAGGCGTCCGGGGCCGGATCCGCCGCGAACCGCTCGACCTGTTCGAGCGTGGGCGGAAGCCCGATCAGGTCGAACGAGAGCCGACGGATCAAGGTCCTACGGTCGGCCTCGGGGGCGGGCGTCATCCCGTTCGCGTCGAGCGCCTGAAGGACAAACGCGTCGATCCGCCCGCGGGGCCAGGACGGGTCGGAGACCTTCGGGATTGGCCTCTCAACCGCCGGCCGGATCGACCAGAACTCGCGCCCGCGCTCGAAGTCGATCGACTCCTGCGGCGTGACCCCTCCCCCCTCGCCTCCAGGAGGCATCGGCGCCCCGACTTCGACCCAGCGTCGGAAGTCGGCGATCGTCCGCTCCGGCAGCTTCCCGCTCGGGGGCATGACGCTGACCCCCTCGGCGTGGGCGATCGCGTCGATGAGCAGGCTCTCCTCCGGCTTCCCGGGGACCACCGCTTCCCCCGACGTCCCCCCCTTCCGGATCGCCGAGATGCTGTCGAGCCGCAGTCCCCCCTTCGGCGACTTCGACGCCGATGAGTGGCACGAATAGCACTTCTCGACCAAGACCGGCCGAATCGCCTTCTCAAACAGCTCCTCGCCCGACTCTTCCCTCGCGCGAACCAGGTCGGGTAGAGCAAAGCCGAGCGTGACCGTCACGGCGATCAAGAAGTTACGGTGCGTTTTCATGTCGAACCGCCGTCATGGGGAAGGCGAGCGGACGAGTCAGTTGCGCGACGCGGGAAGAGAGTTCCGCTCGCGCGGCAGGATGGCTCGATTATACGCCCTCGAGCGTCGAATGCAACGCTCGAAAAGGCTCCAGGCACGGCCTCCGGCCCTCTCAGCCCGCCGAGTCCGAGTTTGGGGCTGGCGGTGTGATCTCGGTCATTTGTAGGATGGTCGGTTCAGGGGTGGTATCGGAGCTTTGGTGAGGTTGAAAGCGCCAGGTGTTCTTGGCCTATTCACATATCCTCTCGGGAGCGTTGGGCGATGACACGCGCGTTCGCGGCGCCGGGGAATCCCACGTTGGGCGGCCGGTGGCGGGTGATCCGCCGACGTTTGCCGGCGGTGCTGGGCTTGCTGACGTTGATCCTCGTCGCGGGCTGGCTCATGATCGGGCGAGACTCGTGGCCGGTGAGGGTGGTGATCCCTCCGCAGGGGGGCTCCGACGCTCGTCGGGAGACATTTCCGGTCGCGTTCACGCGTGACGGGACCATCCTGGCGACGTCGGCCCCGGGCGAGGTCTCGTTCTGGGAGACGTCGAACGGCCGGGAGCGGAAGCGGCTGGTGCTGGACGGTCCGCCGACGAGGCTCGGGGCCTTCTCCCCGGACGGCCGGGTGTTCGCGTATGTCCTCTGGAACGGCGACACAAAACCCCTGGGGATCCGCTGCATCGACACGACGAGCGGGGAGATCCTTGCGTCGATCACCACGAGGGTCCCGACGCCCCAGCATCCGACGATCTACCGGCTGGCGTTCACCTCCGACGGCGGCCTCCGCGCGATCCTCGGCAACACGTCGGGGGCCCGGGAGATCGTGCGCTGGGACCTGGCAACCGGCCGGGAGACGGAGGCCCGGTCGAGCTCCTGTCCCGTCTCGGCCGGCACCTGGGTCTTCCCGCAGCCGGACGGTGGGCCGCTCATGGCGGTTGCTCCCATCGGGTCGAGCCGGGTGACGATCTGGGACCTCGCCGCCGACCGCGAGCGGGCGACCCTCGACCCTCCCCCCTCGATCGCCGCGGCCTTTCCTGCCACGGACCTCTTCCTCTCGTCCGCCGCCTTCTCGCCCGACGGCTCGACCCTCGCCCTCGCCCGCGACAACGGCCTGATCGAACTCTGGGACCTCGCGACGGCCCGGATGGTCAAGACCCTGAGCGGCCACACCAGGGGCTACGCCTCGTGGAATCTCCAGTTCGTCCCCGACGGCTCCGTCCTGGTCTCCCGGGGCGAGTTCCGCCGGCCGGCTTCGACTCTCGGAGCGATCCAGCACGGCCTTTTAAGGATGCTGAGAAACTCGTCCTGGCGCCCTTCGGGCGAAGTGATCGCCCTCGACATCTCGACCGGCCGGCGTCTCGGCCGCGTCTCGAGCCCCGGGCGATCCCTCCTCGCCGACGACGGACGGACCCTTGCGACCTGCGAATCCGACCACGTCGTCTACTTGAGAGGTTTAACTTTTGGCAAATCCGGTCGATGAATAAATTCGCAGATACAGTGAATGAAACGCATCTCACCGTCGTCTGCTCCTGTGGACGCGGAGGACGCCCACTCTGAAGGCGGAAGACCCACGCCCGAGATCCGTCTGCGGGTGATCCCTCCCGTATCTCTTCCTGGCAAACGTCATCACCCCGATCGCAGCCCTTTGCACCGTCATGCTGGTCCGGCGATGCGTCGCGAATCGCCGCTGGCCCTGCGTTGCGGTCACGGCCATACTCACCTTCGTGGTGACCACAGCGTGCCTCGCCTACGAAGGCTATCTTCTGGATCGCGACTTCGGGCTCGGATTGCGGCCGTGTGTGCGATGGCTGCCCCATCTCTGACGCTTGGTTCGGCCCCGGCATTCCCAGGTTCGCAATCGCCCGTCGGCCATTCGGGATGTCTCGCGAACGAGATCGTTGGCATGCCCTGGAGGCCGGTGTAAGTTCTAAGCATCTGGCCGAGCGTCCCACGGTGGACCGAGGGCCAAATCCCCCCCGCGTCCGGAGTCTTCGACATGCGACCGATCCTCGCTGTTGTCGTAGTCGTCCTTTCGGTGTTCTCCTCAACGGCCAAGGGCCTCGACAAGACACCGACGGACCTCGACACGACGGTCGCCCGAGGCCTCAAGTTCCTGGCCACGGATGCGATGGAATGGAAGGATGAGCATGACTGCGTCTCATGCCACCATGCCGGGCTGGTGGTCTGGTCGTTGCGCGAGGCGAAGCACCGCGGCCAGGCGGTCAACGAGCCGGTGTTGTCCGAGCTGACGAGGTGGATCGCCAAGTCGGGCGACGGCAAGACCGGCGTGCCTCGGCCCGCCTCCGCGCCGAAGGCCCTGAATGTCAACGCGGTGTTGTCGGCCTTGGCCCTGGGGGCGGACCCCGAGCCGGACGTGATCGCGAAGAAGGGCCGTGCGATCTTCATCAAGACGGTCGTGGGCGACCAGACCGAGACCGGCGCGTGGTCGTCGTGGCCCGACACCCGCCCGCCGATCTTCGGCCACTCCGACGACACCGCGACGGCGCTGGCGACCCTCGCCGTCCTCCCCGAGGCCGCCTCCGGCGACGACTCGGCGCGGTCCGCGCGCGACAAGGGGGTCCGCTGGCTCTCCGAGACGAAGACCGACGACGACCCCCAATCGATCGCCCTCCGCCTGGTCCTCTGGAGCCGCCTGGGCCGCCCCTCCGACGAGTGGGAGCCCCTCGCCGCCCGCATCACCGCGCGACAGAACCCCGACGGCGGCTGGAGCCAGACCAAGGACATGCCGAGCGACGCCTGGGCGACCGGCCAGGCCCTCTACGCCCTGGCCCACACCGGCCTCGATCCCGAGAATCCCATCATCGCCCGCGCCCACGCCTTCCTCATCAAGACCCAGCGCGACGACGGCTCCTGGCCCATGACCTCACGCCCGAGCAAACCCGGCGATTCGGGCGCCAAGAGCCTCATCCCGATCACCGGGGCCGGCGCTGCGTGGGCGGTCCTGGGCCTGGTTCGCAGTCGTTGACTCATTTGTCGATTTGTAGGGTGGGCATCGCCCACCGATCCCATGGGGCGACGCCTATCCCCCTCCGCCTGACTCTACCGGATCCTCACTCCGCAATCCTCCCGACGGCTCGAATCCCCTGCCCTGTCCGCTGGGTGAGTGAGTCACCGAGTTCGGCGCGGGCGTCCGCGACGGCGTCGAGCAGGCGTTGGACGACCTCGGGGTGCTTCGCGGCGAGGTCGGTGGCCTCGCCCACGTCGTTGGCGAGGTCGTAGAGCTCGGGGCTGGTGATCTTCAAGGAGTCGTACTTCACGGGCGTCCCGCCGTGGCCGCCGGGTCGTCCGCTGAGCGAGCGGTAGGTGTGCGGAAGCTGGAGCTTCCAACGCCCGTCGCCGCTGACGATCGCCTGGAGCTGATTCTGTTCATAGTAGTAGAGATAAACATCGTGCGGGTTCGACGCTCCTGGCGTGCCGGCGAGGAGGGGCCAGACGTCGAGGCCGTCGATCTTGTGCGTCGGAAGTTTGGCGTCGACGAGCCCGGCGAGTGTCGGCAGGAGGTCGATCGTCATGAGCATGGCGTCCGACGTGGTGCCCGCGGGGATCTTGCCCGGCCACCGCATGACGCAAGGGACGCGTACGCCGCCCTCCCAGCAGGTCCCCTTCCCCTCGCGGAGCGGCCCGGCCGAGCCGGCGTGGTCGCCGTAGTTGATCCAGGGGCCGTTGTCGGTCGTGAAGATGACGAGCGTGTTCCGGGCCTCGCCGGTCTTCTCGAGGGCGCGGAGCACCTCGCCCACCGACGCGTCGATCTCCTGGATGACGTCGCCGTAGAGACCTTGTTGGGACTTCCCCTCCGCCTCCTTGGGCACATAGAGCGGGACGTGCGGCATCGAGTGCGCGAGGTAGAAGAAGAACGGCCGGCCCTTCTGTTTCTCGATGAACGAGACGGCCCGCTCGGTGTACATCCGGGTGAGTCGCCGCTGGTCCTCGGCCGTGACGTCGGGGTCGACGACCTTATCCCCGTCGATCAGCGGGAGCGCCGGATACGTCCCCGGCTTCGCCTCCGGGTGTGACGGCCACATGTCGTTGGAATAAGGCAGCCCGAGGTATTCGTCGAACCCATGCCGCACCGGCAGGAACCGGGGATGATGCCCCAGGTGCCACTTCCCGGCCATCCCCGTGGCGTACCCCTTTTCCTTGAGCAGCTCGGCGATCGTCGTCTCCTCATCCGCAATCCCGACCTTCGCCTGCGGCCCGAGCGCCCCGTGGATCCCGAGCCGGTTCGGATAGCACCCCGTCAGCAGCGCCGTCCTCGACGCCGAGCACACCGGCTGCGCCACGTGAAAGTTCGTAAACCTCCGCCCCTCCCTCGCCATCCTGTCGATGTTCGGCGTCGCAAACCCCTTCGCCCCGAAACACCCGAGGTCGCCATACCCCTGGTCATCCGTAAAAATGATCACCACATTCGGCGGCCGATCCTGGGCATGTAACGATGTCCCGCCCACGAGCATGACCGCCAACACGAAGGTCTTGAGACGCACCGTTTTCATCCGATCTCCCGCCGGTCTTCGATCGTCGTTAGGCCGACCCATGCTCGGGCACTCCAACTCCCAATGGGATAGCGAAGCCTGTCGAGCGACGCCAGCCACTCCTCCCCCATTTCCGAAAAAATTCCGAGGGGAGGACCATCGATGTCCGCCCTACCCCTGTATGATGGCCGTGACAGCCATCGACGTTCTCAATCCCGAATACCACTCTTTCATCGTGTGAAGGCAAGGGCCCCGTGCACCAAGCCACTCGTCCTCCTTTGGCCCGGATGATGGCCATCGACCAGGCCCTCCGCGCGGGGACCTGGCCCAACGCGAGCACCCTGGCCCGCCAACTGGAGGTGAACCCTCGGACGATCCGCCGCGACCTCACCTACCTGCGCGACCAGCTTGGGGCCCCGCTCGAGTTCGACCCGGTGCGCAACGGCTACTGTTATGCGGAACCATCCTTCCGCCTCCCCTTCTTCCAATTGAGCGAGGGGGAGCTCTTCTCCCTCCTGTTGGCCGAGCGTCTGCTTCGCCAATATCACGGCACGCCTTTCGAGGCCGACCTGCGCCGGGCCTTCGAACGTATCACGAACCTCCTGCCCAACGCGATCAGCGTCCGTCTCGACTCGCTGGCCGACTGCCTCTCCGTCATGCCCACGGTCCGGATCAGTTACGACCCCCAGGTCTTCGACACCCTGGCAAGAGCGGTCGTCTGCCGACGCCGGGTCGAGATGGACTACTGGACGGCGGGTCGGAACGTCACTTCGAGCCGCGACTTCGACCCGTACCACCTCGCCCTCATCGACGACGGCTGGTACGCCATCGGTCATTGCCACGTCCGCAACGAGGTCCGGATGTTCGCCGTTCAGCGCGTGCGCTCGGTCGTCGAGTCGAATACGACGTTCGACCTCCCCGCCGACTTCCGAGTCGAAGACTACATGGCCGCCAGCTTCCGCGCCATCCGGGGCGAGGGGCAACACCATGTCGCCGTCCGCTTCCCCCCCGAGTTCGCCGGCCGGCTCGCCGAGCGAGTCTGGCATCCCTCCCAGACCAACGAGCCGACCCCTGATGGAGGCTTGATCCTCCGGTTCGAGGTCTCCGACCTCCGGGAGATTAAACGCTGGGTCATGTTCTGGGGGGTGGACTGTGAGGTGATCGAGCCCGAGGAATTGCGTGATGCGCTGAAAGGAGAGATTTTGGAAATCGTTCGTACTCTTTGCTGATTAGGAACTTGTGGCTGTTGTCCGGAGTGTTTTCCGGAGGCGACATGTTGTCGTTTCAGGCGAAGTCGACTATTTGAGGTAGAGATCCTGGCTTTGATGATAGTTTCAGGCGTCCCGTAAGTCCAGAAAAAGGAGCTGGTGAGGTTATGAGCACTGGGCGCAAATTCGATGAACGCCTCTTCTCTGCGTCGGAAGAGTTCAGGCTTGTGGTGATTGATTTCCTGACGGAAAAAGCTTTCTCGCAGACTGTGGCCGAGGAGGTCGCTGAGGGGATGGCCATGGCAAGAGCAAGTTCGTCTAAAGGGAGCCGGGAGTTGATGTACTGTCCTCGTGGATTGCCCTGGTTCTTGAGGCGCGAGGCGATCAGGAAGGCACGGAAATTGGCTTGGCGATGTCGCCCTCTCCCCCCAGCGTGGGACGAGGATCGCCGCGACTCTCATGGTGAAAATACCTCGGAAACAGACGACGTTTACCCGATGGAGGCCGATTGCAGGCTTGAAATCGTGAAAAATGTATTCAAAACATCTGAATATAATGAAATTATTAAAAAGTTGAAGGTCGGGCGTCCCCGCCGGAGGGAAATCGCGGATGCGTTGGGAGTGCATCCCGAGACGGTGTCACGCCGCTTCCGCAAGATCAGGGAGCAGTGCGGCGAAGATGCAAAAAACTTCAAATCCTTATGACAGCGAAAATCCAATATAATAAGGATTGAAATATGATCGTTTCTAGGCGTCCCGTCGTGCGCGGGCCGTCCCTCGGGGCGGCCCGTGGCATGCGGCCGCGAGGGGACCCGTCCGTCTTCACTTGGGAGGGAGGTGACGTCGGTGATCGAGACCTGTCACAAGCTCGTCGAATGGACGAGCCTTCGCCACGACCTCGGGATCGCGCTCGAGCCGAGGCACGCGCACTGGTTGCGCGGGGCGGTGGCGCAGAAGGCCCGCCGGGTGGAGTTCCACCAGCACGGCGACGAGGGCCTGATTTATCGTCATCCCTTGATCCGCTATGACGCCAGCACGGGACAGGCTGTGGTGGCGGGGCTGGCGGAAGGGGCGCTGCTGTTGCGGGGGATGCCGGGGTTCGACTCGTTCTTGCTCGGGCGAGAGACGCACCCGGTGGTCGCACGTTCGGTCGACTCCGGAAGGGCGGCCGTGGGGCCGGCGGGCTCCCTGATTCGCTATGGCTTCCGTTCGTCCTACCTCGCCCTGAACCAGGAGAATCACGAGGTTTGGGAGCGGGGGCATGCGGCGGATCGTCGACGCCTGCTGCAACGGATCGTGGTGGGGAACCTGCTCTCGCTCTCCAAAGGGATCGGGCTCCACGTCGCCGAGCGGCTCGAGGCCGAGGTGGACCTGGAGCCGAGCGGCTGGCAAGAGCTCAAGCCGGGCGTGCGGTTGCTCGGGTTCCAGGGGACGTTCCGGGTCAACTACCAGATCCCCGACGGCTGGGGCATCGGCAAGAGCAGTTCCCGGGGCTTCGGGACCCTCACGCGAGAGGAGGGCTGACGTGGCCAAATCGAAGGCTCGGACCGCTGCCGACGCGGTCGTCTCGGTCGAATTCCCCAAGACCGGCAACCCCTGGCTCGACGCGGGGACCGTCGGCCTCTATCGGGTGCTGGAGCCGCGCCCGGCGTATGTCGACGACTCCGCCGAGGAGGTCGAGCCCCCCGGGTCGTCCGCAGTCGGGTGGGAACTCCAGGCCGACCGGCTCGTCGTGACGGGGCCCGTCGAATTGGTCCAAGCCCGGCTGGAATGGGCCTATGAACGGCTGGTCTCCACGTACTTCAACGTCTCCAGCCGGAAGCAGCGCGACGAACGCGGGAGTTACAACTTCTTCTATGACACGGCGGAAAGCCGCTTCGTGACGTTTCCCAAGAAGAAGGCCGCGGGGGCGGCCTCGCTGCTCTTCGACAAGGCCGCGAGGCCCTCGGGCTCGCAGGTCGGCTGGGGGGCCGGGTCCGACGGGAAACGCGAGGCCGGGCGATTGCCGGATTCGCATGCCCACCTCCAGCATGACCTCGACGCCTTCCTCGCCGGAGAAGGTCTCAAACCGGGGCCGCCCGCGGGGCTCCTGATCGACGGGCCGAACCAGGTCCGACCCAAGGTCGAGATCCGCGTCGCCCCGGCCGACGCCCGCTCGGTCTGCTTCCTCTCGGGTGACCCTGCGTCGGCGGCCGTCGAGGCTAAGGAGACGGCTTTCCCCCTCCTGGGGGGGAGCCGGTCGTTCGTCAGCGGGAGTGCGAATTGGCCGAGGCTCGGCTGGAAGGCCGATTTCGTCGGCAAGTTCGTCCCGGCCCTCTCGTTCTTCTACGTCCAGGGAGACGACATCCACCTCTTCTTCCCCAACGCGAACGACCTCCGACGTATCGACAAGATGGCCGACTCCCTCGCCCCGATGGTGAACCTCGACCCGAACCTCTTCCGAAACTTCGATTTCCAGGGGGTCGGCGGCTACTTCTCGAAGCGGTCGGAGGTCGCCCTGGCATTCCTCCACCGCGTCTTCGTCAAGCTCAGCGAGACCCGAAGCGCCGAGCATGCCAGGGCGGACGACCTGCGACCCCCCTCGGAGGAAACGATCTCCCTGCTCGATGACGACGAGGATGACGCGGCGGGAGAGAATGCGGCCTCGCCCTCCGAAGCCGTTACCGAGCCGGTGATCTCCGCCCAGGCCGTCTTCGAAGCGACCCAACTCGGCGGTGCGGTCGGGTTCACGGTCGTCTCGGCGACCAAGAAGGGAAATGTCTGGATGGCCCGGGACTTCTGGACTTTCCAGGACGTCGTCTACCTGGCCCGCCTCTTCGACCGGATGCAGCGCCCGATCACGCTCCGTACGGGGAAGGTCCGCATGGAGTGCTCGCCGGGGCATCTGCTCAAGGCCCTCGTCGATCGCGAGGCCGCCGACGAGAGCCGCACCCTGCTCCGCGATCGCGTCTGCGACGCCATCCTGCGTCGGCAGTCGGCGCTCCACCTGATCGAGCGGCACGCCTTCCACGCCAATCTCCATTCCGGCTCGGGCAAGTCCAGCCCGGTCGGCCCGCTCCGTGATTTCGCGCAGCTCTACGAGGTCGAACTCCGAAAGGGGACGCCAATGAGTGAATCGTTTGAGGCTATGGTCAAAACTTCGACCTGGCTCGGCGAGAAGATCGGCCAGGCCGTCGCCGACGCGGTCAACAGCCCCAAGGACGGCGAGTCCCGAGGGCGAGCCAAGGGGGCCCTCTTCCGGCTCCGCAAGACCCGGACCACGGCCGACTTCATGAACGAGTTGGCCCGGCTCCAGGTCCGCTACGGGATCGACGTCCCGAAGGATGTCCTCGACGGCCGGACCCTCACCCCGGACCGCTTCGAGGAGTTCCGCGGCTTCTGCGTCGTCGCCGCGCTGAACCGCTTCCTGTACGGCACCCGCGAAAAGAACGCCCCCTCCAAGTCTTCCCAGTAACGAACGGAGATCCACCGATGCCCGAGATCACCGAAGCCAAGTCGCTGACGATCACGTTCCTGACCCCCGTCTCCCTCGGCTCGCTCAATGGTAGCGACAAGGAGGCGGATAACGTCAGCAGCATCAAGAAGCTAACCCGGGGCTCCAAGACGTATCCTTATGCGTCGAGCCAGGCTCTCCGGCGGGCGCTGAGGGATCAACTCGGCGTACTGAATCACGACCTCTCCGAAGGGGTCGCCGCGAAGGAGAAGAAGGGGGCGGCGATCACCAAGTGCCTGCCCGAGATGTATATCGATGATGACCTGTTCGGCTTCATGGACGCGTCCAAAGGGGGAACCCACAAACGCACGAGTCCGGTGAGGGTCGCGCCTTTGTTGGCGATCGACCCCTACGAGGGAGACCTCGACTTCGGCACGAACTACATGAGCGTCGAGGCCGGCGGGACGCCGAACATCTTCGAGACCGAGATCCACGGGGGGCTCTACCGGGGCACGATCCTCGTCGAGCTCGACGCGGTCGGCAAGAGTCGGGACGGTGAATGGGCCTCCGCCGAGAAGAAGGTCGGGTGGGAACTCAAGCCCAAGCAGAAAGCCGAGCGGGTCGTCGCTTTGCTGATCGCGCTCCAGCACCTCTGGTCGACCGGCCGGCAGTCGCGGTTCCTCGCCGACATCAGCCCGAAGTTCATCGCGGCGGCGGCGACCACGGCGAAGGTCCCGCTGTTCCTCGAGTCGGTCCAGCGCAAGGGTGATGGGATCGATCTGGAGGCCCTGACTCAGGCGGTCGCGGACGCCAAGGCGATTACCGCGGACCACTGCTTCGGGGCCCGAGCGGGCCTGTTCGGCGCCTTGCCGGAGGGGTGCCTCACGGTCGGCGAGGCCTTCGACCGGGTCCGGGGCTGGGTGGATGCCTACTACGGAGCCTGAGCCATGGCCATCGTCGTGATCGAGGCGGTGGCGCCGGCGGCCAGTTGGCGGTCGCCGGAGGCCCTCACGTACCACCGCACGCTCCCCCTGCCCCCGTATACCACCCTCGTCGGGATGCTCGGCGCCGCCCTCGGGCTCGGCTTGCCGGACGCCTATCGGTATGTCTCCGACCACGCCCTACGCCTGGGCGTGGGGGGCTGGCACGAGGGGCACGGGCGAGACCTCTGGAAGTACCAGAAGCTCGAGTCGATCGGCGAGGGGAAGGACATCAAGACCGACGTCCTGCTCCGCGAATTCTGGACCGAGGTCCGTCTTGCCCTGGTGGTCGAGGCGCCCGACGCCTCGGCCGCCGGCCGGGTCGCCGAGGCGTTCCGCGCCCCGGCCTTCCCCCTGACCGCCGGCCCGAGCGATTCCCTCATGAAGGCGGTGGATGTCCGCGTCGAAGAGAACGCACCCCACGCCACCCGACGACTCGCCTTCGCCCAGGTCTTCGGCGAGGTCCCGCCCCGGTACACGCTCGCCGGCGCCTGGGACGAGATCCCGCTCAGTCGATCGATCCGGGCCCCGTCCGTCGAACGCCTCCCGGTCGGTTTCGCGTTCGAGCCCGACCAGCCCCGACGTCTGATCGGCCGGGAGCTCGTCACCTTCGTCGCCGACCCGATCGAGCTCGACCCCGACGTCGAGCCGATCTCCGGCTACCCCATCGTCCCCCGGTCCCGTTCGCTGCTGGGAAGCGAGGTCTACCCCATCCTCGAGGAAGGGTTGCCATGGACGATCCCCGTGCATCGCTACGACTCCCCGACGACCATCTCGTCAACGTCGCCCTCGCCAAGCGGAAAGACGCCAAGGGGGGGCAAGAAGAGCAGTCGTACTGGGGACACGTGACCGACGTTTACGTCGCCTGGCTCGGCCTCATCAAGGTCCACGAGGACCTGATCGCCCGAGTCGCCGCGAAATACGGCCTGACCGTCGACCGGGTCCTCCAGTCGAGCCTCCTCTGCGTCGCCCTTCACGACGTCGGCAAGCTCTCCGCCAACTTCCAGAACATGATGGGCGCCGAGGACGAGGCCGCCTACAAGGCGGCCGTCGGCCTGAACTACCGCCACGAGGTCGCCGCCCTCTGGCTCGTCTCGAAGGCGGCCGAAAGCCTGATGACACACGCCGGGATATTTCCCGGCGGTGGCCTCCTGGAGACACTTGCCGTCGCCGGACATCATAAATACCTGGCAGACGAACACTTGTTTTTAAGGAATCGGTTTTCGAACACACTTGCCTGGAAAGGAGGGACGATCCCCGCGGTCAAGGCTGCGATGCGTCTCGCCGCCGAGATGTTTCGACACCAGGGTTGGGAGCCTCCGAATCCCAGGTTCACTCCCCGCGACCTCGAGGTTAAGCTGAATTACCGAGGGGAAGGTCATCGCAATGAGCCCTACGAGTGGCTCATGAAATCAAAGGAAGATATTAGCTGTCTTGGCGAGGCCCGAATAGGTCGGCTCCGCGACCTATTCATGCTCCTCAAAGGCCTGCTGATGACCGCCGACTGGATGGCCAGCGGCGCCAAGGGGCGTGAGGAGGCCCTCGACGCGAGCCGAGGGGTCGTCCGAGTCGGCCCGGGTCCTCTCAGGAAGCATGTCGGCGTTCGCGTCGAGCGTCGCCGTCGCGAGCGCCCGGAACTGGCCCTGGAGGACTTCCAAGGGTTCACGCCGTTCCAGGACGCCTGCGGGGCCGCCCAGGGGCACCTGATCGCGATCGCCCCCACCGGCAGCGGAAAGACCGAGGCGTCCTGGCTCTGGGCCCTGGGCCAGGTCGAGCGGAGGCATGTCCGCAAGATCCTCGTGCTGCTCCCGACGATGGTGACGGCCAACGCGATCCACGACCGCCTCGACGCCTTCATGCACGAGCATGAGCACCGCGTCGGACTCGTTCATTCGACGTCCGACTTGCTCAAAGGATCGACCTCCTCCGGCGACGGCGACGACGAGGCCGACCGCGCCGACGTCCGCGGCGACCACCTCGCCGAGTCGCACCTCTTCCGGCCCGTCACGGTCGGCACGGTCGACCAACTGCTCGTCCCCCTGTTCCACGCCGGCCGCTGGGCAATGAAAACGATGGCCGCCGCCGACGCCGCCGTCGTCATCGACGAGATCCACGCCTACGACCCCCACACCCTCGGCCTCATCGCCCTGATGATCGAGCAACTCGCCCCCCTCGGCACCCGCTTCATGATCATGAGCGCGACGATGCCCGAGGCCCTCAAAACAGGCCTCCGCAAGGCCCTCTCCTCCCGGGCCCCCGACGCCCCGGGCGTGACCGTCGTCGAGGATGCCGACCTGCTCGACTCGGCCCGCAACCTGTGGCGTACCTGCGACGTCCCCCTGACGAAATGGCTCTTCTCCGAGGACGATGCGGGCCGGCGCGTCCCCTCCGACGACTTCCTCCAACTCTGGAAGCGCCGCAACGAACGGGGTGAACCCCTCAAGATCCTGATCGTCGTCAACACCGTGAAACGTTGCCAGGAGCTCGCGAAAGCCCTCCGAGAATTCGGCTTCGACCTGATCTGCTACCACTCCAAGTTCATCTTCGACGACCGCCGTGCCAAGGAACGCCGGATCAACGAAACCCCGCCCCGGTTGCTGGTCGCCACCCAGGTCGTCGAGGTCTCATTGGATATTGATTATGACGTGCTGATCACCGAATGTGCCCCGATCGATGCCCTCGTCCAGCGGGCCGGGCGGGTGAACCGGGCCCGACGCCCGAAGTTGGGCGAGGTCGTCGTCCACCCCCCGGAGGAAGGGAGTGAGAATGTCTACGGGCTTCCCCGGGGCGTCCTGGAAGCCACCTGGAACGCCTGTCGTGAAATCCAGACGCCGCCGACCGAGCGCGAACTGATCGCGATGGTCGACCGAGTGTATGCCGGTCATGCCTTGATGGAGGGCAACGATTTCTCGGCCATCCAGCGAGTCACTCAAGGGATCCAGCACCGCCTTGCAGGCGTCCTCGACGCGCCCAAACCTGCCGAGGAAAACGCATTGTTGCAGACTCGGAAAGAAGACTACGTGCAGGTGAGCGTGATCCCCGAGGTTTTCGAGGCGCAGGCCCTCTGTTGTCATCCCAGAGATCGTAAACGCTTCGAGTTGAAGGTCCCGGCCTGGTATACGCGGAAAGCGACTTTGCGGTACTGGGAAGAAGAACGGGGAAAACCCTTGAATAAAATCTTGCCCCTCTGCCCGATGTTGTACTCTCCCGAGTTCGGCGCGGAACTACTCTCCGCCCCCGAGCACCCGGAACCAGGTCACGAAATCTTCTGATGGCCCGCGCCGGCGCCCGGTTCCTTTTGACGAATCGGATTGACTCAAGCCTCAAAATCGGTGGCGGAACAGAGGTTCCGGGTGCCACGGGTTGGTACTCCACCCCGTGTGCGTCGGCCGAGTGATTTGGCTCACGGGGTGGAGTACCAACCCGTGGCACCCGGGTCAGGGTCGCTCACCGTCGATCTCGCGGCTTGACCCAATATCTTATTGTCATGCAAGACGGACTCCGGCTTGATTTTAAGCTCCGGAGGGGCGAAGGAGTGTAGCCGAGTGGCGTAAGCCCCGGGTCATGGATGTCGCCTTACCCTTCTTCTCTTCAACAAGAGGATCGCGAGGATGCAACTCATCGTCAACACCTTCGGCGCGAGCCTGCGCAAGAAGGACGACATGTTCCTGATCAAGTCGGGCGAGCGGAAGATCACGATGTCGCCCCGGAAGGTCCAGACGATTTGGCTGGCGACGGGCGTGCATCTCTCGACGGACGCCATCCGACTGGCGCTCGAGCACCACGTGGATATCGCACTGCTCGACAAGCACGGCGAGCCGTACGGGCGGTTCTGGCATACCCGGCTGGGCTCGACCAACTTGCTGCGTCGGCGGCTCCTCGAGGTCGCCGAGACCGAGGACGGGACGCGGCTGGCCCGGGAGTGGGTCCGAACCAAGATCGGCCACCAAGCCGACCTGCTCCGCGACCTCGCCCGGACTCGCCCCGACCGGCTCGCCGAGCTCGAAGGGGCGGCCCTGAAGCTCGATAAGCTGGCGACGGTCGTCGAGCAGCAGGCCCGGGGCCCTTCACTCGACGAGCTCCGAGGTTCGCTCATGGGCCTGGAAGGGGTCGCCGGGCGCGAATACTTCGCCGCCTTGAGCCTGGCCCTCCCGGAGCGGTTCCGGTTCCAGGGACGCAGCCGCTCGCCCGCCCGAGACGAATTCAACTGCCTGCTGAACTACTCGTACGGCGTCCTCTATTCGCTCGTCGAACGGGGCTGCCTCCTTTCGGGGCTCGACCCCTGCATCGGGCTCCTCCACACCGACAACTACAACAAACGCTCGCTCGTCTTCGACCTGATCGAGCTCTTCCGGGTCCACGCCGAACGCGTCGTCGTCAACCTCTTCGCCTCCAGACGCGTCAAGCAAGAACTGTTCGACCAGAAGGACAAGGGCTTCCGCCTGAATGCCGAGGGCCGTGGGGTCCTGCTCGGCGATCTCAACGAATACCTCGACCGGGTGAAGCTCCACGGGAGACGCCGGCTGAAGATCCGCGACACCATTGTCTATGAATGCCAGCGGCTCGCCGGCCGACTCCTCCACGGGCTCGACGACGACCGGGAAATCAACCTCGACGTCTTCGACCTGGCCTTCGAGACCTCGGCATCCTCATCCACCAGTCCGACCGAGGCGACCGACGCCCCCGGGGCGGACGCGCCTGGCCCTTCCCCCGAAGCTCCGCACGCCGAAGGCGAAGGAGGAGCCCGTGCTGACCTGGGTCCTCTATGACATCGTCGTCGACCGGACGCGCGATAAGGCGGCCAAGGCCTGCTTGCAAAGCGGACTCTACCGGGTCCAGAAGAGCGTCTTCCTCGGCACGCTCGAGGACAATCGGCGCGATGAATTGGTCATCCGCCTGGAGTCGCTGATCAACCCCGCCTGCGACTCGGTGTACATCTTCCCGATGTGCCGGCCGGACTTCAGCAAGACGAATCTCCTGGGCCAGGCCTTCGACGAGAAACTGGTGACGGATGAGTTACGCACGCTCTTGATATGAGGGCTCTCCCCCATGGATCTGGACTTCCACGACGTCCTCCTGACGCCGAGCGACATCCTTGAGCATCTGTTCTGCGGCCGATTCACCTACTTCGAGCGTCACCTCAGGCTCCCGGAGTTCCAGGAGAGGCGCGAGAAGGTCCGTCGCGGACGTGCCCTGCACGCCGTACGAGAGGCGACCAATCGCGCCTATCTCCGGAAACGACTCGGGGTGAAGGACAAACAGATCGACGTGACCCTGGTCAGCCCCCGCCACTACCTCCGCGGCCGGCTCGACGAACTCCTGATCTTCGAAGACGGC
The DNA here is from genome assembly GCF_054877945.1 of Singulisphaera rosea. Lineage (NCBI taxonomy): Bacteria > Pseudomonadati > Planctomycetota > Planctomycetia > Isosphaerales > Isosphaeraceae > Singulisphaera > Singulisphaera rosea. The sequence goes on along the minus strand of NZ_JBTYIP020000020.1, from coordinate 164,908 downwards.
ACCGCCGGCCCGCTCGACTACAAGTTCGCCAAGGACCCCGGCCGGATCTACACGACCCTCCGCCTCCAGTCGACCATCTACGCACTCCTGATCCAAGAGCATCTCGGCCTCCCGGTCCGTCGGGGCTATCTCGTCTACACTCGCAGCCGCAACCGCGTCGTCGAAATCACCTACACCCGCGAAGACTTCCGCCAGGTCGGCCGTGCCGTTCGCGAGATCCTCGACGTCGTCCAACGAGGTACCCTCCCGCGCCGCGCCTCCCCCAGCCGTTGCGCGGATTGCTGCTACCGATTTATTTGCGTCTGACCGCTCGCCGGTTATAATCCGTGACTCGTGCACAGGTTACGAGTTGCGGATCGATGCAAATCCCGCTCAAACGTGATCGAATCCTGCGGGAAGCGATCCCTCGTCGAGACCGTTCGATCCCGAGCGATTTCGGCGTAACTACCGAGAAAACCAAGGTTTAAGCCCCTGGAGCGGTTGAGCGGAAAGGTCCATCACAACAAGGATTGAAACACCGAGACGTGGATCCCGTTGTTGCCGACGATCCGCTTGTTGAGCGGAAAGGTCCATCACAACAAGGATTGAAACATTTCGGCCTGGGTCAAGTCGTCGGGATCGCCGGGCGGGTTGAGCGGAAAGGTCCATCACAACAAGGATTGAAACTTAAACTCTAGTAGTGCTTTCGTTTAGGCGTATGACGTTGAGCGGAAAGGTCCATCACAACAAGGATTGAAACAACCTCGCCGGGTCCGGCTTGCACTTCGCCAACTCCTCGTTGAGCGGAAAGGTCCATCACAACAAGGATTGAAACCCCACGATGCCGGGGTGGGCGGGGGCAACCCCGTTCGAGTTGAGCGGAAAGGTCCATCACAACAAGGATTGAAACCTCCTCGGAAGGCCAGCGGATCTTGTCGAGGTCGCGGGGTTGAGCGGAAAGGTCCATCACAACAAGGATTGAAACATCGCCTCGTCTCTGTCCGAGAGCCAAGTCGCCTTGGGTTGAGCGGAAAGGTCCATCACAACAAGGATTGAAACAGTGCCTGCCCTCTCTCCAACACGATCCGCATCGTCGTTGAGCGGAAAGGTCCATCACAACAAGGATTGAAACATGTCGCCGGCCTGGGGCTTGGTGTAGCGCTCGTCCAGTTGAGCGGAAAGGTCCATCACAACAAGGATTGAAACCCCATTTCGGCCGGCTGCCCCGCGGCCACTGGTCGACGTTGAGCGGAAAGGTCCATCACAACAAGGATTGAAACATATAGAGCCCGTTCAAGTACCCACTGAAGATCAGGTTGAGCGGAAAGGTCCATCACAACAAGGATTGAAACCCATCGGGCTTCAAGACCTCGGCTTCCTGGATCGCGCCGTTGAGCGGAAAGGTCCATCACAACAAGGATTGAAACGCCTTGCCACCGAGGCATTCGGGGCCGCCTTCTTCGGCGTGTTGAGCGGAAAGGTCCATCACAACAAGGATTGAAACTAGAAGCCGTCGGTCGAGCTGAACCCGCTGGCTGCTGTTGAGCGGAAAGGTCCATCACAACAAGGATTGAAACATCGCCTCCTTGTGGAAGTTCTTCAGTTCGTCCAGGAGTTGAGCGGAAAGGTCCATCACAACAAGGATTGAAACAGCCTGTCCTGCTGATAGCTGAAGGAGTGGAGCCTCGTTGAGCGGAAAGGTCCATCACAACAAGGATTGAAACGGGACATTCCGCTCGAGAGCGGCATCCCCTTCGACGTTGAGCGGAAAGGTCCATCACAACAAGGATTGAAACGCCTCGCTGAGGTCGGCCCCGCTGAGGTAGGCCTCGCTGTTGAGCGGAAAGGTCCATCACAACAAGGATTGAAACCCTTTCTCACCGAAGGATCCTCCTCCTCGATCGACGGTTGAGCGGAAAGGTCCATCACAACAAGGATTGAAACCCTTTCTCACCGAAGGATCCTCCTCCTCGATCGACGAGTTGAGCGGAAAGGTCCATCACAACAAGGATTGAAACCCGGGGATCGTGGACGGGAGCGTATTCCACGCCTTCGTTGAGCGGAAAGGTCCATCACAACAAGGATTGAAACATGGTGTCGCTGGTTTGGGGGGTCGTCTTCCTGAACCTGTTGAGCGGAAAGGTCCATCACAACAAGGATTGAAACTTCGGAGGCACGGAGGCAACAGCCGTCTTCACGGAAGTTGAGCGGAAAGGTCCATCACAACAAGGATTGAAACTCCTGGAGGTCCTTGCCGATCGCTTCCTTCCAGGCGTGTTGAGCGGAAAGGTCCATCACAACAAGGATTGAAACACATCACGAGCGGCGGCGGGACGGGCGCCACGCCCCGGTTGAGCGGAAAGGTCCATCACAACAAGGATTGAAACCCAGGTCTGCGTTCCGTCGAGGGCCAACCCGCCGCACGGGTTGAGCGGAAAGGTCCATCACAACAAGGATTGAAACATTGCCGCTGGGGGACACTGACCGGGAGATGCTTGGGTTGAGCGGAAAGGTCCATCACAACAAGGATTGAAACAGCTTCTTCCGGGTGGCCTCGCCGAGCAGGCGTTGGTTCGTTGAGCGGAAAGGTCCATCACAACAAGGATTGAAACTGGGTGGCCCCGAAGGCTTCGAGGTAATCGGCGATGTAGTTGAGCGGAAAGGTCCATCACAACAAGGATTGAAACCGTCATGCGTGACTCAACACTCGACGGAGGGCTTCTTGTTGAGCGGAAAGGTCCATCACAACAAGGATTGAAACGGGCCTTGGGTGTAGCGGAGACCCTGGAGTTGGGACCGGTTGAGCGGAAAGGTCCATCACAACAAGGATTGAAACCACACCGGGCACGCCTGCCCCCGATGGGGGACGTGCGGGTTGAGCGGAAAGGTCCATCACAACAAGGATTGAAACAGGATCGGGGCGTTGTAGCCGGACAGGTCGAGGTGTTGAGCGGAAAGGTCCATCACAACAAGGATTGAAACCTTGGCGGTCGCCGTCCGTCGTCCCGGCATGAAGTCGTTGAGCGGAAAGGTCCATCACAACAAGGATTGAAACTCAATCGCGGGTTGGAAGGCGCCCCCGAGCGACTGTTGTTGAGCGGAAAGGTCCATCACAACAAGGATTGAAACGCCTCGTCGAGCATGATCGGCTCGAGGGCGAAGGTCGTTGAGCGGAAAGGTCCATCACAACAAGGATTGAAACGCGTCGGCCGAGGCCGAGACCGAGTTGTGCTGGAACTTGTTGAGCGGAAAGGTCCATCACAACAAGGATTGAAACAGTAGGTCGGCCATCGGAGCTCCTCGTCAGGCGGTGGTTGAGCGGAAAGGTCCATCACAACAAGGATTGAAACTAGATGCGAGACGCCGAGATGCTGGAGCACTTCACGCGTTGAGCGGAAAGGTCCATCACAACAAGGATTGAAACATCCTGATGATGTGATCGAACCGGACGACGGACACGAGTTGAGCGGAAAGGTCCATCACAACAAGGATTGAAACCTCAGGAGGATGTTCGAGACCGGGCAGGTCCCCGAGAGTTGAGCGGAAAGGTCCATCACAACAAGGATTGAAACCCCAACCGCAGTCTCAGCCTCCTCGAGGATCTTGGCCCGGTTGAGCGGAAAGGTCCATCACAACAAGGATTGAAACATCGTCATGCCTGGTGCCCCCACAGCTCGAGCTGTCGGTTGAGCGGAAAGGTCCATCACAACAAGGATTGAAACCAGGTTCAGGAACCGGGGCAAGGGGGACGGCCACGATGTTGAGCGGAAAGGTCCATCACAACAAGGATTGAAACATAGTCCAGCCCCCCTTCGGATCACGTGCCCCTCAAGTTGAGCGGAAAGGTCCATCACAACAAGGATTGAAACCCCGGGGTGATCGGGACGAGCGAGTGTCCGACCTGCCGTTGAGCGGAAAGGTCCATCACAACAAGGATTGAAACCCCGGCACGATGCGGCGGGGCAGGTCCTTCCACTCCGGTTGAGCGGAAAGGTCCATCACAACAAGGATTGAAACCCTGGGATGTACTGGGGCCACGGCAGGAAGTAGTTATGTTGAGCGGAAAGGTCCATCACAACAAGGATTGAAACAGCAAGCCCTCAACGTCACGGCCGGCCCTGGCCTGGAGTTGAGCGGAAAGGTCCATCACAACAAGGATTGAAACACCTGATTGAGCCGGTCGACGGCCCTCTGGGTGATCCGGTTGAGCGGAAAGGTCCATCACAACAAGGATTGAAACATGCCGTCGCTCGCCTGGGCTCAGACCCCCGACCATCGGGGGTTGAGCGGAAAGGTCCATCACAACAAGGATTGAAACACCCCTCGAGAACGCGAGGAGACAGATGTCAAAAGGAGTTGAGCGGAAAGGTCCATCACAACAAGGATTGAAACCCCGGATGCGGCTGGTGGTCGAGGCCAAGTTCAGCCAGGTTGAGCGGAAAGGTCCATCACAACAAGGATTGAAACTCCTCGAGAATGGCGTCGAGATGCTCGGCCGCTCCAGTTGAGCGGAAAGGTCCATCACAACAAGGATTGAAACCCAAGCTCTGCGGCATCGAGCCACGGCATCTCCGCCGATGGGCCGAGCGAGTTGAGCGGAAAGGTCCATCACAACAAGGATTGAAACCTCGCGACAAGGACAGACGTGAACGGCTGGCTCGCCGTGTTGAGCGGAAAGGTCCATCACAACAAGGATTGAAACTGCAATGGCTCCCCGGCGTCGGAGCGTCGATTGTGACGGTTGAGCGGAAAGGTCCATCACAACAAGGATTGAAACCGCGGCGCGGTCCCTACCCTCGGCGTCGAGACGAAGTTGAGCGGAAAGGTCCATCACAACAAGGATTGAAACTGTTAGGGGAGCAAGCATGGAGCGTATCGTCGACATGTTGAGCGGAAAGGTCCATCACAACAAGGATTGAAACCCGTTCCCGGACCGAAGCGTCCCCATCGGGCCAACATGTTGAGCGGAAAGGTCCATCACAACAAGGATTGAAACGGCGTCACGCTCGCCGACATCCTGAGCGGTGAGACCGGTTGAGCGGAAAGGTCCATCACAACAAGGATTGAAACAATCATCCCACCCCTCCCTCCGCCGTCCAGGCCGAGGGGTTGAGCGGAAAGGTCCATCACAACAAGGATTGAAACACAACTTCGCCATCACGATCAAGAACATGTTCGACGTTGAGCGGAAAGGTCCATCACAACAAGGATTGAAACATCGACTTCCCGTAGATGTAGGGGAGCCAGTCGAGGTTGAGCGGAAAGGTCCATCACAACAAGGATTGAAACTCCAAGGGGGATATCTGGTCGACGACAACCCGGTGTGGTTGAGCGGAAAGGTCCATCACAACAAGGATTGAAACATGTCGACGTTACCCCCCGCCGTGCTCCCGCGGAGGTCGGCGGGTTGAGCGGAAAGGTCCATCACAACAAGGATTGAAACCTGGCTTGAGGTGAGACGACCCAGAGTCTCAATCACGTGTTGAGCGGAAAGGTCCATCACAACAAGGATTGAAACCTTGCCAAGGGCGTCGACGCGGCCGAGGCGAACCGGACCGCGTTGAGCGGAAAGGTCCATCACAACAAGGATTGAAACTCTCTCAGTTTCCCGAGCCTATCTTTTTACACCAAGTTGAGCGGAAAGGTCCATCACAACAAGGATTGAAACCCCCGCCAAGCCTTGCCCCGCCAAATTCCCAGCTCGCGTTGAGCGGAAAGGTCCATCACAACAAGGATTGAAACCACGCCCCAGACGGACACGACGGCACGGTGATCTGGAGGGGTTGAGCGGAAAGGTCCATCACAACAAGGATTGAAACCTTCAGCGTGAGGCCGCCGGTCGCCGGCGAGGCCTCGTTGAGCGGAAAGGTCCATCACAACAAGGATTGAAACCGGTAGGCTTTGCACCATCCGCCGATCAGGAGGAAGCGTTGAGCGGAAAGGTCCATCACAACAAGGATTGAAACGTTGGCGACACCGCCGGACCCGTATACCTGGAAGTTGTTGAGCGGAAAGGTCCATCACAACAAGGATTGAAACGAAGCTGCCTATCGGCTCCGATCGCGATGCTGGCGTGGTTGAGCGGAAAGGTCCATCACAACAAGGATTGAAACCCCGCGACCTCGACGAGGTCGACCGGAAGAACCGTCAGGTTGAGCGGAAAGGTCCATCACAACAAGGATTGAAACCACCCGCGAGGTAGGTCTTGGCCCCGCTGAGCGGGAGTTGAGCGGAAAGGTCCATCACAACAAGGATTGAAACATGGCATGAACCAGTATAAGGGGGGTGGGGGAAACGGTTGAGCGGAAAGGTCCATCACAACAAGGATTGAAACAAGATCCGGGCATGGCCGAAGAGGAAACGGGGCAAGGTTGAGCGGAAAGGTCCATCACAACAAGGATTGAAACGCTGCACTACTCGGCGGCTCGTCGGCCTGGGCGGATGTTGAGCGGAAAGGTCCATCACAACAAGGATTGAAACACGTATCCGTTCTTCCGGATGGAGATCGACCATCGGCGTTGAGCGGAAAGGTCCATCACAACAAGGATTGAAACATCATCGCTGCGGTTGCGGCCACTCGCTTCGAACTGGTTGAGCGGAAAGGTCCATCACAACAAGGATTGAAACTGTATGTGGGGAGGGCGATGCCGCGCCAAGGATGGCCCGTTGAGCGGAAAGGTCCATCACAACAAGGATTGAAACTACATCCCGTTCGCCAAGATCGACGAGATCACGCAGGTTGAGCGGAAAGGTCCATCACAACAAGGATTGAAACGCATCCTCGAAGATCCCGCCAAGCTCTTCACCAAGCTGTTGAGCGGAAAGGTCCATCACAACAAGGATTGAAACCGCGGGGGCCGGGGGGGTGACGGCCGGGACCGGGACCTGTTGAGCGGAAAGGTCCATCACAACAAGGGTTGAAACCCCGTCTTCCCGACGTAGTACGTCGTCGCCGTGGCCGTTGAGCGGAAAGGTCCATCACAACAAGGATTGAAACATCGAGGAGTACTCGGCGTGGTCCCCGATGACGGCGGTTGAGCGGAAAGGTCCATCACAACAAGGATTGAAACGCGTTGATTGTTCCTGTGCGGATGCGACTGGCTCCGGTTGAGCGGAAAGGTCCATCACAACAAGGATTGAAACATCGCCGCGAAGCTGACGGCGCGCCCGCCGATCCCGTTGAGCGGAAAGGTCCATCACAACAAGGATTGAAACATCGCGAGCGGGAACGCGCCGGGGGTCGTGACGTGTTGAGCGGAAAGGTCCATCACAACAAGGATTGAAACAAGATCCGGTCGAAACGGTCGCTGCCCTTGACGTGGTTGAGCGGAAAGGTCCATCACAACAAGGATTGAAACAAGGGGATCCCGCACGAATTCGCGATGAGGTCCCCGGGTTGAGCGGAAAGGTCCATCACAACAAGGATTGAAACCCCACCGTTCGGGGGGGCACCGATCGGGGGGTAAAGCGTTGAGCGGAAAGGTCCATCACAACAAGGATTGAAACTCCGTGATCACGCGGTACAGGAAAGGCCCGGTTGAGGGTTGAGCGGAAAGGTCCATCACAACAAGGATTGAAACAAACTCTTCATCTGGTAGACGGTGGCCCCCGTGCTAGTTGAGCGGAAAGGTCCATCACAACAAGGATTGAAACATCACCAAGATGACGGCGATGACGCCGAGTAGGATGTTGAGCGGAAAGGTCCATCACAACAAGGATTGAAACGCGACCGCATCGGCATCGACGATCGAGTCGTTGTCGTGTTGAGCGGAAAGGTCCATCACAACAAGGATTGAAACACCGTGAGTTCGTGCAATGCGCCGTCTTCGGGGACGAGTTGAGCGGAAAGGTCCATCACAACAAGGATTGAAACACGTGCCGCGGAGGTAGTCGCGGGCCGCGCGGGAGTTGAGCGGAAAGGTCCATCACAACAAGGATTGAAACACCGCCTCGCCGACATGACCCGCGAGTGGGGCTTCGCCGTTGAGCGGAAAGGTCCATCACAACAAGGATTGAAACTCCTGCTCCTGGCGGAAGTCGATGCCGAGCGCGGCCAGGTTGAGCGGAAAGGTCCATCACAACAAGGATTGAAACAGCCTGGCCGCCGTGACGGCGTCGCACCCCGAGAGGAAGTTGAGCGGAAAGGTCCATCACAACAAGGATTGAAACACGTGCCTTGGGGATGGGAGGTGGTGGGCGGGATGTGGTTGAGCGGAAAGGTCCATCACAACAAGGATTGAAACATTTGGGGGGCTATCTTAACGCTCGCGATCACGATGGTTGAGCGGAAAGGTCCATCACAACAAGGATTGAAACCCGCCATCTTTCAGGCCAACGAGAACGAGCCCGATCGTTGAGCGGAAAGGTCCATCACAACAAGGATTGAAACCCTGTGGCCAGACGACATTTAGAGGATGGCGAACATGTTGAGCGGAAAGGTCCATCACAACAAGGATTGAAACCGGGAGGCGCCCGCGTGGATCAGGATGGGCCCAACGGTTGAGCGGAAAGGTCCATCACAACAAGGATTGAAACAGAAACGAGCCGGCGGCGGGCGTCACAGGAGCGACCACGTTGAACGGAAAGGTCCATCACAACAAGGATTGAAACCTCCCGCCCCACGAGGCCAAGCGGCGGCTCGCGATGTTGAGCGGAAAGGTCCATCACAACAAGGATTGAAACTTCTTCAAGTCCCAAGGGTTCCGGGCAACCTATGTGGGTTGAGCGGAAAGGTCCATCACAACAAGGATTGAAACCCGCGCCTATCACGAGCCGACCGGCACCGTGATGATCTTGTTGAGCGGAAAGGTCCATCACAACAAGGATTGAAACCGAGTTCGGCTTCGATACATGGGATGCCTCTGCGGGGTTGAGCGGAAAGGTCCATCACAACAAGGATTGAAACCTTCTCAGGAAGCGTCGTCCCATCGACGTCCCAGAGGTTGAGCGGAAAGGTCCATCACAACAAGGATTGAAACGTGACGTCCGCCGAAAGGGGATTCGCGAAGTATCCCGTTGAGCGGAAAGGTCCATCACAACAAGGATTGAAACCCGAAGATCATCGGGGAGCACACGGCCACCGAGCTAGTTGAGCGGAAAGGTCCATCACAACAAGGATTGAAACAACGTGACCTTCGAGAAGTTCAGGTTCGTCCCCTGGTGTTGAGCGGAAAGGTCCATCACAACAAGGATTGAAACACGTGACGCGGCAGGTAGGCGGTGATTTCGGACATCGTTGAGCGGAAAGGTCCATCACAACAAGGATTGAAACGCGCCGGAGGGGAACCGCCAGTCGAGCGACCCGACCAGGTTGAGCGGAAAGGTCCATCACAACAAGGATTGAAACAAGTCGTTGAACGACGTGGTCGAGCCGTCGGCCGACTGGTTGAGCGGAAAGGTCCATCACAACAAGAATTGAAACTAGATTTGCTTCTTGATGGGATTCCGGATCACCGAGAAGTTGAGCGGAAAGGTCCATCACAACAAGGATTGAAACAGCTCGGCGGCCGAACCCTCGCCGTCAAGGCCGTAAGCGTTGAGCGGAAAGGTCCATCACAACAAGGATTGAAACGCCTAGCATGCGGCCTCGAGATCGGTGGCGATTCGGGTTGAGCGGAAAGGGCCATCACAACAAGGATTGAAACTTCGTCAGCTCGCACGAGCATAGATCCTCTCCTTCCTGTTGAGCGGAAAGGTCCATCACAACAAGGATTGAAACATAATAACAACCCCGGTTTCTTCTCTTGGATCCCCTTTTGAGCGGAAAGGTCCATCACAACAAGGATTGAAACGGTGTTTCCAGGCCAGAAGCGCCGAGGCCCCTGGACGGGTTGAGCGGAAAGGTCCATCACAACAAGGATCGAACCCCCCCCCCGAGGCGTACCCTCTCGCGATGGCCTTCGATAGTTGAGCGGAAAGGTCCATCACAACAAGGATTGAAACATCTGCACCCACCCAGCGAACCCACACCTTATAAGGTTGAGCGGAAAGGTCCATCACAACAAGGATTGAAACTTCGTGACGGCCAGATCATAAGCCGGGACCGCCACGGTGTTGAGCGGAAAGGTCCATCACAACAAGGATTGAAACCTAGGAGCAATGCGGGGAACATCGAAAGGCCCAAACGTTGAGCGGAAAGGTCCATCACAACAAGGATTGAAACATAAGTGTGAAGATTGGGGCGGGAAGATTCTTGCGAAGTTGAGCGGAAAGGTCCATCACAACAAGGATTGAAACGAGATGTGACCTTCGAAGGCGACGATGACGGCGTCCTGGTTGAGCGGAAAGGTCCATCACAACAAGGATTGAAACGGTGTGGATGGCACTCGGTCAGCTCTGGCGTCATGGGGTTGAGCGGAAAAGTCCATCACAACAAGGATTGAAACACGATCCGGGCTGACCAATACTGGGTGTAAGTCCCGCGTTGAGCGGAAAGGTCCATCACAACAAGGATTGAAACCCGCCCGCCTCTTGCTGACGACCAGGTCGACGCCGAGGTTGAGCGTAAAGGTCCATCACAACAAGGATTGAAACTCAGGTGACAAGGAATCGGCGACCTCGGGTTTCCAAGTTGAGCGGAAAGGTCCATCACAACAAGGATTGAAACGTCGTCGTCCAGCCGGGGATCGCGTCCGAGGCCGGGGTTGAGCGGAAAGGTCCATCACAACAAGGATTGAAACCGGCTCGAGTCCGTATCCCGCAGCCTCGCCTTCATCCAGTTGAGCAGAAAGGTCCATCACAACAAGGATTGAAACACAAACTCGCTCGAGGTCCTCGAACGCGGCCAGGTCGTTGAGCGGAAAGGTCCATCACAACAAGGATTGAAATCATCTCGAGCGATCCGGGGGATGGCGCTCCGCATTCCGAGCAAACCTGTTGAGCGGAAAGGTCCATCACAACAAGGATTGAAACCTTCTTTGAACGCGGCGACGTCGACCTTGTGGTCTTGTTGAGCGGAAAGGTCCATCACAACAAGGATTGAAACACGCCGCCCGCCAGTGCCCGCGTTGCAAGGGCCTCATGTTGAGCGGAAGGGTCCATCACAACAAGGAATGAGGCCCGAGTGCTGACGCCGCCCCGCGGCGATCGCGTTCGGGAGTTGAGCGGAAGGGTTCAATACGACTCTGACCGAAATTATGACAGCTTTGACGGAGTTGTCGGCGACCTTATGCCTTCGAGCGAATCAACCGCCAGACACTTTCCGGAGTACACGGGGTCGAGGCCGGCGCGACGTCGATGGCATCTTCGATGGCGGAGAGGACAGCCGGCACGGACGCGATGACGGGGGGTTCGCCCACGCCGTGGGCGCCGAATGGGCCGGTCGGGTCATCGCGCTCGATCAGGATCGACTCGATCATGGGGAGATCCCGGGCCGTCGGGAGGAGGTAGTCGCGGAAGTTGGTCGACTGCATGACGCCGCGGTTCATGACGACCTCTTCCATGAGGGCCATTCCGACGCCCTGGGCGGCACCGCCGCTGATCTGGCCGTGGACGGTTTGGGGGTTGATCGCCTTGCCGACGTCGTGGCAGGCGATCAGACGCTCGACCGTGGTCTGGCCGGTTTCGCGGTCCACGACGACCTGGCAGATATGGGCGGCAAAGAGGTAGGTGGCGAAGGCGAGCGGGGATTGGCCGTTCGAGAAGTCTTCGCAGACCGTTCGGGGCTTGAACACCCCGTAGCCCTCCAACTTGTATCCTCGTTTTCGGGCTTCCGTGAAGAGGTCGCGAAGCGGGACTTTGACGTTGGCGTTATAGCGACCGACCAAAAAGCCGGCCGTCAGGCGCAACTCATTCGGATGGTGACGGACGATCGCGCCGGCCACGTCGAGGAGCGTCGACCGCAGTTCCGCCGCGGCGAGGCGGATGGCGTTGCCCGTGAAGTAGGTCTGCCGCGAGGCCGAGGTCGAGCCCGCTTCGGGGGTCCGGGCGGTGTCGGCACTCACGACGTCGACCCTCCCGATCTCCAGGCCAAGCTCCTCGGCGACGATCTGGGCGGCGGCCGTCATGATCCCCTGGCCGTAATCGATCGCCCCCGTGTACACCCGGACTCGGTCGTCGGCCTCGACGGCCACCCGGGCCCGGCTTGCGTCCGGAAAGCCGTCCCCATAGCCGAGGCCGAAGCAGATCGTGCTGATGCCGACACCCCGGCTCTCGTGAGGCTCCAGCGGACGAGCCGCCGGCGCTTCCGGCGCATGGAGGCGGTCGATGGCCGCGGCGAGGCACTCGCGCGCGGAGCTCACGCCGACCCTCTGGCCGGTCGTGACCGGATCGCCGTCCCGGATGAGGTTGCGCTGACGGATCTCCTGCTTGCTCACCCCGACCTTCCGGGCGAGGCGGTCGAGCATCCCCTCGTAGGCGACGGCCATCTGCACCGCCCCGAACCCTCGCATCGCGCCCTTCGGATTGTTGTTCGTATAAACACCGAAGACGTCGCAATGCACGTTCGGCACGAGGTAAGGGCCGGTGCAATGGCTGGCCGCCTTCCGCATCACGGCCATCCCGGTGGAAGCGTAAGGCCCCTCCTCCGAAAAGATCACAATCTTCGCGGCGCGAATCCGTCCATCGGCGCTCGAGCCGAGGGTGTAGTCGATTCGGATCGGATGTCTCTTATGGCGGGATCGCATCGATTCTTCCCGGGTGAGGCGAAGGGCCACGACGCGATCGGGGTGGCAGAGGGCCGCCAGGCCGAGCAGGGTCTGGATCCCGAGGTCTTCGCGGCCGCCGAAGGCCCCACCGGTCGCCGGCGCGATGATTCGTACGGCCTCGATCGGGAGCCCGAGGGCGAGGGCCGTCAACCTCTGCTCTTCGTGGACCCACTGGCCCGAGGTGCGGAGGGTGAGGACACTTCCGTCCCAGAGCGCCGTGCCGGCTTCGAGATCGAGGAAGGCGTGATCGACCGTCTGGGTGTGGAACGTCTCCCGGATCACGATCGGGCATGTCTGGAGCTCCGCCTCGGCGTTGCCTCGGCGGATGCGCTTCCCACCAACCAGGTTGCCGTTCTCGTGGACCGGGGGGGCTCCGGGAGCGAGCGCCTCGTCGATGTTGGTGACGACCGGGAGGGGCTTGTAGCCCACTTTGACCAGGGCAACGGCCGCCCGTGCCGCGTTCTCGGTCGTGGCCGTCACGAGGGCGACGGCGTCGCCTCGGTACTTGACTGTGTCGGTGGCCAGGACGGGCTGATCGCGGATGATCAACCCTTGTCGATTCGTCCCTTTGACGTCGGCCGCGGTGTAGACTCCGAGGACTCCGGGGCTCTTCAAGGCCGCCGAAGTGTCGATACCCGTCAAGGCCGCGTGGGGCTCGGCCGATCTCACGACGCTCACGAACACGTCGGCACGCTGGGTGATCAGGTCCCCGCCGTAGAGGGCCGCGCCGGTCACCTTCGCCGGCCCGTCGACGCGGATGACCGACGCGCCGACCGGTCCCTGGAGGACCTCTCGGAACGGGGTTTCGAGAGGCTCCACGGCGGGGGGCTGGGGCGGGGTGCGATCGTCGCTCACGAGGGTTTTTCCTGTGGGGCGTTACGGGCCGACTCGATGGCGCGGCGGATGGCCGTGTATCCGGTACATCGACACAGGTTCCCTTCCAGGTCGTCGCGGATGCGATCCGATGACGGAGACGGTGTGCCCGCGAGGATCGAACGGGCCGCGGCGAGCATCCCCGGGATGCAATATCCGCACTGGCAGGCGCCCTCGGCGAGGAAGGCGTCCTGGGTGGCCTTGCCGAGAGGGTCGGAGGCGAAGCCTTCGACGGTCTCCATGCTCCAGCCCTCGGCCTGGAGTGCGGGGACGAGGCAGGTGTTGGTCAGCTTGCCGTCGACGAGGACCGCACATGATCCGCACTCGCCCTGCAAGCAGGCGGCCTTGGTCCCGGTCAGCAGGAGGCGGTCTCGGATCACCGAGAGCAAGGTCTCGTCATACCGGACTTCCAGATGATACGCGTGCGTGTTGATCGTGAGAGAAACCGTGGCGGTCTTGGCGAACGACTTGGTGGCCATCGTGGTCTCCGGCAGGAAGCCATCACGCATTCTTCGCCCGCAGACTGAGCAAGAGTCGCCGGACCATGACTACGCACATCGCCCGTCGGTAGTCGGCGGAGGCCCGCCAGTCGTCGACGGGATGGATCTCGGAGGCGAGGGCGTCGGTGGCGCGCTTGATCGCCGCGTCGCCCAATTCGCCCCTGGCGATTTCCGCCTCGGCCCCCTTCGCACGTCGTACGCTTGGGCCGGCTCCCCCCAGGGCGATCCTGACTTCCCCGCTCGGGGCCTGGCCGATGGCCGAGCACACGAGGCTATGGCTCGCCCCCGTGCGGATCCCGACCTCGGACCACACGCTCCTCCAGCCTTTTGGCACGACGATCTTCGTCAAGAGCTCGTCCGAGCCGAGCACGGTCTTCCCCTCCTCGGCGCCGAAGAAGTCATCGATGGTCACCATCCGGGGCCCGTGCGTCAGGCTGCGCAGCTCGACCCGGCTCGGGATCGCGAGGGTCGCGACGCAACCGTCTCCCTCCGGGCTCGCCGCGACCAGGTTGCCCCCCAGCGTCGCACGATTGCGAATCGCCGGGCCGCCCACGCCGCGGGCGGCCTTGGCAAGGGCGCCGAGAGGAGCTTCCTCCTCGAGCGTCCGGAACGAGACTCCTGGGAAGATGGTATAGGTGTCTTCTTGCTTTGTTATCGACGAAATACCGTCGATTCGAGTGAGGTCCAGCAAGCGGCGGCCGCCGAGCTCTCCCGACTGCAGCAGGCGACCGACGAGGGTTCCGCCCGCAACCGGGATGACTTCCCCGCCCAGCCGTTCCCGGATCGCCAGGGCCGTTTCGAGTCGTCCTGGCTGGAAGAAACCGAGGTTCCAGTCGATCTCGTCGTTCGCTTCGCCGCCATAACTCGCGCCATTGGCCAGCGTCGCTGCGACTCCGCTGATGCGTAGAAAGTCTCGTCGGGATTGCATCGGAATGCCTCAATCCGGCGGCTCTGACTTCAAGGTCGCGCCCTGGGCCGACGCAATCTCTCTTAATAAGAAACACGGCCGGAGCCAAGCGGGCAAGCCGGCAGTCGGATCGCGCGAGACACTGGAAACTCGGGGGAGCGACTCGCGAACGGGCTGGAATCAGCCACGGATGAAACACGGATAATTAATAAAATGAAATATAGAAGTTGATTAAATGAGTGTCTTGGGCTTTGTAGCGTTTGGTTCCCTTACCGAGAGATGACAGGCGGTCGTTCGGGCAGGGTCGGTTACTCGTCGTCGGAGCTGGGCTGGTGGCCCAGGATATTGATGACCACGCCGTTCGGGTCTTCGACCCAGAATCGGCGGACGCCCCAGGGTTCGTCGGTGACGGGGTAGACGACGCGGAGGCCGGGGGTGGCGGCGTGGGCGTGGAGGCGGTCGACGTCGTCGACTTCGATGGAGACGGCGGGTTGGAGGGGGGCGGTTTCGTCGGCCCGGAGGATGGTGAGCTGGGCCTTGGGGTCGGTGGGGGAGACATAGAGCGGATCTCACATGCGTTGCGCACGTCGGAGGAAAACGGGGACTGGCTCCCGGCAGGATCAGGCTGGGCTCTTCGCGGAGGGACCTCGAGGCCGGGTGCCTGTCCCCATTTTCCGGGCCGTCGCCGTCCGCTGCGGCGAAAACGGGGACACGGCGAAAACGGGGACTGGCACCTGCGCTGCGGAGCCAGTCCCCGTTTTCGCCTCCGCTCTCGAGTGACGGAGACGACCTTCCGTGTGCATCCCAACCGATGGATCGGCATCGGTCGCTCCGTGGAGGGGGGCTTTGATCGTGAGAAAAAGGGAGGGGCGGCCGCGGGGAGGGAGTGAAGCCCTTTGGACTTCTTGGCTCGGCCGCCCGCGATTTGGGGTTACTCGTCGCCCGAAGGGCCGTACATGCCGGGGACCGGGACGTCGTTCATGCGGAGGTAGACCAGGAGGTGGGCGCGGTGGTGCATCAGGTGGTTCAAGATCGAACGGGCTACGGAGGATCGCGGATGAGTGAAGACCGGGTGGCCGCCGTGCGAGAGCGTCCACGGGTCGCTCATCTCTTCGTCCTTGGCCCCCGCGATGGCCTTGCGGGCGTCCTCGATGTTGCGGTCGAACAGAGCGACGATTTCCTCGGGGCTGGTCAGCACCGGCGACGCATAGGGCGTGCCCCCGACCGGGGCGATGTCCAGCGACGGCTTCGTCAGGATCTCGACGAGCCAGTGGGGGATGTCCGCCATGTGGTTGGCGTTCCAGCCGATCGTGTGCGACTTCGGAAGCGCCTTCCATTCGAGCTTGTCGGCGGGGATCCGCTCGAGCACCTTACGCGTGTTCGCAGCCTCTTGATCGAAGTCGGATAGCAAGATTTCGGCGTGCGTCATGGCATTCTCCCGGAACAGTGACGAGATCCTCGGACCGCGACCGTGGATTGAAACCAAGTATCGGCCGATTGTCAACGTCTGTACACTATTTTCGGGAAGGATGTTTGGACTTTCCGGGAGCGGGCGATCTGCTTCGGGGCGGGTGGCCCTTGAGGTGGGCGCAGGAGCCGGCGGGGTGGGAGTGGGGATGGGCCTCCCGACGCCGCGGTCGGGAGGCCCTTTGGACTTGTGACGGCGGGGACGGGCCGCTCGGGCGGAGGGTCCCGCCGGGTGTCCCCGACGGCCGAGTGCGAGCTTATCGGGTCGAGGCCGGCTTGAGGAATCGCACCGGGACCCCTTCCGAGAACGTCGACGTGTTGTTGGCCGCATCGGTCGCGGTCGCGGTGTAGAGGGCCAGTTGTTGGGGGGTCGCCAGGGAGAACCGGATCCGCGCGACGCCTCGGGCGTTGGTCATGACGCTCAACGAGCCGAGGAAGGTATGGCCTTGGGGGCGTCCCAAGGTGCTCAAGGCGCCGTTGGCGAAGAATTCGAGGTGGAAGATCGAGTTCGGCGTGCTGAAGAGCCTGCCGGCGATCGTCGTCAGTCGGCGTCCCCGCCTGATGTGGGTCAGCAGCGGGGCGGCCTGGTTGTTGTTGGCCCCCGGCTGGAGGACGATGCCGGCCCCCTGGTTCTTGTCGATCGAATTCCCGAGGATCGCGTCGCCCGTCCCGGAGGCGATGAAGACGCCGGCGCCGGTGTTGAAGGCGATGACGTTGCCCGCGCCGGTGCCGAGGCCGCCGATCACGTTGTTGGAGCTGCCGGCGACGTAGATGCCGTTGCCGCCGTTCTTGAGGGCGACCGTGCCGGTCCGGTCGGTGCCGATCATGTTGCCGGTCACGGTGTTGCCGTGCGTCCCGGCGCCCAGCTCGATGCCGTTGCCGGTGTTGCCGCTGACCAGGACGGCCAGGACCTGGTCGGTCCCGCCGATCGTGGTGTTGTACGAGTTTCCGCCCAGGTAGATCCCGGTGCCACCGTTGGGGATGGCGACCGTCCCCAGGACGTTCGTGCCGACGTCGGTGTGGAGGATCCGGTTGTCGTGGGCATTGTCGACGATGGCGATGCCGTTGCCCAGGTTCCCCGAGATGGTGCTGCGCGGGATGACGGAGGGCTGGAACCCGCCGATCACGTTGTCGTGGGCGTTCCCGCCGATCAGGATGCCGTTGTTCCCGTTCGGCATGGCGGACTGGCCGCTCGTGTTCAGGCCGATGATGTCCTCGGTGACCTGCACGCCCTGGGCGTTGCCGGTGATCTCGAGGCCGTTGTTGTGGTTGTTGGCGAGGACGTTCGTCCGGATGACGTTGCCCGATCCGGTCGAGGTGATCAGCACCCCGTCGTTGCCGTTGCCGAGGTTGGTGTAGTTCTGGAACGCGGCCAGGCCGCCGAAGGTGTTAAAGACCACCGTGCCGCTGGCCGAGTCGCGGATCTCGACGCCGTTCTGCCCGTTGGCCGCGCTCACGTTGCCGAGCGGGATCACGCCGCCGAACTGGGTGTTGGCCGACGTCCCCGCGACGAGGATGCCGTCGAGGGTATTGCCGATGGGCGTCTTGTTGTCGATGCCCACGCCGAGGTAGTTGGCATGGACCGTATTGTTGTTTGCATTGCTGATGCGGATCCCGTTCCCGCCATTGCCGCTGATGACGTTGGCGAAGACGAACGGGTCCTGGCCCAGGGTGGTGCCGGCCACGAGGTTGCCGTTGGCGCCGTTGAGGATTGCCACGCCGTCCTGGGTGTTGCCCAGGGCCGCGGTGCCGGTGACCGTCGTGCCGACGAAGTTGGAGGCGATGAGGTTCCCGGTCGTGCCCAGGCCGGTGAGGAGGATCCCGTTGCCGCCGTTGCCGGAGACCAGGTTCGAGTCGGGCACGGTCCCGCTCGCGTTGTTGAAGGTGATCGTGCCGCCGATCGCGTTCAGGCCGGACGCGCCGTCCAGCACGATCCCGCTGCCGGCGTTGCCGCGGGCGAGCGTCCCGGTCGCGTCGGTCCCGACGTAGTTGGCGACGATCAGGTTGCTGTTCGAGCCGTGGACGGCGATGCCGTTACCAGCGTTGCCCGAGATCACGTTCGAGGCGACGGAGATGGCGTTGGTCGTGATGCCGGGGACGAGTGTCGAGGTGGTGCCGATGACGTTGTGGTCGGAGGTGGAGTTGATGACCAGGCCATCCCCCCGGTTGCCGATCACGGTCGAGCCGTCCAGCCCGAGGCCGATGGTGTTGCCGACGATCAGGTTGCTGCGGTCATTCAGGGTCACCCCCGCGCCCGAGGCATCCACCAGCGACAGCGATCGCAACGCGGACCCGGCCGAGCCGGAGTCGAACTCGAGGCCGGCGAAGTTGTTGTAATCGACCTCCACCACCGGCCGGCCGGCGAAGCCCGGGGCCGAGGTGCCGTCGATGTTCACCTGGCCGGTGATCGCGGGCAGGGCGCCGGTCGTCAGCGAGATCGTGCCCGCCACGCTGAAGTTGATCACGTCGGCGCCGGCGGCGCCGTTGGCGCCCGTGATGGCCGCGCGAAGCGATCCTGCGCCGGCGTCGTTCAGGTTCGTCACCGTGAACGTCGACAGGACCAATCGCGCCTCCATCGACTCGATGGAGGGCCGCGCCTTGCTCGCTCGCGTCGCGCGGCGGCTACTCATATGCGAACGCCGATCGGAGACGGTGCGATGGCACGTCGGCTTGAACATTGGAGATCTCTTACGAGGATAAATCGTTAGCGTTTGACACGACCCTGCGGGGCAAGCCTAGCACCGAAATTTTACGCAAGTGGAAAAATGGATAAATTTAGGGAATTCGTTAACTTGCGTCATGTGACGGATTCGAGGTCACGGCGATTTCCTGCGTGACGGGAATGGCGGGCGAGCCCACATCACGAGTTTCCGGCGGCACGAATATGGATGTGGCCTTGCGATCCTTGCCCTTTCGCGCGTGGCCGAATGTGCTTGGTGGCCGGCGAGGGCGCGGGGCCTGGAAGGGAGCCGGGCGACGGGACGCGGGACGACGCGTCGCCGGGTTCAAGGGAGGGCGAAGGCCTTGCTTGGAAGCCTCGGGGCGTGCGGTCAGGGTTGGACGGTCGGGAGGTCGGACTCGGTGAGCGAGAGCTTCGAGTCGAGGCCTTCGTCGCGGAGGATCTTGGACGCGAGGACCTCATTCACGGGGGCGAGGACGCTGAAGTGGCTGGTGTTGTGGACGGACACGAAATGGACCAGGGGGTTCGTCGAGATCCGTTCCATCGTCTGGAGCGCCGACAGGTTGCTGGGCGAATCGGTCCCCTCGATCACGAACAAGGGCCGGCGCACCGAATCGAGCCAGCGGCCTGGGGACCGCAGCGCGAGCTCTTTGGGGTCGGAGACGTTGAAGGGGAGGAAGACGGGCTCGTAGCTCCCCACGTCGGCGGCGGGGCCGAACGCGAAGACGGCGCGGAAGCGTTCGCTGGACTCGGCGACGAGCATCGCCAGGGTCCCGCCGGTGCTGTGGCCGCCGAGGTAGATCCGGCTCGCGTCGACGTAGGGCTCATGGGTGAGGTACTCCGCGGCGGCGATCACGTCGTCAACCTCGCCGAAGAAGCCCTCGCGCAGGCCGGGGTTATCATTACCCCCGCGGAGCGAGGGGAGCATCATCACGATGCCGGCCTTGCGGTAGGCGCCGGCGGTCTGGTCGTTCTCCTTCGGCGCGTCCTCCCAGACCTCGCCGATGGAGTTGCAGTCTCCCCCGGTGATCCAGACGATCGCCGGGTGTTTCTTGCCGTCGCCCGGGTCCGGCGAGAGGTACGCGGCGAGCTTGCCGGCCGGGGTGTCGTAGCGGATCGCTCGGAAGACCTCGGCCGGCGGCGTCGGCACCGGCCCGGCCTTGGACTGCTGCGCGGATGGCTCGGTCCGGTGGCCCTGACGGGCCTCGACCAGCGTGGAGCCTTTCGCGGCCGACCCTTCGGAGGCCGAGTTCCGACCGCAGCCGGCAAGTCCAAGTAGGATCCAGACCATTGAGATCGCGATGAGCTGTTTCACAAGACCCCCCTGCCACTGCCCTGTCTCGATCGAACGGCGACTCCTACGATATCAAATGCAAGCGAAGCCCGCGCCTGTCCGTCCGTGTTCGGCTTCGGCTCCTGGTTCCTCCGACTCCGGGTTGGCTCCTGGTGACTCATTGATGTTGAAGGCTTGTGCATGGGCGTGACGGGTTCCGTCTTCGGATCATGTGCGGACCGGGCCTGGCCCGATGCCTCGATACCAGGTCGGAAGCGGATCCCAGCACGGGCTGTCAGAACTGTCATCGACGAGCCCTACGCCCGAGCCTGACGTCGTCGGCCGGGTCTCGCCCACACGCGAAATCCGTGCTGAGCTCCTTGTAGGGTGGGCACTGCCCACCAGCATTACGGGAGGCCCAGTAGGCGTCACTCGCCATCGGATTGCGGGCAGAGCGGGTTGATGACTTTCCTGCTCTCGATCGTCACCGGGAAAGCCCGGTGGGCAATGCCCACCCCACGGGATGGCTTCGGCACCAATCTCGCCCCATGAGCCAATTTGGTTTCGGGATATCGTTATGACGCTGTGGAGTGCTTGGCGGCGGCGAGTTGTTCGTAGAGGGTGGCGAAGCGGTCGATCATGGTGTCGACCGGGAACTCGGAGACGACGCGGTCGCGGCCGGCGGCGCCGAGGCGTTGGGCGAGAGCCGGGTCTTCGAGGACGGTCCGGATCGCTTGCGCGAGGGCGGGGGCGTTGCGGAGGGGGACGAGGAGGCCCGTCCGGCCGTCGGCGACGACCTCGGTCGTGCCAGGCGCGGCGGTGGCGACGACGGGCTTGGAATAACACATCGCCTCGAGCACGACGTTCGGCAGGCCCTCATATAGGCTGGGCAGGACGAGGAGGTCGGCGGCGGCGAGGAGGCGGGGGACGTCGTCGCGGTGGCCGAGGAAATGGACCCGGCGCGTGAGGTCGAACGCCTCGGCGGTTTCCTCGAGCTGGTCGCGGAGCGGGCCGTCGCCCACGATCAGGGTCTGGATGTCGGGCCGGACGTGCTGGAGCAGGTCGAGCGCCGCGAGCAGGTCGGCCACGCCTTTCTGGGGGGCGAGCCGGCCGGCGAAGAGGACGAGCGGGGCGTCGGGGGCGAGGCCCAATTCGACCCGGATCGCGGCCGGGTCGACCGTCGGCGGGTCCTCCACGGCGATCCCCGAGGGGATCATCGCCAGGCACGACTCGGGCAGGCCCGCCTTGCGATAGAAGTCGACGACCGCCTGCGAGTTCCCCACGACTCGGTCGGTCCAACGGGCGAGGCGCCGGTCGACCTCCAGCTGGCCCCTGCCCTTCCACAAGTCGACGGCCATCTCGGCCGTCACCACGACCGGCACTCCGGCCGCCTTCGCCGCGATCCGGCCGTAGGTGTTGGCGGCGAAGATCCAGGTCTGCACCACGTCGAACCGCTTCGCCTTCATGAACTTGATAAGCCGGCCGATCGCGAATGGGTCGAGCTTCCAGCGCTTGCCGATCCGAAATACCGGGATCCCCGCCTCACGCAGCTCGCCCTCCAACGGCCCGAGCCGCGTCAACGCCGCCACCTCGACCCGGAACCGGTCCCGAGGCAGCCCTTTGGCCAACAACACCATCTGCTTCTCGGCCCCCGAACGATCCAGGGTGGGGATGATTTGGAGGACGTTTAGCATGATTCGGGGGCTCAGGGAGAGGAAGGGGTGTTCACCACGAAGGCACAAAGATACAAAGGAAAACAAGAGAGGAGATTGATTTCGTAATTTTTAACCATTTTAATCTTGTTGTTTTCCTTTGTGTCTTTGTGCGTTCGTGGTGAACACTCCCCCCGTTTTCCCCGCCACCGAGCGAAAGAGCTCCAGGTGTCGCCTGGCGATCGCCGCGATGGAGTAGTGTTGTTCGACGTGTCGTCGGGCGGCGCGGGCCATGTGGATGGCGCGGTCGGGGTCGGCCCATTGTTCGAGGATGGTGCGGGCGAGGACGCGGGGGTGGTCGGGGGGGGTGAGGCGGCCCCGGACGTAGTCGGGGACGAGGCGGCGGTTGCCGGGGATCGACGAGGCGACGAGGGGCATGCCCAGGGCCATCGCCTCGAGCAGGGCGATGCTCATCCCTTCCTCGTGCGAGGGGAGGATGAAGAGGTCCGCGTCGCGGAGGACGCTGAGCGGGTCGGAAGACGCGCCCGGCATCGTGACGGCACCGTCGGAGCCCAGGCCGAGGCGGGCGACGAGGGCTTCGAGGGCGGGGCGCTCGGGGCCTTCGCCCACGAGCGTCAGGCGGGCCCCGGGATGCTGGGCGCGGACGTCGGGCCAGGCCTCGACCAGGGTGTGCAGGCTTTTTTCGGGGGCGAGCCGGCCAAGGAAGACGGCACGCGGGGCCTCGCGCCAGTCGGGACGGGGCCGCCAGGGGGTTTTGGGGATCGGGACCCCGTTGGGGAGCTCGTGGATCCGGCTCGCGTCGTAGCCGGCGGCGAGGAGCTCGGCGGTGATCGCCCTCGAGATCGAGACGACCGCGTCGGACCTCTGGCAGCGCCGGCCGATCGAGCGGCCGAAACGGCCCCAGGACTGCCAGGCGAGGTCGCCGGTCTCTCCGGCCCCCTCGGGGCGGAGCACCACCGGGAAGCCGAAGCTCCGCCCGGCCCCGACGGCGACGTACGCGTCGTGCTTGAGCATCGAGACGTACGCCAGGTCGGTCGGGTGTCGCGCGAACCAGCGGCGGAGGTTCCGCATGTAGAGCCAGGTGCCGGCGAAGCGGAGCGACGAGGTCGCCAGGCGGACGATCTCGAGCCGCCCTGCCGGGACGGAGACCTCCTCGAGCTCGGGGAGGTCGAGGCCGGGGGCGTGTGAGGTCAACACCGAGACCTCGGCCCCTTCGGCGGCCAGGGCCGGGGCGAGATAGCTCAGGACCTTCTCGGCCCCCCCGATGAGCGGCGGGAAGCGCCGGGTGACCAGGGCCAGCCTCATGACGGCGACGGCAGTCGGCCGTGGTCGGAGGTATTCACGGGGCTGGTCCTCAATCCTCAAAAGGGCTCGGTTCCGGTCGTGTCGGCGGATCATTGACCGGGGCGAAGGCCCGGTCGGCCGGGATCACGGAGTGGCTAGAGCGGGTTGCGGCCGGCTTGCAGACGGGCTCTGTCTCGACGGTGTGTCCTCTCCCTGCCTTCTCTCGCGGGGCAGGAGTGCCCCGCGAGAGGGGGCAAACATCTGCGAATCGTTCTACGGCGAATGGCCTTCGTCCCCCGAAGGGAGGATCGCGACGTGGGGGAGGTGTCGGTAGTCGTCGTTGTAGTCCAGGCCGTAGCCGACGACGAAAGCGTCCGGGATGGGGAACCCGCAGTAGTCGGGCTCGAGGTGGACCTCCTGGCGGCCGATCTTCCGCAGCAAGACGGCGGTCCGGACGCTCAAGGCGCCTCGCTCGGACATCCGCTCCACGAGGGTGGCCAGGGTGTGGCCGGTGTCGAGGATGTCGTCGAGCAGCAGGACGTGGCGGCCGGCGACGTCGAGGACGAACGACTCGTTGATCGTCAGGCTCCCGGCGACGGTCGTCGTCCCCCGGTAGCTGCTGGCTTGCAGGAGTGCGACGCGGAGCGGGAGCTGGATCTGCCGGATCAGGTCGGCGAGGAAGATCAGGCTTCCGGTCAGGACGGCGACGATCGTCAGGGGGTGGCCCTGGTAGTCGGCCTCGATCTGCCGCCCGAGCTCGCGGACCCGATCCTGGATCTCGGCCTGGTTGAGCAAGACGTCCACGTGGCGAGGAGCCCTATCGGTTGGGGCGTCGGGCGACGTTCGGGTCGCCCTCCGCAAGAGGGGCCGCCGGGCGAGGTGACTCTCGAGGTCCGCCGAACGCCCGACGCGTCCTCGTCCCATCATGTCCGA
This sequence comes from Singulisphaera rosea, assembly GCF_054877945.1. Taxonomy (NCBI): domain Bacteria; kingdom Pseudomonadati; phylum Planctomycetota; class Planctomycetia; order Isosphaerales; family Isosphaeraceae; genus Singulisphaera; species Singulisphaera rosea. The sequence continues at coordinate 140,695 of NZ_JBTYIP020000020.1, read as the reverse complement.
ACCGTGCGGTCGCTGCCAAGAGATCGGGCCGTGTCGCGGCCGATTCTGCGCAACGGGCGGTCGCCCTGGCGCCTTGTCCACCCGATTTCTCCGGTGGCCAGACGCAAGCAGCGGGGCCCGTTGGCCCCGCCGATACCCACCTTGGTTTGACGAGGGACCGCTCCGCTCAGCCGGGGATGAGCCGGGAGCGGCGGACGGTCCTGGCCCGGATGAGGCCGAGGCCCGCCAGGATGGACCAGACGAAGACCGAGAGGGGCTCGGGGATCGTGGTGGTGCCGCTGGTCGGGTCCGGGGTCGAACCTCCCGTGGTCGGCGTGGTCGGCGTCGAGGTCGTGGCGATCGGGCCGCTGAACGTGACGCCGGGGGTTAACGAAGTCAGGACCGGGTCGGTCGAGACGGCCTTATTCACGCTCAAGGTGAAGTCGAGCTCGCCGCCGGCGGCGACCCCCTGGTTGAAGAAGATCAGGCCGAGCTGCGAGTTGTCAGAGCTGAGCGCGTTGACGACGCCGGACTGGTCGAGCCCTTGCGAGGTGCTGAGGACCGTCAGCGGGCTTTGGGAGTTGTCCGACGAGGGAGAGACCACGCTCCCCGGCGCGCTGATGTCGGCCTTGACCTGGGGGAAGATCCCCGACTGGATGCCGCTGAGGACGACGTTGCCCAGGTCGGTGTTGTCGCTCGGCTTCGTCCCCGGATTCGGGATCGTGACGCCCGAGTCGAGCGTCATCTTGTATTCCAGGGTGACCAGGTCACTCGGATCGATATTGTCCGCACGCACCAGGAGGGCTTGGGTGCCCAGGACAAAGACGGCCGTGAATACGGCCAAGCAGGTGGGACGAAGCCGCATCACGACTTGCTCCTCCATGAACGGAGAAAGGAGACCTGAGAAACTGCGCAGATCCCGGACCCGCCGTCCTGGGCCATTCAGGCCGGACGGAGAGGCGCGATCCCCGAGGACGGTCTCCGGCGATGCCACATCCCTTGTGGCTCGGCCGACGTCCTCGGGCGTGAAGCAACCCTTGAGAACCCTCGATTCGCCAGCGATTGCGGAGCGAGTGGGGTGGTGTCGAATAGGCCGGTGGCGAGGGGTTCATGGGTTGACGGCGGGATTCTGCTCGGGAGGACCAAAAGGGTCAAGGCCGATTCTTCCGAATTCTAAACGCACGATCGGTGCCCGTTCCCGAAGCCTTGGAGGCCAGCCATGATCGCGACCATGGTTCTCGGAGGAGGGGCGTGTCCCGCCTCGTCGGTCGAAATTTTCCCAGGCCGCCCCCTTTGTCAAAATGCGGGTCGACCGAATAATGACGAGGCGAAGGACGTCTGCCTTACTCAGGTGAGCCTATGCCTGAGGTGGCCATCGGCGTGTTGACGCCCGACGAGACCCTGATCGATCTCGCGCGTCGGGGAGACCGCCCCGCTCGTGAGGAGCTGTTTTTCCGCCATCGCGGGGTCGCGTACAGCGTGGCCTACCGCCTCCTCGGGCACGAGCAAGACGCCCAGGACGCGGTCCAGGATGGCTTCCTCAAGGCACTCGCCCACCTGGACGACTTCGACGGCCGGAGCGGGTTCCGGACCTGGCTGCTGCGGATCGTGACCAACGCGGCGCTCGACTCGGGGAGGAGACGAAAGCGACGGCCGACCCTGGCCCTGGCGGACGGTGAAACCCAGGGCGTGGAACCGGCCGTCGGCGATGACCCGGCACGAGGTTTGCACCAACAAGATCTCCGACGAATCCTCGACACCGCCCTCGGTCGCCTCTCCCCCCTGATCCGCACGACCTTTGTCCTGTACGCCGAGGCGGGGCTGAGTTATAAACAAATTGCTGAAGTCCAAAATGTCCCGATCGGCACCGTGATGAGCCGGCTGCACCAGGCTCGGCAGAAGCTCCAGTCGTCCCTGGACCTCGATGGGATCGAAGGCCTTTGAGTCGATCCTTCGGCGGGGCGAACCTTTGACGGATTGCGGTCGATTCGGGGAGGTGTCATATGCGTTGCGTGGACGTGATTCGCGAACTCTCGACCCCGACCGGTGATCCCGAATCGGCCCCCCTGGCCGCGCACCTGGACCGTTGCCCGCAGTGCGCCGCCTGGGCCCGCCGCGATGCCCGCCTCGGCCGACTCTGGGAAGCCACGCGCCCGCCCGAGCTCTCGGAGTTCGCCTGGGAACGGATCTGGGCCAATATCTCCGACAAGCTCGACCGCCCCACCACGCCGATCCCCGCCCCCCTGCCCTCGCCCCTAAATTGGCGACGGTTCGCGGTCCCGACCCTCATCATCGCCCAGGCTGCGGCCGTCCTCATCGGCGTCACCCTGCTTTGGAAGCTCGAGACGCCGAACCCGGTGGCTCAGGCCGTGTCAACCATGGCGGTCGCGTCACCCGAGATTCCCCTTGTCACGATCGAGCAGGAACAAACCGTACTGATCGAGCTCGGGATCGGTACAGTCCGGCGCCGGAACGTCGCGCTGTCCGAGGATTCGAACGGCGTCGACGACTTCGTCCGCTTTTGGAATCGGGCCGAGGCCACGGACGAGGCGATGGCCTCATTGCGATGACCCACGCCATCTCTAAGGGCTGGCTGGTGCTGGTCGCGTCGGGCCTGGCCCTGGCGTCCTTCGCGCCCACGTTGCGCGAGGCGAGTGCCCAGGCGAATTCGTCGTGGCAGGTCACGATGTTCGCCATCGCGGCGAAACCCGACAGCCAGGACATGGACCCGAGGCTCAAGCTGGTCGCCCCGCAGCTTCGCAAACTCTTCCCCAACCACGGCTTCAAGCTCCTCGACGTGAAGAGCAAGCGGCTCATGGCCGGCAAGGCCATGTCTTGTAAGCTGGGGAAAGGCTACATCGCCGAGACGACCATGATCCGGCCCTCGGACGACGACGGCAAGGTCCGGCTTCGTTGCGAGATCCTCTGCGACGAGGTGAGCCAGGTCGAGACGGTCGTCGCCACGCCGCCCAATCAACTCTTCTTCTGCGACAAGCCCCTGCCCGACGGCACTCGCCTGCTGATCGGCATCGGAGCCCGCTGACGTTGGGATGATAGGGAGATTTGTTCGTTCGTAAGACGTGGACGAATGACGGTATTTCGGGGTGATGGCGTCGTGTCGATGCGTTCGAAATAAAGACAGCCGTCGCCCGGCGGGATCGAACCTCGCCGAACGAGGTTCCGTGCACGGGACGACGGCTGACCGCGACGTCACGCCGGAGAGCAGACCCGACGACGACCGAGGGTATCGGTCGACGAAGGGACGAGCAGTCCCGGACGCCGCGATGAATTTTCGAGATCGAAGGGGCCGAATCCATGGCCCCCCGGCCCTCGGGTCGCCAATCCTTCCTTGGAGGCGACCACTTGATCGGGGCCGATACCCAACCATCCTTGGTGGGGTCGGTTATCCATCCGACACAGGTTTTATCGGCAACTCGAAGGGGCCGACTGCAACGATTCCTCGCGCGGGGAGGATGGTCGCGGGATTCGTCGAGATCGGCCGCCGTTTTCCTCGCAGCCGGTGTTGACGGGGTGAGATGGAGAACATACGAGGATCGCCCAGGAATGTTGACGAGTGGAAACGACCCTGCGGCCCTCGGGCGCTTTCTTGCAAACTCGGGAGTGGTCGTTAAAATCTGGTGTTTGGTGCTCGGCGCCCCTTTGTGGACTTCTGTCTCCGGGCGGTAGCCCTGCGATCGACGACTCCGGGCTCCCCCCCGACTGACGTTGATGTCCGTCCCGTCTTCATCCGGATCGTCCCTCGCTCCTCAAGACATTTTGGGAGAGTCTTTTCCGATGGCTGTCGCCAACACGACCACGACCCGACACCTGAGCGCCACGGTCCTCCTGAGCAAAGGGCTCACCCCTGGCAAGCTCCGCGGGCTGCAACGGATCAGCAATCCGAACGGGACGCTGACGATGCTGGCGCTCGATCAGAACAGCTCGATGATCGAGATGGCCAACAAGGCTCTCCGGGGCAAGGGCCTGGACCGCGAGCCGACCTATGAAGAGATCGTCGAGGCCAAGCTCGACATGATGCGGCAGATGTCGCCGGCGGCCTCGGGGGTCCTGATCGACTCCTACTATGGCGCCTGGTCGGCGATCGCGTCCGACGCGATCCCGGCGGACAAGGGGATGCTCGTCCGCGTCGAGAAGTCGGGGAGCCCCAAGAACAAGGCCGGCGGCCCGATGGGCGAGTACGAGCCCGGCTGGAGCGTCGAGAAGATCAAGCTCATGGGGGCCGACGCCGTCAAGCTCCTCGCCCCGTTCGAGCCCGGCGAGCCGATCTCGGCCGAGCACCAGCTCGCGTTCATCGAGGAAGTCGCCAACGACTGCCGCAAGTACGACATCCTCTTCCTGCTCGAGCCGGTCGCTTTCCCCTTCAACGGCGAGAAGAAGACCGACGCGAGCTTCCTCGACCGCAAGGCCGAGACGACGATCGAGTCGGCCCGGCAGCTCAGCCGGTACTGCGACGTCTACAAGGCGGAGTTCCCCGGCACCCTCGGCCACGGCTCCGACGAGCAGCTCGTCGACAACCTGCACGCCTTGAGCGAAGCCAGCGAGCGCCCCTGGGTGCTCCTGTCGGCCGGCGTCGACTACCCCGACTACCTGAAGCAGGTCGGCATGGCCATGGAGTGCGGCTGTGCGGGCGTCCTGGGCGGGCGGGCCTTCTGGAAAGAGTACTTCCTCCAGGAGGGCGACGAGGCGCGGACCAAGTTCGCCGCCACGACCGGCCTGAAGCGGGTCGCCGACGTCGACGACGTCGTCCGCAAGGGGGGCACCCCCTGGTTCGCGAAGTACGGGCTCAGCCGTGAAGACCTCGCCACCGTCCGCGCCAGCGAAGGCTGGCACGCCCGCTATGCCCCGTACGCCGCCTCGGCCGGCGGCGCCGGCGGCCACGTCGTCCGCGCCGGCGAGGTCTATTGATCCAAGGGAGGCACAAGGTGTGAACCTTGAACCCTCCCGGTGAACCCGACAAGGCACGAACACGAAGAGGAGGCGTCCCCCGGGATGCACTCCTCTTCGTGCCTTGTATAAGCGCACGGCCGACGCGCCGTCTCCGCGAGGATTGGCGCGGAAGGCCGGTCCTCGCGACATCGAGAAGGCCTGGCCGGCACCGCAAGACCAAGAGCCGGCCCAGGGGAGGACCGCCTGCTCCGAGGTCCTGATGAAGCCCTTGAGCGCCGTAATCCACGCCAGGCCCTCGCTCCCGTAGCCGAATCTCCCGGGGGCGCCGGCAGCCTGGACGACACGCCGGCCGATCCCCGGGCCGGCCTCCATGATCCAACACTCCGGACCTCGACAAATGAAGGCCACCACCCCAGTTGACCTGCGGACCACCATCGCCGGTGTCCCCGTCCGCGACCTTGCCGACCGATTCGGGACCCCCGCGTACGTCTACGACGCCGCGACGATCGTCGAGCGAATCGGCGACCTCAAGCCGTTCGACGCGATCCGATACGCGCAGAAGGCGAACTCCAACCTCGCCATCCTCGATTTGGTCCGACGCCACGGCGTCCTGGTCGATGCCGTCAGCGCCGGGGAGATCGGCCGCGCCCTGGCCGCGGGCTACCGGCCCGATGGCGACCCGCATCCGATCGTGTACACGGCCGATATCTTCGACCGCGAGTCGCTCGACCTGGTCGTCGAGAAGGGTCTCCACGTCAACTGCGGCTCCCCCGACATGATCGACCAGTACGGGGAGCGGGTTCCCGGCGGGTCGATCACCCTGCGGATCAATCCCGGCTTCGGCCACGGCCATAGCCAGAAGACGAACACGGGCGGCGAGTCGTCGAAGCACGGCATCTGGCACGACCAACTCGGCGACTGCCTCTCCCGGGCCGCCCGGCACAACCTGAAGATCACCGGGCTGCACATGCACATCGGCTCCGGCACGGACCTGGAGCACCTCTCCCAGGTCTGCGGTGCGATGGAGCGCGTCGCCCGGGAAGTCGCCCCCACCCTCGACACCATCAGCGCCGGTGGCGGCCTGCCGACCCCGTACCGGCCGACCGACGGCCGGGTCGACATCGACGCCTACGTCCGCCTCTGGGACTCGACGCGGAAGCGGCTCGAGGCGGCGGCCGGACACCCGCTCCGCCTGGAGATCGAGCCGGGTCGCTACCTCGTGGCCGAGAGCGGCTTCCTCATCGCCGAAGTCCGCGCCGTCAAGCGCATGGGCGGCAACACCTTCTATCTGGTGGACGCCGGGTTCAACAACCTCGCCCGACCCATCCTCTACGGCTCCTACCACCCGATGTCGGTCGTCCCGGCCGATGGCGCGACGGACCGTCCCCTCCGTGCGGTCGCGGTCGGCGGCCCGCTCTGCGAGAGCGGAGACATCTTCACCCAGGACGAGGGGGGCTTCGTCTGCACCCGAGAGCTGCCCGAGGCGGGTGTCGGCGACCTTTTGATCATCGGTTGCGCCGGCGCCTACGGGTTCGCGATGGGTTCGAACTACAACTCCAAGCCGTTGGCGGCCGAGGTGCTCATCGTCGACGGCCAACCTCATCTGGTGCGGCGGCGCCAGACGTTCGACGACCTGGTCCGCGGTGAGTCGATCCCGAAGCGCGACTGATCGGAATCGCCGCTCCTGGAGCGGTTCACGCCCAGATTGCTCAGTGAATGGCTTTTTACAAGCCCGAAGCGCCAGCGAGTGAATCTCTTTTGATTGACTGTGAAGAGATTCACTCGCTGGCGCTTCGGGCCAGTATCAAAGCCCTGCGCGATTACCGCCCGTTCATCCCGCGACGCTCGGTGACGCTGCGGCCTGGCAGGCGGAGCGGAGCCCGCTGCGGCTTATACGGCTTGAGCGGGCCTTCCTTCACGAGGCCCGGGCGAGAGCCGGTGTTGTCGTCCACGAGCAGGAACTTCTCGGGGTCGATGATCTGCGACTCGCCCGTCTTGCGGTTGAACTGGACGGCCCGAGCGTTCGTGTTCGACGCGGGCTGGCCGGGGCCTGGGGTGTGGGCCACGACGACGTCTCGGCCCTCGTCGCTATAAGCGTAGAAGAGCATTTTCAGAGAGTCGTATGTGATCACGTCGCCCTGGATGACCTCGGTCCGGGTCTTGGCCTGGGCGTTCTCGCGGGCCTTGAGGAAGTTGCGCGTCGGGCTCGCGGGGTCCATGGTCGGCTCGCTGATGACCCGCAAGGTATTGGCCGTCAGGAACATGCCGTCTTCGGGGGGGCGGTCGAAATCGAGCCGGACCTTCTCGTCGGCGACCTTGGCGTTGAGCGTCTGGACGTCGCCTTCGAAGTCGGCCCAGCGCGGCTCGACCTTGTCGGCGTCCTTGCCCGCGATGTATCGGCCCTTCATCGACTTGCTGAACTCGATGACGGTGAGCTTCAGCGGGGCTGGGCCCTTCACCTTCGCGCCGGGACGGGCGTTGGCCTTCGGCACCTGGTTCGGGTTCCCGGCCCGGCCGACCACCTGCGGGGCCCTCGCCCCGGCTCCTCGAGGGCCTGGCACCACGTTCGAGGTCGGAGTCACCGTCCTCCGGGCGACCCCTGGGGCGCCAGCGGCCGGTGCGGTGCCTGTTTCGTCCTCACCCTCGCGGTTCCAGAGGTGGACCCGGCCTGCGCTCTCCACGAAGAAGTCGCCCGACGCCTTCTCATAGGCGAGCTTCTCGCCCTCGATCTGCTGCTGTTGCAAGAGCCAGCGAGGATTGGTCGGGTCGACCTTCCGCGTGACGACCAGCACCTTCTTGTAGGCGATGATCAAAGCGATCTGAGGCTTCGGCTCGGCGGGAGGCTCGCTGCCTTCCGCGTCCGCGGCCTTGGCCTTGTCGTCGCGCTTGGGGCGGGCGAGCGCGACGGTCCGGTCCATGAAGGCCTCCATCTTCTCCTCGCACTCGAGGTAGGCGTCCTCCATGGTCGCCCGGACGTCCTCGAAGAACTCGGCCTTCGCGACGGCTTCCTTGTTCGGGTTGACCGAGTGCCCGTAGAACCGCATCTCCTTCTTCCAGGTGATCGTGAGCGGTCGCTTCGTCGAGGGGGCCTTCGGATCCTTGGCGGCAGGCTTCTCCTCGCCGAGCCCCTTGTCGGTGAAGAGGCCTCGCTCGGCCATCTGGAGCAGCGAGCCCGGCCCGATGACGGTGGCGTAGTCGGTCGACTGGTCGAGGCTGATCCTCGGGCCGACGATGGTCATGTCCTCGGTCGTGACCTTCGCGGGGGGGATGGCCGAGGCCAACTCGCGAGGGTACGGGGACGCGGAGTCTTCGCGGTCGTGGACCTGGAACTTCGACTTGCCGTTGCCGAGGTTGACCAGGTCGAGGGCCTCGCCCACGACGTCGGTCCCCTGGGTCTTCCCGGGGGCGGGATCTTGATGGAAGTCGACCCCGCCTCGAAGGCGGACTTCCTTGACGTCGGCCCCGCTCGTCCCGTCGCCCTTGGGCTGGACGGCTCCGTTCGCCGGCCGCTGCGCGATCAACGCCCAGACGCGGTTCGCGCGGACACGAATATCGGGGTCCGTGGGCTTGGCCGGCGTCTTGGCGTCGGCTTTCGTCTCCGACCCTCCGTTGGGGGCCGCATCCGTGCTCGCGACGGTGTTCGCGGGTTTCGCTGAGGAGGCGACCGCTTGGGGCGCCGAGGGTTGGGAGTCGGACTTGGCTATCGCGAGCGGCGGCGGGGCGACGAAGTCCACGTCGAGCCGGTCACGCCCATACATGACCTTGCCGGGCGACTTCAAATTGACGTCTTCCAGGGCGATGAGCTTCTCGATCTGGAAGCCCCCCGAAGCGGGGGACGGGGCCTCGGAGCCCGACGCTCCCTTGGCGGGCGCGGGCTTGGCCGCAGCACCGGCTTCGGCCTTCGCCTCTTTCGGCTTGAGGAAGGCGACGATCGTGGTGCGGGCGTCGAGGGTCGTCTCCTGCTTGATGTCGAAGAGCTTGGGACGGCCTTTCAACGTGATGACGCGCTGGAGCAGGTTCTTCGGGGCTTCGTTCGTTTCCATCACCAGCGAGTCGTTCCAGGTCGCCCTGCGCTCGACCGGCTGGTCGCGGCCCGAGCGGGTCTCCAGGATGCCGGGGCCTCGCGTGACGACGAGGGCGTATTCCGTCCCCTTCCCGTCGTCGAAGATCGTCGCGTCGGGGGCCCTGATGACGTTGACCGCCTGGATCTCCCCCTTCTTGGGGCCGTCCTGATACTTGTCGATCTTCTCGATCCAGAGCTGGGTCGTCGGGTCGCTGCGGATGAACGTCTTGTCGGACTCTCCCCGGGACAGGAGCTTGGAGTGGATCAGCTCGTTCCCGCGTACCGTCAGGCCCTGGGACTTCGACTGGAGCCAGACGGCGTGGCCGGTGGCCATGGCCTCGCGGAGCGTCAACTCGGAGCCCGGGCCCCCCTCGGCGGCCGGTTCTTGATCGGCGTCCGCCAGCGCCTCGCCCGTTTCGGCCTTGGCTTGCTCCTTCACCTGCGCTTTGGGTTGCGCCGGCTTCAGTTCGGCCGCGCCCGCCTTGCCGCCCGAGGACTGTCCTTGCCCCTGCCCTGCGGCCGGGACGGGGGGCTTGGACGCCGAGACGAGGGTGAGCCGCAGATTGTCGCAGTTCAACTGGTCGGGAGGGAGCGCCGGCTTGATCTGGAGGACGACCACGTCGCGCGAGAAATACACCATCGTCGGCGAGGCCGGGGCCGGCGGCCCGACTTTGACAGCTTCCTTCGGCTTGGGCAAGTCGACCTGCATCGGCCCGACGCAGCGCACGTCGAGCGGGCCGTTCGACTTCTCACCCTTCTTCGAGGCCGCCGCCTTGCCCGGAAGGGGCCCGGCGGACCCGGCGTTGTTCATGATCAGGTGGACATTCTTTTTCAGGATCGCGGTCTTCGCCCCTTCGAAGCCCGAAGGGCCGCCGGGAATGCCGGACTCGTTCTTGGGCCGGAGGTCAATCTGGAGGCCGAATCCGGTAATTTTCATGTCGCGATCTTTGATCACGACGTCGGATTCGCTCTTAACCTGAAGGGTCGCCTCGTCGTACTCGAGGTAGGGCATGGGGCCCATGACGAGGTCGTCATCGGTGTTCTTCAGGGTGCCCTTGTTGTCGCGGATCCGGACGTTCCCCTGGATCCTGGCGTGGACCACGCGTAACGACCCTTGCTTGCTGGACGCCAGGCCGAGGGGACGATCGAGGTCGATCACCGCCTCGTCGCTGGTCACGACCTTGAACTCGTCGACCTTGCCCTTCGACCTCCAGATGAGGGCGAACGGTTTCATCGTCAACTGCTTGCCATCCTTGCTCTTCTCGCTGGATTTGGTGTAGATCCAATAGCCGTGCTCATTATTGTAGTAGCGCTGCGGCAGTTCTTTGTCGGCGGTCCAATGGTCCTTGCCGAACGCCTTGATCGCGAGGTCCACCGCCCCCAGTTCGCTCGACGACTTCTCTCGGGTCCACCGGACGAGCTTGGGACGCTCCTTCGGGGCGAGGTGCACGGCCAGGATCGCGAAGCCCCGGACGTAGCCGACATACCCCGCCATGAGGAGGCTGAATGCCGTCACGACCTGGAGCAGTTTCTTGAACACGGTCGATATCCGTTGTTCGGGGAAGAAGACCGGTCGGGGCCGGTCCGAGGTCCATCGGCTCGACGCGACGTTTTTCAGGCCGGTATCTGGTATCGGGCGACGAGGCCGTCCCAGACGCCCTTCTGTTTCAAGATAACTTCAATGATCTCGCGGACGGCCCCCCGCCCTCCGGCGGCCCGGGTTACGAGATGGGCGACCTGGCGTACCTCGTCGGCAGCGTCCGAGGGGCAGGCGGCCAGGCCGACGGCCGCGAGCACGGGGAGGTCGGCCAGGTCGTCCCCCACGTAGCAAACCTGGCTCGCGTCCAATCCGAGCTCGGCGATCAGGGCCCGGAACGGCTCGGCCTTTCGCGACGCCCCCTGGATCACCGGCGCGATCCCCAACTCCCTCGCCCGACGGTCCACCGCCTCGGCCTTGCGGCCGGAGAGGATCGCCGAACGCTTGCCCGCCTTGTGCCAGAGGTCGAAGCCGGCCCCGTCGCGGACGTGGAAATGCTTGGTCTCGACCCCGAGGTCGTCGACGGCGATGACGCCGTCGGTGAGGACCCCGTCGACGTCGACCAGCAGGAGCTCGACCGGTCCGCAGCGGGCGGCGAGGTCGGGAGGGGGGCTCATGGGGGGGCTCACTCCTCGGTCTCGGCGGGGACCAGGCCGATCAGGTCCGTAAGGTCGATCAGGCCGACCAGCCGGCCTCCCCGGTCGACGACCGGGAGCTCGCTGATCTTCCGGGCCTTGAGGGCTTCGACCGCATCCGCGATCGTCGCGCCAACGGCGATCCGGCTCGGTTCGGCGGTCATCACCTCGCCGATCGGTCGGTCCAGGTCGGACTCCTTGCGACGCTCGAACAGGCGGGCCAGGTCGCTGTCGGTGAAGATGCCCATGAGAACTTGCTCGTCGTCGACGATGAGGATCGCCCCCGAGCGTCGCCTGGGGCCGGCGAGTCGGACGAAGACCTCGCGGACCGTTTCCTTGGGATGGGCGCGGCGGATCTGCTCGCCGGTCCGCATGACGTCCTCGACCCGGGCGAGCTTGCGTCCGAGGCTCCCTCCGGGGTGATAGAGGGCGAAGTCCTCGGGGCGGAAGTCGCGGAGCCGGCTGACCAGCAAGGCCAGGGCGTCGCCGACGGCCATCAACGCGGTGGTGCTCGCCGAGGGGGCGAGTCCCAGGGGGCACGCCTCTTCGATCGGCCCGAGGGCGATGCACAGGTCGGCCGCCTGGCCGAGCGTGCTGGCGGCCCGTTCCGTGATCGCGATCAGCCTGGCGCCGAGCTGCCGGAGCGCGGGGAGGAGCCGGAGAACCTCGTCGGTCTCGCCGCTCTGCGACAGTGCGATGACCACGTCGCCGGCCCGGATCCGCCCGAGGTCGCCGTGGATCGCCTCGGCGGGGTGGAGCGGGAAGGCACGTGTGCCCGTCGAGGCCAGGGTCGCGGCGAGTTTCTGGCCGACCAAACCGGCCTTGCCCATCCCGGTAACGATCACGCTCCCCGGGCATCGGAAGACCAGGTCGGCCGCCCTCGCGATCGAGACGCCGAGCCGGTCGCGGACCCGTTCGAGGGCTTTGGCCTCGATGCGCAAAACCTCTCGGGCGAAGGCCAGGCCTTCGGCCTCCGTCTCGAGCGCCAGGGGCGCATCCGTGGTCATCGCCATCGTTGGGCCTCCATGCCCGCCGCGAGTCGTCGAAAGATAGGGTCCGACGCTGCTGAACGATTTGGGGATCGCACCATAGCCCATCCCCCCCTCCTCGTCAACGCAAGCCTCGACCACTTCCAGCCCCCAATTCCTTTGCAGGATGGGGACCTCACCCATTATTCCTATCTCGGCAATCTCTGATCGGTGAGATTGGTGAAAGTGGGGAATAATGGGTAAAGTGTGCGGGTTGTCGGGAGGACGGAGTTTGGCGACCGGAGGGCACCCGCGCGAGGTGCCCCGGCCGTTCTCGTCGAGGTGAGATGGTCAGAACGGAGGCGGGTCGGTGGGGGTAGTCGACTTCGTCTTGCCGGCCCCCTTGTCGAGCCGGAACTGGTCGGGCTTCTCGGCGATGACCTTGCGGAGCCACTCCTGGGGATAGCCGGCCTCGGCCGAGCCGCCCGGGGTGTTGACATACCCGTCGACGTGCTTGGTGACGATCGCCTCCGACAGGTCACGCCAGCGGCGGAAGACCGACTCGGCGGTCGAGACCGAGTAGTTGGTGAGGAAGGTACGCATCAAGGCCTCGTCGCTGTTCCCGAGCTTCGTCGCGGCCTCCTCGATGACCGGCTGCATCTGGAAGAGCGCCTGCTCCTGCTCCGACTGGGCCTTCTGGACGTCGGGGAGGACCCGGGACCAGCGGTCGTAGGTCAGGTTCGAGACGACGTTGAAGACCCACCAGGCCGAGTCCCTCGAGAACTTCTTGTAGTCCCCCTTCGCGTAGGGTTCGGGCAAGGCGTTGATCCCGCAGTACAGCGGGGTGAAGCACGAGGTATAGGCTTCGTCGGGCGTGAACCAGAGGACGCCTCCGACCGGGTCGGGGAGCGAGCTCCGGCTCTGAGTCACGGTGACGAAGCCCGCCTGCTGGGTCGAGATCGGCCGCTCCCAGGCGTAGTTCTTGCCGTCGAGCGACCATCGAAGGCCTCGGGCGCGGAGCGGGCTGCCGAAGGGGCCGGCGTCGATCCCCTTGGTCATGTCGTAGGGTGTCCCTTCGTAGTGGTCGCGCATCAAGGCCATGACGTCGTGGACCGTCAGGGGCTTGTCCGGCTTCACGAAGAGGGGGTAGTCGGTCGACCCCTCGACCCCCCGGAAATAGTCGTCCGAGAATCCTCGACTCGGCGCGGCCCGTCGGCAGACGCTCCAGACCCGGCCGCCGCTGGCGCGTCGGTGGAAGACGTCGTCGTTCGGGTGATAGGCCGCCCGGAAGCTGAACGGCTTGCCCGAATCCTTGCGATAGAACCCCTTCTCGACCGCGAAGCTGACGACGTCGGGGGAGTATTTCCAGTTCTCCAGGTCGTCGAGCGGGAACGTGGTGATCCGGCTCTGGTTGGCGTGCACCGTGATCGCCCCTTCGGGGACCCGGGCCGCGACCCAGACGATCCCCTTGACCCCCGGGCCCTTGCCGATCAGCTCCATCAACCAGGCTTCATTCTTGTCGGAGATCGAGAAGCTCTCGCCGCTGCTGGAGTAGCCGTGCTCGCGGGTCAGGTCGTCGATGACCTGGATCGCCTCTCGCGCCGTCTTGGCCCGCTGCAGGGTGAGGAACATCAGGGCGTCGTAGTCGAGCAGGCCTTGCGGGTTGACGAGCTCCCCGCGCCCTTCGGTCGTCGTTTCCCCGAGCGCGAGCTGGTGCTCGTTGATCATGCCGACCACGCTGTACGTCTTCGGCACCTGGCGGATCTTGCCTCGGACGCTGTCATCCTCCCAGCCCCGGACGTCCGCCATGGCCCCTTCCGGATGCGTCCCCCCCGAGACCCTCAGGAGCCTGGGCATGAAGGGGGCGTCGGCCGAGTAGGTGTTCATCACGGAGCCGTCCGCCGAGGCCCCTCGGCTGACCAGGATGCTGGTGCAGGCGTGGGCCGTCCCCAACGGCACGACCAGGACACAGAGGCGAGCGACACTCTTCAGGCCAAACGCACTCATGGCGGAGTTGGATCCTTTCTCGGCGAGGTGATTCGAGACGCGAGGGGCTGGGTCGTTCGAGGGTCGGACCTCGACGCTCGGCCTTCGAGACGTCGTCCGTGAGGGGGGGGGCTCGTCGCTCTCATCATACGTCTCGACGCCCGCGGATGCACCACGGGGCCGATGGAGGTTCCCCGGCCTTAAAGGGCCTCGCGAGAGTCGAGCCAAACGCGACGGCGGCCCGGGTCGAGGACCCGGGCCGCCGGTTGGGGTGATCGTGGAAGAGAGACGGACAGGCTCAGAACTCGCGGTCGCGGAGGATGCCCGGCTGCGGGTACGGGTAGTGCCCGAGGGCGGGGTCGATTTGCAGCGGGGCGGGGCTCTCCATCGTCAGCTTGTCGACGGTCGGCGCGAACTCGTGGGTGCAGTTGAGCATGTCGTCGAACGTGATGACCTGCCCGGTGTGGGCGGCCATGCGGCCCATGGAGGTGACCAGGCTCGCCTCGGCCCCGCGCTGGACTTCGTTGTAGATCTTGTCCTTGCGGATGGCGTTGATCAGGTGCTCCCACTCGAGCTGGTAGGGGTTGGCCTCGGGCTGCGGGAAGGCCCAGGTCTGGTTCTTCTTCGACATGTTCTGGCCCGAGTAGATCCGGCACCTGGCCGGGGTGTGCGAGTTCGACGAGATGACCGCCGAGCCCTTCGTGCCGTGGACGTAGCTGGCGAACTCCTGATTGCAGCCTTCGATGTTCCGGCCTTCCAGGAACATCTTGGCGCCGTCGGCGAATGTGTACTCGACCGAGTAGGTGTCGAAGTTCTGGTCGATGTAGTTGCCGCGATAGGTGCGGGCCCCGGTGGCCTGGGCCTTGACGGGCCAGGCATTCTTCATCCAGCACGACTCGTCGATGTTGTGGATGAGGAAGTCGCTGAAGCACCCGCCGCTGGCCCAGAGGAACCCGTGGAACCGCTGGATCTGGTAGGCGAGCTCGCTGACGTCGTTGGGCTTGGGCTCGGTGAGCGCCCAGCCGACCGGGCCGGTCTGCCGGTAGGCCCGGAGCATGAGGATCTCGCCGAGCTGGCCGTCCTCGATCCGTTTGTGGAGCTCTTCGCGGGCCTCGCAGTGGCGGCACATCAGGCCGACGCCGACCTTCAGGTTCTTCTTCTTGGCCTCTTCGCCGAGGGCGATCATCTTCTTCGTGCTTGGCCCGTCGACGGTGAGGGGCTTCTCCATGAAGGTGTGGATCCCCTTCTGGATCGCGTACCCGAAGTGGACCCAGCGGAAGGCCGGCGGGGTCGCGAAGATCACGACGTCGCCCGGCTTCAGGCAGTCGATGGCCTTCTGGTAGGCGTCGAAGCCGACGAACTTGCGGTCGTCGGGGACCTCAACCTTGTCGGCAAACGCCTTGGACAACTCGTCGTAGCTGCCGTCGAGCCGATCCTTGAACACGTCGGCCATGGCGACGAGCTTGATCGGACCGCTCTTGGTCACCAGCGCGTCGCCCGCCGCCCCGGTGCCGCGGCCGCCGCAGCCCACCAGCGCGACCCGGATCGTGTTGTCCTCGGCCGCGTGCACCGCCGGGATGGCGATCCCCGACAAGGCCGAGGCCGTGGCCACCTGCCCGGTCGTCTTCAGGAAGTCTCGTCGCGTTGCGCCGGTCTTCGACTCGGTCATGAAATCGGCTCCTTCTGAGGGGAGAGTCTGCTTCGGAGGGATTCCCGTCGGGTGAAGAAGCCTGGATATCCAGCCCACTTCGCGCGAACACCGACGGTCCGGGTCTTGCCTGACCCACTTGTGCGCCTGCCCCGTGCGCCAGCCGTCATGGCCGTTACTTCCAGCATAGCATGTCGGCAGGATGGCTCAACCACGGTCTCCTGGAGGATTATGGCCGCATTGGAGATTGTGGCGATTTTGACGGATGGATTCGGGGGGATTTTTTAGCCACGGTTGGAACACGGATAAGAGAAAGCGAGGGTGAACGGGAGGTTAAGATTTAATTGTATTTATATGGGATTTCATTAAAAATATTGATTTAATCCGTGCTCCATCCGTGGCTAAAATGATCTCGAGTCTCTTCCATCCGTGCCCAGGACATCCGAAGCTATTTCCATTCATCGCCCGGAGCGACCATGCAAGACTTCGAAAAGCTCGGCCTGTTCTATCTCGGCCGGTCGGATGAGGACGGCGGGGACCTGGTCCTGTACGACTCGCGCGACCTGGTCACGCATGCCGTTTGCGTGGGGATGACGGGGAGCGGCAAGACGGGGCTGTGCCTCGGGCTGCTCGAGGAGGCGGCGATCGACCACGTCCCGGCGATCGCGATCGACCCGAAAGGGGATATCGCGGACCTGCTGCTGACCTTCCCGAAGTTGCGAGGAGAGGACTTTGCCCCGTGGGTCGACGAGGGGGAAGCCCGCAAGGCGGGGCTCTCCACGGCCGAATTCGCCGAGGCCCAGGCCGACCTCTGGAGGAAGGGGCTCGCCGACTGGGGCCAGGACGGGGCCCGGATCGAGCGGCTCCGCGAAGCGGCCGAGTTCCGCATCTACACGCCCGGGAGTTCTGCGGGGCTCCCCCTCTCGATCCTCAAGTCCTTCGCCGCCCCGCCGGAGGCGATCAGGGACGACCCCGAGGCGATCGCCGAGCGGGCCGGGACGACGGCGACCAGCCTCCTGGGCTTGCTCGGGGTCGACGCCGACCCGTTGACGAGCCGGGAGCACATCCTGCTCGCCAACCTCCTCGCCGAGTCCTGGAAAGCCGGCGTGGACCTCGACGTCTCGTCGCTCATCCCGACGATCCAGAACCCGCCCTTCCGCCGCGTGGGCGTCGTCGACCTCGAGTCGTTCTTCCCCGCCAAGGACCGCTTTGCGCTGGCGATGCGCCTGAACAACCTCCTGGCGTCCCCGAAGTTCGGGGCGTGGCTCCAGGGAGAGCCGCTCGACGTCGCCTCGCTCCTGAACGCCCCCGACGGTAAGCCTCGGGTCTCGATCATCTCGATTGCCCACCTCGAAGAATCCGAGCGGATGTTCTTCGTCTCGCTCCTGCTCAACGAGGTTCTCGGCTGGGTCCGGGCCCAGTCGGGCACGAGCAGTCTGCGTGCCCTGCTCTACATGGACGAGATCTTCGGTTACTTCCCTCCCGTCGCGACCCCGCCGTCGAAGCGCCCGCTCCTGACCCTCTTGAAACAGGCCCGCGCCTACGGCCTCGGGGTCGTGCTCGCCACCCAGAACCCGGCCGACCTCGACTACAAGGGGCTCTCGAACACGGGGACGTGGTTCATCGGCCGGCTCCAGGCCGAGCGGGACAAGCTCCGCGTACTCGAAGGGCTGGAAGGGGCCTCGGCGAGCCAATCGGCGGCGTTTGACCGTTCGCGGATGGATACGCTCCTCTCCGGCCTGGCCAAGCGGACCTTCCTGATGCACAACGTCCACGAAGACCATCCCCAGGTCTTCCAGTCCCGCTGGGTCCTCTCGTACCTCCGAGGCCCCTTGACTCGCCAACAGATCAAGACCCTCATGGACCCGCTCAAGACGGCCGAGTCCTCTGCCTCCTCGCTTCGTGCCGCCGCCTCCCCTGCGCCTCAAGGGCCGTCCCCGGCCCCGGCCCAGGCTCCCATCACCCCGACGGACACGACCGAGGGGCCTCCCCTGCTCCCTCCCGAAATCTCCCAGCACTTCCTCCCGGTTCGGGGAAGGCGGCCCGAGGGGGCGACGCTCCTTTATCAGCCGATGGTGTTCGGCTCCGGCGACGTCTACTTCCATGACACCAGGTCCGGCGTCTCTCTCACCGAGCCGACGGCACGACTCGCTCCGCTCTCCCCCGAGGCGACCTCCCCCGACTGGTCCGAGGCGGTTGAGGTCGACCTTGAGCCCGACGAGCTCGACAACACGCCCTCGGACACGGCGCCGGCCCGCTACCAACCGTTACCCCCTTCGGCCGCGAAGGCCAAGAGTTATTCCGCCTGGAGCAAGGCCTGGGTCGACGCCCTCTTCCGGGGCGAGTCGCTGGAGTTCCTGAAGAGCCCGAGCGTCGGCGCGTGGTCGGCCCCCGGAGAGTCGGAGCGTGACTTCCGCCTCCGCCTGCAACAATCGGCCAAGGAGTCGCGAGACAAAGACCTCGACCTCCTCCGCGCCCGGTACGCGCCGAAGCTCTCGGCCCTGGAGGCGAGGATCCGACGCGCCGAGCAGGCAGTCGAGCGAGAACGCGCGCAGGCCCAGGACTCGGGCTTCTCCAGCCTCATCCGCATCGGGACGACCGTGATGGGGGCGATCATGGGGCGCAAGACGCTCTCCGCCTCGACCATCGACAAGGCCGGCACGACCCTCCGGAACATCGGCCAGACCGTGAAGGAGACGGGCGACGTCTCGCGCGCCCGCGAGGCCGTCGACTCGCTCCGTCAAGAATACGCCGCGCTCGAGGCCGAATTCCTGGCCGAGTCCCAGCGCGTCGAACGCACCAACGACCCCCTGACCGAAGCCCTCGAGCCCGTCGTCCTCCGCCCGAAGAAGACCAACATCACCCCCAAGCTCGTTGCCCTCGTCTGGGCCCCCTCCTGGACCCTCCCCGACGGCACGTCCCTCCCCGCCTGGAAATGAACGACCGGCCCGGGACGCCGGTGCCGTCGAGACGTTTCCGCAGGCGGCAGACCATCAACGTCGCTCATCTTGTTCCCTCGACCACTGCCGCGTCGTGGATGGAGCGACGACCTGAATCTACCAAGCCTTCTCCGTGAAACCGCGAATCTGACCGGGATGCCATTTTGGCATTTTTCGGAAGTTCGCAAGAGACGCCATTTTGGCAGGACGGACGCCGTCCAATTCCGGAGGCTGTGTGTAAACTGTTTTCTGTATTGGGATTGCGGATTCTGAATTGAATTGGCCCGAGCCTTGCATTTCCCTGGAAACGCGAAGGTCACCTCGGCCGGTGATCCACGGGCCACCGTCCAGGACCTCTCTCGCTTGAGCTGACAAATATCTTCGCAATGGTTGCCCGTGAATTCTTGAGAGGTGGTTCATACATGCGTCCGGTGCTGCGACACAACGGCTTCGTCCCCGCCTCTGCGGTCTCGTTCAATCGGCTCGATACTCACTTCGACCGCGTCTTCGGCGAGGACGGTGGTTTCGCCGCCCGATCGAGGCCCGGTGCCCCGGTAGCGGTCTGGGAAGACGACAACCACGTCTGGATCGAGGCCGAGCTCCCCGGCGTGGCGGAGAAGGACCTCGAGTTGACCGTCCACAAGGGGACGCTTTCCGTTCGCGGCGAGCGTAAGCCGGCGGAAGGTCGTCGCTATCTCTACGATAGCCGAGCGTATGGCCGCTTCGAGCACGTCGTCAAGCTGCCGGAGTCGGTCAACCCCGAGTCCGTGCAGGCGACCCTGAAGGACGGCGTCCTCCAGATCGAGCTCGCCAAGGCCGTCGAAGCCAAGCCCAAAAAGATCGAGATCAAGTCGGTCTGATGGATTCGACTTCTTTCTGGGTACCCGAACCCCGTTCGGACATCATCGCGGCCACCTCCGGCCGCGAAACATCTCGAGGGAATAGCGAAGTCGATCCTGGTCCCGCGTCGGCATCTCCACGGCGCGGGGATAGGTACTGCCGTCACTTTCCTGTCCGATTGCCTTGCATTCTCGCGGGTTGAAATTCGGTACCAGGCCCCGATGGTCTCGGGATCCTTCCAGTCGAGCCGAGATGGTTCAGCCCGAGACCAGGTTTCGCAACTCCTCCTGGTCGCTCACCAAGAATTGCATTGAGCTTGTAAGAAAAACTGGCTAAAAAATCTTACATGGAGAGGACTAAAGAGAAGACCCAGAGCGTTGATTCCAGGCTCCTTGCTCGAATCCGCGGGCGAGGCCGTGGTGCTGTGCTCGTTCCGGGGGATTTCCTGGATCTTGGGAGTCGAGAGGCCGTCGATGTCGCGCTCCACCGGCTTGAGAAGAAGGGTACGATCCGCAGGCTCGCTCGCGGGCTTTACGACTACCCCAAAGCGCATCCGGTTCTTGGGCCCCTGACCCCTTCTGCGGAGGCGATCGCAAGGGCCCTCGCCGGGCGGGATCGGACTCGCATCCAACCGGCCGGAGCCTATGCGGCGAACGCGCTCGGCCTCTCCGAGCAGGTGCCGGCCAGAGCCGAATTCCTGACAGACGGCCCAAGCCGGACGGTGCAGGTAGGGAAGACGACGATTCGGCTCAGGCGCACGACGCCGCGGAACATGGCGACCGCCGGAAAACTGAGCGGGCTCGTCATCCAGGCTCTCCGCGCCCTCGGGGAAACGCACATCACATCCGAGAAGATCGATCACTTGAGGCGCACCATTCCGCCCGAGAAGCGACGCGAACTCCTGGAAGACATCGCCGTGGCCCCGGCCTGGATGCACCCATACCTCCGTCAGGTCGCGAAGGACGCATGAGACTCTCATTCCTCGAACCTCGAACTCTCGAGCGACAATCGGCGGCTCTACATCGAAGAGGCTGCGGCCCGACGCGGCCCGTCGCCGGTGGTCATTGAGAAGGATTTCTGGGTCTGCTGGCTACTCGCGGTGCTCTTTCACTCGAAGTTTGCCGACCACCTCGTGTTCAAGGGTGGTACATCACTCTCGAAGGTGTTCGGGGTGATCGATCGATTCTCGGAGGACATCGACCTCTCGCTCTCCCCAGGGTTCCTTGGGCTCGAGGACGCAGGTAAGAGCCGGAACCAGGCCGCGAAGTGGATGACGAAGGCAGAGACCGCGTGTGGGGTAACCGTTGAGACAACGATTGCCCCCGAACTCGAGCAACTCGTCTCGGTCGTTTTGGGCGATCGGACGGGAAGGTGGTTCGAGTTCCTCATGGATCCGGCCACGCACTCGCCAGTGCTCCTATTCCACTATCCGACCATCGAGCCGGCGGGCTTTGAGTATCTCAAGCGGTCCGTAAAGCTCGAATTCGGATCGCTCGCCGATCAGCGGCCAGTGGGCCGCCACCTGGTGAAGCCTTGGATCGCGGAAATCCTGGGCGAGGCCTTCCCCGACTGGGCATGCGAGGTCGTCTCACTCGAGGCCGAGCGGACCTTCTGGGAGAAGGCGACCATCCTCCACGCCGAGTGTCACCGCCCAGTCGAGAAGTCGATGCCCAACCGCTTCTCTCGTCACTACGCAGATACGGCCGCACTCGCGGTACACCCCAACTCGAATGTTGCGTTGAATCAGGCCGAGCTCCGGGATCAGGTCGTCGAATGGAAGGCCCGCTCCTTCGGGAGCTCCTGGGCGAGATACGACCTCGCGAAGCCGGGGACCTTCCGACTTGTCCCCGGTATCGAGCGAATCTCAGAGCTTAGGAGGGACTATCAAACGATGCGAATCATGTATTTATACGAACCGCCCAAATTCGACGAGGTCGTAGGTCGGCTCACCGCGCTGGAAGAGCGGATCAACGGGTAGCTGCCTCGGCAAAGAGTGCCTCGCGAATACCACGCCCGTCGGCGAGTTTACACAGGCTGTCGCACTGCTCGCTGGGCCTGGCGGATGATTTCATAGACATCTCGAGCGTTGGCGAAGTGCTCCAACGTGGGGACCACGGGTTGGCCCGGGCTTGGCCATCCGCCACCGAAATTCGTCATATACCAGGGCGGCGTCGGCCCGAATGTGATGGTGCCCGAGCCGTTGGTTCGCTCGGTGAGCGAGACGTCGGAAAGGGTCTCGATATTCAAGGACTTGATCTTGCGGGAGAACACACCCGAGACGATCACGACCCGCTCCGACGTGATCCCATAGACCGTGGCCGACCGTTGCCGTGCGTCGACCCAGAAACGTCCAAAAATGACATAGAGGCCGACCAGGACGAAGGGTATCCCCGCCAAGGCCATGAGCTTGGGGGCGCCAATCGTGATGACGCTCCCTTCCCAGACGATGGCGAAGCCACCCCAGAGGAGGCTGAATGGGATCAGGAAGGCATCGATAGCGCGGAGCCGAAGCCCGAGTGGTGGTCGTCCGGCCCAGAGCAACCGCTCGGACGGGCTGAGTTCCCGGCGGATCACGTCTTCCGGTGAATCGTCCATTCGAAATGTCCTGGCTGATGGCCAGGCCTCGCATCACCAACTCATGGGCTGGTCTTCGAAAGGTCCATTATACGCTTCGGCCATGGGGGAATGCCCAGAGAGGATCCGATCTACCAATTCGTCGGATAAGTCAATGTTTATGTATTGGGGCCTTGCGTCGTCGGCCTCATGGGGTGTCATCAGGTCGTGAGGCCAAATCGAGTCGGGGTCGCTCACGGCGTCGTGCCGTTGGGGAACTCGCTGAAGTACCCGTCGGCGATGGCGTGCTCGGCCTCTTCGCACCATCTCTCGAGCCATCCCAAGAACGACGTCTCGGTTTGGCTCACTTGCCAATCCCAGGTGTTGTAGTACCACACTGGGGAGTCGTCCGGCTCAATGCATCGGGTGAACTCGAACTGCTCCCCGAGCCTGCCGGCAATCAGCAGAGCGTCGGGCGGCAGGACGAACTCGGGAGGCCGCCCGCCCCGCTCCTCGGACCATCGCCGCCGTTCGTCGGCCGTCATCGCCAGCACGTGTTCGTAGGAGACGGCCAGGTGGTCATGTGTGAACAATCGGCCCGAGCGGTGGCCCATGGCCTTGAGGAAAGACCGATAGGTGTCGGGGAGCCGGACCGCGTATCGCGACTCCATTGCCCTCACCTCATCCGGCGAGCAGCCGACGCACTCCGTCTACGAACTGCGGCAAGCGATATCGTAGCCGGTCGAAACGGTGCAGTCCGTCGGTCTGCCCTCCGTCGGGGTTAGAAGGCCATCGCCAGCAGCCAGCCGGAGAGGACGAAGAAGAGGAAGAGGAGCACTGCGAGGGGTCGGGAGACGTCTCGCCAGAGGTAGAGGCTCGGGACGATGCTGTAGGTGCCGAGAGTCATCGCGAACAGCATGACGAACCCGGGCGGGACCCCCTGGTTCTGGAGTTGGGAGGCGAACATCACGTCGAGCGCGATCGGGACCGGCATGAAGACGGAGAGGACGCTCGCGATCGCCAGGTGGAGCGGCGTGGCGCGGGAGAGAAGCGTGTCCCAGGGGACGAGCGTGAGGAGAACCGCCGAGACGAAGCTCGCCAGAACCATGATCGTGAGCGTCGGCTTCAGCAGCATCCATGCGTTCTTCGCGAGGTCGCCGGTCAACTCCTTGAGGACCGAGGTGAACGGCTCGCGGCAGTCGGGCGGCGGGTCGGTCGGGATCGCGCACGCGAGGCCCGGGTCGTCCGTCAGGACCACCGGCAGCGGCTTGCGGCGCTCGAGCCAGGCGATCAAAGTCGGGACGAGCGCGACGATGACGAAGAGGAGGACGAGATACTTCGTCAGGGCCATCGAAAGTGGCAAGGCGGTGAACGTCATCATCACGACGACTGGGTTGAAATTCGGCGAGCTGAACAGGAACCCGAGCGCCGTCTCGACCTTGCCGTTCCCCCGGGTCAGCCCGCACGCGGCGGGCACGGCGCAGTTGGCGCAGACGCCCATCGGCACGCCCACGAGGGCCCCTTTGATCGAGTTTAGATAGAGATTTTTACCGATCTTCATGGGGTAATAGCGGAGTGTCGTGTGCAGGAGTGCGCCGAAGGCGACCCCGAACGACATGCCGATCTTCATGCCGTCGAGCCAGTTGATCATGGTGGCGGGGACCTTCCGCCAGAGCGGGGCGTCGGGGGCGACGGTGATCAGGGCGCTGCCGAAGGCCATGCTCGCGACCGGTCGGCCGAGGTGCTCCGCCTTCTTGAAGAGCTGCGGGTAGCGCGAGGTGAACCAGAACAGGCCGAGGAGCAAACAGGCCGTGACGCCCAGGATCATTGGCCGCCAGTAGCATTGGATCCGGGAAGCGCGAAGGGGCGTGCTCGCGGTCGCCATCTTGCCTCGATTTCTTCGAAAGGGGGAGGTGGGTCCTGTCCTCGTCGGTACGATCCGTCGGCGCGACGTCGATGGGTTTGAGACGCACGCCGACGGATCTCGATTCGTCGCGGTCGGGAGACGGGGCGGACGATCAGTACGCGTCGGAGGAGATGACTTCGCCCCCACGTAGGGTGATGATTTTCCGGAGGACGACGACGTTGGTCGAGTCCTTGAGGAATCGCACAGAGCCGTCGCCCATCAGGACGTTGGCCCCGCCGGGGTGGTAGGCAAAGATCTCGTCGTTCGCGCCGGCGTTGTTGGCCGAGGTCGGGTTGGGGAAGACGTAGGGGGTCGTGGCATATGCGGGAAGGCCACGATTGTTGACCTGGCCGGAGACGTTGTAGGCCCCATCGGGGTCGGCCCAACGCCAGAATCTCCGGTAGAAGGTGGGCCCGAAGACGTTCCGCGGGACGTTGGGTAGGGCCGGCGAGTAGAAGTTTTCGGTCGCCCCCGAGCAGTATCGGGCGTCGCGGCCGGCGTCCTCGGCGATGGCGATGGTATTGCTGAGGCCGTCGGTGACCTCGGCGATGCGGGTGAGGTGGGCCTTCAGCAGGCCGTCGGTCCAGGTCAGGCGGTTCCGATAGGGCGTGATCCGCGAAGAGGCGGTCTGCCCGGTCAGGCCTTGGGGGTCGATGTCGGTGCTGCAGGTCGCGCCGTAGTCCTGATAGGCGTAGCCGATCTTGGTCGAGACCGACATGGTATCGAGCGGGTCGATGGCGTCGCGGAACGAGTCGCCCTGCCGCGCGGTGGAGGGGCAGAGGAACGCCGAGATCACGGTGGTGGCGGCGGTGAAATTCGCGCCCGAGACGTGGTTGTAGTCGAGCGAGAAGTTCAAGGCTTCGAAGACGGCCTTTTGCTCCATGTACTGGAGGATGCGGGGCATCAGGCCGACGCCGTCGGCGAAGAGGTTGCCGGGGACCGGCCCGTCATAGGCCGAGCCCTGCCCCGCGGGGGGGAAGCTGCCGTTGCCGCTTTCGTAATTGTGGAGCGCCAGCCCCATTTGCTTGAGGTTGTTGGTGCATTGGGCTCGTCGGGCCGCTTCCCGGGCGCTCTGGACGGCGGGAAGCAACAAGGCGATCAGGACGGCGATGATCGCGATCACCACCAGGAGCTCGATCAGGGTGAAGCCCGGGCGCCAGCCTCGGCCTCGGAATCGGTCGAATTTCATGAGACTTCCTCTTCTGCGTTGGATGGGAATGCGACGAGTGGATGGATCGTTGAGGGCGATGGGACATCTCGATGAGATTGGCCACGAGATCACTTCAATCGGAATGGTTCGAGCGTCTCGACGCCTGGCTTGATCGTGACGAGGATGCCGGAGGTGTCTTCGTCCATGAATCGCTTGGGAATCTTGAGCTTGGGGATGAGCGCAGGGGCGCCCGGTCCGGTCGCGAACGGTTCGATGCGGACCCGATACTGCCCTTCGGCGACGCCGTCACCGGGGTCTTCCGTCGTAAGGCGAAACGTCCCGTCAGCCCCGAGCGTGCCGACCGCCTGTCGGCCGGCGTCTCCTTGTGGGACGAACGTCACCAACCCGCCTGGAAGTGGGGTGCCGTCGCCCAGGAGCACCAGGCCCCGGACGGCCTGAGTCGGGATCAGGTCTCCGCGGTCGCTGTCGCGGCATCCGGCAAGCATGACGAGGGCGACGAGCAAGATGGCCCGACGTCGCGAGGCCAAGACGCGCAGCGCCCGCACGCGTCTCAACTCGATAAGTAAGAACATAGAGAGGCTCAATTAGTTGATTTGTAAGCGAACGATCGGATTTATGCGGCCGAATGCGGACCGCTTCGACGGCGAGCGCCGCGGACATCGCGACGGCAGGCGCAGTCGATGAACGCTCAGGCGGCGAGCGTGCAGGAACCAAGCGAAGTCAATGACCTTCGCCACGATTCATCGGGCATCGATCGGAACCGCCGAGACGTGCGCGATCCTTGACCTTAACATCATTCACGCACGGGCGGGCGACGGGTCTCGAGGCGGTCGGTCGATCTCGTCCGCATGGGAGATGGGAAGTCCGGAGGGATTCTGAGAAGGGAAAGGCTTGCCTTCGTCCGAATCGAGTCCGAGATGGATCGGGACGGATTCGCATCCTGGGTCGGTTCGCCAGGAGACTGAAGGCGGAGGGGCTTGGGGGCGACTCTTCTTCTCCGAGCAGGACGGCCCCGAACAACCTCGCCTCCGTTCGGGTGGGGTGGTCTTGCTTCTGAGCGGGGGATTCGCGGAGCTCTCGCGTTCGAGTCCGAGCGATCCCAAATCCCCGAAAACCTCCGGGTCGGGCGAGGTGGTCCCCGGACGTGTTGAGAGATGATTGCCGCACGACGCGTTCGTTCGGGACGTCATCAGACAGCCGAGGACGAAGAGCACGCCGAGGACGGCGACTTTACGGGCCGACGGGGGTCTCGGATCCCGGTTGGTCATGAGAACGCGATCGTTGGAGTTGGAATTGGCCGAAGAAGGGACTCGTTGTTTATAACCCCGTAACAGAGATATTGTCCATAGGCCATCGATTTTCTTTTGGTTTGCCACCGATCAAAATAGAAAAATATTTGATAGAGTGATGAATGGAATGGTTGGGACGGGGTTTTGGTGCACCCAATCCAGTGAAGGATGGTTCGCTTCACGAAGACCAATTAGGCGGTGTCTTTCCACGAAGAATTGTGTATGGCATATAGATATATTAATTATATGGAATAAGTTATTTAATTGCCGTCTCCGCCTGGCCGCGAATCTTGGCGGCCCGACCCGTCGGAGTTCGGCGATGATTTTCCAAGAGACCAATCCGACGCGAGGCATGGCGTCAGGCCCGCCTCATCGTGGCGGGCCCATTTGAGACGCTCCCTGTGGCCCGGTCGGAGACGATCAGGCCTGGTATTGTTCGTCGCTGACTTTCTCGAGCCAATCGACGGCCTTGCCGTCCAGTTGTTCCTGGATGGCGATGTGCGTCATCGCCGTGGTGGGCGAGGCTCCGTGCCAGTGCTTCTCGCCGGGCGGAAACCAGACGACGTCGCCCGGATGGACCTCCGTAACCGGCCCGCCCTCGCGCTGGACGCGACCGCTGCCGGCCGTGATGATCAGGGTCTGGCCCAGGGGGTGGGTGTGCCACGCCGTCCGGGCCCCAGGCTCGAACGTGACGCTGGCGCCGGCGGCTCGTGCCGGCTCTTGCGGTTGGAAGAGCGGGTCGATGCGGACGGTGCCGGTGAACCAGTCGTCCGGCCCTTTGTTCGAGGGCTGGGACCCACTTTTCTTGATCTGCATGTGAACCTCTGTTTGTTGGGAAAGCGTCGCCGAAGACGCGAACCGAGACAAGAGTGGCGTCGCCGCCCATCCCATTCCGGCCGCGAGGAAATGGCGGCGTGGCATGCATGAATTGGAGTCGTGTTCGTGAGGAGCCTTCATGCACGTGACCTCGAGCGCCGTCAAACCTAACCTGGGGTGGTGGCGAGATCGAGAGGGCTTCGGAAAATCAAAGCATCAACGTGTCGACAATATCGGTGATTTCGGGGATGACGGCGTCGGGGACGCGGCATGAGAATTCGGCTCAGAGAGGGTCGCCAACTCTCCTGGAGAGCTTACCGAGATCGCCGAGGAAATCCGGCTCGTAGACGGCTTCCGCCCAATGCGGTGGCGGGACGTTTTCGAGCGAGGCCGGCCACGACTTTTGCGAGTCATCGAGGATCGATAGGGCCTCGCCGGTAATCCGTTCGGCGAGCCGGTCATTTTGGTCGTCCAAGCGGGCGGGCCAAGTCTTCACGATGTTATGAGGCATTGTCCTTACTCCCAAACCTTCCTTGAATTTCGAGCCAAGTCCGATCGAGGAGGCGGCCCGGTCGGGGGACCGGGTTTGTGATCGCACTTTGGGATTGCTGCGGCGACCTCATTCCGACTTCAAGGAGGCCATGTCGATGGAGAAGCGGTACTTCACGTCGGACTTGAGGAGCCGTTCG
Source organism: Singulisphaera rosea (assembly GCF_054877945.1). Classification (NCBI taxonomy): domain Bacteria; kingdom Pseudomonadati; phylum Planctomycetota; class Planctomycetia; order Isosphaerales; family Isosphaeraceae; genus Singulisphaera; species Singulisphaera rosea. The sequence continues at coordinate 112,768 of NZ_JBTYIP020000020.1, read as the reverse complement.
TAGGCTTCGTTGACCTTCTGAATCGGGATGACCTCGACGTCGGCGGTGATGCCGTGCTGGCCGCAGAAGTCGAGCATCTCCTGCGTCTCGGCCATTCCGCCGATCGCCGAGCCGGCCAGACGGCGACGCCCCATGATGAGCCCGAAGGCGGAGACGGCGAGCGGCTTGGCCGGGGCTCCGACGAGGGTCAACGTGCCGTCGAGGCCCAGGAGGTTGATGAACGGGGTGACGTCGTGGTCGGCGGAGACGCAGTCGAGGATGAAGTCGAGGCTCCCCGCGTGCTTCTGCATCGCGTTCGCGTCTCGGGAGACGACGACCTCGTTGGCCCCGAGTCGCAGGGCATCCTCTTGCTTGTGGGGCGACGTGGTGAAGACCACGACGTGGGCCCCGAGGGCCCGGGCGAACTTGACCCCCATGTGGCCCAACCCGCCGAGCCCGACCACGCCGACTTTCTTCCCTTCGGTGACGCCCCAATGGCGCAGGGGCGAGTACGTCGTGATGCCGGCACACAGGAGCGGGGCGGCCCCCGCGAGGTCGAGGTTGCTGGGGACGCGCAAGACGAACCGCTCGTCGACGACGATGCTGTCGGAATAGCCCCCGTAGGTGACCGGTGCGGTCTTGCGGCCGTCCGGCGAGTTGAAGGTCAGCGTCATGTTCGGGCAGAACTGCTCGAGACCCGCCCGGCAGTTGGGGCAGGTGCGGTCCGAGTCGACCACGCAGCCGACCGCGGCGAGGTCGCCCGGCTTGTACTTCGTGACCGCGGAGCCGACCTTGGTGACCCGCCCGACGATCTCGTGCCCCGGCACGATCGGGTAGACCGTGGGCACGAACTCGTTCCACTCGTCTCGCACCGAGTGCAGGTCGGAGTGGCAGACCCCGCAGAAGAGGATCTCGATCTGCACGTCGTGCTCGGTCGGCTCGCGCCTCGGGATCGTGGTCGAGGCCAGGGGAGACGTCGATGCGGAGGCCGAGTACGCTTTCGACTTGTACATAAGATCCATTCTCGAGTTTCGCGGCCGATCGGCGTGGTGCCGACGACTCGCCGGCCCCACCCGTCACCGCTGTCCCACGAGGATCATTAGAGGCCCGACCCCCTCGCTAGAAAAGGAGCGATCCTCTCGAAGATTTGCCTAATCCTCTTGAGGTTGGGAGAACTATCCGCCGTTCGTAGAATGGGGTAACCTAATCCTCTGGCCCCACCGCCGGATCGGAGAGTCTCATGGGCGATTCCCTCGACATTCGCAAGCAGCTCGCGAAGCTCCTCGACGAGGTGGCCGACCGTGAGGGCGTCAATTCGACGCTCGTGGACGGCGTCCAGGTCGTCCGGACGTCGCAGCCGTCCACGCAACGCGTGCCGGTCATCTATCAGCCGAGGATCCTCGTCGTCGGCCAGGGGCGGAAGCGGGTCTATCTCGGCGACCGGGTCTATCAGTATGACCCGTTCAACTACCTCGTGCTCTCAGTCCCCCTGCCGGCGGAGTGCGAGTGGGAATCCAGCCCCGATGAGCCCATCCTCATGGCCTCGATCACCGTCGAGCCGACGATGCTCGGCGAGATGCTCCTCGAATTGGACGAGCCCCCGTCGTCGGTCGTCCCGACCCCTCGGGGGATCTCAACGACTCCGATGAGCGACGACCTTGGCAGGGCCGTCTGCCGGCTGATCGAATGCCTCAAGTGCCCGCTCGACAGCCGCATCCTCGGCCGCCAATTGGTCCGCGAGGTCGTCTATCGCGTCCTCCGCGGCGAACAAGACGGCGCCCTCCGCGCCCTGGCCAGCCGGGACGACCATTTCACCCGGATCGCCCGCGTCCTGAAGCACATCCACGCGGACTATTCAACGCCCCTCGGCGTCGAGGAGCTGGCACGAAAAGCCGGGATGAGCCTCGCCGTCTTCCACCAGCACTTCAAGCTCGTGACGGCGAGCTCGCCGCTCCAGTACCTGAAGCGCGTCCGGCTCGACCACGCCCGACGCCTGATGGCCCACGAAGGCTACAACGCCAGCACCGCCGCGAGGGCCGTCGGCTATGAGAGTGTCTCGCAGTTCAGCCGGGAGTTCAAACGCCTCTTCGGCGTGACCCCCGTCGAAGAAGCCGAGCAGACCCGCGCCCGGTTGGTTGTCGGCTGAGGGAGGAGAGGATTCACCACAAAGGCACAAAATAAACGAAATATGCACAAAAATAAAAAATATTGAAGTTTCTGTCTTCCTTTGTGCCTTTGTGGTGAATCCTCTCCCAACACCGTGAAGTGCATGAGAGATTGTGCAGCCCCTTGTTCCTGCCCGTCGCGTCCGGTCAAATGCCCGTGCAAGGTGGATCTCGTGACTCTCCCGCGTCGCAACTCCTTGAAAGGGTGATCATTCATGATCGCGCAACGGCTTGGTCTCGGCATGGTGGTTCTGGGGTGGGCCTTGGTCGTTGCCTCGACCGCCTCGGCCCAGGGGCAGGGGCAGGGTCAGCGTCGGACGACGCCGAACGAGGGGCTGAAGTCGACGGAGGTGGCCGACGACCACAAGGTCACGTTCCGGATCTACGCGCCCAAGGCGAGCGAGGTCTCGGTCGGCGGCGACTTCGGCCAGGGTGGTGCGATGGAGAAGGACGAGCACGGGGTGTGGTCCCGGACGGTCGGCCCGCTGACGCCCGACTTCTACAGTTACACGTTCAACGTCGACGGCGTGCGGACCGTGGACCCGAAGAACCCGATGGTCAAGCCGGGGGTGAACAGCCTCGATAGCCTCTTCCTCGTCCCGGGCGAGGAGGCGGACTTCGAGACGACCAAGGACGTCCCGCACGGCCAGGTCCGCGCCGTCTGGTATCGGTCGGGGACCCTCGAAATGCCGAGGCGTCTGCATGTTTACACGCCTCCTGGATACGAAGGTGGTTCGGAGGCCTATCCGGTCTTCTACCTGCTGCACGGCTCCGGGGACGAGGACTCGGGCTGGAGCACGATCGGACGCGCGGGGTTCATCCTCGACAACCTGATCGCGGCCAAGAAGGCGGTGCCGATGATCGTGGTGATGCCCAACGGCAGCTTGCCTCGGCCCACGAACCTCCCCGCGTTCACCCCCGGGACCCCGCCCTCGCCCGAGGCGCGGGCCGCGCGCGAGGCGATGCAAAATCGGTTCACCGACGAACTGCTCAAGGAGGTCGTCCCGACGGTCGAGAAGGGCTTCCGCGTGAAGACCTCGCCTGCGGATCGGGCGCTCGCCGGGCTGTCGATGGGAGGCGGCCAGACGCTTCGGGTCCTGACGACCAACCCCGAGACGTTCGCATACGTGGGGATCTGGAGCGCCGGGCTTTTCGGCGGCAATGCCGACGAATGGGAGAAGCGCAACGAGGCGTTCCTGGCGGCGTCCAGCAAGGTCAACGATACGGTCAAGGTTCTGGACATCTGCGTGGGCGATAAGGACTCCCTCGTGGCGGGCTCGAAGGCGCTGGCGAGCGTGTTCGAGAGGCGCGGGATCAAGCACGAGGTCCACATCAGCGGCGGCGGCCACACCTGGATCAACTGGCGGCACTATCTCAGCGAGTTCGCCCCGAAGCTTTTTCGTTGAGCAATGATCCCCGAAGCCCGGTCTCTTCTGAGAATCCGGGTTTCGGCCACGGTCGACGTCGTCCCCTCCTGGGGATGTCATCGCCTGTCCTCGCAGAAACCCGGTCTTGAAGAAAAGACCGGGTTTCGGATGCGACCTTGTTGTCGGAGATGTTCACGTGCTTCGAGGAGGATGCCTCATGTGGGGGTCGAGTCGCGGTGTTGAAGTTGGTGACGGCGGGCGACTCCCGTGGCGTGGCTTCCCTCGATCTCTCCCACGCCTGATCCTGGTCGTCGTCGCGGTCATGGGGACCGGTCGCGTGGCGCCGGCGCAGTCGTTGGAGGACGCCCAGACGCTCCTCAGGCGATTCGAAGCGCGGCTGGAGCCCCTGCTCGCGAAGCCGCAGCACCCGCTGTTCTTGCGGCACCTGAAGTCGCTGCGGTCGATGGCGCGGTCGCAGTTCGCCGTGCTCTCGCTGGAGCCGCCGGCTTACCTGGGGCGTCCCCTGGCCGAGCACCTGAAGGAATACCACGGCTACCTCTCGACGATCGACCGAGGGTTCGAGGGGGACGCCGCCAACCCGGACTGCTACTTCAAGGACGGCACCCGGCCCCTGATCCTCGCCTTCGCCTCGCAGCTCGACGGATCGTTGCAGTATTTCATGGTCGACCTCCCGCCGAATTGGGATCCGAACCGCGCCTATCCGTTGTTCGTCGGTCTGCACGGCACGGGGCCGGACAATCCGTTAGCGTACCCGAGCTTCGTCCTCGGGCCGAGGAGTGCCGCGCCGAAGATGAGTGCGGAGAACCCGATGATCCGGCTCGCCCCCTGGGGACGGGGCAATCGTGGCTGGCGGAACGACTCCGAGCGAGACCTGTTCGAGGCGATCGCCGACCTCCAGTCGTTCGCCAAGCTCGACCCGGAACGTTGGTATCTCACCGGCCACTCGGCCGGGGGCGACGGCGCCTGGGCGATCGCGACCCACACGCCCGACCTCTGGGCGGCCGCCGGGATGAAGTCCGGCAGCATGCGGTCCTGCCCGCCGAGCCTCGGGCTCCTCGCCAACATCCAGCATCTCCCCTTCCACATCCTGATCGGCGAGAACGACCCCCTGCCCGGCCGAGTCCCCGACTCGAAAGGAGCCTATCGCTTGCTCAAGGATGCGGGCGACGAGACCCACCTGGACCTCCTCCCGGGCGTCGGCCATTACCCGCTCCCCGACTCCGCGTACGCCGAAGAAGAAGCCTGGCTGCGGAAGTTCGTCCGCAAGCGCCCGGATGCGTTCTCCTTCACGATCGACCAGTCGGAACATCCGGGCATCTGGGGTGTGCGGATGGCCTTCCGCGACCGAGGCCCCAGACTCCTCAAGGCCCCCTGGCCCCACTTCGACGTGAAGATCGCCGGGCCCAACGTCTCCATCACCACCCAGGGCATCGGGCGACTCGCGGTCCAGCTCGGGAAAGACGGACTTGGGTTGAGCGGCCCGGTCAAGCTGACCGTCAACGACAAGGTCGTCTTCGACGGCGAGATCAAGCCCGAGGCGCTGACCATCGACCCTTGACCGCGAGCCCCTTGGCGCTCCACGGCCGGAAAGGACACGGGTCGCGATCTCGTGGGGGCGGGGTCGCGTCATGACCGCCCAGTTGAGTCACTGGGGTGACGGGGACGGTGCGTTCCCGTGGTCCCGGATCGACTCGATCGCTCCCGCCCCGGTGCCGCCTCGGGTTGCGGCCCCTCCTCGCCCGTCTCTTCGGGAGGTTGGGAGGGGCGAGACGCCGTGCGAGGAACTTTGGGCTTGGAGGGCTGGAATGGATCCGCTAGTATCGCACCTGCTGTGGTATTAGATTTAAAATGCCGGAATGTGAAAATGAGATTAAGGTTCGTAAAAAATATAAAAACATGGCAGATGATGGCTATTGTCGTGCTCTTCGCCCTGGCGAGTCTGGTGGCCCGGTCTGAACGACAGCGCCGGGTGGCTAACGGATTTGATAGCCCGGTCCGCAAGTCTCGGATCAAGATGACCGTCGGCGGGGACCCCTTGAAGGTACCCTTGAGGCCGGACAGCCCCGTCCCCGTGTCGATCCAATACCAGTTTCATCTCGACGCCACGGGGTATCGCCAAGGGGCGACGGCCAGGCTTTATGCGATCATCTGGTTTGAAGATATGGAGACCAATCGCTATGTGGACGGATACTCGTTCGACTCCGCGCTGGCCGTCGGCGAACGAGAGGATGCGTCTGGCCGGTTTGTCTGGAATGCAAGGGTCCCACACCCGGGCCCTTTCATGCTCCGGTATTTCCTGTACGAGGCCCTCCCGTCGGGCGAGTTGAGGTTCCTCGGCGGGAGTGGTGAGAGGCATGTTTTCGAGGAAGTCGTCGAGCCCCTCGTCCCGGGAGCCCAGGAATGAGATTCCGGCCGCGTTGGAGTGGCGTCGTCATGCTCGTGATTCTGGCCGGGGTCCTCGCTTTGAACCGACTCGGATGCCTCGGGCGCCGAAAAGCCCCGGAGACCGGCCTATACGGCTTGATGGTCGTGCGGTACGAGGACGGCAAGTCGGCGGGGACGAGTGCGACCTGGTTTGATGTCAACCAGCCGGAGGAGGCGGCCCGGCTCCGGGAGGAGCACGCGAGGCTTAAGAAGCTCGGGGTCGAGTGCTACGTCGCCAAGGGAGTCATAAAGAGGATGCTCCACCCGGACCCCGACCCCGCACGGGTGAATGCCCACCGTTGACGAGGCTGTTTCCCTTTCGAGCCTCGAACGCGATCCTTGGCCGGTCTGTTGAGCGGTCTGGGGCCCTGGACCCGACACCTCGGCGTTATTTCGGGCGGTCCTTGAGGAGGCCGAGTCGCACCAGGCTCTCGGCGGTGGCGACGATGGCCTCTTCGTTCGATCGGGGGGACCAGTCGAGCAGGTTTCGGGCTTTGGCGTTGGTGGCGTTCTTGGCCTTGCCGAGCTCGGGGAGGATCTGTTTCACCGCCGGGTCACGCAGGGCGGCGAGGCGCACGAGCCAGTTGGGCAGTTGTCTGGTCGGGACTCGCGCGGCGGAGGAACCCAACTGCTGTTTGAGGATCCGGGCGATATCGAGGATGGAGACGAAGTCGCCGGCGACGGCGAGGAACCGCTCCCCTTTCGCGGCCGGGTGGGTCATGGCGCGAATGTGGAGGTCGGCGACGTCTCGCACGTCGACCGCGCCGAAGATGAGCCGAGGGCAGCCGGGTATGGCCCCGTCCATCAGACGCTGGACCAGGAGGATCGACGTCGAGTAGTCGGGGCCCAGGACCGGGCCGAACACGCCGACCGGGTTGACGACGGACAACTCGAGATTGCCGCCTTCCCTGGCGATGAAATCCCAGGCCGCGCGTTCGGCCAGGGTCTTCGACTTCGTGTAGGGGAGCACGTCGTCGCCGTCCGGATTCGTCCAGCTCGTCTCGTCGAACGGCGTTTCCCGAGGCCCGTGGCCGTGGCCGTAGCCGATCGCCGCGAAGGAGGAGGTCAGCACGACGCGACGGACTCCGGCGTCGCGCGAGGCCCGCAGGACGCGGAGGGCCCCTTCGCGGGCGGGCACGATCAGCTCGTCCTCGTGCTTGGGGACGTTCGGCGGGAACGGCGAGGCCACGTGCAGCACGTATTCGCAGCCGTCGACCGCCTCGGCCCAGCCCGCGTCGGCCGTGAGGTCGGCGGCGAAGAAGGTCAGCCGATCGCCCGGCTCGGTCCCCCCTGCCCTGAGCATCGCGAGCACGTCGTCTTCGCGCTTCAGGCTCCGCACCGTGGTGCGGACCCGGTGCCCTTCGCCCAGGAGTTGCAGGATCGCATGGCTACCGATGAAGCCCGACCCGCCGGTCACCAGGATTGTGCTCATCGTCGTCCCAACGGTTCGTCGTGTCCATCGCCCACAAGATTCGTGGAGCGGCCAACGATCTTATCGGATGGGAGGACCGACGTCGCGTGGCCTCGGGATTCCTTGCGTTCATGATGAGGGATTGACCAAACACCTCATGGGATTCGACACTGATCTTCGGAGTTCGCCGACATTTGGAACGCGGGACTCATTCATGTCGTCGCCCCGTCGAATCCCCACGGTCTATGTCATTGCCGGGCCGAACGGGGCGGGGAAGACGACGTTCGCTACTGTGTTTTTGCCCGCCTTCGGCGATTGTCGCCAATTCCTCAACGCTGACCTCATCGCCGCCGGCCTCTCGCCTTTCGCCCCCGAGACGCAGAATCTTCGGGCGGGGCGGCTCCTCCTGGAACGGATTGACGAACTCTCGGCGGCCGGTGAGGACTTCGGATTCGAGACGACCTTATCGGGCCGTACTTATGTCCGACTCTTGACTCGGCTGAAGCACAAGGGCTACCGGGTCATTCTCTACTTCCTTTGGTTGCCGGACGACGAGCTCGCGATGACGCGTGTCGCCAACCGGGTGCGGCAAGGGGGCCACTCCGTTCCCGAGGCCGACATCCGGCGCCGGTACAGATTGGGGCTGAAGAACTTCTTTGACCTTTACCGCCCCTGTTGCGACGTCTGGTGGCTCTATGACGCGTCCCAACGCACGCCAGGGCTGATCGCTAGGGGTGAAGACGGACTTGTCAATGTTGAGCAGCCCGACCTGTTCGCCGCAATTCTCCGGAATCTTGAAGGGTGAATTAATGCCGACTCATTCCAAGGACCTCTCGCTCGCTGAGAAGAACGAGGCCGCCTTCAAACTCGTGGCAATCGCCGTCCTCGAGCGTGCCCGACGGACGGGGACTCCCGTGATCGTCTGGGAGGACGGTCGAGTTGTCGCGAAACCGGTCGAGGACTGTGATGTGACGCCCGAGACACCTCGCTGAAATCCAGCACGCTCATTCCCATCGAATTGAGAAGGAATTCACCACAAAGTTTCCAAGAGGTTCGAAGGGGCCCTGTTCTCATGGGATTCTCCCCTTCGTGTCTTGGTGCCCTTGTGGTGAAGAACTCACCCGGTGAGAGCGGGGCGGTTCGATCACTTCGTGACGATGAAGCGGTCGACCTCGTCGCCGTCGGCGGTGAGCTGGCGGATGGTCAGGGTCGAGCCGTCGACGTCGGCCACGGTCAGGGAGTGGACCTTGGAGACGTGCTTGAAGGTGAACTCCTGCCAGGAGGCCGGGTCGTCCTGCTGCTCGGGGTTGTAGAGGTGCTGGCCGCCGGCGCCGGTGACGAGGTAGATCACGCCTTCGGGGGTCGTGTCCGTCTGGCCGTTGAAGGTCTTGTCGAGGGTCCACTGGCCGTCGACCTGCCGGGCCTTCGACAGCTTCCCGTCCTTGCCGACGACCGGGACCGCGCCTGAGTCAGAGGAAGGGACGAAGCGGAGCGGGTAGGATCGTTGGTAGTTGTGGACGTGGCCGTTGAACACGATATCCACCTTCCCCGCCTCGAACACGGGGGAAAGGATCCTCATGTATTGTTCGCTGAAGTGTTCCTTGGACGAGTTGAAGCCGGGCTGGTGAAAGCTGACGAACCGCCAGGTCGCCCCTTTGGCGGCGGCCAGGTCGGCCGCGACCCACTGCTGGAGCTCGCGGTCGGTCCAGTTGACGGTGGCGTTCGCGTCGAGGACCGTCCAGTGGGCGTTGCCGTAGTTGAAGGAGAAGTTCGCCATCCGGGGGAAGGCCTTGCCGGCGGTCTTGGCGAACGCGGCCTTGTTTTCCTCGGAGCCGAGCAGCGGGGCGACGAGCGAGCCCCCTTCTTTGCCAACGGGCCCGTTCAGGGGCTGGACCCAGTAGTAGAAGTAGGCGAGGCCGTCGGGCGTCTTGCCCAGGTCGCGGGAGCCGATGTCGTGGTTGCCGGGAGCGGCGAGGGTCAGCGTCGAGCGCAGGAGCGGGGCGCCGATCTGGGGCGAGGCCTCGTCCGCGTTCAGGATCGGCCAGTACTTCTCGCGGTACTCGGAGATCAGGCCCTTACCGTAGACGATGTCGCCGGTGATCATCACGAAGTCGGGCTTAGATAAGTATGCGCGATAGGTGATCGCCCGCTCCTCCGGCGTGCCGGCGCCGCAGTCGCCGAAGACGACGAACCGCTGGGGCTGGTCGGCCGCCTTCGGCGCCCGGGCCTCGGCCGAGAAGACGACCTTGCCATCCAGCTTCACCCGATAGCCGAACGTCTGTCCCGGCTGGAGGCCCTGAAGGGGGACGTGATAGAGGCGGTGCGGCTCGACGCCGGCCACCGCGATGCGGCGGGCGCCCGGCGCCTTGGCCGTCGCCTGCCAACGCGTCGCGGTCCCCGTCTGGTATTCGACCGTCCAGGGGGCGTCGACGTCGGCCGTGTGCCACAACAGCACCAGCTTCTCCGGCACCTGGGTGTGGCCCAGTTGGAGATAGGGCTTGGCGAGGAACGGGCCCTTGGGGGCCTCCGGCTTCGTCGCCTCGGCCGAGGCCGGCTTCGACGGGGCTTTCGCCTCGGCCCTGGCGGCCTCGGGCGCCGGGCCCTGGGCCGGCGCGAGGGTCGACCCGCACAGGACGATCCACGGGGAGAGGATCAGGATTCGCGATGTGTTCATGGGGCGGCTCCAGGTTTTCGGGAAGAGGACGTGAGATCGGCCCGGACGCTCGTCGCGACCGCGGATCGCCCGCGACCGCCCGGATCGTTGGCCAGGTGTGAGCCGTGGGCTCAGTAGGAGTCGGCCGAGATCACTTCACCGCCGGCGATCGAGCCGAGCGAACGCCAGACCGGGCCGTTGATGCTGTCCTTGACGAACCGGACGGAGCCGTCGCCCATCAGGGAGTTGACGCCGCCGGGGTGATAGCTGTCGGCGGTGAGCATGGCGAAGACCGGTCCCCCCTGGTCCTCGTCGATCGTCACCAGGTCGTAGGACACACTCCCATAGGCGGGCACGACCACCTTGCTGTTGGGGGTATTGGCCGTGGTCACGCCGCTGTTGAAGACGCTGCCATTCGTCCACGTGGCGTGCCCCACGCGGGTGATGTCGGTGCAGGTGGGGGCGATGGTGGCGACCATCGCCGCGGTCCCGGCGACGTCGGGGTAACTGCTGTAGGTCATGCCTCCGGACGAGTTGCACTTGCGGAACTCGTGGTGTCCGATCTGAGACTCGGAGAAAAGCAGGGTGTTCGTCAGGCCGTCGGTAAACTGCGCGAGGTGCTTCGAGACGTTCGGGCTGAAGGCGACGCGGTTGACCTGGCCGAGCTCCTCCCAAACGTACCAATCGCCCACGACGTTGCCGTAGCTCGCGCCACCGTTGCCGCTGGTCGCCCTGGCCGGGGCCGGGTCGCTCGGGCAGAGGAACGTGTTGACCACGACGTTGGAGATCGTCAGATTCTGCGGGTCGGCGCACTTGTAAGAGAAGTTCATCGAGTTGAACATGGATCCCTGCTCCATGAAGGGCGCGATCCGCCCCAGCACGCTCCAGTTCGACTTGAACTGCTTCTTCGGGCTGCCCGGCTCGACCCCGATGAGGACCGAGGTGGGGGGGAAGGCGCCGACGGCGCTCTCGTAGTTGAACAACGCCAGGCCGATCTGCTTGAGGTTGTTCGTGCACTGGATCCGACGCGCCGCCTCCCGCGCCGCCTGCACGGCCGGCAACAGCAAGGCGATCAAGACCGCGATGATGGCGATCACGACCAGGAGCTCGATCAGCGTGAAGCCCGTCCGTTTCATGGGATACCTCGGGGGAGAAGATCCGTTGGCAATAGAGCCATGACCAACGTCGCGAGGACGATGTTAGGGGGGCTGGACGGGTGCCGGTAGTGAATACCCGACAAAAAATTGAAGAATGTGAATTTCTTATTCTAAAGGGTTTCTTAGACTTCCGCCGAAGCCCGGTCGTCGCGTCGGGTTAGCTTCCGGGCAATGCGAGGCTCGGGGCCGGGTCGGTCGGAAGAATAAAGGATTTCTTCGGATCCCTGTCGTGGGGAGACTTGTCGACCTGAGTCCAGATTCACCACAAAGGCACAGAGAACACGGGGAGAGAGTCCGAGGAGGTTTGTTCTTTCGGAATTCTCACCTTTGTGTCTTTGTGCCTTCGTGGTGAATCGCTCGGTCGTTGAGAGCTCGGTGGCCCTCGCGTCCCTCGTCGGGTTCGGGCTCGTGGGCCGCGATCGGCAAGCGGATCTCGAAGCGGCTTCCGAGGCCGACCCGGCTTTGCACCGTGAGCGTCCCGCCGAGGGATCGGGTGATCCGCTGGGCGACGGAGAGCCCGAGTCCCGTGCCGGGGATCCGCCCTCGCGAGGCCTGCGGCGCGCGGAAGAACGGCTCGAAGATCCTCGGTAGGTCGTCTCGGGCGATCCCGCATCCCGAATCCTCGACCGAGAGCACCGCGTGGTCGTCGTCGCGCGTGGCCGAGATCACGACGGGCGTCCCGAGCGGGCTGTACTTGCAGGCGTTGTCCAGCAGGTTCTCGACCGATTGCCACAACAAGTGGGGTTGCGCCTTGATCCACAGCGGGTCGTCGAAATCGACGGTGACGACGACGTCGCCCGATCGGGGCAAGTCGGGCCGGCCTTCGATCGATCCCGCGAGCCAACGGCCGAGCTCGAGGGACACGACCTGGGTGAGCGTGGTCGAGTCGGGCCGGCTCAGGAACAGGAGCGCCTCGACGATCCGGCCGAGGTCGACGGCCCGCGTGTGGGCCATCCGGATGACCCGGCGGTACTCCTCGCCGGATCGCTCGTGGCGCTGGGCGACCTCGAGGTGCCCGATCATCACGGCGACGGGCGTGCGCAACTGGTGCGACGCCTCGCTGCTGAATCGGCGCTGGCGGTCGTAGGCCTCGTGGAGTCGGGCGAGGAGGTCGTTGAACGCCTGCCTCAGCCCGTCGAGCTCGTCACGGGTCCCGACGTCGGCGAGGGACCACCCCGAGTTGCTCGCGTCGAGGCTGCGGGCCGATTCGACCAGGCGGGTCAGCGGGACCAGCGTCTTCCGCGAGAGCCATCGGGCGCAGAGCGCGGCCAGGCCCCAGATCGAGGCGCTGATCGCGAGGAGGAACCAGCTCAGGGTCGCCAGCGTCGACTCGGTTTCGTCGAGGGAGCCGAAGGCCGCGAGGAGGAGCGTGTCGTGGTAGCTCTTGGGCGGGACCGGTCCCGGCCGCTCGGGCGGCGGGGTGCCGGGATCCCACGTCCCGGTCGGCACGACCCGACGTTGCGCGACCCGCCACGATCGGCCCGACCGGTCCGTCACCCGCCTCGGTAGTCGCCCTCGGCCGGGCTTCGGGGTCCATTCCTCCGTCATCTGCGTTTCGATCGGAGGATCGGAGGCCGAGAGGAGCCGGCCTTTGCCGTCGAAGACGAGCCAGGCCGTCGCGCCAGGATCGTGCCAACGGCTCACCGGGAGGCGTCGCCTGCGAAGCTCCCAGCGGACCCAGGTCGGCTTGGAATCGGTGCAGGTGTCGAGCAAGAACAGCGCCGCGGTCAAACGGTCGTCGACCTGGCGGTCGAGGTAGATCCGGCACGTCACGTACATCGCCGTGGAGAACCCGATGAGCGTGAGTCCGAGGGTGGCCAGGAGGAGGATGGAGAATCGGTTGGTCAGGCTCATGCCTGCCCCCTCGGCGAGAGCCTCCCCAGGAAATAGCCCTGCCCTCGGCGGTTGTGGATCAGTTTCGGGCCGAGGGCGTCGAGCTTCCGACGGAGCTCCTTGAGATGGACCTCCAAGGTGTTCGACGAGGGGTCGGAGCCTTCGCCCCAGACGTGTTCATAAATCTGTTCGCGGGCGAGGACCCGGCCCGGGTGGCGGAGGAAGAACGAGAGCAGCGCCAACTCCTTGGCGGTGAGCTCAAGGCCCCGGCCGGCCCGTCGTGCGCGTTGGGAGACCAGGTCGACGGTCACGTCGCCGTGGCTCAAGCTGAGGGCCGGGCGAGGGATCCGGTCCCGGCGCCGGACCAGGGCTCGGACCCGGGCGAGGAGCTCCGCGAAGGCGAACGGCTTGCACAGGTAGTCGTCGGCCCCGCCGTCGAGGCCCCGGACGCGGTCGGCGACCTCGTCTCTCGCCGTGATGAAGATCACCGGGGCCTCGCCGCCGGACCCGCGGTACTCGCGCAGCAGGCTGAGGCCATCCTGCCCCGGCAGCGACCAGTCGAGCAGGACCAGGTCCCAGGTTCGGCCCGTCAGCATCGATCGGCCCTGTTCGCCGTCGATGCCGTGCTCGACGGCGAACCCTTCCTCGGCCAGGCCCGTGATGATGAACTCGGCGAACTCGGGCTCGTCCTCGATGATCAGGATGGAGAGGACCATGGACCCGCCCGAGAATTGGAGCCCGTCCGAGGATCGCCGCCGAGTCTCGAGGCTCGAGCCCCGTCGACGGTACGAATCCCGTTCATCATCGCTCCCGGTCGAGGATGATTCGTGAATATGTCGAGAAGAATTCGTGGCGATTGCAGACGTGCCGCGCCCCCGGCCCGTTGCCGGGGGACGCGAAGGAAGTGAGGAGGCGGGAGCGGGATGAAGCTCAGAGCCCGCGGTTGGTCACGACCTCGAGGATCGCCTGTTCCCGGGATTGGAGGCAGCCGCCCAGCCAGGATAAGGTGGCGCGGTACACGAGGATGATGACCACGCTTTCGATCAAGGAGAGGAGCAGGAAGATCGGGATGTTCGTGGGTTGGCCGAAGTACCCCAGCAGGGTCTCGGCCCCGAGCGGCAGGAGCGTCACGGCCTCGGTCATCGGGAACAAGAAGAGGCTGACGAACAACTGGATCAGCACCGTGCTCAGCTTCGGATTCGAGGCCTTCAGCGAGCCCGGCGAGAGGTAGATCGGCGTGTAGATCGACAGGAAGTTCGTGAAGACGCAGGCGAGCATGTACATCGAGAGGATCTGCGGGAACAGGCCGAGGAAATGATCGAGGCGCATCGGGAAGAGGATTTCCACGACCGACAACATGATCATCCCTCCGATCAGGGCGATCGGCGCGTGGGCGAGGTTCTTGCCCAGCAGGATGTCCCTGCGGGGGGCCGCGCTGAGGACGTAGACGCGGAAGCCGTCGCGTTCGAGCCCGAACTGGTTGGCCGCCAGTTGCAGCACGCTGAGCAGCATGAAGCCGGCGCCGCCGAAGGCGACGAGCGGGCGCATCATCTCCGGGATGTCATTGCGGTTGTGAAACAGCATCGAGCCGAAGACCATGCCCATAATCAATGGGGTCAGCAGGCTCATCTTCGCCTCCGGCGACCGGAGGAGCGAGCGGAAGCTCGCCATCGCGATCCCCGCGACCGACTCGGACACGCCCGGGAGCGTCCACTCGACCAGCAGCTTCGGCCTCCCCTGCTCCGCCGTTGACGTTGTCGTCGTTGTCGTTGTCGCAGTGTCCGGATGAGCCGCCCGCACCTTGCGGTTCGAGCCCTGTCCCTGGAATTGCCCGACCGTCGTCACGTAGGCACGGCGGAGGCTGACGGCGCCGATGGTCGACATTCCGAGGATCCCGAGCCAAGCCGGGAGGGCCTGCCCTTCGGCCGACGTCGCGACCCCGAACGGGAGCCATCCCACGGGTAGAATCATGTTCACAGTCCGCACGATCCGCTCGAGTCGGGCCGTGGACCGGGCACGCGACTCATGGAGGGCCTTGGTGTAGTTCGTGCTCAACTCTTCCAGACGCTTCGGGTATTCCTCCGGCGGGAATTGCTTGTCATTCGCGGCTTGGTGTAATTTCGCCTGGTCCTCGGCCAGCTTGGTTGTCAGGGCCCGGTCTTGTCCGGGATCCGCGAAGACGAACATGTTGAGGAAATTCGGGAGTTGGAAGATCATCACGAAGACGAGGGTCGCGATCGTGATGATCGTACGGCGCCTCCGAGGGTTGCTGATGAGCGAGCCGAGCCATCCCTGGAACTGGTAGGTCAGCGCCGTGACCATGAGCAGGAACGCGACCAGCGCCGGCAATGCGGGGATGAGCGCCAGGCCCTTCACCTGGATGAGCGCCAGGCTGTAGCCGAGCATGATCGGGACGAACGTGATCAGGCTGAGCCGGGCCAACGAGCTGAGATAGTTGATCAGGAAGGCCCAGTTGGCCGGGACCGGGAGGTGGAGGACCTTCGAGAGCGAGAGCGGGTCGGAGCGCTGGAGGTCGCTCATCAGCCCGATGGTCCAGAAGAGCAGGAACGCGAAGAGGATCCCATCCCAGGCATACATCAGGTGCGCGGGGGACGCCATGGGGATCAGGAAGGTCCCGAGCACCCAGCATCCGACGAACAGCGGGACCGCCGAGACGATCGCCCCGACCGCGATGATCATCATCAGCACGGAGTTGAGCGACCCGGCTCGCCGCCACTGGTTGGCCATCAGCCGCCAGCGGAGCCAGACGAAGGCCGACAGGTGTTGCCAGTTCACGACGTCGCCTCCTCGAGCCAGCCGATTTTCTTGCTCGCGTCGTGGTCGGCCCCGGCCTTCTGGAGGAAGCATTCCTCGAGCGAGGCCCCCTGCCGGATCGCATCCAGCGACGACTGCTCGACGAGCTGGCCACGGACGATGATCCCGACGTGCGTGCAGAGCCGCTCGACGATCTCGAGGACGTGCGACGTGAGGAAGACCGTGGACCCTCGCGCCACGAACCCCGCGAGCAGGTCGCGGATGACGCGCGAGGTCACCGCGTCGACCCCCTCGAACGGCTCGTCGAGGAAGAGCAAGTCGGGGTTCGGCAGGAGCGCGGCGGCCATCGCCAGCTTCTTCTTCATGCCGTGCGAGTATTCGAGCGTGAGCTTCTTCTCCTCCCGTTGCAGGTCGAGGATCGAGAGCAGCTCATCGCTCCGGCTCCGGATCGTCTCGCGCGGCATCAGGTGGATCCGGCCGACGAACGTGAGGTACTCCCTCGCCGTCAGGTTGTCGAAGAGCGCGAGGTCCTCGGGGATGACCCCCATCTTTCGCTTCGCCTCGAGGGCTTCGGTCGGGTCGAGCATGTTCCGCCCGAGCACGGACATCCGGCCCCCCGACGGGGCGAGGAGGCCCGTCAGCATCTTGATCGTCGTCGACTTCCCCGCGCCGTTCGGGCCGAGGAACCCGTAGAACGTCCCCCGCTCGACCGCCAGGTCGATCCCGCTCACGGCGCAGGCTTCGCCGAAGTATCGCGTTAACTGGTGTGTTTCGATCGCCAAGGTCATGGACGACGCCCATCTGGATATTGGCTCCGACCCCGCGTCGACCCTCCGGCCGCGGCGGCCGGGGTCGAGCGAGATCAGCAGGCCATTCGCTCTTGTCCCTCGATTATCAACGAGAGGTCGCCGGACGGACATGGCTGACCCGACCGCACTCGAGTCTCACGAGCCGTCCCCCCGGTGGGCGGGGCACTCCTGCCCCGCTCTTGCCGCGTGAGCCGGGGTGAAATCCGCGGGGCAAGGGTGCTTCACCTACCGGGAGAAATTTATGTATTTGAATAAAATCTACGTGCGTCATTGGCCTCGGGCCCGCGTGCTTTTGGCGCCCGATTGCCTTGCCGATCATTCGTGGCGAAGGGCGTCGATCGGGTCCATCATCGCGGCGCGTCGGGCGGGGTAGAGGCCGAAGAGGATGCCGATGCCGACCGAGATCCCGAAAGAAAGTAATACCGATCCCACGGTGACGAACGCTTTCTGCTCCGGGATCAGCATGACGATGACTCGGGGGATGGCGACTCCCACGGTCACACCCAAGACCCCCCCGACGCTGGAGAGCACGATCGTCTCGATCAGGAACTGCTGGGTGATGTCTTTGCGCTTGGCCCCAAGGGCGCGACGGATGCCGATCTCGCGGGTCCGCTCGGTGACGGTGGCCAGCATGATATTCATGATGCCGATGCCGCCGACCAGGAGCGAGATCGACGCGATCGTGCCCAGGATGATGCTGAACTGCCGGGCGCTCCGCTGGGCTTCTACGAGCAATTCGTAGGGGACAACGATGTCGACATCCCTGGTCTTTGCGTGCCAGGGTTTGACGGCGGCTTCGATGATCGGGTGCGTCGTCCGTACCTCGGCGATCGAACCGACCTGGAGGGTAATCTGGGAGAGTTGGGTCCTCTCGGCTTCGAAGGATCCCGAACGGGCGTTCATGACCAACTCGCCGAACCGGAGCTTGCCGGTTCTCAGCGGGATGTAAACGTCCTTGTTGAAGTCTTGTCCCGAGAGGCTGCCGCCGATCCCCGCGGTGCTCCCTCGCTCACGCGCGACGCCGACGACCGTGTAGTAATCTGCCCCGATCTTGACCGAGGCTCCAACAGGATCCCCGTAGGGAAACAGTGTCTCGGCCGTCTGGTGGCCCAGGACCGCGTAGTTCATCGCGCGTTCGTCGTCGGATTCGGTCAGGAAGCGGCCTCGCTCCATCGTTAATCGGTTGAACTCGGCGTAGTCTTCGGTCGTGGCAACGACTCGGCCGTCGAGGACATGGTTCAATCGTCGGATCTCCTTGCGCATCTCGCGGATCGGGAGAGCCTTTCGGATCGTCGGGATGGTGTCGAGGATGCGGTCGTAGTCGCTGTATTTCAGGCCGTAGTTGAGGATCCACTGAGGGCGGCCGCCGGCGGATTGCGACTCCTCGGTCGGCTTGACCGAGCGGACGATGATGTTGGTCGCCCCGAGCTGCTGGATCCTCTCCTGGGCGTCGCGGCTCGACCCTTCGCCGATGGCGAGCATCGAGATGACGGCGGCCACGCCGAAGACGATGCCGAGCACCGTCAAGCCCGAACGGAGCTTGTGCAACAGCAGGCTCTTCATGCCCTGTTTCAGGGCGCGCCACGTTCGTGCCACGACAACGGTCTCCGGTGTGAGGGGGCCACCATGATCGGACATTCGTCCGCGGATGGTCAATATTAGCTCAGTAGCTGTCGGCGCTGATGACTTCACCTCCGTTGCGAGTGGAGAGAGCCTGGTAAACGCCGGGACTTGTTCCGGGGAGGAGCGAGTAGAGGGTGGTCCCGTCGAAGGGATGCCAGGTGCCGCCGCCGTCCTTGACCCCGGTCGGGTTGCCGAAGGCGTCGACGGGCCAGGACTGGATCGTCTCCTTGAAGAATCGGACCGAGCCGTCCGCCATCGCGAAGTTGGACCCGCCCGGGTGCCGGCTCGACGCCGAGTTCCACAGGGCATTGTCTTCGACGGTCGGCGGGAGGTTCGGGTCCGGGGCGGGAAGAGAGGCGATCGCGACGAGGCGCTGGGGGTTCATCGCGGTCAAGGTGTCGAACAGGCTGGCGCCGACCCAACCGCTGAACCACCAGTTGCTGTCCGCTCGATAGCGATCGAAGAGGATCCGTTCCCCCAGGAGGATCGTGTTGCTCGTCCCGTCGGTCACGTCGGCGATCCGGGTCCGGCTGTTCACGAAGAAGATCCCGTTGTCCTGCGCCGCGAGCGTCGCGAGCGTCGGGCTCGACGATGGCCTCATCGCCCAGTGGGACCAGGTCCCCGTGCAGCCGTTGTAGCTGCCGTGGGCCACCTGGAAGCCGTTATAGGTCGTCCACATGGTCGGCGTGTCGATCTGCCAGGCGGTCGAGTCGCTCGGGCACAAGAGGGCGCTCACCTGGGTCCGGTGGATGGTCAGGTTCTCGGGGAAGGTGAGGTTCAACGAGAAGTTCACGGCATTATAGAGGGCGGACTGCTCCATCTGCGGCAGCATCGCCACGAAGATGCTGGGTCCGTCTTCATAGTCGCCCGCCTTGATCCAGCCGACGCTGCGGGTCGCCACCCTCATCGGGGTGCCCGTGGGGAAGCACCCGTTGGAGGACTCATAGTTGTGGGACGCCAGGGCGAGTTGCTTGAGGTTGTTGACGCACTGCGCCCGCCTCGCGGCTTCTCGGGCGGCCTGCACGGCCGGGAGCAGGAGTGCGATCAGGATGGCAATAATCGAGATCACGACCAGAAGCTCGATCAGCGTGAATCCACCTGGGGGAACATGACGTCGCGTCATTTCGGGGCTCCGTGTCGTCCATTCCGAAAAGGATGTCCAGGACTCCACGGCGAGACTACGAGGTGGCGGATGACGCGGGCGTTACGCCGAGATGACGATTTCGTCATGTTGGCCGGCCGGGAACGACAGGGTCGCGACACACCCGGCCCCAACCCGGCTCGTGATGGAGACACTCCCTCCGTGCAACTCGGCGATGCTCTTGACGATCGCCAGCCCGAGCCCGACCCCCCGCCCCGAAGAGCGGGCGGGATCGAGCCGATAGAACCGATCGAACAGCCTGGGCAGATGCTCGGGCGCGATCCCGAGGCCCGTGTCGGAGACCGAGACCTCGAGGCCATCCGGTCCTGTTGACGCCGAGACGCAGACTTGGCCCCCTTCGGGCGTGTGGGTCAGGGCGTTGGTCAGGAGGTTCCCCAGCGCCCGCTGGAACAAGGTTCGGTCGAGCCGGCACGACAGGTGGGGCGGGGACTCGATGGCCAGCTCGATCCCCGCCTCCTCGGCCGCCGGCCCGTAGAATTCGCGGATGGCCGTTAGCTCGGTCGCCAGGTCGAACGTCTCCAACTCGAGCACGGTCCTCGGGTCCTCGGCCCGCGCGAGGAACAGCAGCCGCTCGATCAGCCGAGCGAGGTGCTCGGCCGAGTCCAGGCAGGCCGCGAGTGCCTCGCGATCCTCATCGCGGGTGCGTGACGCCGCGAGGGCGACCTCGGCGACGTTGCGGATCGCATGCACGGGCGTCCGGAGCTCGTGGGCGATGTCGCCCGAGAACCGCTCGAGACGCCCGAAGGAGTCCTCGAGCCGTCCGAGCATGACGTTGAAGGTCCGGGCCAGGTCGCCGAGCTCGGCGGGGAGCCCTTCCGTGACGATGCGTTCGTCCAACCGCTCCGGGCCGATCCGGCGCGTCGTCGCCACGATCTCCTCGAGGGGCCGGAGGCCGCGTCGGGCGATCACGATCCCGACGACGGCCGACGCCGCCAGGGCCGGGACCATGACGAACACGATGGCATGCCGGTAGCGCCTGAGCAACTCCAGCTCGCGGGTCCGGTCGAAGGCGACCTCGTAAATCCGGCCGTCGACTCGCCGCGCCAGGGCACGGTACCACCGCCCATTGGCGGTGAAATAGTTGACCCCCGACGTGCCCGGGACGAGGTCCTTCGGCAGTCGATTCCTCCCGACTCGGGTCTCGAAGAGGACCTTCCCGCTCTCGTCGCGAATGCGGAGGTCGTCGGTCTCCCAGTCCTCGGGTCCGGGGAGTAGTTTGCCGGTGCGGAGCTGGTACTTCTTCAGGTAGTCGATGCCGAAGACGAGCCACCTGTCGGCCTCGGTCTCCAGGCCCGACGCGATGGTTACGTACAAGCTCGTGGTCGCGACGATGAGGAGGACCGCCGCCGATCCGGCATACCAGGCGGCCATCCTCGCCCCCATCGACCACGCCTTACCCCCGGTCTTCGAGGACATAGCCCACCCCGCGAACCGTGTGGATGAGTTTCACCGGGAACGGGTCGTCGACCTTGGCCCGGAGCCGACGGACGTGGACGTCGACCACGTTGGAGTCGCTGTCGAAGTTCATGTCCCAGACCTGTTCCGCGATCAAGGTCCTCGACAGCACGTCCCCCGCGCGTCGGATCAACAAGGCCAGGAGGCTGAACTCCTTGGGCGTCAGCTCCAGCTTGCGGCCCGCGCGGCTCGCGGTGAACCGGTGCGTGTCGACTTCCAGGTCCGCGATCCGGAGGGTCTCCGTCTGCCGCCCGGCACCTCGACGCAGCACCGACCTCACGCGAGCGAGGAACTCGGAAAAGGCGAACGGCTTGACGAGGTAGTCGTCCGCCCCCAGTTCCAGGCCTCGGACGCGGTCATGAACGGCGTCCATCGCGGTCAGGAACAAGACGGGCGTCTGCCGCCCCCCTGCCCTCAGCTCGGCGATCACGGACCACCCGTCCTGGCCGGGAAGCATGACGTCGAGGACGATCAGGTCATAGTCGACGGTCCTCGCCGAATGCAGGCCGTCATCGCCTCGAAACGCGACATCGACCGTGAATCCCGCCTCGACGAGGCCCTTGCGCAGATAGTCGATGGTCTTGCGGTCATCCTCGACGAGTAGAAGTTTCATGTCGTTTTTACGAGAATGGTCTTGCTGCAAAGTCACCAGGGGAGAACCCCGAGCGGGCTAATCCCTCTTAATCTATCGCATGTTGTATTTTTATATTTATGTCGTGAAAGAATCCTTGGGTTAAGAGTATGGTGGAGATCGGCGAAGAGAGTCGTTCCTTCGACAGTCTTTGGCACGGTCTGGCAAGAGACCAGGATCATTCGACCCGACCGGCGACGACCATCGCTCGGATCTTCTCCACCAATCCCCTGATATACGGCGCTTCGTGCCCATCGGGTCGTTCGCCGTAATGGTGCCAGCGGCGGCACTCGAAGAAGAGGCAGGTTCGCAACTCGGTCAATGTTGAGTCCGGTGCCTGATTGGCAATCTCCGCGCAACGCTCGAACGAGCCCCAGTGTTTGAATCCGTTGAATGTGTCGGCGAGCCGCCAGACCCCCGCCCCGTCCGCGTCGGGTGGCGGCAGGTGTTCATGCGTCAGAACTTGGTTCGGAATCGTCTCCACGAGCTCAAAGGCTTCATCGGGCATCGGGTTGGGAAAGGGATTCCTCGTCGTATCCATCTCGACCCACTCATGATTCTGGCGCCAATCGCCGTCGCTCCGCAGAAATTCGACGAATGCCGCTTTGACTTGCTCAAGTGACAAGTCGCCTGGAACCCGAAATTCCTTCCTCGCGACCCCGTCGCTGTATTCTAACGTCCAAGGTTCCGAGCCGGTTTTCTCGAGGAATGCCCGGAGTTCTTCGGCCAAAGGATCATCGGGAGGCGCACAATGCGAGGGTGTTCCCCGACAGCCCGCCTGGATGAACACGTCGTCCGACTTCCAAAGATGAGCGAAGCCCCCGATGGCTTTGCCCTCGAAGGCTCGCTCGATGAGGGCCTCGGAGACGTTCTCGATGTCGGGCAGATTTTGAGAAGACAATCGCAAGCCACCCTCCCTGTCGGCCAGTTCTCCGGCTCGATGGTGCCAGCTCGGTCTCGAACCCGAGGGTTCCCAACCAAGTTGACCGGATCCGCTTGGTGGGCCTCAGCGATGAGTCTCGAAGAAATCGAACCAGAGAGACTACTGTTCTTTTGTTCTCATTGTCGATAAAGTCGGCTGATATGACGGATGGCGACGCCAGGAGTCTCCGATGAATCACTTCGACCAGGTGATCGGTATCCTGAACGGCCGGTTCCCGGGCCAGTTCGAGTGTCGGCCGGGGACTCAGGGACGAGCCTCGGGATTGGAGATCCGTTGCGTCGATCGCCCTGGGTTTGCGTTCCTGTACGAGCCGTCTCGCCTTCGCACCTCCGATCCAACTCGGTCGATCGACTACCTACTCGCCTTGCGCGAGGCTGACGACGGCGAGAAGGCCGAGTGCTGGAGCACTTTCCGTCCCGACGACGTGGTGGATCGCCTCCTCCCCTGGGCGTTTCCCCAGGAATGGACGCTGCCCGGGCCGATCGATCGGCTGAAGGAGAAGCGTCGTCTCGAGACCCTCTCGGCCGGCCTCGAGGCCAGGGGCCGGCTGGACGTCCGCGCCGTCGACCCCGACCCCGCCCTCCTCGCATTGCTGACAGTCGAGGCGCGTCGGGCCCTTGAACGGGATCTTGCCTCGCTCGACTCGTCTCGGATCCGGCGGCATTTCCCCTGGGACCACCTCGGGCGGCTCGCTCTCGAAGCCTCGGCGATGTTGGCGGTCTACGCGACGACAAAGCCGCTTGCCAACCGGAGGTTCGTCTGCCTCGCCGCGGTGGGGCCCGCCCGGCGTCGCGATGCGCAGGAAATCCGGATCGAGCTGACGGCCCTCTTCCCTGTCAACCAGACGCACCGCTGGCAAGAACACCCCTGGATGTGGCAACGCGTCGACGTCCCCGCGGACGAACTCCTGGGTGCCCCCACCGGAGATGACAAAGAATCCCCCGAGCAAGCCTCCCTACGCCTCCTCGACGAAGGCAAGATCGAGGACGCCCTGGCCCTCTTCGGCGTGACCCTGAGCGACGATCTCCACCGCCTCCTCGGCGGCCAGCGGATCGTCCCCCCCGCCTGCTGCGCCCACGCCGATGCGTCCTGGACCGAGCTCCTCGTCTCGACCTTGCGCCTATCCGCCCCCTGGCTCCTTGCCCGGGCCGTCCCCGAGGAGGCCGATCGGATCCGTCGCTGCACCGGCCAAAAGCCCGGCGCTCGTGCCCTCAACTGGAAGCTCGCCATCTTCCCGGGCCAATTCCACTCGCGCAAAGCCAGTCTGGTCCTCACCGCCGACCGCGACGGCCGAAACCCTCGCTTCCTCATCGAAGCCACGGCGAGCAACGCCAGGCTCGCCGACACGTCCTGGAAACGCCCGATCGAGGTCGATTTTCAACGCTATGGTGTCTCACAATCTTGTGAGTCACAGGTGCTCTCCTCGCGGTCCGAGTTGCGTCCGATCGAGCGGAACTGAGATAGACCTGTGGAGCCTCGAACATGGGCGAGTATTTCATGATCGTCAACCCGGACAAGGGCCAGTACCTCGACAGCAATGCGCTGGGCACGTCGGTCAAGCTCGATGGACTCATCGCCAGCCCCCTTCCCAAGATCTTGGTCTGGCTCCTGGCCGACGGGGCTCCTCTTACGGGAGGGACACCGATGCGGGGATCCTGGGCCGGCGATCGGCTCATCGTCGCCGGGGACGAAGGGCCCAGCGAGCCGGTCTATAGGCGAGCGCATGCCGAGTATCGGGACATCACCATCGAGGCGTTCGAGGCCCTCGCCGCGGGATCGAGCATTGTCTTCTTGGAATACGAGGAGCAAGGGATGCTCGACGACGAGGGAGAACTGATCCCCGATTGGGCGTTGCGTATGAAGCCGATCGATCCCGGGGATGTCTGATTCGTGACCGATGGTTCGCGCCTGGTGGCCCGAGGATCGTCGGCGATCCGCAGCCTCTAATCTGGGAAATGATCGTCGAGATGTGCGGAAATCGGGTTTGCTCTGAGGAGTCGGTTGGGATTTGAGTCTCAGCGACACGGCTTCGGCGAGTCCCCCCTGCTCTCTCGAGAGGCTCGGACGTGCGGTCGACGCGACGCCGAGTTGATGCTCAGCCTCGGTCCTCAAGGCCCATCAATGCGAACCCTGGCCCGGCAGGGAATAGCTCTTCGCTTCGTCGTCGAGGATCAGGATCCAGTCGTGACCCTGGCCTTGGGAGGGGGGGCGGAATTCGCGGTGGCCCTCGCGGGGGATGGTGTCGATGACTTTGGCAACACCGGTGCGGGGGTCGTACCAGGAGGCGCGGAGGCGGGGGCCGGAGAGCTTGGCGAGGTCGACGGTGAAAGGCTTGCCGGAGGCGGAGTAGACGAGGGCGTAGCTGCCGTCGTCGGCTCGGGTGGCCTGGACGTGGTCGGTGCCTCGGCCGGGGGGGGAGGCCAGGAGGGATTGGTCGGGGATCCGGGTGAGGAACGGGCGGGACTCGATCAGGGCGCGAAGGTATTTCATCTGGGTCGCGCCGGGGAGGAGGATGGCCTGGCGCCAGGGGGTGCGGGCGAAGGTGACCGGCGGGCGGGTCGGGCCGAGGAATTGCCAGATGTCGTGGCAGCCGTAGGTGTGGCCCAGGGCCCCGGCGAAGACCGCCCAGTAGGCGTGCTTGCGAGTGTCGTAGTCGTCGAGGTAGCCCTTCTTGGCGTCGAAGTCGACGGGATGGTCCTCGTAGCCAGGCTCCCCGTCGAGGGCGGGCTTGGAGGGCTTGCGGGCGAGGTCGGCCGCGATCCTCGCGTCGTTGTCGTGGTCGTGGCCGTGGCCCGACTGGATCATGTTGAACGCCAGCCAGTCGTCGTTCTGGAACCACTTCGACGAGGATTGGCCGCCGTTAGGGTGATAGGTCATCAAGTGCCGGCCGCCGTCGCCCTTGCGGAGGCCCACGGCCATGGCGCGGACGATCGACTTGTGGCGGTCGTTGTCGACGGGCCGGTCACCCCCCAGGATCCAGACGATTGGCTTGTCCTTGTAGCGCTTGCCGAGGAACTCGCCGTAGACGGCGGCATTCTCGGGGGTGAAGACCTCGGGCCCGACGCCCCACTTCTTGTTCCACTTGTCGCCCCAGGTCGGCAGCATGCCGATCACCAGGCCCAGGGCCTCGGCGCGGTCGACGATGTGGTCGACGTGCTGGAAATAGGCCTCGATCGGCCGGGTCGGGTCTTTACCTTCGAGCGGGACGTGGCCGTACGCATTGGGGAGGTCCAGGCCCGAGAACTCGGCGAGCACGACCGCCTGGATGACCGTGAACCCCTGCGAGGCCCGGGTCTTCAAATAGAAGTCGGCCTCGTCACGGTCGAGCCGGTGGAACAATTCCCAGGCGGTGTCGCCGAGGTAGAAGAAGGGCTTGCCGAATTGATCGATCAGGTCGCGATGATTGTCGCTGACCCTCGCCGGGTAGGGCGTCCGTGTCGTTGGCGTCCCCTCCGACGCCGGGGCCGCGGCCAGGACGTCCCAAGAGGCGAAGAGGCTCATTGCCAGGAACGCAAGAACACAACGTCGTCCGGACATGGATCGCTCCAGATGAGTCGTCGGGAGAGGACGTGCCTGGCCTCGTGCGGGATCTACGAAGGGTCTTTCGACGTCGATCCGCGTCCGCCTCGCATGAGGCGATACTCCCCGGGCGATTACTCGAGTAGACGCGACGTCTCCTGCCCGACCCTCTCGCAGACCCCAAACCCCTTCGTCCCCTCGGAGACAAGCACTCGCGGAGAAGTTGACCTCGAAGACAGCCATATGATCTGGTGATACGCCGTGCCAGGGAGAGATTCAAGAGAAATGACGAAACTCCGGTTCGATCCTTCCTCGTCACTAATGGTTATTCAATGTTCATTGAAAGCTCCCACGGTCCCTGTGGGAATGCCCTCCTTGGATTTTTCGCGTTCATTTTTACAGATGATGAAGTGCCAATGTGCCAAGCGGATGCGACACAATTCCGCTCAAGGTGCGGGTGAGGAAGAGGACGCGGAGCGTCCGAAGCCGGCATTCCCACGGAGACCATGGGAACGAGAGAATAATTATTTTTAAGTCGTGTAGAATTAATAAATTGCTGTGGTTGCGTCGTTTGCGGTATCGGATTGTTACTCCGCGATCTTGTATTGCCAACCCCGTTCCTTGTACGCGCGGGTCAGGGCTTCGAGGTATTCCGTGCGTCCCCGTTCTGCCCGGTGCTTGATGCGGATCGGACGAAGTTTCGAGCCGTCGTACCCTCCTGAGACCTCCAGGTCGATCGCCGGGGTCTGGCTCGTGTCGTTGCCTTTCCAAACTTTCACCGTCATGTACCAGCCGAGGCCGGTTGCCGAGGGGGAGCCTCCTCCGGCCTCGGCGCATCGGCCCCATGAGTCGGTGCTCTTCGATCGGACGTCGTTCAGGATTGAGGAGGTCACCTCTCTCTGGCTGATCGAGACTTCCCGCGCGGTCTGGCTGCCGATCCGGCTGGCTTGCCATGCGGCAAGGTAGGTGCAGAGGAAAGCTGCCACGACGACGAATAGCATCAGCCAGCGCATTGGGAATTGCATTCGAAGGGACGGCATGAGTGGGCCTCGCCTCGAGGTGTTGATGAGGATGGCCAATCTACGACATGCGGCTCGCACTCGCTATCCTCGGGATCAGTTCTCCGAAGTGGTCAGTCGTTCGATTCCACCTGACACGGGGCGGCAATCGTTTTGCTCTTTCGGTCCTGTGCATACCCAAGTGCTTTGACCGCCAGCCACGTCCCGAAACCCGGTTCTTTCTTCATAACCGGGTTTCTTCGGGATGAGGCGACGACATCCCGAAAGGGGTTCGTCGGGGTCGAGTGGATCAGAAACCCGGTTATGAAGAAGGAACCGGGTTTCGGGAGAGACACTCAAGAGGACGGGCAGAAGACGCGTGGGAGCCCGCACATCGTCTCCAGGTTCGGAGTCGTTGTGCGGGCTCGTGGTAGGATTCGCGCTGGGAGGGACGGCTTCGATCGCGTTATGTCACCTTGTCTTTACCTCACTTCACCTGGCTGAAAATGGATTTGAGCCTCTGCGGCAAGGTGACCGTGGGCGAGTACTGCACGGGGATGAGGTTGTAGACCGGGTATTCGACGTTGTGGAGCGTGCCGCCTGCCCACTCGGCAGTACCGGTCTGGAGCCGATCCTTGATCGTCCCGTTGCGATAGATGCCGTAGAACTTCTCTCGCTCTTCGCCAGGCTTGCCGGGCTCGTCGTTGAACTCGAAGATGGTGTAGCCCATGAGGTTCGTCGAGGTCTTGAGCACGTTTTCGGCGACCTGGGCCTGTTGATCGGCCACGAGTTGCGCCTGCCTCGTCTCGCTGATGTTGAATCGCGACGTGCCGATCTCGGTGATGAAAAGTGGCACGGTCATTTTCGGACCTGGCCACATCTGGGACCACGAGGTACCACTGGGAGTCCCCGTGTCGTACTGCGTGAGCGTGTTCTTCAACTGGTCGCCGGTCTGGAACATGTTCAGCGAATTGAAGAACTTGGTGTTGTACCAGGAGTAGCCGGACAGTCCCTTCACATCGCTCGAGAACTTGCCGGCGGGCCCGTCCGGCTGGGTTCCCGTGGGCACACGGGTCCCTTGTTTGACACCATTGGCGAAGATCTGGAACCATGAGACGGGGTTCGGATTTACCACCTGGTACTGTGATGTCGCATTCGGGGTGGTGGCCCAGGGCGAGCTCACGGTGATCTGAGTGCCGGTGTTGGAGACGATCGTACGCTCCTGGCCGGCTCCCGTGCCCGCGATGATCTTGAGGGTCAGTTGGGCGAAAGAGTTGGGCGTCCAGGCGAGTTTGTTTCTGTCCGGGTTGTTGACGGTTCGGCTTGTGTCATTGAGGGTCGTCGCCCCGTTGCCGCCCGTCGACGTCCCCGAGGACCAGGCGTCGTTCTGGTCGGCGTTGCTGATCGGGATCGTCAGGAACTGGTCCGGTATATTGACCTTGCGCACGTTGACGAGCGCATTCTGGAGGTTCACGACCCACCACATGGTTCGCTGGAGCTTGACCGTGGCGTTGGGACCACCCCCGACTCCCCCCAGTTCAAACTCGTTGCCCACCGAGATCGATCCCACCCCCGGGAGGAGAGTGTACGTCGTTCGACCGCCCTGGCGATGCTCCTGTGTAATGCTGTCGAGGAACTGGCGCAAGGCAACCTTGATCGCATCCGGCGCTTTATCGTAGTTGTAATCCGCAGTCGGGGTGGCCTGTCCCCAGGCGTATTGATTGCTGCTCAAGAAGAAGTTCGAGACGGGGACCATGACGTTCAAGCCAAGCGCTTTGGCGGACTTGAGGAAGACGTCGTGGGCGTCGAATTTGCCCTTGGCCGTCCCGCGGCTGGGGCTCCAGTTGTAGAGCCGCACGAGGTTGTATCCGCCGCCCTGGATCGTCTGCAGGTCATTGCGTCCTTTGTTGCCCGCCATCCCCCAAAGCCCTTTGAATGAGCCGTTGAAGAAGTCGCTGTCTTCGAATTGCGTGTGAGCCACCGCCTTCCACCCAGGCCAGGTCGGGCTGTAGTCGATCCCGTAGACCTTGGGCCCGGAATAGGCGAGGAGTTGCCTCGTCTCGAGCGGTTCGAGTTGAGGCCCCATCGACTTGCGACGGGGAGTCGGTCGTCGCGTCTCGGCAGGGTCGTTCTTCGGGCGGAAGAGTTCGGTGAGCCGGTTCAGGATCATCGGTGTATCTCCAGTGATCGGTGTAGATTCGCCTATGTGGGCATCGGTGCCAGGAGCGTGCCAATTCAACGTGTGTAGGTCATATAGCCACCCCGACATCCCGGGGGCGATGCTTTGGAATGTCGCCGGCCGCGATCGGCGGCCGGGCCGAGGCGAGGGCGCGCGAAGGCCCCTGCCGATCGCCGAGGGCCTAGGGTCGTTCCTCGGTGCGGGGCCTCGGCCGGATGGATCGCGATCTTCGGCGCGTGGGGTCGCCTCGACTCTAAAGGACGTCGACATCCCCGGTCGAGGACGGCCTGACGACCCGGCCCTGCGTCGCACGTCGAAGGACCTCGTCGATCAAGATATCCGTCGCCACTCTCGAAACTCCTTCGGTGCCAATCCGAATGGGGGCCATCCGAGCGCCTGTTGCTCCCCGACATCGGGGTTCCTCACGGAGCTAAAGAATACTGTCCTGATGCGCTGGAAGGCCGACAGGCGAATCGTGATAATCAAAAATATCACCGAAATGGTCCGATGTGGTACATTTTATCGCGGATGGGTCGCCGGCGACTCTCGGGAATCGGTCTTGGCCTCCGAGCATTCGATTACGACCTGGATCGGCAAGCTCCGCGAAGGGGACGGCGCGGCGGCGCGACTCCTGTGGGAGCGCTATTTCGCCAGGCTCGTGACGGTCGCGCGCGATCGGCTCCAGGGGACCTCGCGGCGGGCCGCCGATGAAGAGGACGTGGCCCTCTCCGCGTTCCATAGCTTCTGCCGATCCGTCGAAGACTTCCCCCGGCTCGACAACCGGCAGGATCTCTGGCAGGTCCTCGTGATGCTCACGGCGCGGAAGGCGTACCAGGAGCGTCGTCGGCAGCAGACTCGCAAGCGC
Organism: Singulisphaera rosea; assembly: GCF_054877945.1. Taxonomy (NCBI): domain Bacteria; kingdom Pseudomonadati; phylum Planctomycetota; class Planctomycetia; order Isosphaerales; family Isosphaeraceae; genus Singulisphaera; species Singulisphaera rosea. The sequence goes on along the minus strand of NZ_JBTYIP020000020.1, from coordinate 82,799 downwards.
GGAGGCACCCACGAAGCCGGCGGCCCCCGCTGCGCCGAAGTCGTCTCTCCCCAGGATTGGGAGCTCGACCAGATCATCGGCGATGAGCCCGACCCGCAGTTCACCGTGATGCTGGCCGAGCACCTCGAAACGCTCTCGAACCTCCTGCCCGACGAGTCCCTGCGCCTCATCGTCCGGATGCGCCTGGAGGGCTATACGAGCGCCGAGGTCGCGACCAACCTGGGGTGCACGGAACGGACCGTCGAGCGGAAGCTGGTCCTGATCCGCAGCTTTTGGGAAAAATCGACGACCCCGTGACGGGCGAGCCCCGGTTTTGGACAGGATACCGTCAGCGACTTCCGACCATTGAGTCCTCCCCTCCATGGATCTGCCGCCGAGGAGATCACCCGAGGCGTGCGGACTTGGTGCCATGCGCGACAGCTCCTTCGATCGTTACATCCAGGCGTCGTTGGAAGCCCAGTACGCCATCGATCAGATCAGTTCGCGGTTCGAGTCGGTCTGGCGTGCGGGGCAGGAACCGGTCATCGAAGACTACCTCGACCGGGTCCCGGTCGTGGATCAGCCCGCGCTCTTTCAAGAGCTCCTCATCCTGGACCTCGCCTACCGCGAGCGCCAGGGGCAGCCCCCGGCGTGGGAGAACTACGGCGCGCGGTTTCCCGCCTTCGCGGCGATCGCCCGCGAAGTGTTCGACGAAGAAGCGAAGCGGCGTGCGTACGCGCAGACGGGGCCCGTCGCCTCGAAGGAAGGGGCCGATTTCCTCGCGTCCACGCCCCGTCCTTCCTCGTCGGCGACGCTCCCCACGCGACGACTGCCCGGCGTGCCCGGCTACGAGGTGCTCGCCGAGATCGGTCGGGGGGGCATGGGGATCGTCTACAAGGCCCGCGACATCCGGCTCAATCGCCTGGTGGCCATCAAGATGATCATGGCCGGCGATTTCGCCTCCGAGCATCACCTCGTCCGATTTCTCGTCGAGGGCGAGACCCTGGCGCGGCTGCACCACCCCAACATCGTCAAGGTCTATGAAGCCGGCCAACATGAGGGACGCCCTTACCTCGCACTCGAACATGTGGAAGGAATCACGCTTTCCGATCGCCTGAAGCAAGGGCCATTGCCACCTCGCACGGCCGCCGTCCTGGTCGAGCGGCTCGCCCTCGCCATGCATTACGCTCACCAGGAGGGGATCGTTCACCGCGACCTGAAGCCGGCGAATATCCTCCTCAAGCGGCTCCAGGAGGACGAGGACGCTCCCTCGCTCGCGAGCTCATCTCTGCCATTCCACCCGATGATCACGGATTTCGGCCTGGCGCGAGGGCTCAACCTCGACGTCAGCCTCACCGAATCCGGGGTCGTGCTGGGGACTCCCAGCTACATGGCCCCCGAGCAGGCCCAGAACAGCAAGCGGCTGGGTCCGACTGTGGACGTGTACGGCCTGGGCGCGATCTTCTACGAGATGCTCGCGGGCCACCCGCCGTTCCGCGCGGACGGTCCCATGCAGACGATCCACGCGGTGATCCAGCAGGAGCCGCCCCGCCTCTCGAAATCCGGCCGAAGCATCCCGGCGGACCTCCAGACCGTTTGCCTCAAATGCCTGGAGAAGGACCCGAGTCGTCGCTACGCCACGGCCGAGGCCCTGGCCAGGGACCTGGCGCATTGGCGAAACGACGAACCGGTCACCGCGCGACCGGTCACGCGTCCGGAACGGATCCGGCAATGGTCCCGCCGCAACCCGCTCCCCGCGGTGCTCGCGGCGACCCTTTCTTTGTCGCTGATCTGCGGATTCGCCGGGAGCAGCACGGCCCTGTTCTATGCCCTACAGGGCTGGCGAGAGGCCGACGACCAACGCGCGAGGGCCGAGCAGGCCCGCGGGAGTGCCGAGCTGCGCCACGGGGAAGCCCAGGCCGCCCAGAACAACGCCGAAACCCAGAGTTACTTCAGCGCGATCGCCCAGGCCCGGCTCGAGTGGCAGCTCAACAACCTCGACGAGAGCGAGGCGGTCCTCGATCACTGCGACCCCGCGCGCCGAGGTTGGGAGTGGCATTATCTCAAGGGGATCCACCACGCCGACCGCCTCACGCTCAAGGCCCACGACCCTTACGTCTGCGGCGTCGCTTACAGCCCCGACGGGCGATACCTCGCGTCCGCCGGGGGGGGCATTCCTTACTACAGTCAAGAAAGCCCGCGCTCGATTCGCCCCGGCGAGGTGAAGCTCTGGGACGCCGCCTCGGGTGCGCCGATCCGGACCCTGTCGGGACACGACAACGTCGTCGCCGCCCTCGCCTTCCCTCCCGACGGCCGTACCGTCGCGGCCATCGACCTCGACGGCAAGGTCGTGGTCTGGGAAATAGCAACCGGCAACATCGTGCAGACCCTTCAGGTCGGCCAGCGGAGCAAGGCTCGCGTCCCGTCGGCGGGACTGGCGTTCAGCCCCGACGGGCAGCGGCTCGCGGCGTTCCTCGTCGAAGACTTCACCCGGAGCACGGTGCGCGTCTGGGACGTCACACCAGGCACTGTCGACGCGGGCCTCACCTTCAAACCCGGGGCCACGATCGCCTGGAATGAATCTCCTTTCGGAAACCTGTCATTCACACCGGACAGCCGTTACATCCTGGGCGGTCTCGACTCGCAATGCCTTTGGGAAGCGGCCACCGGTCGGGAAGTGCGCCGATGGCCCGCGCGAGGCACGCCGTACCTCAGTCCCGACGGCAACCGGCTCGCCAACCTCTCGGACCGAGACGTCGAGCTCCGCGACCCCGAAAGCGGCCAACTCCTGAACGTCCTCAGCGGCCACCAGGCGGCGGTCCTCGCGGTGGCTTTCAGCCGCGACGGCCTGTTCCTCGCCACCGGGGGAGCGGACAAGAGCATCCAGGTTTGGGACCTGACGACCCTCCGGCTGGTCCGGACGTTCCGGGGGCACCACGGGCGCGTGAGTTGCCTCGCCTTCGATCCGGACGGTCGTTACCTCGTCTCGGGAGACCAGCAACCGGGCGAGATCAAGGTCTGGGAGCTCGCTCGGCCGCAAGGATCCGACCAGCTCGCCGGGCATCTGACCCAGAATGTGGGCTTCGCTCGCGGGAGCCGCTACCTGCTCCAGGCCTGCAAGGACGGCCTCGAGGTCTGGGACCTGAACACGCAGAGCCTCGTGAGGGAAGCGTCCCTGGACGCCGCGTCCTCGGGGGTGGACTACCCGACGACCCTGGCGGCCTTCTCGGCCCGGAGCTCGCGCGTCGCCCTCGCGACCAAGGACCGCGCGTCGGTGCAGGTCTGGGACCTGGAGCCCATGCTGGAGGCTCCCGCCAACCGAGAGGCGACACCTCGACTTCTGGCGACCCTCGGCGGGTCGAAGTCCCCGATCGCCCACGTCGCGCTCAGCGAAGACGGCCGGCTCGCCGCCGCCTCGACGACCTCCGCCACGACGGGACGCGAGGTCATGACCTGGGACGTCGCCAAAGGGCAGCGCCTGGTCCAACGGACGCCTTCGGGGCCGCCCTCGAAGGAGCCGGCCGGGCTGGTCGCGCTCAGCCACGATGGTCGGTTCCTGGCCTACGACGACTCACCCGGGCCCCTCGTGCGGGTCGTAGACGCCGCCAACGGCCGGGAGCTCGCGACACTCGCCGGTCACGAAGGCATCCTGAGCGCGTTCCACTTCAGCCCCGATGGCCGAATCTTCGCCACCGCGGAACGCGGAGGACGGATCCTGATCTGGGACACCAGGACCTGGGCCCGACGCGAATTCGTGCCGCTTCAGGGGGCGGCAGGTCTCGAACATTTGAGCATCAGCCCCAACGGCCGACTACTCGCCTCGGCCAACCGCGAGGAAGTCGTCATCTGGGAGCTCTCCCGGGGGCTGAAAGTCCTCGTGCTCCACGGCCAGGGCCCGCGATCGGGCGACGAGCCTTGCCGGCCGAGGATCGCCTGGAGTCCGGACGGACTTGCCCTGGCGGCCGTCAACAGCAATGACACGATCTCGCTTTGGCGGCATCGCCCTGCATTCGTGAATGCCTCCGAAGACCGCGTCGCCGAGACGTCGCGTGCGTTCGACTGGCACGTACGCTGTGCGCAGGAGAGTTGGCCGGAAGGCAAGTACCGAGGGCTCTTGCTCCACACCTCGATCCTGGCCGGGCTCACTCCGGTCGACGCCCACCAGCAACTGCGTCGCGGAGCCCTGCTCGCCAGGGTCGGCCGCTGGGAGGACGCACGCCGGGATTACCTCAAGGCGTTCGAGCCGATGCTCATCACCGATCCGCTGCGCTGGGTCGAGCTCGGCATGCTCCACTTGAAGGCGGGGGACCTCGAGGCCTATCAACACCTTCGCAACCGTGCCGGAGCCCTCTTCGCGACGCCGATCGATCGTCACAAGGCGCGTGCCCTCGCGACGCTCGAGCTCCTCGGCCCCCCGGCCGCCGGCCAAGCGCCGGGCCCGACCTCCCGGGTTCGCCAGTGGCTCGAGCTCAGCGAGGATTCCCCGATGGCTCAAGCCTTCCTGGGGCTGGAGGACCACCGCCGGGGACACTCCGATCGCACCGTCCGTTACCTCGAAGAACAACTGCGCGGCGATCGCTTCAATGAAAGCTCTCGCATGGGCGCCCGCCTCGTGCTGGCCCTCGCCTATCACCGCCTGAACCAGGAAGAGCTCGCCCGCAAGTCGAGGGACGAAGCGGAACGCCTCCTCCGGGAGATCACCAACGGGGTCCCTCCCGATATGCCCGACGGCGTCGTCTCCGTCCACGCCATCTGGCATTGGCTCCCCCTCCAGATCCTCCGGGACGAGGTGGATGCGGCGTTTCGTTGATATGAGTATTTGGAGATTCCTGGCGATCGCCACGTCTGTCATTCACCACGAAGGCACAAAGGGGGAAGATCCCGAAAGAAAGAATTTTCTTCGAACTCTCTATAAGATTCCTATATCCTTTTGTGTTAAATGGCCAAGATCGGTCGATGGGACTGATCTTGGTCACTTCCGTCACCGGTCGGTGTGGTGTCACACCGGCCGGACGATCCACTCCTCGAACCGCGTGCGACCGATCAAGGGAGTGGCCCCCGGATTGAGGCCGAGGTCATCCAGCGCCGTGCCGAAGTAGTGCGCCTGCGGGTCGGCGACCACCGTCCTGGTGTCTCCCTTCGCGGTGAGGAAGCGTCTCACGAAATCGGCGATGGAGAGCGACTCGGGGCCCGCCAACTCGACCATGCCGTTCCTCGGCGGCGCCTCGGCGATTTCGGCCAGGGCGGCCGCCACGTCGTCGGCTGCCAGGGGTTGCATGGGGGCGGTCGGGAGCCGGACCTCGGCTCCGTCCCCGGCGATCCCGCCGAGGAACTCGAAGAACTGCGTCGCCCGGACGATCGTATAAGGGATCTTCGAGGCCTTGATGAGGGCCTCCTGGGCCGCCTTCGCCCGCATGTAGCCGCTGTCCGGCAGCCGGTCGGCCCCGACGACCGACAGGGCGACGTGATGCGCAACCCCAGCGTCCGCCTCCGCGGCGAGGATGTTGCGCCCGGACGTCTCGAAGAACTCCAGAACCGCCTTGTCCTCGAACGAGGGCGAGTTGGTTACGTCGACGACAACCTGGGCCCCCGCGAGGGCCTCGTCCAGCCCCTCTCCGGTGAGCGTGTTCACGCCCGACGACGGAGATGCCGACTCGGCCTCATGGCCCCGCTCGCGCAGCAGGGGGATCAGCTTCTTCCCGATGAGTCCGCTCCCGCCGATGACGATGATCTTCATATGGATCCTCTTGTGTTAGTTTGGTTTTGCGGTCGACTTGCGCACAATTTCAGTATGTGGGGACGCGCCGTTTCCTGCTCAGCCTGGCGGGGCAAGAGTGCCCCACCTACCCAGCGAGCTCCCAACATCCGGTGGGCGGGGCACTCCTGCCCCGCATTTGATTTGAGGGCCGTCCATCGAGGAACGGCTTTGGATTTATTGGACCTGGGCGGCCGACCAACGGGCCAGTTTGTCCGGGTTGACGGTGATGTAAATCGCCTGCACGTCCGCCTCGATGGACAGGGCCATGACGAGGTAGACGGCTCCGTCGGACAGGAGAACGACCCCAGGCGCCCCGTTCACGGGGGTCGGGAGCATCTCGCAATCGCGCCGTTTCTTGCCGAACACGCCGGTGAGGAACCGCGCGACCCGATGCCGTCCTCGGATCACGACCAAGGCGGCCGACACGCGGCCTCCGCCGTCTGAGTGGATCTCGGCGTCTTCCGCCAGCATCCCCTCGACCGCATTCAGGTCGCCCGCCCGGCACGCTTGCAGGAACCGCTCGGCCAGCCCCTCCGCCCGCGACGTCGATGCCGGGAATCGGCGATCCGCATCCAGTCCGAGTCGACGCCGGGCGCGACTGACGATCTGACGGACCGCTGGCTCCGCCTTGCCCACGACCTCGCTGATCTGGGCGTACTCGTAGTCGAACACCGACCGCAGAAGGAAGGCCGCACGCTCGTCCGGCGTCAGCCGCTCCAGGAGCAACAAGAAGGCCTGGGTCAGCGACTCGGACAGCGCGGAATCCTCGATGGCCCCTTGGGTGGCCACGGGCTCCGGCACCCACGGGCCGACATACTCACGACGGCGTCTCGCCCGCAGTCGGTCGATGCAGAGGCGCGTCGTGGTCCGGATCAGGAACCCTTCCGGTGACGACACGCCGCCGGCCGTTTGATAGCGCACGAAGGCGTCTTGCACGGCGTCCTCGGCGTCCGCCACGCTCCCGAGCATCCGGTACGCGACGGACATCATCCGCGACCGCAGGGCGTTCATGTCGTCGGTCATGATGTCCCCAATCGGAAAGTTGCCTTGATCATCATTTCTGGACGGGGATGACGATGTCTTTCACGTCTCGAGGGTGAAGGACCCACGCCATGACTCGGGTTCTCACCCGGCCCGGGTTCCTCGTCACCCGGTGCAAACATCCTTCGGGCTCGTAGAACGTCTCACCCACCTTGAGCCTCTTGGCAGGGTGGTCGTCGATGGCCCATTCGTACTCCCCCTCCAGAATGTAACCGAACGTCGGGCCGGGGTGACGGTGCGGCTCGCCCGCCTGGCCGGGCTCGAGCGTTACCTCGACCGCCGTGGCGTTCGTCTCCTTCCCATTCAACTTCTCGGCGATCTCCCGCACCGCGAGCGGCTTGACCGCCTCGTGCTTCTCCCCGTGCCAGGCCGCGGCCATCCCGGCCGCCCCCAGAACAACCCCGGCCGTCGCCATCAGTGTCTTGTGGGTCATTGCGCCTCCTCCCTCGAAGGTGTCGTACCATCCGACGCCAAGGACGAATGAGCGGGGTCGTTTTGTGACGTGTGACGGAAAAAAGGCGATGACTCGGCATCGGGGTTGGATCTGCCACGGATGGAACACGGACCGGAGCAAACGGATTGATCCGCAGATGACGCAGATTGGCACAGATGAAAAATCTTGGAATGGTTGGAATTTCATCGGCGCCAATTTGCGGATAGTCTTGAGCCTCGTTGCTCTTCGGCCCTATTTTCGAATCAAAACCACGCCGCCATGCTCAAACCGGATTGTCCCCGGGCAGGGCCGAGGCGTTGAGGTCGTCGGGGGTAGGTTTGAGGCCGTCGGATCCTGCCGCGTTCCGGGGTTCACCCAGGACGGCGAGGGTCCAGATGCCGATCGGCAGGCCGAGCAGAAATCCCGGAGTCAGCGGGGCCATCGCGAGGAGGCTCGAAGCCCTCGCCAGGTCGGGCGAGGCTCCATGAAAGAGCCGGATCCCGGCCATCAGGATCACCCCGCCCGCGACCGCGGACGAGACGCACAGCGGCAAGAGTGGCTCGACCTGGGCCGCCGTCAGGGTGGAATACCCGACGTGGAGCTCGCGAACCAGGAGCAGGCCGGCGAAGCCGCAGACGCAGAACACGAGTGCGAGCCAGTTGACCACGCCAATGAGGATGAGGCCTATCGCCGGGCCTCGCGCCAGGGTGCGGTCTTCCTGCGACCCTGGCGCCTCCCCTCGCCAGCCCCAGAATGCGGCGACGCCGCTCGCGACCAGACCCAACTCGGCGATCAACCCGCAGGCCGGGGCCCATCCGCCCTTCGGGAGGCGTTCGACGTCGCTGAAGAACCAGACCAGATAAGGCAGGGTTGTCGCGGCATAGAGCCAGACCCAGTCTCGACTCCGCGCGGATAACCAGGCGACGAAGAAGACGACCGGCGCGCAGACGACGAGCGAAACGGCGAGCCTCGCCGGGCCGGGCGTCCAGGCCCCGAGGAGGTTGTGATAGATCACGTGGAAGCCGAAGAGCATGGCGAGGTAACCCAGCGAGCTCCAATCGCCCATTTCGCCGGAGCTTTCGCTCGACTCGGCTTCCTCGTCGGGCTCGAAGGTCTGGCTGTCGTCCTCGAGCACGGCCCGCGCGGGGCTGACGACCTCGTATTGCTCCTCGGCGAACTCGGAAAGGTCTTTGAGGAGCCGACGGATGGACTGGTAGCGGGCGGCCGGGTCGCGTGCCAGGCAACGTGCGAGGATCTCGTCGAGCGACTCGCATGTGCCGATCCGTTCGGAGAGCAGCTCGTATCGGCCGAACGGCACGTCGCCCGTCAGCAACTCATAGAGGAGTAGGCCGACGGCATAGATGTCGGCGCGGTGATCGACGCTCCGGGGCGACTCGATCTGTTCTGGAGCCATGTAGCGGGGTGTGCCCAGGACTTGCCCGGTGGCCGTCATCCTGTCGTCGATGCCTCCTACGGGCAGGACGAGCTTGGCGAGTCCGAAGTCGACGATCTTGACCCGACCGGCCTGGTCGATGAGGACGTTCCCGGGCTTGATGTCGCGGTGGATGACCCCTCGGGCGTGGGCGTACTGGAGGGCGTCGCACACCTGGAGGATGACACCCAGAGCGGGCTCGGGCTCCCAGGCCCCGCCGCGGAGCCGTTTCTGGAGGTCGGCCCCTTGGACGAACTCCATGACGAGCGAGCAGAGGCCGTCGTCCTCGCCGAAGTCGTGGATCGTGGCGATGTTCGGGTGGTTGAGCTGGGCCATCGCGCGAGCCTCCCGCGCGAAGCGCTGCGCGAACTCGCTCTGCCCGAAGGAGTCCGGCCGGATTAACTTGAGGGCGACCAGACGGTCGAGCTTCTTCTGCCTGGCCCGATACACGACCCCCATCCCCCCCTGCCCGATCGGCTCAAGGATCTCGAGGTCCGGGAACCGCCCGACCAGGCCGTCGGGCGAGAGCGGGTCGGTCTCGAAGGGTCCTCGAGGCGACGGGTGTGGCTCGGTCGGTGCGTCTTCGACCATCGGCTTCAGGAGACAGGCCGGGCAGATCCCCAGCGGGGCGTCGACCGCGATCGTTTCGCCGCATTCCGGGCAGGACGTTGAGGAAACCATGCGACACCCTCCGCCTCCGCCGACTGGACTTGCCTCCCACAACCTCCATTGAAGCAAGACGGGCGGAAGGTTACAGGGCGGGCGAACTTTTCAAGGGACCGAGCGCCGCGAAGAGGTCCCGCAACTCTCGGTCGACCTCCTCGGGGCCGGACACCGTCTGGGAGATCTCCTCGCGAACCGACTCGCGACACCGAGCTCGAAGTCGGTGGACCGCGACCTTGACGGCCCCCTCGCTCATCCCCAGCCGCCCGGCCAGGTCGGCATAAGGCACGGCCCGGTCCCCCGCCAAGGTCGGCCTGAGACGGTCGAAGAGATCCCCTTTGCCCGCCCGTTGATACTCACCTCGGAGCCGGTCCAGCGCCCGCTCGAGGAGCGTCAACGCCCACTGGCGATCGAAGGCTCGCTCCGCGGTCGATTCGTGCGACGGCTCGAGTCCGAAGCGGGACTCGCCCGCGGCGAAGTCGAGCGAGAGAGCGGGACGGCCGCCGCCCCGTTTCACCGCCCGCTCATGATCGCGCCAATTACCCTGGAAATGCTGGAAGGCGGCCAGCAGGAAGGACCGGAATCGCCCTCGCGTCCGATCCGCGGCGGCCAGGTCACCTTTCTCGAGCAGCCGCACGAAGAACGCCTGGGTCAAATCCTGCGCCTGCTCCACCCCAAAGCCGCCGCGTCGAGCATGGGCGTAGAGCGGATACCAGTAGGCTTCAAAGAGCGCGGCGAGGGCCTCGCTCGCCTCGGGCGTTCCACGGCCGCCCGCATTCCGCACGACGCTCCAACGCGTCGTCTGGAAGTGTCGGGGTTCGGCCGTAGGCTCGCGTCGTTTGTCTTCCATCTCCGCATTGTAAAGTCGCTGGGCCCATCCTCGGTAGCCGCTGGATACGGACTGCATATTTGAGCGTCTGTGAAGGCGGTCGATGATTTTTGCATTCGCACCTCGTGGCGCGTAAAGCCTGGGAGGATTCCCCGCAGAATAATCCGCACGATGCACTTGAAATTAGACAGATCGGTCTGTATGATTCGGGCATGGAACGGACAACCTCGAAAGCCCGGCGACGTATCCTCGAAGCGGCCGACCGGCTGTTCTATGAGGAAGGGTTTCGTTCTGTGGGCATCGACCGGATCATCGGCGAGGCGGAGGTCGCCAAGGCCACGCTCTACGTCCACTTCCCGTCCAAAGACGATCTCATCCTGGCCGTCCTTCAGCACAGGGAGCACTCCACCTCGGAGTTCTTTCGCGAGGCGATGGGGCGGCACGCCAAGGCGAAAGGTGCCCTGGGTCCGTTCTTTGCCGCCCTGAGAGAGTGGTTCGAGACGCCGGGCTTCCGAGGTTGTGCCTTCCAGAATGCCGCCGTCGAGCTGGCCGACCCGAAGCATTCGGGGGCCGAGTTCTCCCGAGGGTACAAGCAACGCTTCGGCGAGTTCCTTCGGGGACTCATCGAAGAATCGGTCGGTGGGAAGGCCGTGAGGCTCACACCCGCCGTGTCACTGCTGGTCGAGGGGGCCATCGTGACGGCGGTCATGCAGGGGAAACCCGACGCCGTCGAGGTAGCTCGCGATGCCGCTGCGAGACTGATTTCCGAGGGGGGGGCGTAGCTCTCCTCTTTTTTTCCCCACATCGAAACAGACCAGTCTGTTTGTTTTCAAGGAGCACGATCATGGAACGCGTCACTCCCGTCAACGTCGAGACCGCCGAGGGCAAGGCCAAGCAGTTGCTTGACGCCGTGAAGGCCAAGCTCGGCATCGTCCCCAACATGACCCGCGCGATGGCCGTCTCGCCGTCGGTCCTCGAGGCCTACCTGGGATTCAGCGGCTCCCTGGCCCACGGCGTGCTGCCGGCGGCGGTGCGTGAGCAACTGGCCCTCGATGTCGGCGAGGTGAACCACTGCGATTACTGCGTCTCGGCCCACTCGTACATCGGCAAGAACGTCGCACACCTGAGTGATCAGGATATCTCCGATAGCCGGAAGGGGACGGCGGCCAATGCGAAGACGGCCGCCCTGCTGAAGTTCGCCCGGACCGTGGTCACGAAGCAGGGTGTGGTGGATGATGCCGACGTCGAGGCCGTCCGGGCGGCGGGCTATGGTGACGCGGAGATCGCCGAAGTGGTGGCCCACGTTGCCCTGAACATCTTCACCAACTACTTCAACAACGTGGCAGGCACAGCCATCGATTTTCCCAAGGCCCCGGCACTTGTCTAAGTGTCTATCTCGAAACCCGGATGTTTCTGGAAAACCGGGTCTCTGACGCACTCAACGTCGACGACCCCTCCCGGGATGTCGCCGCCTACTCCACAGAAACCCGGTTCTGTAAGAAAGGACCGGGTTTCGAGACACGGCTTTCGGGACAGACACGAGTTGGAGGCGATCCCATGCGTGCGATCCTCAGGACCGAGTTCGGCGGTCCGGAAGTGCTGGTCATCCGCGAGATCCCGGAGCCGGAGCCGGTGGAGGGACATGCGGTGATCGAGGTCAAGGCGTTCGGCCTCAATCACGCCGAGCTGCACATGCGCAAGGGGGAATGGGCCGAGATTGCGGAGGTCAGCGGCATCGAGTGCGTCGGGGTCGTCAAGTCCTGCCCCGGGGGTGAGTTCGCTCCCGGCTCCAAGGTCGCGGCCCTGATGGGTGGTTTGGGGCGGACGATCAACGGCAGTTATGCCGAGGTCACCCGCGTCCCGGTGACGAACGTGGCAGCCATCGAGTCGAACCTCTCCTGGGCCGAACTCGCCGCAATCCCCGAAACCTACGCCACGGCCTGGACGTGCCTCTTCCGCAACCTGGAACTCACCGCGGGCCAGACGCTGGTCATCCGGGGAGCGACGTCGTCCTTCGGCCAGGCGGCCCTCAACATGGCGGTCAACGCCGGGGCGAGGGTCATCGCCACCACGCGGAGCCGCGAGCGCTTCCCGATGCTCGAGGCCCTGGGAGCCATTCGTGGGGAGGTCGAGGTGCCGGGCCTCTCGAAGCGGATCGGCGGTCAGATCGACGCCGTGCTCGACCTGGTCGGGAACAGCACGATCCTCGACTCACTCTCCATGTTGCGACGTGGCGGGCGTGCCTGCCTGGCCGGTTGGCTCGGCGGCCTCGCTCCGATCGCCGACTTCAACCCGCTGGCGCAGATGGCGAGCGGTGTCTACCTGACCTTCTTCGCCAGCTTCGTGTTCGGAAAACCCGGCTTTCCTCTGTCGGACGTGCCTTTGCCGACGATCGCCGCCGACGTGGAGGCAGGTCGATACAACGCCAAACCGACACGCGTCTTCCGGTTCGAGGACATCCAGGAAGCCCACCGTGTCATGGAGGCGAATGAGGCGGGCGGGAAGCTGGTGGTGGTCGTGTGAGCTGAGATGGGCCTGGCGGCGGGTGGATTTCGGTCCGCGAAAAAATTGATAAAATGAAAATACGGAAAATTGAGATTTTGCAAATCGGTTGGTTCTGGTCGCCTCGGACCTATCGCTTCGAGGTTGGTCGTGGCGGATCTCCCCTCTTGGTGGACTCCTGGCCGAGGATGGTGGCTTCGGCCTCTCGCCGCAGGATTTGATAGATCCAGGCTTCGCGGCTGTCGGTGATCGGCGTCTCCCAGGCATGCGAGCGGATGGCCGTCTCGAGGGACTTGCGTGCCTCGGGGGCTCGGCCCGAGTGGTGTTGGGCCATCGCCGTGATCAGGAGGGGGCATGGGCCCATCACGGGGGCTTCGCCCTGGAGGATCGTGATTGCGGCGTCGAAGCGGCCCAGTCGGTACTCGGCCAGTCCTTTGGCGAAGAGGAAGTAGGGTCGGGCCCAGTCGGTTTGAGGGGTGAGCGTCGCGGCGAGGGCCCGATCGATCGCGGCCGAGGCTTTGTGGGTCTCCTCGGGGGTATCGGGCAGGAGCAGGCAGGCTCGCCCCACCCGTTCGGCGGCCCGAGGATCGGCGAGGTTGGCGGGCCTTTCTTGCAGCTCACGCCTTGCGGCCCGGTAGTCGTCTCGATGGCCGAGGACCAGGCAGAATTCGGCGTAGCCGTCCCGAGCCTCGAGGTCCTCGGGAGAGGCTTCGATCGCCCGGCGCCAGGCCGTGCGGGCGTCCTCGGGACGACCCAGGCGGATCAGCGTGGACCGAAGTCCGGACTGGGCGAAGTTCAGCTTCGGGTCGATCGTGATGGCGGTGGAGTACTCGGTGAGCGCCTCTTCGGGTTTCGAACGGGCCGCAAGGCTTTGGGCCAGTCCGGCGTGGATCAGCGGATTCCTGGGATTGTATTTCAGGCCGGTGCGTAGCTGGTCGATGGCCTCGTCGACCCGGCCGAGGGCCGTGAGCACGAACGCGAGGTTGTGGCAAGGGATCGCGGCCGTCGGGTCGACCCGCAAGGCGAGTCGGTAGTATTCGACGGACTCCTCCCGCCGGCCGGTGGCATACAGGCCATGCGCCATGTTGTTGTAGACGATGGCCGCGTCGGGCCGGATCGTAATGGCCGCCTGCTGGAAGCGGATCGCCTCGCCATACTGACCCGCCCTCGTCAAGACGGCCGCGAGCTCGAGATTCGCCCAGAAGTCGCCCTGATGGGCTTGCTGGACGCGAGTCAGGAGCGGGAGCGGGTCCCCGCCTTGCGCCTTCAAATCTCCGGCGACCGCCAGCATCAGGGTCACGGGCTGGCCGTCCGCGGGGGCGTCCTTGACCAGTCGTTCGAGAGCGGCCCGGCTTTGGCGCGTCTGTGGGTCGCGGGCGTGTTTGGTCCAATCCGCCTGGTCGACGTCCGCGAGTCGAGCGACGCGGAGGAGCCAGGTCTTGCGATCCCAGTGCTCGGCCTGGATGGTCCAGTCGTCGAGGGCGTCGACCAGGGCCGATCGGGCGTTGGACGTCCGAATCCTCGCCGCGACCACTTCCGGATCCTCATCGGGCCCTCCGAACCCGAACTCGCGGAATACCTGGGCGTAGGATTTCTCCGTTTCCCCGGGGTCGAAGACGCCTCCGACCGTCCTGGCCCGACCGAGTCGGACCGCGTCGAGCCTGGCCGCCAGGTCGAGGTCGCGTCGGCCTCGGTCGAGGATGGCACGCATCCGGGTCGATCCTCGTCCGCCGAGTCGGTTCTCCGCCCGTCCGAAGGCGGCCCTCGCTTCGCTCCAGGATCGCCCGCCCATCAAGCCGACCATGTCCCGGAGGTCGCCTCCGGAAGCATTCTCCATCGCCGCCCGCTCGGCCGCGGCCCGTCGCCGCAACTCGACCCGCTCGGCCGACAGTCGCACGCTGACGGCGGCCAGGGACGTCGACAACAGGGCGGCCCCCGCCAGTGTTGCGAACGACCTCGGATGGCGACGCGCCCGCCGCCAGAGTCGTGAGATCCGCCCCTCGGGCTTCGCCTCGATCGCTTCTCCATCGAGGAAGCGACGGAGATCCGCCCCGAGCGCCTCGGCCGAGGAGTACCGCTCGGCCGGTGACTTGCCCAGGCACTTCAGGCAGACGATCTCGAGGTCACGCGGGACCTTGGAGTTCAACCGAGAAGGCGGCGTCGGGTCGGATTGGACGACGAGGCGAATCGTCTCGGCCGGGGTCCCGCCCCGGAAGGGTGGTCGGCCGGTGAGGAGCTCGTAGAGGATCGCGCCCAGGGCATAGACGTCGGCGAGGGGGCCGACGGCCTCCTGGTCCCCCGAGGCCTGCTCCGGGGCCATGTAGCTGGGGGTCCCGATCAGGACCCCGTCCATCGTGAGGCCCGAGGCGTCGTCGAGCCGGCGCGAGAGGCCGAAGTCGCCGACCTTCGGGGTCCCGTCCGGCTCGAGCAGGATGTTCGACGGTTTCAGGTCGCGGTGGATGATCCCGGCCGCATGGGCCGCCCCGATGGCGTCGGAGAGCGCGAGAACAAGGGAGGCCGCCTCGCGAGGGGCCGAGGGCTTCGCCGACTGGGCGAGGTTGCCCCCGGCGACCAGCTCCATCGCGTAGTAGGGGCATTCATCCCAATCGCCGACGTCGTAGATCTGGACGATGTGGGGATGCCGCAGCGCCGCCACGACCTCCGCCTCGCGCTGGAACCGCTCGCGCGACGTCGGCAGGCCTCCCAGCGCCGCGAGCTTGATGGCGACGGGCCGGTTCAGCCGCAGGTGGCGTGCCCGGTAGACGACGCCCATCCCGCCTCGGCCGAGTGGCCCCTCGAACTCGTATCCCGGGATTTTCGGAGAGGCGTCCGATGTCCGCGGATCCGCCCAGATCCTGACGTCCCCGTGTTCGGGGGGCATCACGGCGTTGAGCTCAGCTTCGAGCCGCCGGATCTGTTGCCAACGCTCCCGCACCTCGGGCAATAGCTCCGGGCAGGCGACGCAGACCTCCTCCGGAGTCCTGCCCGAATCGAACAGCTCGTCGAGCAGGGCGTCGACCCGTTCGTCCATCGCCACGTCGGCTCCCCCCGTTTGATCGCGATGTCGCGACGACCGTTGGCGTCAGGCGTCCTCGGCTTCGGTGCCCCGACGATCGTCGGCCTCTCCCGCAGGCCCCAGGTCGACGAGGGCCTCGGCGAGGCGGGCCAGGCCCTTGCGCAGCCTTCGCTTCGCCGTCGATTCCGAGACCTTCATGACGTCCGCGGCCTCGGGCATGGTCATCCCCTGGATGCGGATCAGGTCGAACACCTCGCGTTCCTCGTCGGGCAGGTCGTCGATCGCCGCGAGCATCCTGCGGCCGTCCATCGTG
Source organism: Singulisphaera rosea (assembly GCF_054877945.1). NCBI lineage: Bacteria > Pseudomonadati > Planctomycetota > Planctomycetia > Isosphaerales > Isosphaeraceae > Singulisphaera > Singulisphaera rosea. The sequence goes on along the minus strand of NZ_JBTYIP020000020.1, from coordinate 66,833 downwards.
AGCCCGGACTCGCTCTCGGGCGGGCCGGGGAACCGGTCGTCTCCCAACTCCAACGAGGTCGGACGCTCATCCAAGCGTCGGGCCAGGTCATTCAGCTCCCAGCGCATGTGCTGGCTCGCGAGCGCGAAGTAGGCCCGGACGTTCGCGGGGCGGGCCTCGCGGAGTGCCTTCATCAGCCGTTCCGCGACGGAGCCGAGCAGCTCCTCGGCCTCGAGGTTCAGCGGAGGCCGCATCAGTCGCGGGTAGCTCCGCGTCAGGAACAGGACGCAGAGCCGTTGGAGCCGGCGGGCCGACCGGCCCAGGAGCTCGCGGACGATCGGTTCCGAAGGAGTGTCGGCCGCGAGCTCGTCGAGGTATCGCTGGACGACGAGGGTGGTGGGTTCATGCTCCATGGCGTCTCCCGGACGCGACTTGCGTCACGCAACTCGATTATATCCCCGACCCTGAACCCCCGCCACGCTCAGGTAGATAGCGGGCCGATCCGGCCTTCCTCGATTCAGGAGCTCCTGCCAATGTCCACCCCGATCCACAGCCTGCTCACGCCCGAGAACTGCACGGTCGTCTTCATCGACCACCAGCCCCAGATGACCTTCGGGGTGACGAGCATCGACCGTCAGGCCCTGCTCAACAACACGATCGGGCTGGCCAAGGCCGCCAGGGTATTCGACGTCCCGGTGATCCTGACCACGGTCGAGACCGAGTCCTTCAGCGGCGCCATGTGGCCGCAGCTCACCGAGCTCTTCCCGGGCAATAAACTCTTCGAACGCACCTCGATGAACGCCTGGGAGGACCGGCCGTTCGTCGCCGAGGTCGAGCGCCTCGGGCGCAAGAAGCTGGTCATCGCCGCCCTCTGGACCGAAGTCTGCCTGGCGTTCCCGGCGATCCAGGCGATGGCGGCTGGGTATGAGGTCTATGCCGTCGACGACGCGAGCGGCGGCACCAGCGAAGTCGCCCACCGCTGCGCAATGCAGCGGGTCGTCCAGGCGGGGGCCGTCCCGGTCACCTGGCAGCAGGTCATGCTCGAGCTCCAGCGCGACTGGGCACGTCGCGAGACCTACGACGCCGTGATGCAGATCGTGCTGGAACACTCCGGGGCCTATGGCCAGGGAGTCGAGTACGCCTACACGATGGTCCACAAGCAGTCGCCGATGGGCCAACGGTATGGGGCGGCGAAGCGGGACGTCGCGAAGCCCTGACGCCAACCGCACCAGGCCGACGTGTTCGTCGGCGGCACCCCTCACCTCAACCGCCGGAGCGTTCGCGTGATCACCATCGACCGGGACGATCCCGCCTTCCCCAGACTCAATTCGGCCGAGGTCGAGCTGCTCCGAGCCCTCGGCGAGTCGGTCGAGTTCGCCGACGGCGCGGTCATCTTCCGGCCCGGCGAGGCCGAGCTCGACCTGTTCGTCGTCGAGGGCGGGGCGATCGAGATCCGCAACCCCGCCGACGGCGACGTCATCGTCACGACCCACGGGCCGGGCGAGTTCGCGGGCGACATCGACCTCCTCACAGGCCGGCCGATCATCGTCGAGGGCATCGCCCGGGGCATCACCAGGCTCCTTCGGGTCTCCCACTCGCGGCTCCGGTCGATCCTCAACCGGGTGCCGAGCTTCGGCGAGAAGCTCATCGTCGCGGTGGAGCTGAGGCGCGCGGCCCTCGCCCGCACCGGGAAGCTTGGCCTCCAGGTCGTCGGTCCTCGTCATTGCAAGAGCACGAATCTTGCCAAGGAGTTCCTGCACAAGAACTTTGTCCCGTTCACCTGGGTCGATTCCGAGTCGCCCGAAGGCGTCTCGGCCCTGGCCGCCCACGGGCCCGACTGTCCCACCCCGCTCGTGGCGTGCGGGCCGGGCGTGGTGCTCAAGGCCCCGCCACTCCGAGAGCTCGCACGCTCGGCCGACACCTGGCGGCCCAGCCCGTCGGGCGTGGTCGACCTCGCGGTCGTCGGGGCCGGGCCCGCCGGGATCTCGGCCGCGGTGTATGCGTCGTCCGAAGGACTCTCCACCTTGCTGATCGACCGCCTCGGCCCTGGCGGCCAGGCGGGGGGTTCGTCGAAGATCGAGAACTTCATCGGCTTCCCCGCCGGCCTGAGCGGGGCCGAGCTCGCGACCCGCGGCGTCTTGCAACTGCTCAAGTTCGGCGCCCGGATGGTCGCGCCCGCGGAGGTCCAGGGGCTCGACGTTCCCGAGAACCCTGGAGAGCCTTTCACCCTCGCCCTCGACGGTGAGGATCGCATCCAGGCGAAGGTCGTCCTCGTCGCGACCGGCGTCCGTTGGCGCAAGCTGCCGGCGAAGGACGCCGACCGATTCGAGGGCGTGGGGGTGCATTACGTCTGCACGGCCATCGAGGCCACGCTCTATGACCACCTCGACGTCGCCATCGTCGGGGCGGGGAACTCGGCGGGACAGGCGGCGGTGTATCTCGCCGAAACCTGCCGGGAGCGTTGCGTCCACCTGATCGTCCGAAGCAGGCTCGGGCGGGGGATGTCCGAATATCTCTTGAGCCGCGTCCGAGGGCTCCGGAACATCGTCGTCCACGAGGGGGCGGAGATCGTCGAACTCGGGGGCCACGACCGCCTGGAATGGATCGACCTTGTCGGTGGGCCGTCGGCCATGCCGGGACGGGTCAGGGTCTCCGGTGCCTTCGTCTTCATCGGCGCGGATCCCGAGGCTGTCTGGCTCCCCGACGGCCTGACGAGAGACGACCGAGGGTACATCCTCACCGGCGTGGATGCCGCCAACTCCGGCCGCTGGCCTCGAGCCGACCGCGGCCCCTGCCCGCTCGAGACCACGATCCCCGGAGTGCTCGCCGCGGGCGACATCCGCTCCGGCTCCACCAAACGCGTGGGCTTCGCCGTGGGCGATGGCTCGCTCGCGGTGACCTGCGTCCATCAACTGCTCGCTTGCGAGACGCCGAGTCCTCGAACCGACGAGGCGGTCATCGAGCGGGCGATTCGGGCGCAAGTGGGGGCATTGACGGAAGCCCGAGCCCGGCTTTGACGGCCAATCCGGGCTGCCGGGGAGACACTCACTGCGACCCCTCGAGGATGGCTTTCACGTCCCCAAGGTCCTTCGACTCGCCAGGCGCGATCCGGAGGCCTTTGAATGCCGATCCCAGGATTCGACCCCCCTGGGCGGCGACCCTCCCTTCGTAGGCGAGGCCGGGGACGAGCCCTTCGACCGTAAATCGGCCCTCGCGGTCGACGGGGATGTCGTTGCGGAATCGGCCATCGTCATGGTTCGGGTTCGATCGGATGTAGCGGCCGATCAGGAAGACCTTGGTGAGGGGCTCCCCTTCGTGGTCGACGATCCGGCCTCGGATCGAACCCCAGGGTTGGAGTTGGACGGTGACCGTGCCCTCCGCGATGTCAGAGACCAGCGCGGTGCCGGCGAGCTTCCGACCCGCGTGGGAGAAGACGACCCGACGGGGTTTGCCCGGCTCGAGGCCGACCACCTGGAACTGCGCCTCGCGCGGGGTGGTGCCCCACGAGGTCTCCGACTCGAGACCCTCCGCCAGGGTCCCGGTGACCGGCCGGCCGTCGGGGTCGACGACCGTCCCCGACCGAATCCGTCCGGGGTCGAGTTGGAGGTCACGGGTGATCGAGGACTCTTCAGGGTTGCTGTCGATCTCGACGAACGCGTCATAGCTATTGATGACGCAGTCGCGCGGTAGGGCCGGGAAGATCTCGGGACCCTGGCCATTCCGCTGAACTCGACCCTTGATGTGGTCGGCCCCGACGCCCTTGAGGTAACCGCCGGAGAGCGAACCGGCGGCGAGCAGGCCCCGGCCGGGGAGGGCCAGGAGCTCGAAACGACCGTCGCGCTTGGTCCAGGTGCCCGAGTCGGTCAGACCGTAGTTGGGAAAATCCTTGAGGTGGGGGTTGTCCGGGAAGGTGAAGGACTCCACTCGGGCGATCACTGGGCGACCCGTGGCCTTGTCGAGGAGGCGGCCTCGGACCCGGATCCCTCGCTTCATCGCGAAGTCGAACGTTTGGACGTCAAGGCCGGGGGTGTCGCCGGGAACCTTGAGATAGGCGTCGGGATAGAGACGCCCGTCGGGTGTGGTGGCCACGAGCCGGTATTCGGCCGCCCTGGGTAGTCCGGTCAACCGATAGTGTCCCTCGGCGTCGGATGTGGCCGCCGGTCCGACCGGGACGTGTCCCTCAAACCCCTCGTAAGCGTGGCCTCGGATCCGGACGCCGGGGAGTGGGCGGCCGGTGTCCCTGTCCCGAACGACGCCGGCGATCGGCTTGGTCGGCGACACGGCGAGCTCGACCCGGGCATCATGGTACAGGATTTCCTTCTCCGTGCTCCGGAGCTGGGGCTTCGAGCGGACGTCGTCACCGAGACGCGTCGTGGCCCAGAACGAGGTCGTCTCGATCGTCGACCCTGACACCGTCAGCGCGACGAGCCGATCACGACCGGCCCCCTTCACGAAGAATCGGCCGTCGGGGCCTGTCGCCCTCGTTGTCGAGAATGCCAGGCCCTCGAACCCCCCTTGCCAAGGGGATCGGACGTTCCCCCGTGCGACTTGGTCGAGCCAGGCCGAGAGCGGACCCGTCGGGATCCACACCGATTCGGTCGTCACCTGGGCTCCAGCCACCGGCCGTCCCTCGAGGTCGACGATGGTGCCTTCGATCGGCACGTCATCCGCCCGTAGCCGCAGGGTCACGCCCCGACTCAGATCGGGTTGGGAGCCGAGTCTCGCCGAGGTCGGTCCAGAACCTTCGGCCTTCGCGGTGATCGACGGAGGTGGGCCGGGCACATCGAAGGCAGACCGAGGCGCCTGAAGGGTGAACCGGCCGTCGGGGCCGGTCGAGGTCCGCAAATCAGGGCTTTCGATGCCGGGCGGCCGATCGAAGAGGACTTGGACCAAAGCCCCGTCGACCGGACGCCCGTCGGGTCCGATGACTGTCCCCGTCAGGGGTATTGAGGCTTCAGCAACTCCCGAAGGCGTCACTGAGTTGACGTCGCGGCCCTTGGCGGAGGCTTGGGGCGTGGTCTTGGAGTGGGGTGGGGCATCCTGGCTCTCAAACCCGCTGGCCCACGCCAGCAGGCCCGTCGTGGCGCCAAGGGCCACGCCAACGGAGAGGACGAGCGCAAGGACTGGTTTGAGGCGTGAAACCCAAAGGCCCTCGGCAACCCGTTCGCTCAGGGCGAAGGCCGTCGAGGCGAGGTCAACGGCTTGCCCTGCCGCGAGCCCAGAGGCGGCCCGGAAGGTCGCGACGACCCCGGAGAGCGGGACCGTCGATGCCTGGGAAGGCCCGGTGTCGACCAGAAGACCGCCCGTGAGTGCGAACCCTCGACGGACCAGGCGCGTCCGCAAGAGGTGCCGGCCCCTGGCGACCCGACCGCGGATTGACCCGACCGACCATCCCAGGTGTTCGGCCGCCTGAGCATGCGACATCTGCTCGAGATGGCAGAGGACGATCGGGGCACGGTATTTCTCCGGAAGCCGGTCGAGCTCCTCGTGGAGGACAGGGATGTCGTCGCGAGTCGAGCTTGAACCGTGTCCGGACGAAACCCCCAGCTCCACGGCCCGACGCTCGAGGATTCGCCGCCTCGCGAGATCCTCATTCGCCTGGAGCGCAATCCGGAAGGCGACTCGATGGAGCCACCCACCGAGCGAACCGTCGACCTGGAGCCCACGGGCCTTTCGGACGAGGACAAGGAACGTGGCCTGGAACGCATCCTGCGCGTCATTCGGATCCCTCAGGACACCCTTGCAAACGGAAAGCACCATCGTCCCGTGACGTTCGACCAGGGTCGTGAACGCCGCCTCATCCCCGGACGAAGCAAAGCGATCGAGGAGATCGGCGTCGCCGCGGTCGGCGTACGTCCGACCGTGGTAGACTCGTTGGATCTGCCGAACGACCGCCCCGAAATGTTCGCCCGCCATGAGCCAGAACTCCCACCCGACGCCGATCGAACGCTCGTCACCACATCATTAAAAAGGGGGAAGGACAGAACCTCGACGCGCGACGCAGAAAAAGGACGACCTGCAGATCCCGGTTGATCGGCAAATCTGTGCATTTTCGGGAAATACTCCAAGAAGAGTCGTTGACTGTCACGAAGTGACTCGTTACATTCTTACTTTCCCGCGTGGCATGCGGGCTTAGCGATATGGAAGGCCCTCGGGTCGGCGGTCGTTTCGAAGGGAACAACGCGTGGCGGGCATCAGTAATGAACGGATACGCATCCGCATGGAAGCGTATGACCACACCATCCTTGACCAGTCGGCGAAGGATATTGTCGACACCGCCAAGCGGACTGAGGCGATCGTCCACGGGCCGATCCCCCTACCTACCCGCATCGAGCGCTACACGGTGCTCCGAAGCCCGCACATCGACAAGAAGTCGCGTGAGCAGTTCGAGATCCGGACGCACAAGCGACTGATCGACATCGTGCAGCCGACGAACAAGACCATCGACGCGCTGAACAAGCTGAGCCTGCCCGCGGGCGTGGACATCAAAATCAAGGCCGGTCCCTCCGGGGGCTGATCGCTCGCCATCGACCCATGCCCGGCCGACGGGCCATGTCGAAGCGACCCTGGGCCGCTCGGGGGGTGCCATACCTCCCGTGCGTTCGTCCCGGAAATCGAAGACGAAAATTTGGGGTTCGTATACCGAACCGCGGCCACCGGCAATCGGGGTGGCGGGACGGTGTCGCACTCTCGGTGAAAAAACACTACGACAGACAGACCAGTTCGCCGGGCGGCGGCAACGAACCCGAGCGGGATGGGACGGACTGACGACGGAGTTTGCGTGATGCGCGTGGGATTGCTCGGCCGCAAAGTCGGCATGACCCAGATTTACGAGGCCGACGGCACGGCCGTCCCGATCACGGTCCTGGAATGCGGCCCGTGCACGGTGCTGCAAGTCCGGACCGAGGAACGCGACGGCTATCATGCGCTGCAACTCGGCTACGCCGATAAGAAGCGCAAGAACGCGACCCAGGCGGCCCGTGGCCATGCCCGGAAGGTCGATGCCGAGCCGAAACGCTACATCCGAGAGATCCGCCAGGAAGGCCCGACCGAGGTCGCCGAAGGGCAGACCCTGACGGTCGAGGTCTTCAACGAGATCGGCCGGGTCGACGTCATCGGGACCAGCAAAGGCCGTGGCTTCTCGGGCGTGATGAAGCGGCACGGGTTCAAGGGCCTCCGGGCGACGCACGGTGTCAAGCGTATGCACCGTCACCCCGGTTCGTCCGGTCCCAGTGCCGACCCCGCCCACACCCGCAAGGGGATCCGCAAGCCGGGCCAGTACGGCAACGCGCAGATCACCGTGCGGAACCTCAAGGTCGTCCGCGTCGACCTCGCGAACAACCTGATCTTGGTCCGGGGCGCGGTACCCGGCCCGAACGGCGGCTTCCTGACCGTTCGACAGACGAACAAAGTCTGATATCAAGGGAAGAGACTCACCACAAAGGCACAACGACACAAAGGGAAAAGAAGATAGCAGATCAAGATCTTCGTATCTTTGATGCTTTTCTTCGTGCCTTTGTGGGTAAGAATCTGGATCTAACGACATGCTGACCGTACCCGTTTACAACCCCGCCGGCGAGAAGGTCGGCGAGGAGTCGATCGACCCGGCCGATTTCGGCGGGCAGGTCAACAAGCAGTTGCTGCACGAGGTCGTGCTGATGCACCTGGCCAACCGGCGGGTGGGCACGGTGAACACCCGCGGCCGGGCCGACGTCGCCGGCTCGGGGAAGAAGCTGTTCCGCCAGAAGGGGACGGGCAACGCCCGTGCCGGTGCCAAGCGGACCAACAAGCGGGTCGGCGGCGGTATGGCCTTCGCCCGCCGGAACCGCGACTACCGCTACGCACTGCCGAAGCGCTCGATCCGGGCCGCAATCCGGATGGCCCTCCTGTCGAAGTTCCAGGACGGCCAGGCGATCGTGCTCGACGGCCTGTCGCTGACGACCCCCAAGACGAAGGTGGTCGTCCAGGCCCTCAAGGCGATCCGTCGCCCCGACCTCACCGAGGCCGAGTCGACCGAGGCCGTCGGCGAGACGAAGGGAAAGGTGCTGTCGCGGACCCTCGACCACCGGTCGATCCTCATCGGGCTCCCGACGCACGACCCGGTCTTCTACCAGAGCGCCCGGAACATCGAAGGCGTCCAGGTCGCCCCGGTTGCCGACTTCAACACGTATGACATTCTCAAGCAGCGTTACCTGTTGCTGACTCGCGAGGCGCTGGCGGCGCTGAAGGATCGCGTCAAGGAAAAGCCGGCCCGCCGCCCGGCCCAGAACGCCGCCGCCTCGTCGGCCGCCTCGGAGGGTTGAGTCCATGGTCACGCTCCGTCGTCCGCCCCAATATCAGCGTCGCGGCCCCGTTCTGGAGCCGTACCAGGTGGTCCTCCGCCCGCTGATCACCGAGAAGGCCACGCACCTCTCGGAACGGCACAACGCCTACACGTTCGAGGTCAACCCGCTCGCCACCAAGACCGAGGTCAAGCTGGCGGTCGAGGCCCTCTTCAACGTCAAGGTCGCCGACGTCCGGACCCAGAACCGTCGCGGCAAGATGCGCCGCCACCGCCTCAAGTCGGGCCGGATGCGGAACTGGAAGAAGGCGATCGTCGCCCTCCACGAAGACTATCGAATTGACTTCTATTGATCGTTTGTGCGGGACCGTCGCCGGGCCCGGGTCTCCTCCTCGAGGGGCCGGACCCGGGGGGCCGTCGCGGTGACCACCGCCGGCCGTCGAGCCCCGAAGTGATGATGCTTGCGAAGGCCCGGGGCCGCCGGCCTGTCCGTCTGCTGAGCCGGGTCCCGCGAGTTGCACGGGAATATCGATAACGAGACCGGGCCGCATCGGCCCAGCGAAGGACGCGACCCCGATGGGTATCCGCTACTACAAACCAACCAGCCCCGGGCGCCGAAACGCCTCGGTCAGCGACTTCTCGGAGCTGACCGATAAGAACAAGAAGCCCGAAAAGAGCCTGACCGAACCGCTCAAGAAGACCGGCGGCCGGAACAACCAGGGGTTCATCACCGCGCGACATCGCGGCGGCGGCCACAAGCGGATGTACCGGATCATCGACTTCCGGCGCAACGACCACGACGGCATCCCGGCGCAGGTCACTCACATCGAGTATGACCCGAACCGCTCGGCCCGAATCGCGCTCATCCTCTTCCCCGACGGGGTCAAGCGATACATCATCGCCCCCGAGGGCCTGAAGGCGGGCATGACCGTGACCAGCGGCCCGACGGCCGATCCGAAGGTGGGCAACTGCCTGCCGCTGTCGAAGATCCCGACCGGCCTGTCGATCCACAACCTCGAGATGCAGCCCGGCGGCGGCGCCAAGCTCTGCCGCTCGGCGGGCGTCAGCGCGACCCTCACGGCCCGCGAAGGGACGTGGGCCCAGATCACGCTCCCCTCGGGCGAAGTCCGCCGGATCCCGGCCGCCTGCCGCGCCACGATCGGCACGGTGGGTAATTCCGACCATATGAACATTCATCTTGGTAAGGCGGGCCGCTCGCGTTGGCTGGGCCGTCGGCCGCACGTCCGCGGCGTCGCGATGAACCCGGTCGACCACCCGATGGGCGGCGGTGAAGGACGCACCTCGGGCGGCCGTCACCCGTGCTCGCCGACCGGCAAGCTCGCGAAGGGCGGCAAGACTCGTCGCCGTCGCAAGCCCTCGAATTCGGCCATCATCCGCCGTCGCAAGAGCGTCCGGTATGGCCAGTTGAAGCTCTGATCGGCGACTCGCCGCTCGCATCGATTGGGCCGGTCGTCGTCCCGAAAAACGACGACCGGCCTCGCCGTCTGAAGGGATCGGATCCGAACGGATCGGGACCGGCCCCGAATCGATCGAATCATTTAGGGATCCGAACGAGATTCGCCTCTCGCTGTCCGCTTTCGACCTGGAAGGGTCCGGGACCTGATACTTATGGGACGTTCGTTGAAGAAAGGCCCGTACGTCGTCGAGCGGTTGCTCGAGAAGGTGTACCGGGTCGACTCGACCGGCAACCGCGAACCGATCAAGACGTGGGCGCGCGCCTGCACGATCGTGCCCGAGTTCATCGGCAAGAACTTCGCCATCCACAACGGGCGGAACTTCATCAAGCTGTACGTGACCGAGGACATGGTCGGGCACAAGCTTGGCGAGTTCGCGCCGACGCGGACCTTCCGGGGTCACGGCGGTAAGGCCACCAAGGGTGGTCGGAAATAAAACCAATCCGAAGAGCTGAATCCGAAGGAGGCCCCGCCTTCTCTCGGGAGACCGTGTGGGAAATCGGCCATGAGTCCCTCGACTGAATACGTCGCCAAACATCGCTTCGCCCGGATCTCGGTGCGCAAGCTCCGGCCCATCCTCGACCTGGTCCGCGGCAAGTATGCCGACGACGCCATGGACATCATGAAGTACATGCCCCACCGGGGGGCGCGGATGATCGAGCAGGTGCTGAAGAGCGCCATGGCTAATGCCGAAGATCGCGGCATCCGCAACGTCGGCGACCTCGTCGTGGTCGACGCCCGGGGAGATGGGGGCCCGATGTTCAAGCGACTGATGCCGAGGGCCCGCGGCATGGCCTACATGATCCGTCGGCGGAGCGCCCACATCCAGATCGCCCTGACCGACCTGGCGGCCGTCAGCGCCGGCGCCTCGGACCAGGACCAGGACTAACCCAAAGGACGTCGACCCATGGGCCAGAAGGTTCACCCGACCGGCTTTCGGATCGGGATCATGGAGGACTGGCGAAGCCGCTGGTACGCCTCCAAGCACGAATTCAGCGACCTTTTGGTCGAAGACTTCAAGATCCGCAAATTCATCAAGGGTAAGTACAGCTACGCTGGCATCCCCAAGATTGAAATCGAGCGGACCCGCGACGCCGTCACCGTCTTCCTGTCGACCGCCCGCCCGGGCATCATCATCGGCCGCAAAGGGGCCGAGGTTGATCGTCTCAAGGACGAGCTCCAGGAACTGACCGGGCGCCGGATCGAAGTCAAGATCGTCGAGGTCAACCGCCCCGAGATCGACGCGCAGCTCATCAGCGAGGACATCGGCGAGCAGCTCCAGAAGCGCTCGAGCTTCCGTCGCACGATGAAGCGCGCCCTCGAGCAGACCATGGACGGTGGTGCCAAGGGCGTCAAGATTCAGCTTTCGGGCCGCCTCGGGGGCTCCGAGATGTCGCGGACCGAGTCCGCCAACCTCGGCTCGATCCCCCTGAGCACGCTCCGGGCCAAGGTCGACTACGGCTTCTCCGAAGCCAAGACGGCGCAAGGCCACATCGGGATCAAAGTGTGGGTCAACCAAGGCGATTACCTGAAGACGGAGGGCGGCACCGATGCCCATGATGCCCAAGCGGGTCAAGTTCCGAAAAAGCCAAAAAGGCCGCGTAAAAGGTAACGCCACCCGCGGCAATTACGTTGCGTTCGGCGAGTTCGGCCTCCAGTCGCTCGAGCCCGGCAAGATCAGCGCGGCGACCATCGAGGCGGGCCGAGTCGTGGCCAGCCAGGCGGTCAAGGGGGGCGGCAAGCTCTTCATCCGGATCTTCCCGCACAAGAGCATCACCTCGATTCCCGCCGAGACCCGAATGGGTAAGGGTAAAGGTGAGGTCGAGTACTGGGCGGCGATCGTCAAGCCCGGTACGATCTTGTACGAGGTCACCGGCGTGAGCGAAGAAGTCGCCCGTGCGTGCCTGGCGCGGGTCGCCCACAAGCTCCCGGTCTCCTGCCGGTTCGTCACCCGGCGCCCCACGCTGTAACTCGCGACGCCCGGGTGAGCCGGGCCGTCGTCATTCCCTGGTCGTTCGTTCCACCGAGACCGAGTACGAGGCCGATCGCCGGGCGGGCTGAGCCGCCGGCAGGACCGAAACCATGAGCAAGCCCGCCGAACTCCGCGAGCAGACCGACGAACAGTTGGACCTCCTCCTGAAGGAGACCCAGCAGAACCTGTTCCGGCTCCGACTCCAGAGCGAGACCGAACGGCTCGAAGCGCCGAGCGAGATCATCAAGGCGAAGCGCGAGATCGCCCGAATCAAGACGATCCTCCGTCTCCGCGAAATCGATGTCGAACGGTCCGCCGCCGCGGCCTCGACGACCTAATTCGTCCCCACACGAGAACCGGAACCGGTTAACCGCGATGAGCCAACCGACAACCAACCCCGCCGCCCCCGCCCGCAGCCGGCGCAAGACGGAGATCGGGGTCGTGACGTCCGACAAGATGAACAAGACCCGTCGGGTCGAAATCGAGACCTTGTACCCGCACCCCAAGTACGGCAAGCTGCTCCGTCGTCGCACCGTCTGCCACGCGCACGACGAGACGAACCAGTCGCACATCGGCGACCAGGTCGAGATCATGGAGACCCGCCCGCTTTCCAAGCTGAAGCGGTGGCGGATCGTCCGGATCGTCCGTCAGGGGGCGCAGCAGGCCCTTGCCGGCGAGGGCGAAGCGGCGAAGGCCTCGGTCTGAGTCGGTCGGTCGGACGGTCGGCCCCGGTGATGACCGGGCCGGGCCGGCCGAGCTTCGCGTTCGGTCGGCGGGCCAGTGTGTCGGCAAGGCGGGCGGATCCCGGTGGGCGTCGATCGGATTCACGCCGGAACGCATCTCGGAAGGTTTTCGGCGTGGACCTCACGCCCTCCTAATGATCAGCAGGGTGTCCCATGATTCAAATGCAGACTCGGCTCGACGTGGCCGACAACTCCGGGGCCAAAGAAGTCATGTGCTTCAAGGTCCTCGGCGGTAGCGCCTCGCATTACAAGCGTCGCACGGCGGGGCTCGGCGACGTGATCATCGCCAGCGTGAAGAAGGCGTCCCCCGGCGGCGACGTGAAGGCCGGCGACGTGGTCCGTTGCGTCGTCGTCCGCGTCCGCAACTCGACCCGACGAATCGACGGCTCCTACGTCAAGTTCGACCGCAACGCCGTCGTCCTGATCGACAACGAGCGGAACCCGCGCGGCACCCGCATCTTCGGCGCCATCGCCCGCGAGCTCCGCGACCGCCAGTACATGAAGATCATCAGCCTGGCCTCCGAGGTGGTCTGAATTCGGGGAGGACCCGATGCGGCCCGGCCAGGGCCCGCCCCTTCGCGACCGTCGGCGGGGGCCAACCGCCACCCTATTCGCACGTAGAAACGACCATGCATATTCGCAAAGATGATCAGGTCGAGGTGATCACCGGCGACGACAAGGGTTCGCCCTCCGATCGTCGGGTGGCCAAGGTGCTACGCGTCCTCCCCGAGAAGAACAAGATCGTCGTCGAGGGGGTCAACCGGGTCTACAAGCACCTGAAGCCGAGCGCCAAGAACCAGCAGGGCGGGCGGCTCTCCAAGGAGATGCCGATCGCCGTCTCGAACGTCATGCTCTTCTGCCCCAGCTGCAAGCGGGGCGTCCGCGTCGGCCATCGGTTCACCGAGGCCGGCCAGAAGCAACGCTTCTGCAAGAAATGCTCGGCAAGTCTGGGCAACGTCGGGCCGGCCAAGCCGGCCCATGCCGAAAAGAAATAAGGATCGATTGAAGGACGACTGGAATGGCTCGCCTGCTCGATCAGTACAATGCGACCATCGCGCCGGCGATGGCCTCCAAGTTCAACCTCGCCAACAAGATGTCGATCCCCAAGCTGGAGAAGATCGTCATCAACATGGGCGTCGGCCGGGCGACTCAGGACAAGGCCCTCATGGAAGTGGCCATCGATAGCCTGAGCCGGATCAGCGGACAGAAGCCCCTCGTGACCAAGGCCAAGACCTCGGTCGCCGGCTTCCGCCTCCGCGAAGGCAACGAGATCGGCTGCAAGGTCACCCTCCGCGGGAAGCGGATGTACGAGTTCCTCGACCGACTGATCTCGGTCGCTCTCCCTCGTATTCGTGACTTCCGCGGCGTGAATCCGAACAGCTTCGACGGGCACGGCAACTTCACCCTCGGTCTCGCCGAGCAGGTGGTGTTCCCCGAGATCGACGCCGACCGACTGCAGCACACGCAAGGCATGGACATCACGATCGTCGTGAAGAACGCCAACGATGACCAGTCCCGCGAACTGCTCAAGTCGTTCGGCATGCCCTATCGTCAGCCGCAGCAGAAGTCTCGTTGAACCGACCGGCGAGGGACGACGACCCCTGTCCTTCGGCCGAGAGGCCCGAGGCCGAGTTTGAGCCCTCCCTAATCTCCCAGGTGACGGTGAACCAGCGATGTCGACCAAAGCCCAGATGATCAAGTCGCAGACCCCTCGCAAGTTTGCGGTCCAGCACCGCAACCGTTGCAAGCTCTGCGGCCGACCCCGCGCCGTCTATCGCAAGTTCGGCATCTGCCGGATCTGCTTCCGGAGCCTCGCCCTCAAGGGCCTGATCCCGGGCGTCAAGAAGGCCAGTTGGTAAGTGAGTCTCCTGCCCTCGGGTGTCGTCCCGAGGTGCGTCCGCCTCGTTCGATCAATGCCCCGCCGCGCCGACGCGGCCCTTCCCGGCGAGCCCATCCTGCCGGGTCGAGGCGCGTTACCCGCGACGGTTGACGGGAATCGTTCCTGCCATGATGACCGACCCGATTGCTGATATGCTCACCCGGATCCGCAACGCCGTGCGGATCGAGCGCCCGCTGGTCGACCTGCCCAGCTCGAACCTCCGCCGGGGCGTCGCCCAGGTGTTGAAGGACGAGGGGTATATTTGGGACTTCGAGGAAGTCGACACCGTCCCCTCCAAGACCCTCCGCCTGCACATGAAGTACGGCCCCAACGGCGAGCGGCTGATCACGCGGATCGACCGCGTGAGCAAGCCCGGCCGCCGGGTCTACAGCGGGTACAAGGACCTCCGGCCCGTCCTCGGCGGAATGGGGATCCAGATCCTGAGCACCCCCAAGGGCGTGATCAGCGACCGACGCGCCCGGGCCGAGAAGGTCGGCGGGGAAGTCCTCGCCTTGATCCACTAAGATCCCGGCCGTCGTCGTTGAAACGAACACATCGAGTCACTCGCACCGCGGCGGTGAGGTCTCCCGGATCCCCCGTGGGTGCCCCTTGAGCGAGAGGATCGTGGTCCCATGTCCCGGATCGGACGCAAGCCGGTGCCCGTGCCGGCCAACGTGAAAGTGTCGGTCGCCGACTCGACCATCAGCGTCGAAGGCCCGAAAGGTAAGCTGTCGTTCACGTATCGACCCGAGGTCGGCGTGACTCTTGATGACGCGGGCAAGCAGGTCGTCGTGACCCGCGTCGACGACGAACGAGAGAGCCGGGCATTGCACGGGCTGACCCGCAGCCTCGTGGCCAACATGGTCGAGGGCGTCGCGACCGGCTACGTCAAGAAGCTGGAAATCGTCGGCGTCGGCTACCAGGCCCAGTTGAAGAAGGCCAACACCGTGGCCCTCCAGGTCGGCTTCGCCAACCAGATCGTGCTCGAGGCCCCCACGGGCGTCAGCGTCGTCGTCGTCGACCCGACGCACATCACGATCAGCGGCGCCGACAAGCAGGCGGTCGGGCAGTTCGCCGCCGTCGTCCGCAAGGTCCGCCCGCCCGAGCCCTACAAGGGTAAGGGGATTCGCTACGAGGGCGAAGTCGTCCGCCGAAAGGCCGGTAAGGCCTTCGGCTCGAAGTAACGCGGGCCGCCTGCCGCGGTCTTCCCCCGGGTCGAGCCCTCCGGCTCCCCGGGGGTTCCCGTCGGCGCTCTCGTTTCCGAATCCAACAATGGCCGAGTGTTGAGGGCTGGGCGCCCGGTCGGCATCGGTCGCCCCGAACCCCGAGCCGAGGATATTTTCGTGAATCAGCGCAAACTTGTCCAGGTGAGGCGGCTTCGCCGCCAGCGGCACGTCCGCAAGAGACTTTTCGGCACCGTCGAGCGGCCCCGATTGGCCGTCTTCCGGAGCTCGAAGCACATCTACGCGCAGGTGATCAACGACAGCACCGGGACGACCTTGGCCTCGGCCAGCACGCTCGACCCGGAGATCAAGACTGAGCTGGCGTACGGCGGCAACAAGGCGGCGGCCACGTTGGTGGGGCGCAAGGTGGCCGAGCGGGCCAAGCAGGCCGGTATTGACAAGATTTGTTTCGACCGCCGAAGCTACAAATATCATGGCCGGGTCCAGGCCCTGGCCGATGCCGCCCGCGAGGCGGGTCTGGAATTCTAAAAGGAGCCCGCCATGTCGAGCGATAGTCGAGAACGAGGCGAATGGACCGAGAGCGTGGTGGCGATCCGCCGCTGCGCCGCGGTAGTCAAGGGTGGTCGCCGCTTCAGCTTCAATGCCCTTGTGGTCGTCGGGAATGGCCGGGGCCAGGTGGCCTGGGGCTACGGCAAGGCCAACGAGGTGCCCCCCGCCGTCGAGAAGGGCGTCAAGGACGCCCACAAGCAGATGAACCGGGTCAACCTCCGCGGTGGCACGATCCCGCACCGCGTGATCGGTCGCTTCGGTGCCGCCCGCGTCGTGATGCTCTCCGCCAGCCCGGGTACCGGCGTCATCGCCGGCGGTGCCGTCCGTTCGGTCGTGCAGGCCGCCGGGATCACCGACATCCTGACCAAGAGCTACGGCTCGACCAACAAGCTGAACTTGGTCAAGGCGGCGATCAATGCCCTGACCCAACTGCGGACCAAGGAAGAAGTGGCTCGCCTCCGGGGAGTCTCCCTCTAATGCAACTCCACGACGTCCACCAAGGCATTCACAAGCGGAAGAAGCGCAAGCGCGTCGGCCGCGGTATCGGCTCGGGTCACGGCAAGACCTCGAGCAAGGGGCACAAGGGCCACTCGTCCCGTCAGGGCTTCAAGCAAAGCGCCCTGTTCGAGGGCGGCCAGATGCCCCTCGCCCGCCGCGTCCCGAAGCGTGGCTTCTTCAACGGCTACTTCAAGAAAGACTTCGCGATCGTCAACATCGCGTCGCTGGACGCCTGCTACGACGCGGGTGCCGTCATCGACGAGGCCGCCTTGCGGGCCCGCGGGCTCGTCAAGGGGCGTCACGACGATGGCATCAAGATCCTCGGCGAGGGCGAGGTGACCAAGGCCTTCACCGTCCACGCCACCAAGTTCAGCGGATCGGCCGCCGCGAAGATCGCCGCGGCGGGCGGCAGCACGGTCGTTGTCCAATAGAAACGATCCCGGGGTGGGCGCCGGCGCCCACCCTTTTCGTTCGTTCCCCTTGATCGCGACCGAGGAGGCGTCTCGACGTGGGCAAGCTCTATACGATCCTCTTCAAGGTTCCTGAGCTTCAGCGCAAGATCCTGATGACGGCCATGTTCCTGGCCCTCTATCGGGTAGGGTTCTATGTCCCCCTGCCGATCGTCAATCAGGACCAGCTCAAGAACTGGCAGGAACACCAGAGCAGCAACACCGCGGGAAAGATCTTCGGCACCGTCGCCATGTTCGGCGGCACGTCGATCGGCATGAGCACGATCTTCGGCCTCGGGATCATGCCCTACATCTCCGCCTCGATCATTTTCCAGCTCCTCGGGAGCGTGGTCCCATCGCTCGAGGCGATGATGAAGGAGGGGGAGAGCGGCCGTAAGAAGATTAACGAATACACGAGATACGCAACGGTACTCTTATGCGCGGTACAGAGCGCATTCTGGGTCCAGTACATGATGAGTCCCCAGATGGGGGTCGTGCTACCACAGCACCAAAACTTCTGGGATGGGCTCGTGTGCGTCTGCATCATGACGGCGGGGACCGTCTTCCTGATGTGGATCGGCGAGCAGATTGACGAGTACGGGATCGGCAACGGGATCAGCCTCCTGATCATGGCCGGGATCCTGGCCCGGATGCCGCTGGCCCTCCGCGACCTCGCCGTGAATGCGACCCCTCGGCTCACCGCCGACGCCGGCAAGTATCCGATCACCACGATCGTCATGCTCCTGGCCCTGTTCATCGCGGTGGTCGTCGGGGTTATCGCGATCACCGAGAGTCAGCGGCGGATCCCGACCCAGTCGGCGAAGCACGTCCGGGGCCGTCGGGTCTTCGGTGGGACTCGCCAGTATCTTCCCTTGAAGGTGAACCAGGCGGGCGTGATGCCGATCATCTTCGCCTCGAGCCTGCTCATCTTCCCCTCTTTCATCCTGAACGGGCTCTCGCGGGCCACGGCGGGGTGGCGTACCGACTCGTGGAACGTCTGGTCGGCCGTCGCCGCCTTGATCCAAGAGACGGCCGACGCGTTCCAGAAGCAAAGCTATGTCTACACGCTGTTCTACATCGTCTTGATCTACTTCTTCTGCTACTTCTGGACGGCCATCACCTTCAACCCGAAGGACATGGCCGAGAACCTGAAGGACTACGGCAGCTTCATCCCCGGGTATCGCCCGGGCCGGCGGACGGCCGACTACCTCGAGAAGGTGATGCTGCGGATCACCTACGTCGGGGCGGCGTTCCTCAGCCTCGTGGCGGTCATCCCCTCCGTCGTCCAGAACGCCTTGATGGTCGACTACACGATCGCGGCGTTCATGGGGGGTACAGGCCTCCTGATCGTGATCAGCGTTTGTCTCGACCTCGTCCAGAAGATCGACAGCCACTTGATCATGAGGAACTACGGTGGCCTCGTGAGCAAGCGTTGATTCGATAGGACCGCGCGGAGCGGGCCACGTCCGGGACCTGGTTCCCGGCTGGCCCCTTCCGTTCGAGTCTCTGGTGGGTTAAGACCAGGGCGTTGTGGGTTGAATTTCAAGTAGGTGTTCCGCGGTTCGAGCGGACAGGTTCGAAACGAAGCGAAACGTGATCAAGCTGAAAAGCCCCCGCGAGATCGGCCTGATGCGTGAGGCGGGTCGGGTCGTCGCCAAGGCGTTGGACCGAGTCCGCTCGCTCGCGGTGCCGGGCGTGACGACGGCAGATCTGGATGAGGCGGTGGCCGCGATCTTCCTCGAGCACGGCGCGACGCCTCTGTTCAAGGGTTATCCGAGCTCGGTCAAGGGGAAGTCTCCTTTCCCGGCCGTTATCTGCGCGAGCGTGAACGAACAGGTGGTCCACGGCATCCCGAATCGCCGCCCCCTCCGCGAAGGTGATGTGGTGTCGATCGACACGGGGTGCAAGGTCAACGGCTGGTGCGGCGACGCGGCCGTGACGTTGCCCATCGGCGCGATTCGGCCCGAGGTCCAGAAGCTCCTGGATGTGACCTCGGAGACGCTCAATCTCGCGATCCGGGCCATGGAGCGTTGCTCGCTCTGGTCCGAAGTCGCCAGCCTGATGGAGCGGTACGTCAAGAGCCAGGGGATGTACGTCGTCGAGAAGTTCGTCGGTCACGGGATCGGCCAGGCGATGCACGAGGAGCCCCAGGTTCCGAACTTCGTGAGCAAGGCCCTGCGAAAGAATGACATTCGCCTCGAGCCTGGGATCGTGCTGGCCATCGAGCCCATGGTCTCGCTCGGGACGAAGGACGTGCGGACCCTTGACGATGGCTGGACGGTGGAGACCAAGGACCGTGGCGTTAGTGCCCATTTCGAGCACACCGTCGCGATGACGCCCGATGGTCCACGTGTCCTGACTTATTTGAATGATTAATCGACGGTTCGGAGTTCGGTTCGGTTCCCGGCGGTGGGGAGAAGTTCCCGAGGGAACCCGTTTCGTCCGAAAATCCGGGCTTGCGTGAGTTTGACGGGGCGATTATATTGGCCCAATTCGGCCCGCGTCTGGATGGGATGTTGACGGGGCGACCCGAAGGCTTGGGCCGCCTCGGGGGTTCGTCCCCGCGAAGCTGGGAAAGAGAGCCAGGAGACCGATGAAGATCCGATCCAGCGTCAAGCGGATTTGCGAACACTGCAAGATCGTCCGCCGCCGGGGCAAAGTCTACGTCATCTGCGAGAATCCCCGCCACAAGCAGCGGCAGGGCTGAGCGCTCGCCGCTCGGAGTCTTGGCCGGCCGTCGGAGACTGACCCTAGCACGTCAACTCACGCCACGCCTTCGCCCCACGGAGATTAGGACGGATGCCTCGTATTCTCGGTGTCGATATCCCGAACGACAAGCGCACGGTGATCTCGCTGCGCTACATTTATGGGATCGGGCCGTTCCTCGCCGAGCAGCTTTGCGAACGGACGGGGATCGACCGCGACAAGCGCGCCCGCGACCTGACGGAAGACGACTTGGCCAAGTTGGCCGCGTTGCTCGACAACGAGTACACGGTCGAAGGTCAACTCCGTCGACAGGTCCAGCAGAGCATCGCCCGGCTGCGTGACATCGGCTGCTACCGCGGTCTTCGTCACCGCAAGGGACTGCCCGTTCACGGCCAGCGAACTCGGACTAATGCCCGGACCCGAAAGGGGCCGCGGAAGACGGTCGCCGGTAAGAAGGGCGTCAAGGAGATGCGCTGATGTCGGGGGACGTTGGCAACCTCGTGGCAACGCGAGGATGTGTCAGCCCGTCCCTTTCGGCATCACGCCTCGCCCGCGGATCCGGCCCCGATGGGGTGGCCTGGGGTCTCGCCTTTTGGGCCCCGGTGTCGGCCCTGTCGTCGTTGGTGGCCTTGGGTCTCGATCGTCTCGATCCCCCTTCAGGCCATCGTTGACCTGGCGAGGCCGCCAAGGACGTGGCCTCCGACCCCCGTATCGATTCGCTCGGAACGCCGAGCGGTTTCATTTTTCGAGGATTCCCAGGGAGCTACGGACCCGTGGCCAAGGCCAAGAAGCGTAAGACACGACGTAACGTCAGCCGGGCGGTCGTGCATATCAAAGCGACGTTCAACAACACGACGGTCACGATCACCGACCCCAACGGCGACGCGTTGTGCTGGGCTTCGTCCGGGACCGTCGGATTCAAGGGGAGCCGCAAGAGCACTCCGTTCGCGGCCCAGCGTGCGGCCGAGACCGCCGCGGCGACCGCGACGAAGTACGGGGTCAAGGAAGTCGAGGTCAAGGTGAAGGGCCCCGGCTCCGGCCGCGAGAGCGCCATCACCGCCCTCCAGGCTTCGGGACTCTCGATCAAGGCGATCGAGGATGTCACCCCCCTGCCCCACAACGGCTGCCGTCCCCCCAAGAAGCGGCGGGTCTGAGCGGATCGTTTCGACGCCTCTCGCATCGCATTGCATCGCTTGGTCCTCGACCTCGACGGGATCGAGGCCTCGCCAACCTCCTTCGTTCGGATCCGGCCGGATCCGCGGGTGAACCGGATATCGGGTTGCCGAATCCCGCGGTCAATGCCCTCCGGCGGATCGTAAGTCAAGCGTCCGAGGAACCCGTCGGCGCGTTCGCGACCACGGAAGACTCGGCCCCACTCAACCCGACCATCGCCTGAAGGATTGCTCGAATACCATGGGACGTCACATCGGGCCGGTTTGCCGGCTCTGCCGCCGTGAAGGCTTGAAGCTGTTCTTGAAGGGGACGCGCTGCGACACCCCGAAGTGCGCCATCAACCGCCGCGAAGGCGTTCCGGGCATGCACCAGTTCCGTCGGAGCAAAGCGAGCGAGTACTCGATCCGCCTCCGCGAGAAGCAGAAGGTCAAGCGCTACTATGGGATCTTCGAGCGGCAGTTCCGGAAGTACTTCGAGCTCGCCGGTCGTCGTCCCGGGAACACCGGCGACGCCTTGATGGCGATCCTGGAGCGCCGGTTGGACAATGTGGTCACCCGTCTCGGCTTCGCCACGAGCCGTCCGCAGGCCCGGCAGATGATCACGCACGGGCACATCACGGTAAATGGCCGCAAGCTCGACATCCCGAGCTACCTCGTCCGTCCTGGTGACCATATCCAGGTCAAAGACCGCGAGCACTCTCGGAAGCTCGCCGCGGCGAGCCTGGAAACCGACGGCATGCCGCCGGTGCCCGATTGGCTCGATCGCTCGAGCACGGAGCCGCCCGAAGGGCGCGTCTCCCGGTTGCCCGCGACTCAGGATATCTCGCTGCCGGTCACCCCGCAGTTGATCGTCGAATTGTTGAGCCGCTGAGAAAGAAAACAAGCGGTGATCCGCCCTCCGACGGGGACGAGGGTGCCGGTCGCACGACCGGCTCATTTCGACCGACCGCCGAGGGCCGATCGCCTTTTTGGAGAGTGCGATGCGCATCCGTTGGCGTGGCCTCGAACTTCCCAGCCGGGTCGTCTGCAACCGTGAGAAGTTGACCGATACGTACGGCGAGTTCCACATCGAGCCGTTCGAGCGCGGGTTCGGTCACACGGTCGGTAATAGCCTCAGGCGCATCCTCCTGTCCAGCCTGGAGGGGAGCGCCGTCACCAAGATCAAGATCCAAGGCGTCCAGCACGAATTCTCGTCGATCCCCGGCATGGTCGAAGATATTACCGACCTGGTCCTGAACATCAAAGGCCTGGTCGTTAAGAACCACTCCGAACAGAACCGGACGATCCGCATCGAGCGTGATCGTCGGGGCGTCGTCACGGCGGCCGACATCCTCCACGACGAGTCGATCGAGATCATCAACCCGGACCACATCCTTTGCACGCTGACCGATGACGTGCCGTTCGCTCTCGAGATGACGGTCGAGAACGGCCGTGGCTATCGGCCCGCCGCCGAAGGTCACACCGAGGACCTCGAGGTCGGCGCGATTCCGATCGACGCGATCTACAGCCCGGTGATCCGGGTCGAATACCGGGTCGAGAACACCCGCGTCGGACAGCGGACCAACTACGACAAGCTCGTCCTCCGGATCTGGACCACCGGCACGCTCGGCCCCGAGATGTCGCTGGTGGAGGCGGCGAAGATCCTCCGGAAGCACCTGAATCCGTTCGTACAGTACTACGAGCCGGGCCCGGGCCTGCCTTCAGAAGGGGGTGGCCAGGACGGTCACCGCTCCGAGCCGCTCGACGCCGAACTGGAGCGCAAGCTCGACATGAGCCTGGCCGAGCTCGAGCTCTCGGTCCGCGCCACGAACTGCCTCGAGAGCGAGGGGATCACCACCGTCCGGCACCTCGTCAGCCGTTCCGAGGACCAACTCCTGACGGTCCGCAACTTCGGCGAGACGACGTTGAAAGAAGTGCGGGCCAAGCTCCACGAGATCGGGCTCGACCTCGGCATGGAGCTCCCTTCGCGCCAGGGCGTCTGACATATTCCCCGGTCGCGTGCGGCGACAACCGCGGGGGCGCCCCCGCTTCGCCCGGCCGGTCCCGCTTTCGCCAAGGGCGCGAGCCCTTGAAGAAATCAAGTTCTAGCCACGGTTTGATGAACCATGCGACACGCAAAAGCCGGCCGGAAGTTCAAGCGTTCCCCGTCGCACCGGCGGATGATGCTCCGTAACCTGGCCACCTCGCTGTTCGAGCACGGCCGGATCGAGACGACGCTGGCCAAGGCCAAGGAGGTCCAGCCCTTCGCCGAGAAGCTGATCACCCTGGCCAAAGACGGTTGGAACCTGAACAACTTCCGCCGCGTCCTGGCCGTCGTGACCAAGAAGGACGTCGCCTTCGCTCTCTTCAAGGAGATCGGGCCGCGCTTCAAGGAGCGGTCGGGCGGCTACACCCGCATCTACAAGCTCGCCAAGGTCCGCCAGGGTGACGCGGCGCCGATGGCCGTGATCAGCCTCTTGGGTGAGAACGAGCAGATCAAGGCCCCGACCCGCCCGGCCGTCGTTTCCAGCTCGAGCAACTCCTGATCTCGGGAACGGTCACGGTCACGGTCACGGATCCAGGTCCTCCGGGGGGTTCAGCCCCCGGAGGGCGACCGTCCTCGCCAATGAGGCCCTCGGGGAGCGCCCAGTCTTGTCCCGACATCCCGACGACGCGAATTGCATCTTCTGCAAGATCGTCCGAGGCGACATCCCTTCCGCCAAGGTCCTCGAGACTGAGGACGCCATCGCCTTCCTCGACATCCGGCCCGTGAACCGGGGGCATGTCCTGCTCGTGCCCAAGGCCCATCACGCCGACCTTGTCGAACTGCCCGAGGCACTCGCCGGGCGAGTCGCCACCCTCCTGCCCCGCCTCTGCCGTGCCGTCCGCTCGGCCACAGGGGCCGACGGCTTCAACCTGATCGTCAACAACGGCCGCGCCGCCGGACAGACGGTCGACCACGGCCATTGGCACATCATCCCCCGGTTCCACAACGACCCCGTCGAATGGCCCTGGCCGCACTCCGAGTACGTCGGAGACGAACTCGGTCAGATGCAGTTCCGCATCGAACGCGAGCTCGACCCGACGCGCCTCGACGACTGATCGCCCTTCGCGAGCACGCGCGACGCCCTCTCCGCCATAGCGGCTGATCGTCACTCTCGCTGCGAGGTGTCAGAAGAACCCGGCCTCGCGAAGGACGCCGGGTTTCGCGGCCGTTTAGGCCTTGGGCCGGGCGTAAATGAGGGCGAGGAGGGCGTAGGCGGTCACCAGGTTGGGGTCGCCTTCCATGAAGCGGTCGGCCGTGTTGACCCAACTGCCGTCGGCGTTCTGGCGCTTGGCGAGGGCGATGACCAACTCGGCACGCCAGTTGTGTTCCTTGCCGGACGCGTCGGTGAACGTCGGCCTGTCGAGCATCCCCAGGGCCTTGGCGAAGGTCTGGTAGTAGTAGTACAGCCCGAGGGCGCCGAGGCCAGGGTTCTCGTCGAGGGAGTAGTGCTTGGCGATGTAGGTTGAGGCCGCCTTGACGCGAGGGTCGTCGGGGGTCAGGCCGGCGTGGATCATGCTCTTGAGCCCGGCGTAGGTCATGCTGGCGTAGGAGCGGAGGCCGCCGTTGGGATCGTTGCCGGCGACGCTCGAGCCGCCGTTGGCCGCCGTGTAGACGAAGCCTCCGTCGTTGACCTTGCCGGCCCAGGGCTGGTCGTTGAACTCGCCCTTGAGGTTCTGGCACCTCGAGACGAAGACCAGGGCTTTCTGCAAGCTCGGGTCGTCGGCGGGGAGCCCGGTCTCGCGGAGCGCGTCCATGAAGAACGTGGTGTTGGAAAGGTCGGGACGGCTGTTGCCGCCCCCGTACCCGGCACCTCCATAGAACGCATCGTCGCGTCCTTTCTTCTCCCCCTCATCCCACTGCATCGTCTTGAGGAACGCTTGCGCGTCCTTGATCACTCCGTCATAGCGCCCTTTGGTGTTGGCTTCGTGGAACGCCATCAACGAGATCGCGGTCGCGTAGTTCGCGTGGGGGACTTCGGACAGGCCCCCCTTGGGCCCGATGAACCGCTCGAGATACGCCAGGCCGCGCACGACCGCGGGGTCGGAGGGGGTGACCCGCTTCGAGCGGAGGAGTGCGGTCACGACCAGGGCCGTGATCCCCGGCTCGCGCTCGGTGGACCAGCCCCCTTTCGCATCCTGGCGCGACCGTAAGAAGGCGATCGCCTTATCGGTCATCTCGCCGACCGACGTTGCCGCCAAGGCCAGACCGGGCGTCAGTCGGCCCACGGCCGCGAGGGCGCCGAGGGCTCGGAGGCCTTGACCGAGGAAGCGACGACGACTGGGTTTCCAAAGCATTTCGGGATCCTTCTCATGCGAGCTGTAATGAAGTCGACAGAGTAGATAGTAGACAGTAGGCACGAGGCAGGAGGAAGGAGGGAGGAAGCGGCCGTCAAAGTGTGGGAGAGAGCGATCAAGGTTCCGGGGCCGTTGGCAGTAGGAGAGGTCGGAGAGGGAGTCCGAAACGTGGGGCATCAAAACGCGGTCGGGACCGAAAAAGGGGCGGGTCCTGGCATTGACGGTCTTGGATGTTCGCGCTAGACTCCGCCCTGCATTTCGAGAGGCGGGCGTGGGCCGGCCTGTCTCCTTCGCCCATGGGTGTCGCGGAAAGGATTCCGCCCGATGAATCGGAAACCCCTGATGCTCGTCGTGGCCATGATGGCCGTGGCGGGTTGCACGCTCAATCGCTCGGAGCTGCGCCAGACGTCTCTCCTGTCGAAGATCGGGGGGGGCGGCCACATTATCGAACCCAAGCGATGCGCACTCCAGGTCGCGATCCTGGCCCGGCCGCTTCGCGACGAGATCGTCGAGAGCAAGATCTGGAGCGTGGCCGACGAGCAGTCGGTCCCCTCGGAACTCCGTCACGACCTCGAGGGCAACGGGCTTCGGGTCGGCTTGATCACCGGCGACGTCCCCGCCGAGGTCGAGGCTCTTTTGAAGAAGACGCCGACGCCGGGTAAAGGTGAGCCGGTTCAACATATCAATGCGCCTGACGGCGAGCCGACGCTCATCAGCCTGAACGAGAAGCTCCCGCAGGCCAGCCTGCTCCTGAATCGCGAGGGGCATGCGTCCGGCAGGGACTACCAGGACGCCAGCGGTTGGTTCCGGGTCACCCCGACCCACGAGGGGACCAATGACGTGGCCTTGCGGATCGTCCCCGAGATCCACCACGGGCAGGTCCAGCGCGTGTTCTCGCAGCTCCCGAACTCAGGGGCGAATGCGCCCCACCAATTCATGCAGAAGGATGGCCAGCAGGAGGACACCCTCCGCGAGCTCGCCACGACTTTGAAGCTCAAGCCTGGCCAGGTCGCCGTGCTCGGTTGCCACGCGGACGCGTCCCGCAGCCTGGGGGCGTTCTTGTTCACCGAGACCGAGACGAACAGCGATCGCCTCCTCCAGAAGGTCATCCTCATCTGGGCGACCCGTACTGCTGCCATCACCCCCGGCGGCACCATCAGCCTCCCCCCGGGCGTCGAGCCGATCGAGCTCCCGGCCAAGGATTAGGAGATGTCGGAGTCGGCCGCGGCGGAACCCCGGGTTTGAGAAAGAAACCGGGTTCGGAGGAGTCGCTGACTTCGGCTTCCTGCCTCCCGAACTTCTGTCTCCTGACTACTGTCTACGGATTACGCCCAAGGGAGTCCCGCCATGGATTGGCAGCCGATTTGGGGAGGGCGCAAAGGCGGCCGGCCGGCGGAGGCTCGGAAGCAATGGGTCTATCATGGACGGCACGAGGCGGTGGCCTCGCCGCATCGGCCGACCCCGATTGTCGGCGAGCGGGGAAGGGCGATTTTGCCGTTGGGAGGGAGTTGGGACGTGTCGTCGCGCCTGATCACACTCGACGGTTCCGAGGGTGAAGGAGGGGGCCAGATCCTCCGGACGGCGCTCACGCTGTCGCTCCTGACGGGGAAGCCGTTCCGGATGGTGAAAATCCGGGCCAACCGCGAGCGGCCCGGCCTCCGACCGCAACATTTGAAGGCGGTCGAGGCGGCGGCGATGCTGGCGGATGCCGACGTGATCGGCGGGAAGCCCGGCTCACGCGACCTGACCTTCCGGCCCGGCCCGTACACGCCCGGCGACCTCCAGGTCGACATCGGGACGGCGGGCTCGACGGCATTGGTCCTTCAGACGTTGCATCTGGCGATCGCCCTGCGGACGGAGCAGGCGGTGCGGCTCACCTTGACGGGTGGGACCTTCAACCAGTCGGCCCCGTCCTTCCCGTTCCTCGATTCGACCTGGCGGGCACACTGCGCGGCCGTGGGCGCGACGTTGGGGTTGGCGATGCCGACCGCGGGCTTCTATCCCCAGGGGGGAGGACGCCTCGAGGCCTGGATCGAGCCGGCGACGTTGCGGCCGATGACCTTGACCGACCGGGGCCCCCTGAAGCGGATCAAAGGGGTGGCCGGGGTCGCCAGGCTCCGCCCGGACATTGCCCGGCGGATGTGCGACCAGGCCGAGGCCCGGCTCGCCGATTATGGTTTGACGGCCGAGTTCGAGTTGACGGAATGGACAGGGCCCAGCCCTGGCGCGGCGATCCGCTTGACCGCCGAGCATGCCCACGGGGCTCCCGCCACGTTCGTCGGCCTTGGTGAACGCGGCAAGCCCGCCGAGGCCGTCGCCGATGAGGCGGTGGATGAACTCCTGGCCTACGAGCAGTTCGACGGAGGCGCCGTCGACCCACACTCGGCCGACCAGATCCTCGTCCCCCTGGCGCTCGCCCCCGGCCGCAGCGAGTACACCGTCACCGACGTCACCGAGCACCTCCGCACCAACGCCGCGACCATTCGGGCCTTCCTCGACCGCACCATCGAGATCATCGAGCCGACCCTCGACCAACCCGGCCGGGTCATCGTCTCCTGATCTTCGCCACGAGGTCCGACGGTTCGTCTTCGCCGCGACGCCGGTCACCCAGGGTGGCTCCTTGAGGTGGCTGGACTCGTTCCTCTACCATAACGGCCGGAACGGAACGGATCCGTCGGGTCGTTGATGCGAGGTGACCGAGTCGTGATGACACTCTCTTCTCCCCTGGCCTGTCTGGGTAGCCTGGCCGTACTCGCGATGGTCGTGGGGCCGCCCCGGGCCGAGGCTTCGGGCATTTCCTCGGGGGATTACCCGACGATCCAGGCCGCGCTCGACGCCAATCCGGGCAAGGTCATCGACGTCGGCCCGGGGACCCACGAGATCGCCGAGACGATCCGGATCGTGACCGAGGGAGGCGGCCTGGACGGATCCGGGAGGATCATCCAGACGGACCCCGCGCGGGCAATCATCCGAATCGACCACGCGCCGGGGGCCAGCCTCCGCGGGCTCACGCTGACGCGGCCGGAGGGCCTTCGGGAGACCGTGGCGGAGGCGGTGCTCGCCACCGACTCGCGCGACGTCACCCTCGAGGCCCTGAAGGTCGTCGACAACCAGACCCGGGCCGCCGCGATCGAGCTGCGGAATTGCGTCGACAGCCGGGTCTGCGACTGCCTGGTCCAGAACTATCAGCGCGTCGGGGTCGACGACCGGACGGCGACGCCGGATCAGGGATTTGCGTTCCGCTGCATCATCGGCACCGGGATCATGATCCGGGAATGCCAGGGGACGTTGGTCCGGGGGAACCGCGTCCGCGAGGACCGCCTCGTCCCCACGCCGGAGGTCAAGCGTCGATACGAGCTGGGCAAGTTCACCAAGAGGAACGCCGTCCGGGGCCGCATCACCAACGCCCGAGACTGGGAGCGGGGCGAGACCGACAACTGGATGCAAGGGACCGCCGTGCACGTGGCCTCGCCCGAGGTGACGGACGCCACCCAGGTGATCGGCAACCTCGTCGAGCGCGCGGGCCAGGGGTTTGACATCCACGCCGACCACGTGATCTTATCCCAAAACATCGTCAATGATGCGTTGATCGGCATGAAAGCGATGCATGGCTCGAAGCATGTGATTGTGATTGGCAATCAGTTCCTCAAGAATTCCCTCTGGAGCATCGCCATGATGCCCGGGGCCTCGTCGCTCCCGGCCCAGGCCGCGGAGTCGAACCGACCGGCTCGAGCGGCCAACGTCGACGGCGGCTCGATCATCGCCAACAACATCATCTCCGACTTCGGGCTCGGCCAGACGCGCTGGATCTGGGGCGAAGAGAGCCTCGGCTGCCCGATCCGGTTCGACCACGGCCAGGTCCCCGAGAACCCTCCGCTGGCCGACGTCATCATCCAGGGGAATGTCGTGTACGACACCGGCCGCGATTCTCTGATCAAGGACGGGAAGCCCGAAGTCGTCCCGCCCCGATACCGCTACGCCGTCCTCGTCGAGTCCGGCCCCACCGCGCCCGTCGGCCTGCACTTCTCGAACAACGTCTTTCATCCGGGACTGCAAGGGGTTTCCAACGTCGAGCTGAAACCCTGAGACGAGGCCGCGCCCCTCGGCTTCACCGAGCCGGTTGCTCCGAGGGAGCAAGCGTCAACTCGCCGAGCTCGAGAGGCGTATCGCCGCGCCCCCCGGGGATCTCGGGGATGGTCGTCGTCCCGGGGGTCACCGACCAAAACCGTCGGTGTTCACTCGAAGGGCTTGTGGGAATGATAATCCACTGATATGCCCCGGCGATGACATCTTCGATCCGGAACGAGCCGTCGGCCTCGACTTTGATCTGGTAATACCCACTCGATTCACGATCGCTTCGTCGCATGTACGCGATCCCTGCCTCGCTCTGCCGCCAGGCCTTGATCCACTCGGCTCGCTTTTCTCCGGTCAGGCCTTCGGGCACGTTGACCCGAGGAAACTTGATCTGGGGGGTAAGAGTGAATCTCAGCGAACTCCAGTCGAGGTTGGGAATGGCGTCCGGCTTCGCAACGAATCGTCCCACGACGGGACGCCCCGAACCTCCGACCGTGACGTGTACCGCTGCACCAGGCGCGACCTCGAGGGATAACCAGGGACCGGAAGTGATCCAAGAGGATGCACTGCTCGCCCTCCCGACCCGGATGTCGCCAGGGATGACGTGCTCGAAGAAGAATCGCCCCGAGCTGTCTGACTCTGTTGAGGCAGCCTGGTAGTCAACCCGCCGGTCTTCGCGACCCGATGTCCTGCCCTGGAATAGCACGACGACCTGGAAGGCTCGCGGACTGGTGCCGACCTTGAGGGTGCCCTCGACGCGGCCCCAGGGTTGGATCGTCATCACGTGCGACTTGGCGAAGTCTTCCTCGAGGATCCGGGCCTGCCCCCGTTCGTGGTAGGCCAGGAGAACGGCCGGCTCGTCCTGGTGTGGGAACGCGAAGCGGCCGTCCGACCCGGTGGTCACGGTGGGGTGTCGTTCGGGGTCCATGTCCCGGCCGTCCTTGAGGCTTACCCTCTGCGAGTTCGTGGCCAGGGTCACGATCGCGCCGACCGCAGGGCTCCCGTCCGGGAGTCGGACGATGCCCGAGAGGGCAGGATCGTTGGCCGGGGTGCCCCGCTTCAGTTGGAAATCGTAGACCTGGGGACTCTCGGTCGTCCGGAACCCTCGAGAGACGGCCGGGAAGTAGCCCGCCGCCTCGATTCGAAGACTGCGCAGCTCGGGTCTTGATGTTGTGAACACGACCTCATAATGACCACCCTGGCACTTATACGCCAATTCGCGGTTCCATCGTTCCGACTCATCCGTCGAGTCGTCGCCGATGAGCAGCTTGAAGTCAGGGATCGGCTGGCCGGTCTCGGCGTCGACCACGGATCCGCGGACGGTGAACTCCGGGGTCAACGTGATGCGACTTTCTCCGTCGGTTGCCCGTGATGGTCGCTCGACGAACATAAAGCCCGGCTTGTAAACCCGAAGTGTGACAGGGCGTGTCGGCTGGTCGGTGAGGCGGAATCCGCCTTCGGCGGTCGACTTCGTCCGAGACCCCAGGCTTGGGAACTCCGGGAATCCGACGGCACCGACCGAGGTGTTCGCCAACGGTTTGCCCTCGAGATCCAGCACACGCCCTTCGATCGTTCGGCCTGGCTCGAGTCGGATGTCGACGGGAGGCATTGCTGCCCTCGCTCGAACACGTGCAAGGTCGGGAGCATAGCCGGGGGCGCGGACGACGAGCAGGGTGTCACCCGGCTCGACATGCGGGAAGGAGAACCGCCCGTCGGCGTCGGTCGTTTTCACGAAAGGCGGGCCTGGTGAGGACTCCGTGCCCTGTGTCACTTTCGCGCCGGCGATCGGCCGGGCTTCTCGGTCTGTCACACGACCTGTCAGCGGTACGCCGGAATCCATGACCATCACCGCGGTCGTGTCTCGCAACGCCGATACCCGCGTCAACTTGCGGGATATGATCTGGTCGCTCACGTGGTCTGGATGTTGGAGCCGGAAGGATAAGCCTTCGAGGTTCGCCGGCGCGAAGTTGCAGACCCAATGCCCCTTTGCGTCGGTCTTGATGGGCTCGGCCGACAGGCTGGGAAGAGAAATGCCATCGGCCATGAACCCACTCGGTATCGACAACTCGACGAGGACGCCCTCGATAGGCTGGCCCCGAGGATCCTGGACCTGGCCGCCGATCGATGTCCCCGGTTCGAGCTCGATCTCGAAGGAACCAGGCAGGGACAATCGGGGAGAGTCGTGGCCCCCTCCCCATGTGACCCAGGTCGGCACGAATCCTTCCTTCCTGGCCCGGATCCAGAGGCCGTTCGGATGCGCCTCGGGCAAAGTGAGGAGGTATTGCCCCGACGCGTCCGTGACAACCTCTTTCAGGAGGTTGTCCGAAGCCACCCTCAGCGCAACAGCGGGCACGGCTCCCCTGGTCCGCTTGTCGACAACGCGGATCTTCATGGTTCGGCCGGGGGAGGCTTCCTGATCCCGGTCCCGCGGATCCGATTCCTCAGTCGCGATGGGACGAGCCGACTCTCGCGGCGTCCCGGCGCCCGGTTCTTGTTGGTCCGGTCCACCCTGCTGACCGAACACGCAGGCCAGGGCGATCAGCGTCGTGCCGGCCATCACGGTCAGCGACATGGCCATGAATTTCAGTCGGGAAGTTCGCATCGCACCGAGGACTCCGTTGACGATCGCCATGACCGAGGTCTTCGCGATCGGATCGCCGAGGGACGTGGTTTTCAGGAGTCCGATCGTCGAGATGGTGAGGGTTTCGGGGGGAGTGGCTGGGGCGGGGATCGAAAGGGATGAGGGCCCGACCAACCCGGCGTTGGGGGCCAACCCTCTCCGGCTCAGGCGGTCGCGCAGGCGCTTGCGGGCCCGGGAGAGTCGTCCTTTGATCGCCGCGGGAGTCCCGTTGAGGCGTCTCGCGGCGTCCTCGTAGGTGAGGCCTTCCAACTCGCAGAGGATCACCGGCCGGGCGTATTTCTCGGGGAGGCGACGGATCTCCTCATCGAGTGCGAGAAGGCGTTCCCGATCATCGTCGACCTCCCCGGCTGTGGCTTCCGGATGCGCCGCCCGATGCTCCTTCTCGCGACGACGGGCCGTATCCCCCCGGGCTCGCAAGGCGACCCGGTAGGCCACTCCATGGAGCCAGGGGCCTACCCCGCTGGGGTCTCGGAGCGAGCCGGCCTTGCCGAGCAGGATCAGGAACGTGGCCTGGAAGGCGTCCTCGACATCGTTCGTATCGTGGAGCAGACGGCGACAGACTCCCCAGACCATGGGGCCGTGACGACCAAGCAGAGCCTCGAACGAAGGGGCATCCCGTCGCGCATGGACGCGATGGAGAAGCTCGTCCTCCGACAGACCCGAGACGGTCCCCACCTGGAAAACCCGCTGGATCTGCCGGGCGACCGCGCCTTGATCCGCGTCTCGCATGCGTGTGGCCCTCGTTCGCGATTCCTCTCGTCACCAAGATACTGCGTCGAGGACGCGGATCGGACCGGTGATTCTTCGGGGCCGACGCCCGATGATGAACTCCGTGGTGGGCCGCGGTTCGGCCGTGTGGAGTCGGCCAGAGGGCGGAGGGATTGGTTGCACGAGCTTTGGTTTTCGCGTCTATCGAGGGCGCTATGGTCGGCCCTGAACAGCGAATCGTGACCGAAAACGCCGGGGACGTTGCGGCACGCCGCTTGCATTCTCATCCCAGCAAGGTCCTCTGCTGCGAAGCGAGGCGTTCGTGATCCAATCCCCGGAGGTTGTCATGGCCGAGTCGTTCAAAGACAAGGTTGAGGAAACCGGTCACAAGATCGCCGAGACGGCGACGAAGGTCGGGCACAGGGTCGGCGAGAAGGTCGAAGAGGCGGCCGACTGGGCGAAGGAAAAGGCCCACGTGGTCGGCAACCGCATCGACGAGGCGGCCCAGAAGGTCGAGCACAAGGCCAAGGAGACGTTCGGCGAGCTCGGCTCGGGATCCTCGGGCACCCACGCCGACATCCGCGAGCACATGACCGTCGTCGGCTCCTGCGGCAAGGCGCTCGGCCGGGTCGATCACGTCGAGGGGAGCTCGATCAAGCTCACCAGGTCCGATAGCCCCGACGGCCAACACCATCGCATCCCGTTGAGCTGGGTGAGCCGGGTCGATTCCCAGGTCCACCTGAGCAAGAGCTGCGGCGACGCCGAGCTCGAATGGGAACCGGCCTGATTTGACCGGGTCGATTGTAAGCCTGACGAGAGACGGGCCTGGATTACCCCGGCCCGTTTCGTCGCGCGCCGAGATCCTCATGGATAGGCATAGAAATGCTGATGCCTCTCACCAAAACGTTTGCCGGGAAAGTTCTTCACCACAATGGCACAACGATACAAAGGAAAGATTACAAGAGTATGAATCACTCTCGAGTCCTCTCTGTGATTCCTTTGTGCCTTTGTGGTGAATCTCCAACACGGCTTAGGCCAGCTTCACGGCGCGGCCGGTCTCGGCGGAGCGTCGGGCGGCGTCGAGGATCTCGACGACGACGAGGTTGTTGCGCAGCGATGAGAGGCCGGAGGGCTTGATCTCCCCGTGCACCACGGCCGCGAAGTAGCGGAGGAAGTCGTCCTCGGGGGCCTTCAACTCGGGGGCCTGGCGGGATTCCTCGGCTTTGCTGCCCGGGAGGCGAACGCGCAAGCCCTTCTGGGCGACGGTGAGCACCTGCCCGGTCCGGCCGTAGACCTCCATGTCCTTCCGGTCGAACGGCCAATTCCACGAGGCCTGGATGATCGCTTGCGCCCCGGGATACTCCAGGACGATCGTGGCCTCGTCGTCGACCTTCGGATAGACCTCGGGCTTGAACCGTTGGGTCACCGCCGTGACGGAACTCGGCCGGGCATCGTCCATGAGCCAGGTCATCAGGTTGGCGCCGTAGCAGCCGAAGTCGAAGAGGGCCCCCGCCCCGTTCTGCTCGGGGTCGGTGAGCCAGGCGAGGAATTCCGGCTGTACGCCGATCTCTTTCGGGCCGCGGTGGCCATCGTGGACGACCACCTTGCGGATCTCGCCCAGGGCCTTCTCTTCCTTCGCCAGTGCGTACACGGCGCGGTTGGACGGATACCAGGTCGTCTCGTAGTTCACGAGCACAGGGATTCCCGACTCCGATGCGGCCCGCTCGATGGCTCGGGCCTGCTCAACATTGACGGCGAGCGGCTTCTCCATCATCACCGGGATCTTGCGGCGGGCACAGGCCTGAACGACCTCGAGATGCCCGGCGGTGCTGGTGAAGGCGACCACGGCTTCGGGCTTCGCCCCGTCGAGCATCGCCTCGAGCGAGGGATAGACCGTGGCCGGGTCGAGCCGGGAACGCTGCGTGTATCGCGCCGCGACCTCGCGGTCGGGCTCGGCGACGCCGACCAACGTGACGTCCTTGGAGTTGCGGTAACGGCCCAGGAACCCCGACGCATGGCCGTGCACGAGTCCCGCCATCCCGAGCCGCAACGGCGGCGAGGCTGCGCCGCTGGTCGTCACTGCCAAGGCTGCCATCGACCCGAGGAAGGTTCTGCGTTGCATCGGCTCGTCCTTAATCTCGTCTCGAAGGATATTTGATCCCGTTGCCTCGATGCCGCACGGCCGGGGAAAGATCAGGCGATCGACAATCTTGATTCGACGGAGCCTGTCCCGAAGCGACATGGCTCTCGATCCTCGCGCCCTCGTAGGCAAGTCAAAGGCCAAGTCGATGGCCGTCTCGCCAGGCCCTCCGACCCCTTTGTACCGGATCGCCGCACGGGGATCGAGGACGTAGAGGATTGTCGCGTTTCCGACCCGCCTCTTGTTTGGGATGGTCGTTTGCAGACGGCTCAGAAGCAAGGGAATTGCGGCACAATTTTATTGATGTTGTTAGATCTGGAATTAAAAATATAGTGATTTTCGTGTTCGCTGGTCTGAGAGGGGATAGGGGTTGGCGGGGACTGCGGCAGAAACCCGGCTTTGAAGAAAAAGCCGGGTTTCGGATCAATTTGTCAATGCTTATAGATCAGTGGGCCACTCGTCGAAATCGTCGGCGATCTTGACCCGCCCTTTCCATCGCCCACCTTGACGGGGTGATACGTCGGTTTGGATCGGAGTCAGTCGCATGACCGGCTGCCCGGCTTTGGCGATGAGGGCATCCTCACCATTGAGAGCGAGCTCGATCAGTTCCGAGAGGCGAGACTTTGCTTCGTGAATACTGGCGATTTTCACGGAGACCTCCTGCGTCGATACCGTATGTGTTCCGAATCCCGATTTTGAAGAAGAAGCCGGGTTTCGGCCGCAGCCACCACCGGTCTCTCCTCTTGGGTGAGTTGCCACCGCCTCTCTCCGAGGCCCGTTTTCGAGGGGATAACGGGCTTCGGAAGGGGTGATATTACGGTGTGGCGCCCCCGGTGGGGACGGCGACCTGGTAGGCGAGGACGGGTGCCCGCCTGCGGGTGATGGCGGAGGTGACGGCGTAGCGGAGGCGGCCGGTGGCCCGGGCGAGGTGTTCGAGGACCTGGGCCGGCGTGACGGCGTCGGTCGGGGGTTGGACGCGGACGGTCACGAGGAGGCGTGACGCGTCGGGGGCCGGCGCGACGGCGACGACCTGGAGGTTGCGCAGGATGTCGTCGCCGCAGTCGCCGGCGAAGGCCGCATCAAGGGCCTCGGCGACCTGGCCGCAGAGCTGGCGGGCCTTGCGGAGGGATTTCTGGCCCTTCAGGCCCTGGCGGATCTCGTCGCGGGGGTCGACCCCGTCGTCCGGGTGGACCTCGGCGCAGAGCGAACGCAACGTCTTTCGTGACGGCTTCCGGGAGGATGGCATCTTCGGCTCTCACGTGGAAACGCTCGGCGCAACGTACCCCCGGCGCCGATCGGTCGGATGGGCGGGTGAAAACGCTTCGACGTGGTAAGAGCCTGGCCGGATCAGCCGGACGGGGGTAGCCCGGCCTCCGGTCGCAGGCTCGACGGCACAGTCAGGCGGGGACTCGGGCGCATCGTCGGCCTCCTTCGGTTCGGGCGGGGTTTTGTGATGGGCCGAGGTTCGGGGCACGAAGCCGTCCTCGGCGAATTCGAGGCCAAGCCTCCCATCACAATGTTTTGGTACTCTTGATCAGAGGCCCTCGGCCCCCTTCGGGTTCGCACGGATTCGGAGGATCGCGGAAATCCGGCGGGGCGAGCGCCGCGGGGACGAACTCCGGCCGGATCTCGGCCCGTGATCGGGCCCTTCGTCCAACGAACGACGTGTCATCGAAAGGGGATGGCGATGAGTGTTGGCGAGAGTCCTGCGAGACGAGGCATGGCCTTCTGCCTGGTTGTTGTTGTCGTGATCCTCGTCGCGGCCGGCACGTCCGACGCGGCCGTCGATCCCCCTCCCGCCCGTGTGGCGGAGCTGATCGAGGCTCTAAGGAAGACGAAGATCGGCGAGGAGAAGCAGTGGGCGGCCGCTGTCCGCGAACTCGTCGAGATCGGCAAGCCGGCGGTGCCGCCGCTCATCGAGGAGCTGGACCGGACGACCGACCAGATGCCGTTGCGGTCGATCGGCTTCACGCTCCGGGCGATCGGCGACCCCAGGGCGGTGCCTGCCCTGATCCGGGCGATTCCCCGCACCCTGATCGGGCCCTCGAGCGACTACGGCTTGGTGGTCGACGACCCCAAACTCTTGGCGTTCATGAAGGCTCACGACCTGAGCGCGGGGGAATCCGGGGGCTACTTTGATTTTGGCAGGCCCTTCCGTGAGATCACCGGGGCCTTGCACGCGATCACCGGCCAGCGGTTCAACGAGGACGAACTGAACTTCATCCATCTCGAAGGGGGCCCGGCGCAGCGCCGAATCCAGCGCCGACGACTCCACCAACTCGCGGAGCACTGGGCCCTCTGGTGGTTGAAGAACCGGAAGCGGCTCACCGACGACCCGGCCTATGCCTTGGTGAACCTCCCCCCGCTGGCCGATCAGCCCGGCACCCTCGCCGACCCCGACCGGCCGTTCCCGACCGGCCCGAAGGTGCGGGCCTCGACCACAACATCCAACGTGATCCTCGGCCCTCCCCAGCCCCTCAAGTACTACCGGACGTTCAAGGACCTGGACACCGGCGGCGACGTCCCCTGGCCCAAGGAACTGCCCGCCGTCGAGGACGCGAAATCGGACGAGGTCGAGTCCTGGGCGAAGCGCGAAGGCTTCGACCTGCGGGGGATCGACTACCGGGCCCCGGGCGCGGAGCAACCGACCTACGCCCTCCAGGGGCTCGGCCTTCGCACCTGGCAGATCGACGACCGCAGGTTCGACACGATCGAGACGGAGCTCCGCAAGGAAGAGCCGCCGGATCTCGGCCGACCCGCCGGCGACCTCCTCATGGACTTCGACCCCAAATCGAAGACCTATCACCCCGAGAAGACGGCGACCTTCCTGTTCGTCACCCGGGACGGGGCGACGGGCATCCTCCAGGTCACCAGCCTCATCACGGAGCTCTTCGGCAAGCAGGACATCGGCCAGCCTGTCCAGCCCAAGACCAACCGGGGGTTCTATCGGGGCGTGCAGTTCCAGTTCAAGCTGATCTATGAAGACGAATGATGGCCCTTCTCGGTTTCCGATGAGATCGCGCCCCCGCCCCCGCACCGGAAGAAATTCGGAGTGGAAGGCGATTCGGCATGGGATTTGGATGTCACCAGAGTTCAGACACGACATTCCCCCCCAGACTCGGATCACAGGAATAGGCGGCCGTCGGTTTGATGCGGATGAAGGGGCGCGCGGCGTCCGGCAAACGCATCGACCATCGCGGCACGCGGGCGTCGCCCCGACGCCCGGACGGGTGGGTCTCTGGGGATTCGGGCCGATCGGAGGGCCTCCGGTCGGCCCCGGTGGCGCCTTGCGCCGGATCGGGGGGGCTGTCCATTGGCCGTCAAGACGAGAGCGAGCTCGAGTTCGGCGAATCCGACGGTCCTGGCGATGGACCATCCCGTCACGCTCGCGATGCTGGTGGTGGCCCTGATCAGCCTCGGCATCCTGGCCTATTCCCGGATGCGGGTCGACATCTTCCCCTCGTTGAACACCCCGAAAATCTACGTGTTCTTTGATTTTATCGGGATGAGCCCCGACCAGATCGAGGGCTTCATCGTCAATGAGCTCGAGCTCTATTTCCAGTACGTGGACGGGGTCCAGGACATCAAGTCGAGGAACATCCAGCAGGTCGGGCTGGTCGAGCTGGGGTTCTTCAACGGGACGGAGATGGGGCAGGCGATGGCGCAGGTCGTCGCGATGTCGGACCGCGCGATGTCGTGGATGCCCCCCGGGGCGTTGCCCCCCATGATCATGAGGATGGACGCCGGCAGCGTGCCGATCGGCTACCTCGTCTTCACGAGCGAGGGGGACAAGACCTCCATCGGGGCGATGGGCGACCTCGCGCAGAACGTCATCCGCCCGCTCGTGCAGAAGAACGTCCCGGGGACGGTCGCCATCTCGCCCTTCGGCCCGAACATGCGGTCGATCATCGTCAACGTCGACCCGCAGAAGCTGCTCTCCTACAACCTCGACCCGCAGGACCTGGTCACGGCCCTGGCGGAGGGGAATGTGGTCATCCCCTCGGGGAATATCTACATCAAAGACTCGATGCCGATCGTGCACAACAACGCAACGGTCGTGGACGTGAAGCGCCTCGGCGACATCCCGATCAAGCTGGGGCAGAACGTCTACATCCGGGACGTGGCGACGATCCAGGACGACACGGACATCACCTACGGGTACGCGCTGGTCAACGGCCGGAAGGCGATCCACCTGCCAATCATCAAGAAGGACACGGGGTCGACGTTGACGGTGGTGTCCGACGTACATAAGTCGATGGATAAGTTCCGGGCCGCGGTCCCCGAGGACGTGAAGATCAGCTTCGAGTTCGACGAGTCGCCGACGGTCGTGCACGCGGTCGAGAGCGTGGCCAGCGAGGGGGCGATCGGCGCGGGGCTGACGGGGCTGATGATCCTGCTCTTCCTCCGCGACCTCCGGAGCGTGGTGGTGGTCGTCTGCAACATCCCGCTCGCCCTGACCGGCTCGCTGTTCGGGCTCTGGGTGACGGGCAATACCATCAACATCATGTCGCTCGGGGGGATGGCGTTGGCCATCGGGATCCTCGTCGACGAGGCGACCGTGACCATCGAGAACACGCACGTCCAGATGGAGGGGACGCCGAAGACCGCGACGGCGGTCCTCCGGGCGAGCAACGCGACGGCGGTCCCCAGGCTCCTGGCGCTGCTGTGCATCCTGTCGGTGTTCATCCCCGCCTTCGTGATGGAGGACCCGCTCCGCTCGCTGTTCATGCCGCTGACGCTGGCGGTCGGGTTCGCGATGGTCACGTCGTACCTGCTCTCCAGCACGCTCGTGCCGGTCCTGAGCGTGTACCTGCTCAAGCATAAGAAGGGCAGGGAAGCGGCGGGGGGCGGGGGGCCGGGGCTCTTCGATCGGGTGAACGGCGCCTACCACGGAGCCGTGGAACGATTCATCGCGTGGCGATGGGCCGTGGTCCCAGCGTACCTCGCGGCGTGCCTGGCGATCCTCGGAGGGCTGGGGCTGGAGATCGGGACCGAGCTCTTCCCCCGGGTCGACTCCGGGGAGTTCGTCCTGCGGTTCCGGCCGCCGCCGGGCTCGAGCTACGAGCTGACGAGGGAGATGGGGCTGAAGTGCCTCCAGGAGATCGAACGCGAGGCGGGGCGCGAGAACGTCGAGATCACGATGGGGTTCGTCGGCCAGGTCGCCCCGAACTTCGGGATCGACAACATGGTGCTGTTCATGCGGGGGCCGGACGACGGTTGGCTGCGCGTCAAGCTGAACGAGTCGTCCGGCATCGCGCTCGACGCGTTCCGGGAGCGGCTCCGCGGGGCCCTGCCCCGCCGGGTGGTCGCCTGGCTGGCGAAACGCCTGGAGGCGGGGGGGGGCACCGGGGGACTGCCGGCGGACGAGGCGAGGGAGCAGGCCGAGTCGTCCACGTTCGGGTTCGAGCCGGGGGACATCGTGAGCCAGGTCATGAGCTTCGGCTCCTCGAGGCCGATCGCCGTGCGGGTCATCGGCACGGATTACGACGAGATCCGCAAGCACGCGGAGAAGATCGCCGGGAAACTCCGGTCCTTGCCGCACCTCCGCGACGTCGGCTTCGAGCAGACGCTCGACTACCCGACGGTCGAGGTCGAGATCGACCGGGAGCTGGCGGGGCTGGTCGGCGTCACCCCCGAGCATGTCAAGCACGCGCTCGTCATGTCGACCGCGTCGACGCGGTTCACGAATCTGAACTACTGGATCAACGAGAAGACCGGCTTCGACTACCTCGTGCAGATCCAGGTCCCGCCGCTGCGCATCGACAAGCCGGAGGACGTCGAGGAGCTGCCGCTCCGGTCGGTCAACCCGGTCATGCCGCTGACGGTCCGGGACGTCCTGAAGGACGGGCGGGTGCACACGAGCACCCGGCCCGGCGAGTACGACCGGGACATGTCGCAGCGGTTCCTCACGGTGGTCGCCAACGTCGAGGGGGAGGACCTCGGCCGGGCCGCGAAGCAGGTACGCGAGGCCGTCAAGCAGGTCGGCGACCCGCCCCGGGGCATCCGCGTGGAGGAGCAAGGCTCCCTGCCGCAGATGTCCCAGATGTTCCGGGCGCTCGGGATCGGGCTGGCCGTCGCCGTGTTCGTCATCGTCGTCCTGCTGACGGCCTATTTCCAGTCGCCCCGGCTCGCGGTCATCTCGATCGGGGCGGTGCCGGGGGTCCTCGCGGGGATCGCGGTTGCGCTGCTCGCCACGAAGACCACGCTGAACATCGAGTCGTTCATGGGGTCGATCATGTGCCTCGGGGTCTCGGTGTCGAACTCGGTGATGCTGGTCACGTTCATGGACGAGCACTGGAAGGCGGGCAAGCCGTCGGCCGAGGCGGCCCTGCTCGGGGCGAGCGAACGGCTTCGGCCGATCCTGATGACGGCCTGCGCCATGACCGTGGGCATGGTGCCGATGGCCTTGGCGCTGGAACGCGGCAGCCAGATGGAAGCCCCCCTGGGCCGCGCCGTCATCGGCGGGCTGGTGATGTCGACGTTCGCCACGCTACTGATGCTCCCCGCGATCTTCACCCTCGTGATCGGACCCAGGGAGCCGAGCTCCCCCTCTCTCTACCCGGGCAACCCCTCGAGCGCCTACTACGATCCCGGGCTCGATGAGGGCGACCGAGGGGGCCTCGAGCCCGAGGAGGGGGAGGCCGAGGACGGGGAGGACGAGTCGTAGCCGACCGGAGGCAGGACCCCAAGGCGGGCCGGCGCGGCCGCCCCGACCGATTCTCAAACGACCGGAGGAGAGCGTTGGAAACGGCAACTGGGACCGGCTGCGAGGGTCGCCCCGCCCCTCGGGGAAGGAGGGCCTTCTGGCTGTTGGCGCTGCTCGCCGCGCAGGGCTGTTCGAAGGAGTCGAAGGTCGCCCCGAGCGTGTCGGAGCCCCCTGTCCTCCGGGTGGTCCACCCCTCGCCCCGGAAGATCGTCCGGGTCGTGGGCCAACCCAGCTTCGTCCAGAGTTACGAGCGGACGTCGATTTATCCGAAGCTCACGGCCTACATCGAGAAGTGGAACGTGGACATCGGGGACAAGGTGCGGAAGGGGGACGTGCTCGCCGACCTGTTCGTGCCCGAGCTGCGCGAGGAGTGGGAGTCGAAGAAGGCGACCGTCGAGTACGACGAGGAGGCGGTCCGGCTCTCCGTGAAGGACGTGGAGGTGGCCGACGCCCAGGTCCGCGCGGCCAGGGCGAGGCTCGAGGAGGCGCAGTCGATCCTGGGCAAGTACGAGGCCGAGGTCGTGCGGTGGGACGTCCAGGTCAAGCGGCTCGCCCGCGAGGTCGAGCGCGGCGTCCTCGCGCCCCAGATCCTGCTCGAGTCGCAGAACGAGCTGAAGGCGGACATCGCCGCGAGGGACGCCGCCAAGTCGACGATCGCGAAGGCGGCCGCGGAGCTGGAGGCCGACGAGGTCTCGCTCGAGCGAGCCAAGGTCGCCGTCGCCGCCGCCCGCGCCGAGCTGGCCATGGCCCGGAGCGAGGCGAAGCGGATCGAGGCCATGGTCGGCTACCTCAAGCTCTTCGCCCCCTTCGACGGCATCATCGTGGCCCGGAACGCCAACACCTGGGACTTCGTCCTGCCGAGGACCGGCGACCCCTCGGCCGAAAGCCGGTCGCCCGACCTCTCGCCCGGGAGCCAAGCCGCCCCGATCTACGTCGTCGATCGCACCGATATCATCCGGATCTTCGTCGACATCCCGGAGCGGGACGCCAACCACGTCCGCGTCGGCTCCAAGGCCCGCGTCAAGCTCTGGGCCTACCGCGACGAGTGGTTCCCGGCCTCCGTGACCCGGCTCTCCTGGGCGCTCAATGTAAAGAGTCGGACGATGCGGGCCGAGATCGACATCCCGAACCCCGGGGGCCAGATCTTGCCGGGGATGTATGCCTACGGGAAGGTCGTGGTCGAACGGCCCAACGTACGCTCCGTCCCGAAGTCGGCCGTGGTGCACGCCGGCGGGAAGGCGTTCATCTGGCGATACCAGGGGCATCACGCGGTCCGGACGGAGGTCGAGACCGGGGTCACCGACGCCGATTGGGTCGAGCTCACCAACCTCCGGATCAAGGAGGGGGCCGACGACGACGAGGGCTGGAAGGCGGTCGACGGCTCGGAAGATGTGCTCATCGGCAACAAGCTCTCGATCCTGACCGATGGCGCCCTCGTGCGGCTCTCCGAGGAGACGCCGTGGAAGGATGAAACCGGGACGGAGGGAGAGCTCGCCGCTTCGACGAGGCCCGGCTAGGCGAGCTCGAGGGCGCCTTCCCCCCACGCCCTC
Source organism: Singulisphaera rosea (assembly GCF_054877945.1). Taxonomy (NCBI): domain Bacteria; kingdom Pseudomonadati; phylum Planctomycetota; class Planctomycetia; order Isosphaerales; family Isosphaeraceae; genus Singulisphaera; species Singulisphaera rosea. Next base: position 23,807 of record NZ_JBTYIP020000020.1, on the reverse strand, counting down.
GGCCGCGTTCGTGGTGACGGGATCGATGACTTTCTTGAGTTGGCCCGGCACTCCCGCCTCGCGGGGGGCGTGCCGGCGTCATGGCGGGGAGCACTAGCGATGGCACCGGAAGTCGACGAAGGATATGACGAAGGCCGAGGGCGCCGGACGCCCCAGGAGGAAGGGGCGGAGACGACCGGGGCCACCGGTCCGTCCGCCGTCGGGGCCGGAGACCCCGTGATCGCGACGTCCGGCACCCCCCCCCACCCTGGGCCGGCCGCCGATCCGGAGCGGACCACGGCCCTCGAGACGAGCCGGATCCGGGGCGAAGACGCGGCCCACGACCGGTACTCCGCCGCCGTCCCCGTCGAGGCCGACCAGCTCCGGCAGGGGCACCGGCGGGCCGGGGACGAGGGCAGGAAGACCGACGACGGCGGGGGCAAGGCGCGGGGAGGCGCTGGCGGCGAACGTCGCGAGCCCTCGAAAGATCGGGAAGGGGGCCGGGCGGAGTCGGGAGACGATCACCGTCGTCGCTTGGGGCCGCCCCAGGGGGCCTCGACCGGCCGAGTGCTGCTCTACTCGGCCGCCGTGTCGCTGGCCTGCGGCGTCGCCGGCGCCTGGGGCTATTCGGCCGTCTTCGGGCCGAAGAAGGCGGCCGGGACGCAGGCGTCGAGCAAGGATCCCGGGGCCGGCCGGGGCTCCGACTCCGCCACGTCGGACGCCTCGGGCAACGACCCCGACGCCGGCCCGGGCGAGGGCCGCGGCTCCGGGGCGGACTCCGCACGGCCCGGCGGCGAGCCGGGGTCGTCGAAGCTCCTCCAGGCGCAGGCGGCGTGGATGGCCGCGGTGGAGGAGCTCAAGGAGTCGAAGGTAGCGGAGGCGGAAGCCCGGGCCTCGGATCGAGAGACCCGGGCCGTCCTGGACTTCTTCAAGGGGACGGTCCTGTCGGCGGGCCGGCCGCAGGAAGGCTCGCTCTCCGAGACGTTCTGGAACGGCGGCCACGGCCGGGATCTGACCCTGCGCAAGGCGCTGGACACGGCCGAGTCCAGGGTCTCGGGGACGTTCGGGGAACGGCCGAAGGCGGAGGCCTCGGTCCGAGAGATCCTGGGCCAGGCGTACCTCGGGCTCGGGGAGCCGGGCCTGGCGGTCAAGCAGTACGAGCGGGCGTTGGCCCTGCGCCAGGCCGAGGAGGGGAGCGACCACCCCGACACCGCCGACTGCCGGAACCGGCTCGCCGTCGCCTATCGCCTCGCCGGCCTCGTCTCGGAAGGCGGCAGCCTGTTCGAACGCAAGCCGGAGACCCCCGCCAAGGCCTCGGCCTTGGCGGTCCGCGGGGAGGCCCTCCTCCTCGAAAAGAAGCCCGCCGAGGCCGAGCTGCCGCTGCGCGAGTGCCTTACGATCCGGCAGCGGATCCTCCCCGACGACTGGTCGACGTTCGACGCCGAATCCGCCCTCGGCGGGGCCCTCGCGGCCCAGCGCAAGTACGAGGCGGCCGAGCCGCTGCTGGTCTCGGGCTACCAGGGCCTCAAGCTCCGCGAGTCCGCCATCCCGGCCGAAGATCGACCAAGCGTCGACAAGGCCCGCGCACGCCTGGCGGAGCTCTACGAGTCCTGGGGGAAGCCCGACGAGGCCATGAAGTGGCGGACGAGGGCGGAGGCGTCGCCTCCCGGAGGGGCCGCGACGCCCCCCGCCAAGGCCTCGAGCGTCACCACGGCCTCCCCCGGCCCCGCCCACTGATTCCGCGATCGGGGCCGGCCTCTGGGGAGCGTCCTCCTCAGGTCCCGAGGGCCCGTCCCGGCGGCGTTACGCCAAAGGGCTCCTCGTCGCACCCACCTCGACGGCTCAGAGATAACCGAGGTCCGCCAGGCGTTGCTGGATCTCGGCGTCTTCCTCCTCGGAGTAGGCGACGGGCACCGGGGCCTCGGCGTCGAGGGGGGCGGATCCGTCGGGTTGGCCGAGGCCCAGGGTGAGCGCGGGGTCGAGGATCTCGCCGAGGACCCGGCCGTCCATGTCGGGCGGGACGGGGACGCCGAGGAGGTGGAGGACCGTCGGCGCGATGTCCAGGAGGGTGGCGTCCTTCGGGGTCGCCCCGGGGCGGAACGCGGGGCCGGAGGCGACGATCATCCCTTCCATCCGGTGGTCGCCCGTCGGGCCGAAGGCGGGCGAGATCAGCTTGTTGGTCGTGAAGTCGTGCAGGCCGATCGTCCGGTACCGCCAGTCGTGCAGGACGACCGTGAGGTCGGGGGCGAGGTGGGCGTGCGGGCCGGAGTAGAGGTCGTCGCGCTCGTAGATCCGCTCGACCAACGGGGCGCCCGTCTCGGGGTGGGGGATCCCCAATAGCCCGGCCTTGAGGTCGTCGAGCACCGACCGGGCGTCCTCGGGGGCGACGCACCCTTGGGGCTGCCTCCCCTTGAGGTTCAGGAAGATCTGGCCGAAGTTCCCCTGGGCATAAGCCTTGGTCCGCGACCAGTCGATGTGCCTTCGCGAGAGGAAGGCCGACTCCGCGAGTCGCTCGATGGGGCTCGTCTGCTTCCCCCGGAACCGGCTGACGCGCTGGCCGGCCATGCCGAACCGCCCCATCAGGTTATAGAACCACTCGGGGGTCGCCCCCTGCTTGTAGAACCAGTGCTTCTGCTTGACGTAGAACGAGTCCTGGAGCGCGATGTCGCCGCGTTCGAGGAGCCAGACGTTGAAGTTGACGTACCACTCGATCGGGCCGAAGCCGTGGTCGCTCATCAGGATCAGGGCGGTGTCGGGCGGCAGCGCGGCCTCGATCTCGCCGATGCCCCGGTCGAGCCGCTTCCAGAAGTCGACGCAGCCCGAGGCGAGCTTGGAATAGTCGTGCCCCTTGGCGAGCCGGTGCGACGGATCCCAGACGTGCCAGAGCTCGTGCTGGGCGCGGTCGGTCGCCATGAGGTCGAACATGAAGAGGTCCCACTCGCAGCGCCCCATGAGGAACTGGACCGTCTTCAGGTGGTGGTCGAGGAACTCGGTGAGGTCGGCGAGCACCGGCCCCTCATTCCCCCCGTCGTGGACCGAGGCCGACCACGGGCGATAGGGGCCGACGGCCTGCTCGAGCTCGGCGAAGATCTTCGGGTCGCTGGAGAAGTCGGGCGCACCGGCCGGGCTGAGGAAGTCGCCGAGATAGAACCCGGGCGCCTTCCTCGGCGGGTAGCTCATCGGGACGCCCCCCGCCACGGTTGACTTGCCGTGTCGGCCGGCGATCTCCCAGACCAACTCGGTCTTGATCGACCTCGAGGAGTTCACCCGCCCCTTGAGCGGGTCGTGCGCGTACTCGAGGAACTCGAAGACCCCGTGCTTTCCGGAGTTCTTCCCCGTCATGACCCCGGTCCAGGCCACCGGGCTGAGCGGGGGGAAGACCGAGCTCAACGACCCCGACACCCCCCGTTCCATCAGCCTCGAGAGATTCGGCAGGTCTCCCGACTTCACCAAAGGTCCGAGGATGTCCCACGTCGCTCCGTCCAGGCCCAGCACGAAAACCTTCATGTCGCCCGATCCTTATGCCACTCGAACTGAACCCACCGGCCCTGGGCTTCGCCTATTCCCTAGATTCGCCGATGAAGCATCTTACCGAAATGCCGATCGGAAAAGCGACTCGGGTCTGTCTTGACGGAATTGGGGCGAGTGCTCAAATCCGCGACGACTTTGTTGAAATTGTAAGCAGGAAGAAATCGGCTTGCTCCCCGCCGGTCTCGGCGGCTTGGAAAATTTGCTCGTCGGAAGTCCTAGAAGACGGGCGTGTTACGGCGAATGGTCTTGGAATATGGGCGGAGAAAATCGCTGTGGCACACGAGATGCTTTTTACCCTCTCAACTCGAGCGGCAAACGATGTAAAGGGTGCCGGCTTCGACAGTTGCGATGAGGCAGTTGACCCGAAGACTCGAGTGCAATTCACGAGCAAGCGTCGTTCTCCCTGGCTGTGCCCGGGCCCCTCGGGGGGGCCCGGGCTTTTTCTTTTCTTTGATGTTCAAGAATTGGCGCGAATATTTGATCGCTTGTTGAAGCCCGAAGGCAGCCCCCACTTCTCCCCCCTCATCACTCTCCGCATACCGCCGGACCGATGATCGTGACGCATCCTCGAGGTCCATTCTGGGGCGGTCTCGCTCGCCGTCGTGCGTTTGAGACAAACACCTGAGGCGACCGGCCATGTTTGTCACCGTGATGAGTCTCTTCGCCGAGGTTCTCGTCATCGAGGTCGTCTCGTTCGGGCAAAGACTCTTTGCGCATAGGGCGGGGATGGCGGAGAGTCGTGGCTGACGACCGAAGCCCGCGGCCCACCCTCTTCGCCAATCCTCCGCCGACCGAGCACGAATCTCGCGCGGATCGATGCATGGTGAGGTCTATTTTTCAAAAATCTTAAGAAGTGTAAATTTTGAAGTTGTGCGGGGCCGTCGTCTCGCTCCTTGGCGCTCTTCGGGATTGGCCTGCCACATGGCGGTTGGTGTCATCGCCTGCGGGCTGGTTTCAATGTTGAGTGGGACGTGGCCAATCTGTGCGAAGATGTCTCCGGGACGCATGCGGAAAGGGCGTGAGCCCCTCGTCGAATGCGCCCGCGTTCGGGCGAGATCCGTCGGCGAGGCATGTTGGGAAAGTCTTGGCAAACGGCTTTCGTCACGGGCTATAATCGCGGTTGGCTGAGACATTTCGGACGGACGGAAGACGACTCCGAGAGGGATGGGCTTCCATGGTCGCACCCGCCTCGCAACGAGGAACGCCGCCGGAAGGGCTACCGCGGCGAAGCCACCCCCACCCCGGACCTGGCGATTGCGGGGTGTTGTCCCCGGACCTGTCGAGGGGTTCGAAGCCCGGAGCCGGTCCAGGCACGCCGGGGGCTCGTTGGAAGCTGGTCCTCTGGGGTCTGGGCGCGTGGCTGCTCGCCGCGACCGCGTCCGCAGCGGACCTGGAGGAGGCCGAGGACTCGCTGCGAAAGGGGAAGTACGACGAGTGCGCCAAGATGGCCGAGGAGGCGATCGGGGCGAGGACGCGTGACCCGCGCTGGGCGCACCTGAAGATCGAGGCGGAGCTGGCGCGCGGGAAGTATCCCGAGGCGGCCGCGACGCTGGAGGAGGCCCTGGAGCGGTATCCCACGAGCTTCGGGCTTCATTTGCTGGGGCGCCAGGTCTATCGGGCGAACGGCCGGGAGGATTCGGCCGCGGGCGAGATGAAGGCGATCGAGACGATCTTGCGGGAGGCCCCTCGCAGGTTCCTCTCGCCGGAGATGCGGCTCGCACTCGGGAGGTTCTTCCTCCTACGGGGGGCGGATGCCAAGCAGGTGCTCGACCAGTTTTACGACGTCGTCATCAAGGAGCAGCCCGAGCTCGTCGACGCCTATCTCGCCTCGGCGGAGCTGGCGCTGGATAAGCAGGACAACGCCCTGGCCTCGGCGACTCTGGCGAAGGCACCCAAGGACGCGGCCGAGGACCCGAAATATCACGTCTTGCTGGCGACGGCCCTCTCGAGCGAAGACCGGGCGCGGTCGGAGAAGGCGCTGGACGACGCCCTGAAGATCAACCCGAACCACGCCGACAGCCTCCTGTTGCGGGTCGACCACCTGGTCGATTCCGAGCGATATCCAGAGGCGGAGGAACTGCTCAAGCGGGTCTTCGAGGTCAACCCGAAGGAGCCTCGGGCCTGGGCCTATCGTGCGGTGCTGGCCCACCTCCGGAACGACCCCAAGGGGGAGGCCGACGCGCGAGGCTCGGCGCTCTCCCCCTGGGCGACGAACCCCGAGGTGGACCACCTGATCGGGCGGGAGCTCTCCCAGAAATACCGGTTCGCCGAAGGGTCCGCGGCGCAGCGCCGGGCGCTCGAGCTCGACGCCGAGTACGCGCCCGCCAAGGTCCAGCTCTGCAACGACCTGTTACGGCTCGGCGACGAGTCGGAAGGGTGGACGCTGGCCGGCGAGATTTTCGCCAAGGACGGCTACAACGTGCTCGCCTACAACCTCGTCACGCTCCGCGACCGGCTCGCCGGATTCCGGACGCTCGAGTCCGACGGGTTCCTCGTGCGGATGGACAAGCGCGAGGCCGACCTGTACGGCGAGCGCGTGCTGGCCCTCCTGCGACGGGCGAAGGAGACGCTCTGCAAAACGTATGAGGTGACGCTCAAGGAGCCGGTGATCGTCGAGATTTTCCCGCAGAAGAAGGAGTTCGCCGTCCGGACGTTCGGACTGCCGGGGGCGGACGGATTCCTCGGGGTCTGCTTCGGCCGGCTGATCACGGCGAATAGCCCGGCGTCGCAGGGAGAGACCCCTTCGAACTGGGAAGCCGTGCTCTGGCACGAATTCTGCCATGTGGTGACGCTGACGAAGACCCATAACAAGATGCCGAGGTGGCTGAGCGAGGGGATTTCGGTCTACGAGGAGTCGCGGCAGGACCCCGCCTGGGGGATGCCGATGGACCCCCGGTTCCGCGCGATGCTCCTGGAGGATTCGCTGACCCCCTTGAGCAAGCTGAGCGCGGCCTTCCTCGCCCCGGAGACCCCGCACCACCTGCAGTTCGCCTACTACGAGTCGGCCCTGGCGGTGGGGTTCCTCGTCGAGCGTTTCGGCCTGCCGAGCCTGAAGGGGCTGCTCGACGACCTGGCCGTCGGGACGGCGATGAACGACGCGCTGCCGGTTCGCACAAAAACGTCGCTAGTTCAATTAGATCGGGAATTCGCGGAGTACGCCCGCAAGAAGGCCCAGGCCGTCGCCCCCGGAGCCACCTGGGAGGAGCCTGAGCTTCCCCAGGACGCCGATTCCAAGGCCCTCTCCACCTGGGTCGAGGCGCACCCCAGGAGCTTCTGGGGCTGGAAACGTCTCGCGGCCCGGTTCGTGGCCGAGGAGAACTGGCTGCGGGCCAGGCATGCCCTCGAGAAGCTCAAGGAGCTCTTTCCGGAATACGTCGGGCCGGAGAACGCCTACATGCTGCAAGCCGTCGTCGCCAGGAAATTGTCCGACACGGGGGCCGAACACTCGGCGCTCGAGGCGCTGGCGGCGCGGGACGGCGACGCGGGCCCGGCCTATCTCCGATTGATGGAGCTGGACGAGGCCTCGGGCGACTGGAAAGGCGTGGCGAAGAACGCGCGTCGGCTCCTGGCGGTGAACCCGTTGATCCCGGCCCCGCACCGGGCCCTCGCCCGCGCCGAGGAGGCGCTCGGGGGACGCGAGGCGGCGGTGGCCGCGTACCGGGCCTTGGCGCTGCTCGACGAGTCCGACCCGGCCGAGCTCCACTTCCGCCTGGCGAAGCTCCTCCGCGAGGCCGGGAAGCCCGCCGAGGCGAGGCGCGAGGTGCTCAAGTCGCTCGAAGAGGCGCCGAGGTTTCTCGACGCCCACCGGCTCCTTCTCGAGCTGGCCGGCCCCGATTCTCCCCCGCCGCCCCCAACTCCGGCCCTCCTGCCGCATCCACCGCCGGGCTCCCAGGGAGTGAAGCCATGACTCGACGTCGCAAACGCTTGACCCTGGCCTTCGCCTCGCTCGCCATCCTGGCGGCCGCGGCCGGTTCGTTCGCCCAGCCGTGGTGGGACGGGTCGCTCCCCGACGACCGCGCCGGGGTGCCGGACTGGAAGGTGGACGAGAAATTCAAGAACGATGTTTTCACGTTTGTCCGCCTCGAATACGGCACGGGCCAGAACTTCGGCCGGCGCCGGGGCGGTTTCGGCGGCCGGGGGTGGGGGGGACGCGGCGGTGGGTGGGCGACCGACTGGCCCGACAGCGACCTGAACCTCTCCTACCGCCTCCAGCAGCTCACCGCGCTTAAGGTCAACCCCGAGCCGATCCACCTGAAGATCACCGACGAGACGCTCTTCGACTACCCGTTCGTCTACATGATCGAGCCGGGCCGGCTGGAGTTCACCGAGGAGGAGGTCAAGACGCTCCGGCGCTACCTGCTCAACGGCGGCTTCCTGATGGTCGACGACTTCTGGGGCGACTCCCAGTGGCAGAACTTCTACGAGCAGATCAAGCGCGTCTTCCCCGACCGCGAGCCGCAGGAGCTCGACGCCGACCATGAGATCTTCCGCTGCGTCTACCGGCTCAAGGAGAAGCCGCAGGTCCCGAGCATCGGCTCGGCCATGCAGGGGCGCGACCAGGGGGTGACCTGGGAGTGGCACCACGACGGGAACACCCGGGACGTCCACTACCGGGCGATCTTCGACGACAAGAACCGGATGGTGGCGATCATCTGCCACAACACCGACCTTGGCGACGGCTGGGAACGCGAGGGGGAAGATCCCTGGTACTTCAAGGAGTTCTCCGAGAAGAAGGCCTACCCGATGGGGATCAACATCGTGACCTACGCCATGACCCACTGACCTTCGGGCGAGAGGCCCGGGGGACCCCGGCCGTTCGGCTTGGTTTGGACCCGTGACTGGACAAGGAGCGATCGTGACCGACGATGTCGACGCTTACGAAGGGGAACGCCGGGTCGTCGAGGCGATCCACGAGAGTCGCGGCCGGATCGAACGCGAGCTCGCCAAGGTCATCGTCGGCCAGAAGGAGGCGACCCACCAACTCCTGATCAGCCTCTTCGCCGGCGGCCACTGCCTGATCACCGGGGCCCCAGGCCTGGCGAAGACGCTCTTGGTCCGGACGATCGCGCAGGTCTTCCACCTCAAGTTCCAGCGGATCCAGTTCACCCCCGACCTGATGCCGGCGGACATCACCGGCACCGAGATCCTCGAAGAAACCGGCGACGGCCGCCGGCGGATGCAGTTCGTCAAGGGGCCGATCTTCGCCAACGTGATCCTCGCCGACGAGATCAACCGAACCCCGCCCAAGACCCAGGCCGCACTCCTCGAGGCGATGCAGGAGCACCAGGTGACCGCCGCGGGCGTCCGCTACCCGCTCGAGGAGCCGTTCTTCGTCCTCGCCACGCAGAACCCCATCGAGATGGAGGGGACGTACTCGCTCCCCGAGGCCCAGCTCGACCGGTTCATGTTCAACGTGATCGTCGACTACCTGCCCGAAGACGACGAGGTGGAGGTCGTCCGCCAGACGACCTCGAAGCGCTCGGATCCGATCGAGCCCCTCTTCGACAGCAAGGACGTCCTCCAGTTCCACGAGGTCGTGCGCAAGGTGCCGATCGCCGAGGACCTGATCCGCCACGCCGTCCGCCTCGCGGCGGCCAGCCGCCCAGGCCCCGAAGCCCCCTCGTTCGTCAACGACTGGGTCGGCTGGGGGGCGGGGCTCCGGGCGGCGCAGTCCTTGGTGCTCGGGGCCAAGGCCCGGGCCCTGCTCGCCGGCCGGTTCCACGCGACGCCCGACGACATCCTGGCGCTCGCCCACCCGACCTTGAGGCACCGGATCCTGCTCGGATACCGGGCCGAGGCCGACGGCGTGACCGTCGACTCCGTGATCGACCGCCTGCTCGAACACGTGAAGGGACCGCGCCGCTGATGGCCCCCCCTGCCCGCCCCCGACCTTCCGGCCCCTCCCCTCGCCGTCCCGACGGCGGGGCCCCGGCACGCCCCGGCTCGGTGATCGACCCTCGGGCGTTGATGCGGATCAAGAGCCTCCAGATGCGGGCCAGGGTCGCGGTCGAAGGGTTCATCAAAGGGCTCCACCGCAGCCCCTACCACGGGTTCTCGGTCGAGTTCAGCGAGTACCGCGAATACAGCCCCGGCGACGACCCCCGCTACCTCGACTGGCGGCTCTTCGCCCGCTCGGACCGGTACTACGTCAAGCGGTTCGAGGACGAGACGAACCTGCGCTGCACGCTCGTGCTCGACATGAGCCGGTCGATGGGGTATCGGTCGGGGGAGTACGGCAAAGGGGAGTACGCCCGGACCCTGGCGGCCACCATCGCCTACTTCCTGAACACCCAGCGGGATGCGGTCGGCCTGATCACGTTCGAGGACAAGGTCACCGAGTACATCCCCCCTCGGCATCGCCCGGGGCATCTCCGGCGACTCATGGCCGTGCTCGAACGCGAGCCCCAGGGGAAGGCGACGGACCTTGCCGGACCGCTCGAACAGATCGCGGCGACCGTGCGGAAACGAGGCCTGATCGTCCTCATCTCCGACCTCCTGGCCCCGACGGACTTGCTCCGGACGAGGCTCGGCTACCTGCGTTCCCGAGGCCATGACGTCGTCGTCCTGCGGGTCCTCGACCCGGCCGAAGTCGCCTTCGCTTTCGAGACGCCGGCGATGTTCCTCGACGTCGAGTCGGGGCGGGAACTCTACATCGACCCCACCGAAGCAAGGGCCGAGTACCTCCGCCGGTTCTCCGAGCACGCCGCCGAGATCGCCAAGGCGTGCGTCGACCTGGGGGTCGAGTACGAGTCGATCACGATCGACCGGCCGCTCGAACTCGTCCTCTTCGACCTCCTGAAAGCCCGGATGCGCCGGGGACGGCAGCCGGGACGGCGGAACGCCCCGGGCCGGGGAGGTGGCCGTTGAGTTTCCTCACTCCCTTCTACGTCCTGGGGGCCCTCGCGATCGCGGCCCCGATCGTCTTCCACCTGATCCGGCGCGCCCCGAAGGGCGAGGTCCAGTTCAGCTCGCTCATGTTCCTCGCCCCCTCCCCCCCTCGCCTCTCCAAGCGGAGCCGCCTGGATCAGCTCCTCCTGCTCCTCCTCCGGGCGACGGCCCTGACGCTCCTGGCCCTGGCGTTCGCGAGGCCCTTCCTCCGCCAGCCCGCCCGGCTCGACTCGGGCGAGGCCGAACGACGACGGGTCGCGATCCTCGTGGACACGAGCGCGAGCCTGCGACGCGACGACCTCTGGACGAAGGCCAAGGCGCTCGCCGACGCCGCCATCGCCGAGTGCCGGCCCGGCGACCAGCTCGCCCTCTTCGCGTTCGACGGGTCGACCCGACCGCTGCTCGGCTTCGAGGAGTCGGCGACGCTCGACCCGGCCCGGCGCGGGGATGTCGCCCGGTCGAGACTCGGGTCGCTCTCGCCGAGCTGGGCCGCGACGGATCTGGGGCAGGCGCTGATCGACGCCGTCGCCACGATCGAAGAGCAGGCCGACTCGAGCGAGAAGGCCGCCCGGATGCCGAGGAAGCTGGTCCTGATCGGCGACCTCCAGCAAGGGAGCCGGCTCGACGGCCTCGGTGACTTCGAATGGCCGTCGGACGTCGAGCTCGACCTCAAGACGGTCGTCGACGAGGGCTCGAACGCGAGCCTGCAGTGGCTCGCCGACCCCAACGACACCGGCGCCGACCCGAGGCCCCGCGTCCGGGTCTCCAACGAGCCTGGCTCGAAGGTCGAGACGTTCGAGCTCGCCTGGCTGGATGAGAAGGGGGCCGCGTCGGTCGCGCCGACCTCGGCGTACGTTCCGCCGGGGGAGAGCCGGGTCGTCCGCGTGCCGCTGCCGACGGGCCCCGGCCTGCGTCGGGCGTTGCGGCTGACCGGGGACTCGCACGCGTTCGACAACACGATCTACCTCGCGACCGCCCGCAAGGAAGACGCGACGGTGCTCTACGTCGGCCCCGACGCGGCCGATGACCCCGCCGGCCTGCTCTACTACCTCGGGCGCGTGTTCCCCGAGTCGCCGAGGCGAAGCGTCCGTGTCGTCGCCAAGGCCCCGTCGGTCGCCCTCGACCTTGGGCCGTTGCGGCCGCTGCCGCTCGTCGTCCTGGCGACGGAGACGACGCTCGAGAACGCCAACCGGCTCAAGGCGTACATGAACGAGGGGGGGACGGTGCTCGACGTCGTCACCTCCCCCGGCAAGGCCGAGACGCTCGCGAGGCTCGCCGGGGTCCCGGACTTGGACGTCGAGGCCGGTTCGGTCCCCCGCGACGTGATGCTCGGTGAGATCGCCTTCGAGCATCCGATCTTCGCCCCGCTCGCCGGTCCACAGTTCAATGATTTTACCAAGATTCATTTCTGGAAGTATCGACGCCTCGAGTCGGCAGCCCTCGGGGACGTTCGCGTGGTCGCCCGGTTCGAGAACGGCGACCCGGCCGTCGTCGAGAAGCCGGTCGGGGCGGGGAGGCTCGTGGTGTTGGCGAGCGGCTGGAACCCCGTCGATAGCCAGCTGGCGCGGTCGTCGAAGTTCGTCCCCCTGATGGCGGGCCTGCTCGAAGGCCGAAACTCGGGGGAGGCCGACCTGGCGAACCTCCGGGTGGACGACCGCGTGCCGCTGCCGGCATCGACGGCCTCGAGCACCACCGGCGGTAAGGGACGTGCCGTGCTCAAGCCGGACGGGACGACCGTGATGCTCGCGTCGGGGTCGTCGACGTTCGCCGGGGCGGACCAGCCCGGTATTTACACGGTCGGCGCGGGCGAAGGCGCGCGGGCGTTCGCGGTGAACCTCGACCCGGCGGAGAGTAAGACCGCGCCCTTGCACGTCGAGACCCTCGAGCAGTTCGGGTGCCGGTTGGCATCCCACGCCCGGAAGGTCGAGGATCCCGAGCACCTCCGGCAGTTGCGGAACGGGGAGCTCGAAGGGCGCCAGAAGCTCTGGCGCTGGTTGGTCCTGGCGGTGATCGGCGTCCTGATCGTCGAAACCTGGCTCGCCGGGCGGCTCAAGCGGCCTCGCCCGGCCGTTGCGGAGGTCCTCGCGACATGAGATGGGAATTGCGGCGGGCCCTGGAACAGGTTGCACGACGTATCCGCCGGGTCCGGCTCTGGAGCCTCCTGGCGCTCTGCTGGCTGGCCTGGTCGCTGGCAGGCCTGGCGGCGATCGCCGTGCTCTCGAAGCCGAGCTTCGGGGCGATCCCGCGCTCCTTCGTCGTCATCTGGGCGCTGAGCCTGCTGGCCTCGGCCGGCCTCTGCGCGGCTTTGGCCCTGCGGTCGGCCCGCGACCGTCGCTGGGTCGCCCGGCGCATCGAGGCGAGGCACCCGGATCTGGACGCCGGGCTCCTGGCCGCGGTCGAGGAGGATGAGGCCACGACTTCGGACCGACTCGGCTTCCTCCAGGCCAACGTCATTCGCGAGGCCCTCGACCACCGGCGGGCGCACAACTGGGACGAGACTGTGCCGACCTGGCGACTGCGCGGGTCGCAACTAGCCCATGCCCTGGCCCTCAGCCTGCTGATCGTCGTCGCCGTCGGTATGGCGGGGCAGTCCCGCCCGAGCGAGGCCCGGCGCTCGGGGCGACTGGTCCCGGCCAATGCCCATGGAGTCCAGGTCGACCCCGGCAACACCTCGATCGAGCGAGGGTCCACGCTCCTGGTCGTCGCCCGCTTCAACGACCATGTGCCCCCCGAGGCGAGCCTCGTCGTCGTGAACGAGAAGGGCGCCTCGGCCGTGCCTGCGAGGGCCATGACGCGGAGCCTCGAAGACCCGACGTTCGCCGCCAGGGTCGAGTCGGTCGAAGCCGACCTCTCCTATCGCGTCGAGTTCGAAGGCAAGCAGACCGAGACGTATCGCGTCCAGGTGTTCGAATACCCCGAGCTCAAGCGCACCGATGCCAAGCTCCTCTTCCCCGGGTATACCTCGCTCGAGCCGAAGACGGTCGAGGACGTCCGGCACGTCACCGCCGTCGAGGGGACCGAGCTGACCTTGCTCTGCCACCTCAACAAAGCCGTCGCCACGGCCCGACTGGTCGACCCGTCCGGGAAGATCCTCGAACTGAAGGCCGAAGGGGGCGAGCCTCTTTACTCCGCCACCGTCACCCTCGACGAGACTCGACGCTACCGAGTCCAGCTCGTCGACCGCGAGAAACGCGCGAACAAGCTGCCGGCCGAGATCGTGGTGAACGTCACCAAGAACCGCCCGCCGGTCGTGGTGATGAAGCAGCCGACCCAGGACGTCCGGGTCTCGCCCGTCGAGGAGCTCACGCTCCGAGCCGAGGCCGAGGACGACTACGGCGTCGTCCGCCACGGCCTGAGCTACTCGCTGGCCGGCCAGGAGCCGAAAGAGCTCGTCCTCAAGGCCCCGGCCCCAACACCAGCGTCGCTAAACGCCTCGGCCAAGGCCCCTGCTCCGGCTCCCGCCTCGCCTTCGGGCAAGCCGGCCCCGATCCGCAAGGTCAAGGCGGAGCATGTCATCGACTTCGAGGCGATGAAAGCCGCCCCCGACCAGCTCGTCACCTACTTCTTCTGGGCCGAGGACATCGGGCCCGACGGCATGACCCGGCGGGCCTCCGGCGACATGTTCTTCGCCGAGGTCCGGCACTTCGAGGAGATCTTCCGCCAAGGAGAACAGCCCCCGTCCGGCTCGGCCGAGAACGAGGGACAGCAAGAAGGCGGCGGGAACGCCCAGAAAGCGGAGGAGCTGGCCGAGCTCCAGAAGCAGGTCATCAACGGCACCTGGACGATCATCCGCAGGGAGGCCGGCGCCAAGCCTTCGGCGAAGTTCGCGGACGACGTGAAGACCCTCAAGGAGTCGCAGCACGCGGTGATCGAGCAGGCCGAGCAGCTCGGCGAGGGGCTCCAGGACCCGAAGTCGAAGGAGAACCTGAAGCGCGCCGTCATGCACATGAAAGAGGCGGAGACGCGGCTGGCGGAAGCGACGATCGCCTCGCAACGCCCGGCCCTCGCCGCCGAACAGGCCGCGTATCAGGCCCTGCTCAAGCTCCGGGCCCGCGAGTTCGAGGTCATCCGCGGCAACCGTCGTCAGCGCCAAGGGGGAGGAGGCGGCGGCGGGGCCTCACAGCGCCAGCTCGAGCAGCTCGAGCTCACGTCCGACGAGAACCGCTACGAGGAGCGGAGCGCCGCCAAGGCGCCGGAGAACCTCACCCCTCGCGAACGCGAACAGCGCGAGGACCGGCAGGTCCTCAACCGGCTCCGAGAGCTCGCCCAGCGCCAGACCGACCTCAACGACCGGCTCAAGGAGCTGCAATCCGCCCTCGAGGCGGCCAAGGAGCCCCAGGCCCGCGAGGAGATCGAGCGACAGCTCAAGCGGCTCAGGGACCAGCAGCAGCAGGTCCTCCGCGACACCGACGAGCTCCGGGAGCGGATGGAGGGCGAGGAGAACCGGGACCGGATGGCCGAGACCCGACAAGGGGTCGAGGAGACCCGCGAGCACGTCCGGCAGGCCTCCGAGGCGCTCGAGCAAAACCGGCTCTCCCAGGCCGTGACCGAGGGGAGCCGCGCCGGCCGGCAGCTCAACGAGCTCCGCGAAGACCTCCGCAAGAAGGCCTCCGACCGGTTCGCCGAGTCGATGACCGAGATGCGCGACCAGGCCCGGCAACTGGACGAGGACCAGAAACGACTCTCCGACCAGATTGACGCCTGGAACAACAAGCCCTCGCGCTCGCTCCGGGACGACGCCGACCGCCAGCCGGTCCGCAAGGGTCTCGAACAGCAGCAGACGAAGCTCGACAAACTCCTCGAGCAGATGCGCCAGACCGTGCAAGAGGCCGAGGAGACCGAGCCCCTCCTCGCCAAAGGGCTCTTCGACACCGTCAAGAAAGCCGAGGAGCAGACGATCCCCGACGCCCTGAAGGTCACCCAACAGCTCGTCGACGCGGGGATCGGTGAGGACGCGGCCAAGACGTCGCGCCTCGCGAGCAAGGGGCTCGAGCAGTTGCGTGCGGGCGTCGAACGCGCGGCCGAAGGGGTCCTCGGCGACGAGACGGCCGCCCTCCGCCGGGCGCAAGGGGAGCTCGAGACGCTCGCCGACCAGGTCAACCGCGAGATCGCCCAGGCCACCGGCACTGACCGGCCCGGCCAGGGGAACAACCCGTCGCGTCGGCCCAACCAGCCCGGTCAAGGCGGCCCGAACACGAAGGGGCAGCCGAGGCCCGATGGCCAGGACTCGACACAGCCCGGCGACGCTCAGGATGGCCAGGAGGCCCAGGAAGGCCGCCAGGGTCGGGATGCCCAACAGAAAGGCCAGACGCCCCAACAGGGAGGTCGTCGCAATCCCCAGGGGCCGCAACAACAACGCCGACAGGGCCAAGGCCAGGGCCAGCCGGGCGAACCCGGTGCGCAGGCCGAGCCTGGCCAGCCAAGGGCGGAGGGCCAGGAGGCCGACGCGCTAAACCCACAGGGACAGCCAGGCCAGACTGGCCAGCAGAGTCGCCCGGGTCAGAGAGGCCAACAGGGCGGTCCTCCGGACCAGCAAGGGGGTCAGCAAGGCCAAGGCGACCAGCCGGGCCAAGAGGGCCAGCAAGGTCGGCAAGGCGGTCAGCAGGGTCAGGGAGGCCAGCAGGGCCAGCAAGGCGGCCAGCAGGGGCAACAGGGAGGTCAGCAAGGCGGCCAGCAGGGCCAGCAAGGCCAAGAAGGGGAACAAGGACAAGGCGGTCAGCAGGGTCAGCAAGCCCAAGGGGGCCAAGGACAGGGCGGTCAGCAAGGCCAGGGAGGGGGCCAGGGGCGAGGTCAGCAGGCGGGAGGCGGCTTGCGGGGGAACAACAACCGCGGCGGGGCCGGGGGGCCTGGAGGTGGCGGCGGCGGTGAGGCTGGTGGCTCGTCCGAACTCGACCAGATGCTCCAGGGCATCCCCGGCGGGCCCGCGGGGCCGATCACCGGCGAAGGGTTCCGGGAGTGGTCCGATCGCCTGAGGGACGTGGAGGAACTGCTCGAGGACCCCGAGCTGCGCTCCGAGGCGGCGCGGATCCGCGACCGCGCCCGGGGGGCCCGCGAGGACTTCAAGCGGCACTCCAAGATGCCCGACTGGACGAAGCTCAAGGGCATGGTCGCCGACCCGATCCGTGAGCTCCAGAACCGGGTCGCCGAGGAGGTCCGCCGCCGCGAGTCGCCCGACGCCCTCGTCCCCATCGATCGCGATCCCGTCCCCCCCCAGTTCACCGAAGGGGTACGCCGATACTACGAACGTCTCGGGAGTGGCTTATGACGATGCCGTCCCTGGTCTGGGGCGCTCCCCAGTGGCTCTCGGTCGCCCTCGGGGTGTTCGCCGTCGCCGCCGCGGCGCTGCTGTGGAGCTATGGCCGGGCACGGGCGTCGCGGAAGGTCCGGATCCTCTGCGCGGTGCTCAAGGGGCTCGGGTTCGCGGCCCTGGCCCTCAGCCTGCTCGAGCCGCTCCTGGCCGGCTCGAGGCCGAGGCGAGGGGCGAACGCCTTCGTGATCATGGCGGACAATAGCCAGAGCCTCCTCATCCGAGACGACCGGTCCGCGACGACTCGGGGTGACTGGGTCCGCGACCTGCTCGGCAAGGAGTCGCCCTGGAAGACCCGGCTCGGCCAGGACTTCGACGTCCGCGGTTACGCGTTCGACTCGCACCTCCGCGCGGTCGACGGGTTCGAGACGCTCCGGTTCGACGGCACCGGCTCGTCCCTCTCGGCGTCCCTCTCCGCACTCTCGAGACGATTCAAAGGCCTGCCGCTCGCGGGCGTCCTGCTCGTGACCGACGGCAACCGGACCGATCTCGGCGAGGTCGACTGGGCGTCCCTCCCGCCGGTCTACCCCGTCATCCCGCCGTCGCCGGGGGTGGCCAAGGACGTCGGCGTGAGCAACGTCTCGATCAGCCAGACCAATTTTGAATCCGCGCCGGTGGTCGTCCGCGCCGACGTCAACGCCGTGGGCTACTCGGGCGAGACAATCGTCGCCACGGTCACCGACGGGGCCGGCAAGCCGCTCGAACGCCTCGAGGCGAAGGCCGGTGGAGACGGCAAGCCCCTCAGCTTCCGGTTCCAGTTCCGTCCTGATCACCGGGGCGTGAACTTCTATCGCGTGAATGCCTTCGCCGCGTCGGACGAGCCCAAGGAGAAGACCGAAGCGGCCCCACCGGCCGGGTCGCCGTCGCAATCGCCACCCGCACCCGCATCCGCGCCGGCGACTTCGGCGTCGCCTTCGGGCGAGCAGACGCTCGCGAACAACAGTCGGCTCGTCGTCGTCGACCAAGGGGGGGGGCCTTATCGGGTGCTGTATGTCGGCGGGCGTCCCAACTGGGAGTTCAAGTTCCTCCGGCGCGCCCTGGAGGAGGACAAGCAGATCGAGCTTGTGGGGCTCCTGCGGATCGCGCGTCGCCAGCCGAAGTTCGACTTCCGAAGCTCCCGGAGCCAGCCGAGCTCCCCCCTCTACGACGGCTTCGACAACCCCGACGCCGACACTGCCGAACGTTCCGACCAGCCGGTCCTGATCCGTCTCGGGACGGACGAGGTCGAGCTCCGGGACGGCTTTCCCAAGGAGGCCGAAGCCCTCTACCGCTACCACGCGGTCGTCCTCGACGACGTCGAGTCCGCGTTCTTCACCCAGGACCAACTCGCGCTCCTGCGGAACTTCGTGAGCCTGCGAGGGGGCGGCTTCCTGATGCTCGGCGGCCCGGACTCGTTCGCCGACGGCAAGTATGACCGGACGCCGGTCGGCGACCTCCTCCCGATCTACCTGAACCGGGTCGCCGCCGAACCGGTGGGGGGCGGGTCGTATCAGTTGGTGCTGACTCGAGAAGGTTGGCTCCAGCCCTGGGTCCGCGTCCGCAAGACGGAGGACGAGGAAGAGAAGCGGCTGGCGACCATGCCCCCGTTCCACACCGTGAACCGGGCCGGCGACATCAAGCCGGGGGCCGCCGTCCTCTCGCAGGTCCGCGACCCCGGCGGCGAGACCGCGCCGGCGCTCGTGGCCCAGCAGTTCGGCAAGGGGCACGTCGGGGCACTCCTCGTCGGCGACCTCTGGCGGTGGGGGATGCGACGCGACGACACCACCGAGAGCGACCTCGAACGCTCCTGGCGGCAGACCGTGCGCTGGCTCGTCGGGGACGTCCCCGGCCGGGTCGAGATCGCGGCGAAGCCGAAGGAAGGCTCGACCTCCTCCACCATCGAGCTGACCGCCCGCGTCCGGGACGCCGAGTACCGCCCGCTCGACAACGCCAAGGTCGCCCTCAAGCTGACCCTCCCGGGGGGGGACACCATGACCCTCGACGCCGAGCCCGACGGCCGGGAGTCCGGCGCCTACGCCGCGACCTACGTGCCCAAGCAGCCGGGGCCCTATCGCGTCGTCGCGACCGCGACCGCCCCCGACGGCAGCGCCGTGGGCGAGCGCGAGACCGGCTGGGCCGCCCAGCCCTCCGCCGACGAATTCGCACGCCTCGCCCCCGACCGCAACTACCTCGAGACGATCGCCAAGAAGACCGGCGGCGAGGTCATTGACGGGAATCGCCTCGACTCGTTCGTCAACAGCCTCCCCTCGCGGCACGCCCCGATCACCGAACCCTGGACCTCGCCGCTGTGGCACAACCCCCTCTATTTCCTCATCGCCATCGCCTGCCTGACCGCCGAGTGGGGCCTCAGACGCATCAACGGGTTGGCCTGACCTGACGCGCACCGATCGATGCCCGACCCTCTTGGGGAAACCCATGCCCAGACTCGAGAGCCGAGTATCGTCGTCCGATACGAGCCCGAAGCGCAAGCCAGTGAATTTATTTCGCAATGTCGAGGGACATGCTCGGTGGGCGATGCCCACCCTACGGGAACGCCTTCGTTTCCGGGTAGGGGGGGCATCGCCTATCGGGTTGCCACGGGAGACGTCGTCGAGGAATCGGACGTCTCGGCGATTCCTGAAGACCTTCGCACTGCTGACGGCGTTGAGTTTCTTGGCTGCGGGTCCGAGCGTCGGGGCCGAGCCGGGGAACGACGACCGGCCTTGCGTCGTGGTCGTGGTCGGTGCGCCGGGGACGCCGGAGTACGAGGCCCAGTTCCGCCGTTGGGCCGATCACTGGAAAGAGGCGGTAGGGAAAGCCTCGGCCGAACTGATCCCGATCGGGCAGCAGCCGGAGTCGGCGGGGAGCTCGGACCGCGATCGGCTGCGTTCGGTGCTCGCGGAGGAGGCGAAATCGGGCCGGGGGCCGCTCTGGCTCGTCCTGATCGGCCACGGCACGTTCGACGGCCGTGAGGCCAAATACAACCTGCGAGGGGCCGACGTGTCGGTCACCGAGCTCGCCGAGTGGCTCGCCCCGATCAAGCGGCCCCTGGCCGTGCTGGACTGCACTTCGGCGAGCGGCCCGTTCCTGAACAAGCTCTCGGGCGCCAACCGCATCATCGTCACGGCGACCCGCAGCGGCAACGAGCAGAACTTCGCCCGCTTCGGCCAGTACCTCGCCGAGGCGATCGGCGACCCCCGCTCCGACCTCGACAAGGACGGCCAGGTCTCCCTCCTGGAAGCGTTCCTGATCGCCAGCGGCCGCGTCCAGGAGTCGTATCGCAGCAAATCTCAACTCGCCAGCGAGCACTCCCTGATCGACGACAACGGCGACAAGCTCGGCACTCCTCCCGACTTCTTCCGGGGCGTCCGCGCCACCCGACGCGCCAAGGACGGCGCCCCCCTCGACGGCCTCCGGGCCTACCAGCTCCACCTCATTCCCAGCGACCGCGAGCGTGCCCTCCCCGCCGAGGTCCGCCAACGCCGCGACCAGCTCGAAGTCTCCATCGCCGCCCTCCGCGATGAGAAAGCCAAGCTCGGCGACGACGAGTACTACCGACGCCTCGAGCCCTTGATGCTCGAGCTCTCCCGCCTCTACGGGAGCAAGCCGGTCGAAGCCCAGAAGTGATAAGGTTCGCGAGACTTGGCGGTGGTCGATTTGACGGATTCGGCGAGAGCCTGGTCATTTCGTAGATCGATGAAGCCGATCGTCGTGCGATAGAGTCATCGTTTCCCGCGCCCTGAGGTGGTGGCGAACACTGGGGAGTTCCTCATGTCCCAACAAACAAAAACCCCTCACGAGATTCCGAACTCGGCCGTCGACAACTCGGGGCGCCTTATCTCCCTATCGTCCGAAGAACGCAAAGCTCGCTCCGAGAGATTCCAGGAGATGCTCCGGGAGCTGGAAACGATGACGGACGAGTCTGATACCGACGGGCGTTGGGAAGAATTCATGCAAGGGTTTGTCGAGTCACACCCCCTTCGCCCGCAGTTCAAAGGGCGCGACTGAGTGGCTCGTCTCATACTCCTCGACTCGGGACCGGTTGGGTTGGCAACAGGACCAATCGGGAAGCCCGGTCCTGATCGTTGTCGGACTCGGCTCTGCGCACTCGATATGTCCGGGGCGATCATCATCGTACCAGTGATCGTCGACTACGAGGTTCGGAGAGAGCTACTCCGGATCAGGGCGACAGCGAGTCTCAGGAGGTTGGATGCGCTCGCACCCGCGTCGAACTATGCCGCGTTGACCACGCCGATCGTTCGCCTCGCCGCGACGCTTCGGGCCGACGTCCGCCGGTCAGGCCTTCCCAAAGCAGCTCCGGACGCGCTCGATGGCGATTGCATCACGACGAATTTCAATCCCTCTGGACATGACGATTGTGCGATTTGAGTCCGTGTGCTACAAGTGTCGTTGGCTCGTCCAGCAAATTGTGGACGCGTGGATCATTGTCCATGCTCTTGTTGAGGCTGAGCGTGGCATTTGTGATCGTGGTGGGATCAACCTGTGGGGATGTCGATGTCGCGAGCCTTGCTCCGTAGCTTTGTCATCGGAGGTCGCCCGGGGCGGGCGATGTCGTTGGGCCTGTCCGTGGGCCGATCGGCGCTTGTCTTGCTGGTCCTCGCGGTCGGTGCCCTAGCCGGAGAGTCGAGGACGATCCGGGGACGCGTCGTCGACGAGACGGGAATTCCCGTCGCCGACGCGGACGTCGATGAGTTCTGGAGGGCCAATGGGACCGGCACGGACGAAGCCGGTAAGACTTTGGATTTCAGCAAGCCTGAAGATGTGAAGGCGTTTTGGGGGAACCTCGGGCGGATGGAGCCCCACACCGCGGCCCGAGGCCGAGAGAAGGTCGTGACGACGGGGCCGGACGGGCGGTTCTCGATGGCGTACGACGGTGTTCATCGCGCGGTGATGGCGATGGACCGTGCGCGACGGCGGGGCGGCCTGGTCGTGATCCCGAAGGATCCCGAGGCCGCGGTCGAGATCCGGTTGGGTCCCTTGGTGCGCGTCTTCGGGTCGTTCGAAGGGCCGGGGCTTGGCCAGCAACCCGCCTGGACCCACGTTTATATCAACCTGCCTGAATATCCTTCTCACCCCATCGATTCGCCCCGAATCGTCAGTTGTGGGTCGTTCGAGGCGAAGCTCGACGTCCGTCTGCCCCTGGGCTCGTACTCGCTCCAGGCGTACAGCCAGTTTGCCGACCAGGACCTGTTCGAGGGCGAGCTCGTCCCCGATCGTCCTATCGAGCTGAAAGGCGATGTGCCCGAATTGGATCTCGGACGGCTGATCCTGGCGAAGCACGGTGTCCAGATGCCCGAGAAGATCGCCAAGGCCAAGTCGGAAGGGATCTGGAGCGACTACACCAAGCACTTCGGGGAGCCCCCGCCCCGCTGGCATGTGACCGAGGCCAAGGGCGTCCCCAAGGAAACGCAGCCCTCCGACTTCAAGGGCAAGTGGCTCCTGGTCGACTTCTGGGGCTTCAGTTGCCGCCCTTGCTTGAAGACGGGCCTGCCCAAGCTGATGGCCTTCGACGAGGCCCACGCCGCGCAACGCGACCAGTACCAGATCCTCACCGTCTGCATCGAGGACGACGGCTCGGTCGCGTCGATGGCCGACGTCGACCGGAGGCTCGCGCCCATCCTCGAGCACGTCTGGGGACGAAAGACCTTCCCGTTCCCGATCCTGCTCGACACCACCTTCCGGACCTGGGAACGCTTCGGCCTCCCCGGCCTGGGCACGGTGATCCTGATCGACCCGGACGGTAAGCTCGTGCCGGGTGACGAAAAAGCGCTGGCGGAACGGCTCAAAGAGGCCGCTTCGTGACCTTGATGCCCCCGCGGATCGATCGTGCCTATCGTGGCCACTTTGGACTATCGTGACCCTATTGCGTCTCAACGTCGGGAGAGGCGGTTCCCTTCGGCCCGCTTCCCCGCAAAGCTGACGCACCCGCATGATCTGAGAAGGCACCGATGGGGCTTTCTGTCGACATTGACAGCAAGCCCAGAATCCTGAGCTACCCTTTCTCCGTAGGGCGAGGAGGAATCTCGAGGCCGGACCGTCTCCGATGCCGGCATCTGGAGGATGGGGATGCTTGGATGGGTTGGTGTTGTAAAAAAGCATCTTCGTCGTACTGGCTTTGCGGCGCGTTGAAAGGCCCGATATTGTCTTCCTCAGTGCTGACGTTGACACGCAAATAAGCCGGGTCGCGACGGGCGACGGCAGGGGCCGACGGCGTTCCCCAACTCAAACGAAGAGGTTTTCGATGCGACGATTCGTGGCTTCGATGCTGGTGGTTGCGGGATCGTTCGGTGCCGTTTCGGGCGACGCGAAGGCCGCCCTGGTCGTTAGCCTCGAGGCCCCCAACGTTCAGGCCTCGACCGTCTCCGGCGTGATGACCGAGTCGTTCAACTCCTACAGCACCGGCCTCAAGTCGTCGATCTCGTCCTCGATCGGCAATTACACGTCCGGGTCGCAGGGGATCGCGATCGTGGCCCCCGACTCGTACGGCGGCTCGAACACCTCGCAGTACGTCGCGATCGGGGCCCAGAGCCATCAGACGTCGATGACCCTGACCTTGAACTCGCCCCAGTCCTACTTCGGCTTCGAGTGGCTGGCGGGCGACAACCAGAACGTCATCAAGTTCTACAACGGGTCGAGCCTGGTGGGGACGTTCAACGTCGGCGACCTGATCTCGTTCATCAACACCCAGTCGAACTCCTCGGCCTACTACGGCAACCCGAACAACCGGTCGCAGGACTCGAATGAGCCGTTCGCTTACGTCGACGTCACCGGGACGGACGGGACCCAGTTCACCTCGATCGTCTTCCAGAACAACAGCTCCGGCTCGGGCTTCGAGACCGACAACCACAGCATCCGGTCGACCGCCCCGACCACCACCCCGGGCACCCCGGTGCTGACCATCCCGGCCGTCCCCGAGCCCTCCTCGATCGTCCTCTCCTTGATCCTCGGCCTCGGCTCCCTCAAGGCCTTCCGCAGCCGACGGGCCTCGGCCTGAGCCTCTCAACACAACGCGGCCCCGGGGTCGCTCCTCCGAGAATGAGTCCGGCTGGGAAGCCGGGCGGTCGGGGAGGATCCCCCGGCCCACCCAAGCGGTGGGCCGGGG
>NZ_JBTYIP020000019.1:0-205879 GCF_054877945.1 Singulisphaera rosea | reverse complement strand
ACCTCCTCATCGGACCAGCCCCAGGCCAGGTCCGGGTCGAGGCGGACGAGGACGTGCAGATGGTTATCCATGACGGAGAATGCGGCGACCGAGATCGAGAAGATTTGGGCGAGTCCCTTGAGGCGTTGGTCGATCCAATCCTTGCGGTCTTGCTCGGGATCCCCCAGGAAGAAGGCGCGACGGACGCAGCGTGTGATGCAGTGGTACCAGCGAGTGACGGTCGGATCCACTAGATGAGCACGCGCCATCGTCATCGGAAAGGCCTCCTGGGGTGTTCTTCAGAACACTAACCGCGGAGAATCCGACCGTCAAGACGCCGACCACCGAGATTGCGATGCCTGTCCTTTGTTCTTACTAACCGCGGAGAATCCGACCGTCAAGACGCCGACCACCGAGATTGCGATGCCTGTCCTTTGTTCTCGTTCCGAGTCCTGGTCATCGTGGGCGACGGTGCCTTCCACATGACCGGCATGGAGCTGTCGACAATCGCCCGGCACAAGTTCAACCCGATCGTCGTCGTGCTCAACAATCACGGGTACACCACCGAGCGTTTCCTGCTCGAGGGCTCGTTCAACGACATTCAGGAATGGGCATTCCACAAGATCCCCGAGGTCTTCGGCATCGGGCTCGGGCTCGAGGTCCGGACCGAAGCCGAGCTCGACGACGCGCTCAAGGCCGCGGTCGCCAACACGAGCAGCTTCAGCCTCCTGAACGTCCACCTCGACCCCTACGACCGAAGCCCTGCGCTCGAACGCCTCGCGGAGAAGATCTCCAAGATGGTGTGGGCCACCCGGAAACCCGACGCTTGCCTCGCAATCTGACTAGGCCTGCGGGGCGATGGAATCACGGGGTCTCACGGCCTCGAGAGCCTCACCCGCGGTGAAGACCGCCACGCCCAAAAGGACGAGGTCCTTGAGCAAGAACTGACCTGGCATGGCCGACAAGGCCGGGAAACCACCGAGGCTCGGTTCCCAGCCGGGCGTCGTGAAGAGGAACGTGAGCGTCGTCAGGAACGTCCCGATCGCAAGCCCGCTCCCGATGGCCGAGCCCAAAGGCCAGACGGGGCGGAGGGCGATGAGCAGGCCGATGAGCAGCTCGACGACGCCGAGCATGGCGGAGAAGGCGCCCACGCTCATGACCTTGTACATCCATCCCATCAGAGGACTGTTCGCCACCAGCGGCCGGATTCCCTCGGCCTCATAGGCCGTGAACTTCATCCCGCCGATCCAGAGCATGACGATCACCAGTCCGTAGCGAGCGATGTGCACCCCGGACTTGGTCAGCCGATCCGCCAGTACCCGTTGATCCACCATTTGATTTCGCCCCCATTTTGCACGGAAAACTTTTCGACATCCGCGAGTTGTGCCACGTCCTGAAGCGGATCACGCTCGGGTCGCATCCACGAGAGTGCAACCCGAGCCCCCCCCTTACAACCGAAAAGCAAACACAAGTGAACCTATCCGCAAGAAATCAAGATCGAATCACTCGCTTGCGCTTCGGGCTTGTCTCGAAGAGATGCCACTCGAGTGACACGCCCAGAGGGTGACGCATCTCCTTCGGCCCGAGTGGTGATCTTACCCTCGCCGCGGACATCGTGATGTCATCTTGGTGACAGACAAAGTCGATTTCCGGTACTGCAACTCGGTCGGCGAACCTCCGGAACGCCGGGTTGGGGGTTACCCGTCGGCGATGCGATTGAGGCCATCGAGGTCATCCACGCAGAGGTAGCAGCGGGTGTACTCGACCAACCCCTCGTTTCGCATCCTGGCCAATTCGGCGCTGACCACGGGTCGTGCCGCGCCGACGAGCTCCGCCAGGTCCTGGTGGCTCAGACGGACGTCGATCGTATGCCCGTGTCGGCAGCGTTCCCCCTCGTAACAGATCAGATCTCTGAGGGCGGCCGCCAGGCGTGCCCGGATCGGCGAGGTGCACTGCCAGAGCAGCCGCCGCTCGAAGAATTCCGCGCGGACGGTCGCCGATTCGAGTATGAGCTTGAGGAGGTCGGCACGAGCAAGGGCCGCGGCCTCGAGTTCAGCACGTTCGACTTGCACGACCTCGGCCGGTCCGTGGGCGACCGCCTGCTCGAACTGGGCGGATGCGAATCCGCGGAAGGCCGCCGTCCCGAAAGGCCGATCGCCGAAGAGGCCGCCCCGGCCCTGGATCAGTCGAGTGAAGCGCTCGCCGTCGAGGCGAGGATCGATCAACTTGACGTATCCGGTGGCGACGACCCAGCACTTTGCGGCGGGGTCACTCGAATAGATGACGGCTCCCGAGGCCAGCGACAGCCGCCGTGACGATGGGACCTGGGCACAAGCCCGAATGAACCGCTCGGCCCAAGACTTGTCGATCCGCATCAGGATTCTCGCGATTCGAATCAACCCGCGCGATCCGTAATCCGTCCCGTCGCGAGACGAAGGGCCCGAGAATAAACAAGCCGGCCGTCCTCCGCGAGTGCGAAGGACGGCCGGCGTTGGTTGATCAACCTCGGTCTTGGGGCATTCTCGCCCCGACGGGTCAGACGAACTCGGTCTGACGGGTGGTCGGGATCATCGGGACCTTGTGGGTCACGGTCCGACCGGTCGTCAGGCCGTTGGTCCGGGTGTGGACGTTTTGGCCGAGGGTGAACTTCACCTTGACCCCGACGATGTTCTCGGGGGTCCGCCAACGGTGCGTCGCGGTCTTGGGGTTGTAGTAGTTGCGGATCCGTTCCTTCCACGCGGACGACGGGAGGAACTGCTTGTAGGCCACGGAACGGGGGATGGCCTTGTAAGTGTAGGCGGATAGTGCGTACGTCGGGGGGACGTACGTATCCGGGCCGTACTGCGGGACAAAGGTCGTCGGCTGGACGAACCCAAGGTTGTTGGTCGTGCCGAACACGGAGCTGACCACGACGTTGCCGCCACCGCCACCGCCACTGGTGCTGACGTTGATCGTCGTCGTCCCAAGGAAGGTCTGATTGGGGTTCGGGCTGGTGGACAGGGTCTGGCCGCGGATCGTGAAGGTCGTCGTGGCCGAGGTCAGGCCGAGCAGCGAGCGGGGCGTGATCGTGACGATCGCGTCCTCGATGCCGTCGTTGTTCTCGTCCGTCGGATCCTTCGTGATCGTCGCGTTCGGGAAGGCGATCCCGTTCACAACGATGGTGGCCGGATTGATGTCGACGACCGGGTCGAAGACCGGACTCACGTTGGCGTTGCTGAAGACGAAGATCTGGAGCTGGGCCGGGGTGGTCGGGTTGACCGTGAAGGGCCCGAAGGGCTGTCCGACGCCGATCTGGGTGCTGATCGTCGTGTTGATCGGGGTCTGGACCGGGAGCAGTGCCCCTTCCAGGATGAAGGCACCGCCGGCGAGAGTCCGGGTGCTGGTGACCCCGAGGCCCGGGGCACCGACGATGAGGTCGGCCAGGGAGTCGGTGTCGGCCGTGTTCTTGCCCGAGGTATTCGGGCGGCCCGAGACCGAGGCCCCGAGGAAGGTCGGCGTGCCGCCGGCCGTCGCCGTGAGCAGGAGCTGGAGGCCGGCGATCGGCTGCTGCTCGACCGAAGCGAGGGAGAACGTCCCGAATAGGTTGACGTTGTACGGGATCAGGTACGCCGTCCCCGCCGAGTTATTGAAACCCGGGGCACCGATCGCGATGAAGCCGGGCGCTCCCACCGAAGAGGTGGTCACGATCTGGCCGACCTGCGTCAACGAATAGCCCGAGAGGTTGCCCGCGGACGCCCCGATGAAGGCCGTCGACGAGATCCCCGACGGGATGCTGCCGATCGAGAAGCTGCCGGTCAGCACGCCACCGGGCCCTTGGCCGTAGATGATCGTGGTCTGGCCGGCGCCGCTGCTGAAGCCGGGCGAGCCGACGAGGATGTCGGAGAAGCCGTCCTGGTTGAAGTCGCCCGCGCTCGAGACCGCGTAGCCGGTCAGGTCGCCGACGGCCGTGCCGTTGATCACGGCCCCGGTGACGCCGTTGCCGACCAGGCTGAGCTGGATCAGGTTGACGTTGTTGACGGTCGTCGCCAGGTTCGTCAGCGTGGTCGAACCCTTGACGAGATAGGCTGCACCGGTGTTCCCGTTGGTCCCGGGGGCACCGATCAACAGGTCGTCGATCCCGACATTATTGCTATTGACGGCCCCCGTCGTGTTGCCGGCACCGGCGACCGAGAAGCCGGCGCTGCTGAGCGAGCTCGCCCCGCTGAAGATCACGCCGGGGACGTTATTGGTCGTCTGGCCGACGTTCGCCAGGTTGATCGTCGAGGTCTGGGCGCTATTCAGGGACGAGCCGTTGACCAGGTAGACCGCACCGGTGTTGGCGGTCGTGGTCAGGCCCGCGTTGGGGGCACCGATCGCGATGTCGAGGTTGCCGTCGCCGAGGACGTTGCCCACCTCGGCCACCGATCGGCCGGTCATGGAGCCGGTCGCCGAGTTGACGAACGTGACGACGTTGACGCCGGATCCGTTCAGGTTATCGAGGTCGAGGGCGTTGCCGGGGACCGTCAAGAGGCCCGGCCCGCCGTAGACGAGATAGGCACGGCCCGTGCCCGCGTTGGCACCGTTGACGTCGAATGCCCCGGGGGCACCGATCAGGAAGGAGTTGAACGAGCTCCCGCCGAGCTTGCCGACGGAGGCGACGGAGGCACCGAGCTGGCTGCCAAGCGAACTCGTGTTCTGGACGCTGGCGGTGATGGTGATCCCGGCGAAGGGGAAGCCCGTGGCGCCCGAGATCGGGTTCGCCTGGGTCGCCGAGCCCAGTTGGAGGAGGTCGCCGACTCGCTGGTCTGCGGTGTTATCCAACCAGTTCTGGATCGACGAGGAGTTGACCGCCTGGGATCCGAAAACCAGGTAGACGGTCGAGGTGCCGCTCCCCAGCCCGAGCGACCCGCTGCTCGTCGTGATGCTCGGGGCGCTGATGATGAAATCGTCATATCCGTTGTTGAGCAGGTCGCCGACGTCGGAGACGCTGTACCCGGCCCCGCCGTTGGTCTGGCCCCCGGCGAGCTCGATGCCGTAGGGGGCGGTGGCAACGTTCGGGTTGGTGGGTGGGGCGACCCCACCCAAGTCGATCGACAGCAGCGTCCGTTCTTCCAGGTCCTGGAACTTCGGACGGAACGCTTCGCGCCGTCGGGCGACCAACGACCGTGTTTCGCGATTGCCTAACCGCATCGGAGTGTCCCTCCTCCTAATGTCGTCCCGCATCCGCCACCAGAGATCCTGGCCCGATGCGTCGATCGTCCCCCGGAAACCCCGGCGTCCTGGGCATTCCATCCCAAGGCCCACCCCGGCGCCATCGCACCGCCGACGAGGGGAGTCGACTACGGTCAGGAATTTCGGCGTCAAGAGCGGCTCGACTCCACAGAAACCCGCCGGAGGAACGATCATCTCTGTTGACACGCACGGCATTTTGGGCTCAACCCGCACGACCGACACTTCCGATAGAATTCACGGACCCGAAAGGATCCCCCCTTCTCCCGAAGGTCCACGACTGCCACAGGAACAGGCGAGAAAGCGATCGAGGGATGATCCGCGATCCCGTAAGACCCGAGGCGACTCTCATGACTGCCAGTGTCATTCGCTATATCCATCCGAGGATTCGCCGGTGTCGGCTCCTGTTCCTGGCCGTGTTGGCGGTCGGGACACAGTTGGGGTGTACTCGCGAATTCTTCCGCGAGTGGGCCAATCAGGATGTGTCCGAAGCGGTCTTCGAGAAGAGCCGCGACCCCCGTTGGCGGATCGACCTGTTCTCGATCGACCCGCCCGCGATGGCACGCTATGCCGACCCGTACGACCCGGACGTCCCCCCCGCCCCCCCGGACGACTACGCCACTCAGGCGATGTCGCCGGTGCCGCAGTGGCCGGACAACCGACTCATGGTTCCCGCCGAGGGGACCGGTTACCTCGACATGATTGACGCGTGGCAACGTGACGCACCGGCCGAGGACGAGCCGGCGAAGAAGCCCGGGACCACCCCCGCGGACGACGCGGATCTGCAATACGACGAGAAGGCCGACTCCCCCGCAGGGCCGTCTCCGCCCCTGCCCCCGCCGAGCGGCTCCGCGCCCTTCGCGCCGGGCGAGAATCCGGGGACGAAACCTCGGGAGTTATCGCCTATCCCTGTTCAGGGTCCACAAACTTCCAAATCCCCCCGACGCAAGAGAACAGCCACGCCACTCCTCGCCAGCACGAAGGACCACGGAGTCCAGCTTGCTGCCTTCCAGGAGACCGGGATTCCGGCCCCGGTCCCGCCGACGACGCCCAATGCGCCGATCGTGCCCCCGTCGCCGCCGCGAGACATGCCGACCCCGCCGATCGGCGGCGACCCCGACCCGTCCAACCCGGACCTGTCGGCCCCGGTGAACCCTCGGCCTGACCTCACCCCCGAGGACTATCGTGCCTCCGAGGCGATGGGCAGTGAAATGGCGGGAATCCTCGTCCCCGGCAGCATCGACCTGGATGAGGAAGTGGTCGCGGGATTGCCGCGAGGGACCAAGGCCCACAAGCTCACGCTCGAACAATCGTTCACGCTCGGCATGACCAACGCCCGCATCTACCAGTGGAACCTCGAGCAGATCTACATCGCGAGCCTGGCGGTGACCCTGCAGCGGTTCGCGTTCCAGCCCCAGTTCTACGCGGGCTGGTCGCCGACGACCGGCGTGGCCCAGAAGGGCACCGCGGGCGGCGGCCTCGGTGGCGGCATTCTCCCCGCTCCCCTGCCGCCCAACAGCTTCAACTATGCGACCCGCGCCACGGGGACGCCGAACTCGACCCTGAGCTTCGGGACGGTCGCCGGCGTCGGCAAGGTCTTCTCGTCCGGGGCGCAGCTCGTGATGGGCTTCGCCAACTCGGTCGTCTTCAACTTCATCGGGAAGAACTCGATCCAGCCGAGGGTCCAGTCGTCGCTCCCGATCAGCTTCGTCCAACCGTTCCTGCGGGGCGGCGGCCGGGCAGTCACCCTCGAACCGTTGACCCAGGCCGAGCGTAATCTCGTCTACCAGGTCCGCTCGTTCGCCAAGTTCCGCCAGGAGTTCGTCGTGTCGACCCTCGTCGGTGGGTCGTTCACCACCTTCGGCTCGAACGTCACGCCCCAAGGGTTCTCCGGCGGCGGCAACATCGACCCGGTCGTCGGCTTCCTGAACGTCGTGCAGGACATCCAGACCGTCGAGAACGACCTCAAGAACCTCCGGGCCTTCGAACAGTTGAAGAAGGTCTACGAGGAACTGGTCAAGGGCGAGTCGTCGGGCTTGTCGCAGCTCCAGGTCGACCAGATCGACTCCCAGGTCCAGAACGCTCGCCGAACTCTCGTCACCGACCGGACCTCGTATCGAGGGGCCCTCGACGCCTTCAAGATTCAGCTCGGGTTGCCCCCGGACGTGCCGATCATGCTCGACCGGAGCCTCACGAAGCCGTTCAAGGACGTCTTCGACGAAATCGACGAATGGCAGCGCAACCCGAAGCGGGACCTGGCCGACCTCCCCAAGTACGCCGACAAGCTCCCGAAATTGCAGGACATCAACATCGATGGCAGGTCGGTCCTGGGTGTGTATAATGACTTTATCCAGGGCACCGACAACGAAGATCGTCTCGAGGAGGTCTTGCTCGCCGCGGAGCGGGTCGCCTTCGAGCATCGCCTCGACCTGATGAACAACCGGGCCGCACTGTACGACTCCTGGCGGCAGATCCGCGTGACGGCCAACGCGCTGAAGGGAGTGTTGAACGTCAACCTGACGAACCAGATCCTCACCCCCCCCGACACGACCAACCCCTTAGGCTTCCTCAGCCAGGCCAAGCAGTTCTCCTTGGTGATCAACGCGGAGCTCCCCCTGGTCCGAATGGCCGAGCGTAACGCCTTCCGGACCGCCCTGATCAACTACCAGCGTCAACGCCGGACCCTGCAGAACCAAGAGGACTTCATCAAACTCCAGCTCAGGAACGACATCCGCGGACTGCAGCAGTCTTACCTGAGCTACGAGCTGTCGCGACGAAACTTCGTGTTGACGATCCGGCAGAAGGACCAGGCCTTCGAGCAGATCATCGCACCGCCGCAAGGCGGGGCGAGCGGAGGGGTCGCCCAGACGGCCCAGGCCGCGACCCAGACCTCGAACCTCGTCAACTTCCAGAACCAATTGCTCGGCCTCGAAAACACGCTGGTGAGTACCTGGCTCAACTACGAAACGGGGCGACTGACGGTTTACCGTGACCTCGGCACCTTGCCTTACGATGAATGGGAGGCTTTCCATGAACTTTTCCCTCCAGACTACGGCAAAAGCGACAACGGAGTCGCCCCAGCCAACGGGCCCGGCGCCAACGCGGGAGCTGCCCGACCTGCAACCTTCATCGAGCCGACGCCGATCCGGCGGTAAGGCGATCCTACTCACAGTCCTGGCCGCGCTCGGGGTCGTCGGTGGTGCCGTCGCCTATAATGTCCCGAGCGTCGCCAAGCCGCTCGCGAAGTTCTGGGCGCCCCAATCGGCGGAGATCCTCTCCTACGAGGTCAAGCCCACCAACCTCCCCGTGACGGTCGTCGAGCGCGGCAACCTCGAGAGCTCGAAGAGCGACGACGTCTACTGCGAGGTCGAAGGCTCGACGACGATCATCCGGATCACGCCCGAAGGCAAGCGGGTCACCAAGGGGGAACTGGTCTGCGAGCTCGATTCCTCGGCGCTCAAGGACCAGTTCACCAACCAGATCATCGCCACCGAAGGGGCCAAGGCCGCTTTCAAGAACGCGGAACTGACCCGGATGGTCGCCGAGATCGCCGTCACCGAATACGAAGAGGGGCTCTTCAAGCAAGAGCTCCAGTCGGTGCTCGGCGAGATCACCCTCGCCGAGGCCGAGCGGAACCGAGCGCAGGACCGCCTCGAGTGGTCGAACCGGATGACCCAGAAGAAGTACATCTCGATCGCCCAGAACATCGCCGACAAAGTCTCGCTCCAACAGAAGAACTTCGCGCTCGAGCAGGCCCAGACCAAGAAGCTCGTGCTCGAGAAGTTCACCAAGGATAAGACGATTAAGGAGCTGCGTAGCGACGTCGAGAAGGCCAAGTCCGACGAACTCGCCAAGCAGCAGACCTGGGACCTCGAGCAGAAGAAGCAGGCGAAGCTCGAGAAGCAGATCAAGAACTGTAACCTCTACGCCCCCAACGACGGACTCGTCGTCTACGCGAACGACCCGAACCGCTTCGGCGGCAGTTCGACCCCGCAGATCGAAGAAGGGGCGAGCGTCCGCGAACGGCAGAAGATCTTCAGCCTCCCCGATATCGGCTCGATGCAGGTCAATGTGAAGGTCCATGAGTCGATGGTCGATCGGCTCCGGCCCAGCCTCCGGGCACGGATCCGGGTCGACGCCTTCGCCGACCAGGTCCTCACGGGTACCGTCAAGGACGTCGCCCCCCTCCCCGACCCGAGCAGCTTCTTCAGCTCGGACGTCAAGGTCTACACGACCCACGTGACGATCGAGAAAGGCATGTCTGGCCTCCGCCCGGGCATGACCGCCCAGGTCGAGATCCTCGTGGCCGACCTCGACAACGTCCTGAGCGTGCCGGTCATGGCCGTCCTCGAGTTCAAGGGGAAGGACCATGTCGCCGTCAAGGAAGGCGAGACCTACAAGTTCCGCGACATCGTCACCGGGACCACCAACGACCGCCACGTCGAGATCCGCGAAGGGATCAAGTCGGGCGAACTCGTGGCGCTCAACCCGACGTCCCTCATGACCGAGAGCGAGAAGCGAGAAGCCTTCGGGTCGAGCAAGGAAGCCTCCAAGAAAGATTGGGGGAAGGCCGCCAACGGCCAGGCGGGTGGAGCCCCGGGTGGAGGCGGTCCCAACGCCAAGGGGGGTCCCGACGCCAAGGGCGGCCCCGACGGCAGCGGCAAAGCCAAGGGCAAAGGCAAGGGCCAGCGCGGCGGCGGTGCCGGCGGCTTCATGAGCAAGATGGACACCGCGGCCCGCGAGAAATTCTTCTCGGCTAGCCCCGAGGAGAAGCGCAAGACCCTCGAAGATCTGGGCGTCCCCGCCGATCGGATCGACGGCATGCTCGAGCGGTTGAAGAATGGTGGCGGCGGTGGCCCCGGCGGGCCCGGCGGTGGTGGTGGCCCCGGTGGTGGTGGCCCCGGCGGCGGGGGACGAGGAGGTCCCGAACAGTGATCGGTCACGGTAGCACGAAACCTATCGTCAGCCTCGTCGACGTCCGCAAGACGTACGTCATGGGGCATCACTCCGGCGGCGGCCTCTTCGGCCGCCGCAAGGGCCCGGATCAGAGCGTCACCGTCCACGCCCTCAAGGGCGTCTCGGTCGACTTCTATCCGGGCGAGTACGTCGCCATCATGGGCGCGTCGGGGTCGGGCAAGAGCACGATGCTCAACCTGCTCGGATGCCTCGACCGCCCCACGAGCGGCCAGTACATCCTCGGCGACAAGGACGTGGCCAACCTCGACGACGACGAACTCTCCGAAGTCCGCAGCCGTTATATCGGATTCATCTTCCAGTCTTATAACCTGATCCAGCAATACACCGTCACCGAGAACATCCAGCTCCCGCTCACGTACCAGGGCGACGGAGAGATTACCGACTCCGTTCAGGCCCGGACCGAAGAATTGGCCCGGATGGTCGGCCTCCACGACCGCCTCGACCACCGCCCGACGCAGCTCTCCGGCGGTCAGCAGCAGCGCGTGGCGATCGCACGCTCTCTCATCAACGACCCGTACATCATCCTCGCCGACGAGGCGACGGGTAACCTCGATACCAAGACCAGCCACGAGATCATGGACATGCTCGGCCGTCTGAACGACGCCGGCAAGACGATCATCATGGTCACGCACGAAGACGACATCGCCGAGCACGCCAAGCGGATCATCCGGATGCGGGACGGCCAGATCATCGACGACAGCCCGAGCCCGAGGATGATCGCCGCGGAGATCAGCGCGGCGGCCAACGGCCACGGTCACGGGACCGTCGCGACAACCTGATTTCGTAAGGCCGGTGGGTGTGGATCGCCCCGCGAGGGGAAGCCCGATCGCCGGCCTGAAGCCCGAGACGAGACGCTTATTCATTCACGAACGAGACGACCATGCAACGCATCTGGCGCGGCCTGAAACTTGGCCTCAAGAGCCTTTTGCTCCATAAACTCCGCTCGGGTCTCACGGTCTTGGGTATCGTCTTCGGCGTCGCCGCCGTGATCTCGATGCTCGCCGTCGGCGAGGGATCGAGCCGCGACGCCCAGAAGCGCTTCGAACAACTTGGCGCGACGAACATCATCGTCCGCTCGGTGAAGCCCACCGACGAGGCGCAGTCGACGGGCGGCGGTCGCCGGAGCGTCCTCTCGTACGGGCTGAAGTATTCCGACTACGACCGGATCATGGGCACCGTCCCGACGATCAAGAAGGCCCTCCCGATCCGCGAGATCCGCAAGCAGATCCGCCACCTGAACCGCTTCATCGACGGGCGAGTCGTCGGCACGACGCAGGACTATCTCCCGTTCAACCACCTCGAGATGGAGAAGGGGCGCTTCCTCACCGAGAGCGACAACGAGCGTTACCAGAACTTCGCCGTGCTCGCCGCCGAGACGGCCAGCACCCTCTTCCCCTACGAGGATCCGCTCGGGCAGACCGTCAAGCTCGGCACCGACTATTACACGGTCGTCGGCATCACGCGCAACCGGGCCAGCACGGCCGGCATCGGCGGCAGCCTCGCGGCCCAGGAATTCAATAAAGACATCTACATCCCACTGAACACCTGCAAGCTCCGGTTCGGCGAGCGGATCATGAACAGCCGCGTCGGGTCGATGGAATTCGAGGAGACCCAGCTCTCGCAGGTGACCCTCCAGGTCGGCTCGCTCACGGAAGTGAGCCCCACCCACCCGATCGTCGAGGCCGCGGTCAAGCCGTTCCACCTCAAGAAAGACATCGACATCATCGTCCCGCTCGACCTGCTCAACGAGGCCAAGCGGACCGCCCGACAGTTCAGCATCATCCTCGGGACGATCGCGTCGATCTCGCTCCTCGTCGGCGGCATCGGCATCATGAACATCATGCTGGCGACCGTCACCGAACGGACCCGAGAGATCGGGATCCGCCGCGCCTTAGGCGCGAAGCGGCGGGACATCACCCAGCAGTTCCTGATCGAGACCGTCGTGCTCTCCGGTGTCGGGGGACTCCTGGGCGTCACCCTCGGGATCTCGATCCCGCAGTTGATCGTCTACTTCATCCCCGACCAGAAGGCGGTCGTGACCTGGTTCTCGGTCCTCCTGGCGTTCAGCATCTCGGTCGGCATCGGGATCCTATTCGGCCTCTACCCCGCGCGTCGCGCGGCGATGATGGACCCGATCGACGCCCTCCGCCACGAGTGAGCCTCCGCCGGGACGGGCCCGGATCGCACCGCGGCCGACGGCCTCGCCCTCCGGAAGGGCGAGGCCGTCGGCCGCAACGCATCGACAACCTACCATTTCATGAGGCCCGTTGACTCTTTATCAAGTGACGGCCTCGTCCACCCATGCCGGGTCTTGGGCTTGCGTCGCGGTTATGTGAAGACTAGGCTAAAACACGGCGTTGACCGCGGTACGGGACTCACCCCCGGCACCGCGGTGTTTGCTTCTGGGCTCCGGGGATCGACCCCATGACCCGTCGGGGTGGAAGCCGCCCAACGTAGGATCCCTCTTCTCTCGACGCCTCAGCTCGGCAGGCAGTACGACTTTGGGAGCAGACAGGCATGTCCAATGACCGGATCCCCATGTCGAAGGAAGGCTACGACAAGCTCAAGGCCCAGCTCGACCAGATGAAAAACGAGGACATGCCCCGGATCGCCGAGCAGATTGCCCAGGCCCGGGGCTACGGCGACCTCTCCGAAAACGCCGAGTTCGACGCGGCCGTCGAGGCCCAGGGGATGCTCCAGGCTCGGATCAACGAGCTCCAGGACAAGCTCGCCCGGGCGATGATCATCGACAAATCGACCTTGCCGACCGACCGCGTCGTCTTCGGCTCGAAAGTCCGCGTCCTCGACCTCGACCTCGACGACGAAGAAGACTTCATCCTCGTCGGCCCCGGCGAAGAGGACTACGACCAGAACAAGATCCTCCTCTCCAGCCCCATCGGGCAGGGCCTGGTCGGCAAGAAGCTCGGCGAGGAAGTCGAGGTCCCCATCCCCCGAGGGACCCTTCGGCTGCGGATCATCGAGATCGGCATCGCCTGAGGCTCGGCCCAGGACCGCGCCTCCCCGCGTCTGGCCGCCACCATTTAGATCCCCGACGACGGAGCTTCCGGGAAACGAACTCCATTCCGAGCCCAATCCGCCGGGAGTGGCGCAATTACATCGATGGATTGGCGCAAGATCGGATGATTGAGGGAAAGACGCCTCGCATGGAGGGCAATCCCGCCAGGGAAAGGGTGGGACGATCCGTAGGCGTGATCACCGAGGATCGGGCGGCCCCGACGCGACGACTGCGCGCGGAGTTGATGGGTCCGGCCCGTCTCGGGCCAGAGTCGGAGCCAGGATGTCCGGGCGGGCAAGAGACCGCCCCGCCCCTCCTGCACCTTGGTGAGGGCGCGGCGAGTTCCTTCGACGTTGCTCTCGACCGCATGGACGCGGTTCGAGGCGTCGGGATTCGTCAGCCAGTCTTCCCAGGCCTCGACGCGATCGGCCTGGCTCGGCTCTCCTTCGACGACGGCCCAGTACTCTTTGCTCGCGTCACGCGAGGCGAACTGGGCGGAGAGTCGACGGGCGGCTTTGACCGTCTTGCCCCAGATCACGACCCCTGAAACCGGGCGGTCGAGCCGATGCACGGTCCCGAGGAATCCCGCGCCGGGCGGGCCCAGCCCGAGATACGAACGCACCCACGACTCCAGCGTGGGTTCGCCCCCGATCGTCCCCTGCGTGAGGAGACCCGGGGGCTTGGCCACGATCAGGACGTGAGCGTCCTCGAGCAAGACCTGCAACGGCTCGGCCATCACGCGGAT
Source organism: Singulisphaera rosea (assembly GCF_054877945.1). NCBI lineage: Bacteria > Pseudomonadati > Planctomycetota > Planctomycetia > Isosphaerales > Isosphaeraceae > Singulisphaera > Singulisphaera rosea. Next base: position 191,954 of record NZ_JBTYIP020000019.1, on the reverse strand, counting down.
CCGCCGACCTCGAGGTCAGGGAGAGTAGTTGCCGATGGGGGATTGGGCCGCATCCGGTCGAGCCGCGGTAGGGACCGAACCCGTGGTCGGGTCTGCCGTCGCCGGCAAGCCGGCCGGGGGGTCGGCGAGCGACGGGGAGATCGGCGCCGCGGCCGCATCACGACCCGAGGTGCCCGGTGCGCCGTACGCATTGTCTGTCGGGGCCCCGTATCGGTTCCCCTCGCCCGGCGGCGGGGTCCCGAACTGGCCGGCCGCGTTGGGGGTGATCACGCCCGGGGTCAGGCCCGCGGCGTTATTGGGCAAGGGGCGAGGATCCGAGCTGAACCCGACGGCCCCCGGCTGGAGTTGCCTACCATCATTCGAGTAAGGCGCGCCCGGAGGAACCTCCGGCCTCGTGCTCTTGCAACCAGGAGCGGCCAGCACCGCCACGAGACCAAAACCGAGCATCTGTCGTTTGAGCCGATCCATCGGCAAGCCTCCTCGTTCGTTTGAAAGCGAACAGGTCCGGAGGACGGCGACCGCATCGCGGGACCGTGACCTCGACGTCGGGACGTTCCACCGAAACGAGGTGTCTCGCAAAGAAAAGGAACCGGACGCCATCGAGAGGTTTCTCTCGATCGCGCCCGGATCATACCGCTTTCGGATTTTGGGTCAAGCGAACCGTCCGGCCGGCCGAATCTCGGCACGCCCGACCGCCGACTTCACTTCTTCGCGGCGGCGAAGCGCTTCGCGACGTCTTCCCAGTTGATCGTGTTCCACCAGGCGCCGATGTAGTCCGGCCGCTTGTTCTGGTAGTCGAGGTAGTAGGCGTGCTCCCAGACGTCGAGGCCGAGGAGCGGGGTGATCCCCTCCATGAGGGGGCTGTCCTGATTCGGGGTCGAGGTCACGGCGAGCTTGCCGTCCTTGCCCACGACGAGCCACGCCCAGCCCGAGCCGAACCGGGTGGTCGCCGCCTTGGCGAAGGCCTCCTTGAACGCCGCGAACCCGCCGAGCTCGCCGGTGATCGCGTCGGCCAGCGCACCGGTCGGCTCGCCCCCGCCGCCCGGCTTCATGATTTCCCAGAAGAGGGTATGGTTCGCATGCCCGCCGCCGTTGTTCCGCACGGCCGTCCGGATCCCCTCGGGCAGGGCGTCGAGGTTCGCGATCAGCTCCTCGATCGGCTTGCCCTGGTGGCTGGGATGATCCTTCAGGGCGGCGTTGAGGTTCGTCACATACGCCTGATGATGCTTGTCGTGGTGGAACTGCATCGTCTTGGCGCTGACGTGCGGCTCGAGAGCCGCGTAGTCATAGGGCAAAGGGGGGACGGTATATTCGGCCATGGGTGTCACTCCTTGGGGTTGAGACGACCCCGGTCCTTCGCCGACGTCAACCGTCAGCGAGGGACCGGGGATTCTTTCCGCTCAAGCTACCACAGCCTCAAGTGCCGCTTCAATGGAAGCGATGCCCCACCGCCGCACGTTGCATGATGGCCCTGGCGTGCATCGGCGAGGCGCTGAGCTGTCGCTGCCCGACTCGGCGGGCCATCGAGGTGATCGTCAAGTCGTAGTCATCGACCGGGTTGGAGTTCGTGGAGTTGACCACGATGGTGAACAGCCCCCTCGCCCGAGGGGCCCTGAACAGCGAGAGGCCCGAGCCGCCCCCGACCGTGCGGCCGAAGGAGTCGAGGATCTGGATCGTGGTCCCCGGCGAGACGATCTGGTAGATCCCCGCCCGCATCGCCACGAAGACGTAGCGATCCGGCCCCGACTTCGGGTCGACCGACTGTCCCACGACCGTCGCGCTCGAGGCGACCACCCCGAGGTTCGACGTCGTCGGGGCGGGCACAGAGGCCGGAGTCGTCGAGGTCGACGTTGATGACGAGGGGGTGGGCCCGAACAGCCCGTAGACCGGAGCCAGCGGGACGGAGGGCTTCGTCGGCGTGGTCGGGGTCGTGGGGGTCGTCGGTGTGGTCGGAGTCGTCGGCTGGGTGCTCCCCCCTCCCGACGTGATCCCGGCGAACGAAACCTGGAGTTGATAGCCGCCGACCGAGAACACGTCGTTGGTGGCCCCCGTCACCGCGACGTAGAACCGTTCTCCCGGGGTGACGCCCACATCGTTCGCGGAGACATTATTGCTCCACAGCGAGGCGTTGCTCCCCGAGCTGATCACGTTCCCCGAGGCGTCGAGGAGGGTGATCTTGGGGCTGAGCATGCTCACGCCGCCGGCGATCGCCGAGACCGAGAGGGCTCCGTGGGCACCTTGCGGGGCCACGAAGGTGAAGTACTCCGTGTCGCCGATCGTCGCAAGCGAGACGTTCGACAGCGTGGCCTGGCCCGAGGCGTTGAGGCTGTTGGTGACGTCGATGGAGCTCGTCATGCCAAGCCCCTGCCCCTTCGACTGATAGGCGTCCTGGGTCCTCGCCCCGTAGATGGACTGGATCCCCGCGATGTCGCCGGCATCCAGCCCGGCGCGGACGCCGCCGTAGATCGTCGCCATCACCACCGACGGATTCGGCGGCTCGCCCAACCCGAGAGTCAGGCCGGTCTCGTGCAACATGACGCTATAGAAGTCATAGTCTTTCCCGATACTCCACGGCATCGAGGTGTTGACTTCCACGTCGCCGGATCCCGTCCCGTAGTCGGGAGGGGGGAAGAACGACTGGGCCAACGTCGTGTTGTTGTTGGGGAAGGCGTATCCCCCGAACCGGATGTCGCCGAATCGGGAGTCGCCCTGCGAAAGGCCGGGGGCGTCGAGGTCGAGGGGAGAGTCGCCGACTTGAGAGATGTTGATGTTCGCCACGGACTCCCAGGTCGCCAACGCCCGGGCGATCTCTCGTTGCCAGGTGTTGCCGAACTTGGCGTTCATCGTCGCGTTGAGGTTGTTCGTGCCGTGATCCCAGAAGACTCCGTCAGGGGCGATGCTGTAGGTGATGTGACTAGGATTTGACCACTGATAACCGTTGAGGATATAATCGTAACCAAGTGTTGCCTGAAGTGTCCGCAACTCGAGGCCTTCCCAGGCCAACTTCGCCTTCGGCCGATTCGCCTTCCGTCCCAAGGTCCGACCCGACTTCGACGACGACAGGAACTTCAACAGGGTGCTGAACACGTGGAGCATAACCTGGCAAACTCCAAGGAGTAACGTCCGATCGGCGCGCACCCCGATCGGGGTCCCCGCACGGGACTTCTTGATGCCTGGACGACCCTCCTTGGCGAGTTCCCGCGACGAGTCCGCGGGGGATCCGACCAATCAGTTCCGAACCGAGAATCCGATTTCTTGGTCAGATCGAGCGATCTGGACGAGCCAAACGCCGTCGACAACCGTGGGAAACGACCCGAGTGGAAGGCGTCATCCGCCCCGTCCCACCCGCACTTTGTTGTCGATATCTAACCCTAAGCCGCGTTTCCAGCATTTTCCCAAAAATCCCGAATATTCCGCACAGATCGCCCTATCCCATTGTCCGGCAACACCTAGGGATTTCCGAATTTACCCAGATTCCCGAAGTACCCGACAGCCGATAGGGGTGGGATGTAGCGAAGCTGACGGAGGGGACCTTGACGGGGCCCGTTGACCGCCTCCCGATCGAGGATTTAAAATCAGAGTTGCTTTGCGCGACCACGCTGCCCGGGCGGTGTTGCCGTCGGCCGGGCCTTTGGGGAGAAGACCATGTCATTGGATCAGGAGTCGCTGACACCGCTCGTCATCCCCGAGGTCCATGGGCGTTCGCGAGTCCCTTGGGTCCTCGGCCTCGCGGTCGCGGTCGGCGGGGCGGCGACCTGGGCCTGGGCCAGCGGGTACCGGGTGGACCGACTCTGGGCGACCGCTCGGCCGGCCTTGGCGACCGTCGCGGTCGACCGAGGCGATTTGGAGTTGGTCGTCACCGAGAACGGGACGATCGAGAGTGCCGATAACGCCACGGTCCGTTGCCAGGTCGAAGCCCTGATGGGGCTGACCGGCGGGACGGCCGGCGCCGCCGGAGCCCGAGGCGGCACGGCGGGCGCCCAAGGGGCCCAGGGGAACCGAGGCGGGAACGGCGCGGCGAACGGTCAGGCCCAAGGTGGTGGCCAGCAGGCGGCACCCGCCCCCCAGCCTGCCGCGAAGTCCAAAGGGTCGGCCAAGTCTGCCGCCAAGGGCGCGTCGAAGGCCAAGGCTACGGGGGCCGGGGTGGCCTCGGCCTCGGCGACGGAATCCGGGTCCGGCGGCGCAGCCACCAAGGGTGCCGGGGGCTCGGCCGGCGCCTCGGCGTCGGGTGACGGCTCGGATGTCACGAGCATCCCCCGGCCCGACATCCGAAGCTTCAGCTACATCATCGAACCCCACATCCCCCTCCGACCCACCACCAAGTCGAGCTCTTCGAACTCGGCCCAGGGCAAGGCGGCCACCCAGTCCTCCGGCGGTAGCGGCGGCCGAGGGGGCGGAGGCGGCGGTGGCCGTGGCGGCGATGGCAATTCCGAGATGCCCGGTTCCACCAGGATCATCAGCATCATCCCGGAAGGGACGCCGGTGAAGGCCGGCGACGTCGTCTGCGTGCTCGACTCCGCCGCCTTCCGCGACGAACTCCAGGCCCAGGAGATCCGCTACACCCAGGCCAAGGCCTGGGTCGAGCAGGCCAAGGCGATCCTCGAGGTCGAAGAGATCTCCCTCCGCGAATACGAGGAGGGGATCTATCCCCAAGACCTCCAGCTCATCCGCCAATATATCCAAATGTGCGAGACTAATTATGGGCGAGCCAAGAAGACCTACGAGTGGTCGCTCGACACCGTGAAGAAGAACTTCCGGACCACCTCGCAGCTCAACTCCGACGCCCTGTCGCTCAAGCAGACGGAGATCTCCCTCAGCGAAGCCAGGGGGATGCTCCTCCGGCTCGAGAAGTTCACCGGCAGGCGGATCGAGGCGGCCCGCAAGGCGAAGATCGAAGCGGTGCGGGCCGACAAGCTCTCGCTCGACTCGGCCTTCCAGCTCGAGAAGGAACGCAAGGAACGCCTCGAGAAGATGATCGGGTACTGCACGCTCCGGGCGCCCCGAGACGGCATCGTCGTCTACGCCAGCCAGGCGAACCGCTGGGGGCAGGTGCAGAACCCGATCCAGGAAGGGGTGACGGTCCGGCAGTCGCAGCCCATCTTCAACCTGCCGAACTCGAACTACATGCAGGTCAAGGCGAAGATCAACGAGTCCAAGGTCTCCCTCGTCCAGTCGGGCCAGCCGGCCCTGATCCACGTCGACGCCTTCCCCAATCAGCCGCTAAAGGGGACGGTCACCGAGATCACGCCGATCTCCGCCCCGGCGAACGGGCCGATCTCCGACGTCCGCATCTATTACGCGACCGTTCGCATCGACGGCAAGACGTTCGACTCTCTCCGCCCTGGCCTGAGCGCCGAGGTCGACTTCCGGATCGAGTCGAGGCGCAACGTGATCCGCGTGCCTCTCGAGGCGATCCGCTGGGTCGGCAACCAGGCGTTCGCCGCCCTCGCGACGAACACGCCCGATGGCCTCACCTGGCGCTGGAAGCCGGTGACGCTCGGCCTCAGTGACGCCACCTACGGCGAAGTCCTCTCGGGCCTCGAAACCGGCGACCGCGTCATCGACCACCCCGACACGTTGCCTCCTCCCAAGCCCGTCCTCGCCAGGTCCAACGAAAAGGATCACTTGGTCGACGCCAGCGCCTCCCGTTAATCGATCAGCTCCATCGAACCGTTCGGAGGCGAGCGTCTGGCTGGGCTTGCGCCCGGCCGAGCTCGCCTCCGTCGATTTCGGCGACGTTGATTCTGGGAGGTCTCCTCAAAACTCCGCCCTAGGTGAATTCACGCCGCGGAACCTTCCGTCACGAGCCCCATGGCCCGCTCGACCAGGTTCAACGCCGGCCCCCTTTCAAGCCCGAAGACTCGATCCGATCGAGGACCGCGTCGGCGGTCAGGTGTGCCAGCGGAAGGTGGTCGGCCCGCATCGCGGCCGCCAGCTCGGGTCCCTGGCCGACACGCCCATATCCCTCTTCGGTGTCGAAAATCACGGCCGAAGCCCCGAGCGTGACGAGCTGTCCTCCGGCCGCCAAAGCCTGGCTCCAGGGAGTCCCCTCGCCCCCAGGGACGGGGACGTTGGCCCTTCCATCGGTCAGCACAACAACCATGGCCGACTCGTCAGGGCATTCCCTGGCGATCAACTCGGCGGCCAAGGTCAGTGCGTGCGCCAAGGGAGTGCGGCCGCCGGTCGGGAGTTGACGCAGGACCAACTCGGCCCGGTCGACGCTTCGGGTCGGCGGCAGGACGACCTCGGCACGAGGGCCTCGGAACGCAACGATGGCGACCCGGTCTCGGCGACGGTAGGCGTCGCCAAGTAGGCTGAGGATCGCTCCCTTCGCCGCCTCCATTCGACGCCTCGCCCCCATCGATCCGGAGGTGTCGACGAGGAAGACGATCAGGGCACTCCTCTGGGCCGCACGCACCTTCCCGTGCAGGTCGCTCTTCTCGATCGCAGGCACGCCCCCCGTGCCGGGTCGGCGACGGACCGCGGCCCGAAGGGTAGCATCCAAGGCGAGCTCACCCGGCGACTCGTCCGCGACGGCCCGCAGGAAAGGTCCTCGGCCCACCGTTCCTCCCCCCGTCCGCGTCCCCGGAATCGACGGCCGATCCCGAGCCGGAGGCCGGGGATCGAGTTCGAGGCGAGGCATCGCCGGCAGAGCGCCTGGGGCAATCACCTGTTCCTCGCCGTCGTTGTCGGCATCACTCGGAGAGTGGGATTCGTCCGGATCCGAAGACGGGCGAGGCCGATCACGGTCGGGCGAGCCGTCCTCATCTCCGGACTCGTCCTCCGACCGAGGAGGCGAAGCCACACGGTCCCCGTTCTGCGGCTGGGTGTCCGACTCCGGTTCGTCCGGTCCCAGCGCCCGCTCGATCGCGTCGCGGTCGAGGCCGGGTTGCTGGAACGGTTGGCGACGACGCCGATGAGGCAGGACGAACTCGGCCGCGGCACGGAGGTCGTCCCTCCGCACGCGACCCCTGCCATCGAGCGAAGCGAGAGCCCGGGACGCCTTGTAGAGGGCGATATCCGCGCGGAGTCCGTCAACCTGGGCTTCGCAACAAACCCGGGCGATGGCCGTGAGCAGGCCGGGGGCGACGACCACCTCCCGGAGCCGGAGTCTGGCTTCCGCGATCGTTGCACCGAGCGCCCGATCCTCGGCCTCCCAGCGTGAGGCGAATCCGGTGGGATCCGACTCGAATTCGAGCCGGCGCCTGACGACCTCGGCACGGAGGTTGAAGTCGGTCGGTGCGGCGACCTCGACCATCAGGCCGAACCGGTCGAGCAACTGTGGCCGCAGTTCTCCCTCTTCGGGGTTCATGCTACCGATCAGGATGAAGCGGGCCGGGTGTCGGGCGGAGATCCCGTCGCGCTCGACCGTGTTGAGGCCCGAGGCCGCCGCGTCGAGGAGCACGTCGACCAGATGGTCGGGGAGGAGATTGACCTCGTCGACATAGAGGATCCCACGATGGGCACGCGCAAGTAGGCCGGGCTTGAAGGCCGATCGCCCCTCCTTGAGCATGCGGTCCAGGTCGAACGCCCCGAGAATCCGGTCCTCGGTGGCGCCGATGGGCAACTCGACGTGGGGCGGTGACGCCTCGACCGCCCGTCGGTCTGCCGAGGCTTCCGAGCACGAAGGGCACTCGGGCCAGGGCGAATCGACGTCGCAACGAAACGGACAACCCTCCACGGCCCGGAGCGTCGGCAGCAGCCGGGCCAGACCTCGTGCCGCCGTGCTCTTGGCGGTCCCCTTTTCACCTCGGATCAAGACGCCGCCGAGACTCGGGTCGACCGCAGCGATGAGCAGAGCCGTCTTGAGCGCCTCCTGCCCGACGAGTGCGCCAAAAGGATAGCCGATGTCGTGTCCGTTCATTTTCGTCCGCTCGGGCGCGACGCGGGCGGCTCGGCTCGCATCTCAAGGGCCGTTTCCGTTTCCAGGATCATCTTTTTGAGAGAATCGAGGGTCTCGGCGTCGGGCTCGGCCCAGAGGCCACGCTCGGCGGCCTCGACGAGCCGCTCGCCGATCGCTTGCAAAGCCCAGGGGTTGCTCCGTTCCAGGAAGGCACGCATCGTCGGATCCAAGGCATAGGCTCCGGCGACCTGGTCGTACATCCAGTCCTCGACGACCCCCGTCGTGGCGTCGTACCCGAATAAGTAGTCGACCGTCGCGTTCAGCTCGAGTCCCCCCTTGTAGCCATGCCGACGGATCGCGTCGAGCCACTTCGGGTTCACGACTCGGGTGCGGAAGACGCGGAGTGTCTCCTCCTTGAGGTCGCGAACCTTGGGCCGACGCGGATCCTGCGTATCGCCGAATTCCTGGCGCGGCACGCGACCCGAGAGGGCGCGGATCGTGGCGATCATCCCCCCGTGGAACTGGAAGTAGTCGTCGCTGTCGAAGATGTCGTGCTCGCGGTTGTCCTGGTTGTGCAAGGCAACCTGGACGCCCGAGAGCAGATGGCGGAAGGTTTCGCGGGCGTCGGCTCCTTGGCCTTCGGAGGTATAGGCGTAGCCGCCCCAATTGACGTAGGCCTCGGCGAAGTCGCCCGGCTCGGTCCAGTTCTTCTCGTCGATCAACGGCAGGATCCCAGCCCCATAGCTGCCCGGCTTGGCCCCGAAAACGCGATAGCGAGCCTTCCGCTCGGCATCGGACTCGCAGCCACCCTCATCGAGGCCGGCGGCCAGGTCGGTCAGGTAGTGCTTGCGGACGAAGTTCCGCTCGGGTTCCTCGTCGAGCGTGGCCACGCATTCGACGGCCTCGTCCAACAGGCTAATCAGGTGTGGGAACGCGTCACGAAAGAATCCGCTGATCCGAATGACAACGTCGACCCGGGGCCTTCCCAGTTCTTCGAGGGGGATCACCTCGAACCCAAGGACTCGACGATTCTCCCGGTGCCAGGTCGGCCGCACACCCAGGAGCGCGAGGACCTGGGAAACGTCGTCCCCCTGCGTCCGGATTGCACTCGTGCCCCAGACGCTGATGCCGACCCGCTCGGGCATCTCGCCGGTTGCCACTCGATGACGCTCGACGACCTCGCGGGCCAGGGCCTGTCCGACCTCCCAGGACGACGGCGAGGGGAGGCTTCGCGGGTCGACTGTATAGAAATTCCGGCCCGTCGGCAGCACGTGGGCCATGCCTCGGGTCGGAGCTCCGCTGGGACCGGGGGGCACGTAGCGACCTCCGAGCGCCGCGAGCAGATTCGTCGTCTCCTCCTCCGTCTTCGCGAGCTTCGGAACCAGGTCCCGGCAGATGAAAGCCCCGATCCGGGCCAGCACTTCGTCGGTTCGAAATTCGTCGCCGAACGCCGACCCGATCGCCTCGCCGACCCGTTCCCCGTCGAACCCGTCGCGGTGCAAGGCCTTTAAGAACTGGCCGACCAGCGAGTCGACCGCCTCGAGCGCATCCCCCCGAGTCACGATCGGCTTGCCGGTGCGATCCGCGAGCCTGAGGACCGCCTCGTCCCGTTCGCCGTCGAGTCGCTTTCCGAGCCCGTCCTGGAGTTCATCCGGATCGAGCCCGAACAGGGCACAGGCCGAGGCACGAAGGCTCGGAGCCTCCAGGTTCGGCAGCCGGGTCAGGGCGCGAAGCAACTCGACGAGCGTCTCGTCCCTTGGGGCCTGGCCGAAGATGTGGAGGCCATCTCGGATCTGCGCCCCGGCAAGCTCGCAGAGGTAGGCGTCCAGGTCCTCCAAGAGGTGGGCAACCTCGCGTCCCTGCATGCTCGCGAGCGAGACGGGAGTGCCGTCGGCGGTCAGGCCCTCGTCCCAATCGTGCGTGTGATCGCCGTGGTCCTGGGTCATCAGCCGCGCGAGGTCGCGGTCGAGTCGCGCCCGCTTGATGAGGTCCCAGATCTGGCGTTGCAGGACCGGCAGCTTCGACGGGTCGAGCAGTTCGACCTGGTAGTACTCATCGACGAGCTGTGCGAGCTGTTCCAGTTCCCCGTAGACGCCGGCGTTCGTCAGCGGGGGGACCAGATGGTCGACGACCACCGCATGCCCGCGCCGCTTCGCCTGGGCGCCCTCGCCGGGATCGTTCAAGATGAACGGGTAGAACAGCGGCAGATCGGCCAGGAAGGCGTCGGGGGCACAACCGCTCGAGAGGCCGACGCCCTTGCCGGGCAGCCACTCCAGGGTCCCATGCTTGCCGAAGTGGACGATCGCGTCGGCGCCCCAGTCGTCTCGGAGCCAGCGGTAGAGGGCATAGTAATTGTGGGGAGGCGGCAGGTCGGGCTGGTGGTAGATGGCCGCGGGATCCATGCCGTAACCTCGAGGCGGCTGGAGGGCCAGGAACACATTTCCCAGCTCCAGTCCCGCCAGCGAGATCGCCCCGTCCTGCACGTAGGCCGCGCCTGGCGGCGGCCCCCACTGCTCGATCATCCCGCGTCTCAAACTCTCGGGCAGTTCCTCAAACCACGCGGCATACTGTTCCACAGGAACGCGCCCCGCGGCATTGGCGAGCTGCTCGGTCGTCAGGAACGTCTCATCATAGGAGCACCGGTCGATCAACTCATGGATCAGTGCATCGCCGTCGGGCGGTACACCCTCGATCCGGTAGCCCGCCTCGCGCATCGCCGCGAACAGCCGAATCAGCGAGGCGGGTGCATCGAGCCCCACGGCATTCCCGATCCGAGCGGCCTTGCCCGGAGCATTCGTCAGGATGACCGCGACTCGCTTCTGTTCGTTCGGGAGCCTGCCCAGCGTCGCGAATCTCGCGGCGAGGCCGGCGACCCGTGCGGCCCGGTCGGGCTCGGGCACGTATCGAGGCGCCTCCAGAGCACCCGGCCCTGAAGACTCCTTGAAGGAGACGGGCACGGTGATGATCCGCCCGTCGAGTTCCGGCACCGCGACGTTCATCGCCGTGTCGAGCGGCCCGAGCCCTCTCGGGCTCGCCTCCCACTGCGGCTTCGCCGAACCGCTGGCAATCGCCTGGAGGATCGGGACGTCGAGAGACTCCAGCGCATCCACCGATCCGCCGTGGGTCCAGTTCCGGGTCTCCGCCATCGCGAATGACATGGTTGTCACGAGCACGTCGATCAGCCGATTGTCCCCGTCGTAGAACAGGTCGAACGCCGAGGGCCAGGCCGCCGAAGGACGTTCCGACGCCCTCGACGGCTCCTTCAAGGAGTCGGTGAAGACCGGCAGGGCGTTGGCCCCCGCCGCTTCGATCGCACGCACCAGGGCATCGATGAACTCGAGGTTCGTGCTCAGCCAGTGGGCGCGATAGAAGAGCAGACCGACCGTGGACCGCGACGGATCACGCAAGGCTCCCCATTCGGCCAACGTCGTCTCGAGCGGGAGATCCGGGTGATAAACCCCGTGACGCGGCGGACTCCCGGGCGGCGAGAAGCCAAGCTCCGCCCGCAAGAGTTCGTCGGCCAGGAACCGCACGAGGTTCTCCATGTTGGCCGTCCCGCCCGCCAGGAGATAGGCGGCCGCTCGCTCGATCACGGCGGTCGGGACGGTCGAGCCCGCGAGGAATTCCGGGTCGGTCGGTCCGACGGCGCTGATGAGCAGCAGCCTCAGGTCGGTTTGACGAGCATACTGCGCCAGCCGACGCCACCCCGGCAGGTCGTCCGGGCCGCCGTGGACGCGTGCGACGACCACGCGAGCGACCCGGCCGCCGTCGTCCACGAGCGATGCCAGGTGCTCGTCGCTCTTCACCCGGTTCAGACTGGCCGTCCGGACCATGGGCAGTCCCACAGGCTGGTCGGCCATCGCCCTCCGCAGCGCCAGGAGGTCGGTGTCGGCGTGGGAAAGCAGCAAGATCTCGTCGACGAGCTTCGAGCCCGGATCGATGAATTCGCCTCGATCGTGAGACGATTCGCCGGAGAGCACGGCCTCCTCGGGCCAGGCGTAGAAGTCGAACGCCAGTTCGGCAAGCTCGGCCGTCGGCGGGAGGTAGCGATCGGCCGCCAGCATCCGGTCGATGTAGTCGTAGATCGCCAGGATCCGCGACTCGTGGTTGATCGACTGGAACCAGACTCGGCGGCCGTCGAAGAGCACCAGCGCCACGTTCAACAGCGGGCAAGGCCCCAGGCAACCGCTCATGGTGAGCTGGACGTTGTCCCGGATCCCTCGACGCTTGTACTCTTGCTTGTAGAAATCGAGGGGAACGATCGGATTGCCACGGTCTTCGCGCCCGCAGCAGCATCCCCGCTGGCAGACCAACAAATGCCCGCGCCGGGGCAAGACGTGGATCGTCTTCCCATCGTTCCTCAAGACACGACGGCGATTCGCTCGCAATGACACGGGGATTAGGCTCCGGCTCGCGTTTCGCTCGGTCATCGGGCTCGAGTTGGCATGGGCCAACACCGTCGCCTGGACGCCAAGCATGGCTCGATCGACTTATGAGGCCACGGCGCGAGAGGGTCGCGCACTTCGGGGCGGGGGATCCGGCGTCTCGCGGCTAGGAGCGAGCTTCGGGCGGTTCCGCCCAATTCCGGAGCCGGGTCGTGGGATCGAGCGACGGGGGAGTGCGTGAGCCTGAGACTTCGGACATGGATTTCCCTCACCTTCCTCGAGGTATATGGGGATAAGCTCAAGCGGTCGACCTGGCTTCCCGGTCGACGAGGCTGTGGCAGCCTCGCGCCCAGGTTACAGTTGCGGGACAGCGCCGGAATCACACCGGCTTCGCCGCTTTCATTGAGGGGGGGATGCCCCCAGCTTTGCACGGATGCAAGCCTCAGCCTACATTCGTACCGCGAGCGATCTTAGCCGAGACTCGAGCCCTCCGACAACCCATACCTGCCCGGCACAGCCTATCCATCGGCAGGAAGGACGACTCCGCCGAAGGCAAGACATCCAAGAAGTACCAAACCAAATTATTATAAATTGAATCCGACTTTAATCCGTTTTTCCAGCCGAGCACAACGAAGTAAGCGAGAGGGTTGAACCACGACCGCGAAAATCCGACCCACGCCACGGCCAAGCGTCCCCGGACAGAGTCGACGACGAGATCATCCCCAAGGTGGGATGCAAAGCGAAAACCCCGACCAACCGGCCGGGGTTTCTCACTCGTGCTCGACCAATTCATCCCGCAAGGCACCGCGCCCTCGACCTCCCGTCTCCTCACTCCTCCGTCGCGGCCAGCTCACTTCGGGTCAGCCAGGGCCTTCTCGATCCCCTTGACAACCTTCTCCGAGTCGGGACCTTCCTCAGGGTCGAACCTGGCGACAACCTCCCCCTTGCGGTTGACCAGGAACTTGGCGAAGTTCCAGCTGATGGGTCCGGAGAACTTGGGGTTGGTCTCCGGACTCGTCAGGAAGCCATAAAGGGGGTGGATCGCCTCCCCTTTGACGACGATCTTCGCGAAGAGCGGGAACGTCACGCTGTACTTCGAGCTGCAGAACGACTTGATCTCGGCGTCGGTGCCGGGCTCCTGGTTCCCGAACTCGTTGGCGGGGAAGGCCAGCACCTCGAAGCCATCGGCCTTGTATTTCCCATAGACCGTCTCGAGCGCGGCATACTGATGCGTATTCCCACACTGGCTCGCGGTGTTGACGATCAGGAGGACCTCGCCCTTGAACTTCGCGAGGTCCACAGTCTTCCCGTCGATGTCCTTGGCCTGGAACGCGTGCACGGACGTGGGCTTCTTGGCGGGTTCATCCGCGGGGGTGACCCGCGCGACCAATAGCAGGGAGAGGGTCGCCAGGAGAAGGGGGAGGATACGGTCGAGCACTGTGGATTCCTGTGCAAGGAGGAGGGAGGGACGAACGCAACGGCCCGGAGGAAGGGCCGCCCTGGCTTGTGCGACTAACCCGACATTGTAGGAGGAGCGACTACCGCATTATCATGGCAAGGCCTATTTCGGAAATCAAGGCGGGGGCTCTCGCGTCCAGAGATTTCGATATCTTGAACAGTGGCCCTCCAGGCGGCGTCCCCCACGCGAGGTTCTCGCCTCGACTCCCCGGCGAAGCCGGGCCAGCGAAGGGGGCCGAACGGGCCTCTCGAGGACGTCGTGAGGTCCAAGCGGCCGCCGAGGGGTCGTGAAGGTCATCACCCCGCGTACCTCCGTCGGACCCGAGTGATCAAGCCATGCAAGACTCTCTGACAGAGGGCGCCTCGAGGGCCCTGGGACGAGCCCAAGTCCGTGCCTTCCTGCGCGGCGCCTCGGCCGCGGAGCCGATCGACCTGCTCGCGGCCCTGATCGACGAGGCCGAGAGCCGCGCCGCCGAGTTGCTCACCCAGTCGGGGCTGGAGTCGGAACGGCTCTACCAGGCCCTCGGACTAGGCGGGCCGGACGAGGATGGACTCGAGACGCCGGAAGGTGCTTCAGCCCTTCCCTTTTCCCCCTCGTTCCGGGCCGTGATCAACGACGCGACCCTCCGGGCGAAGTCGCTCGAACGGGGCCGACAGGTGGGCACCGAGCACCTGCTCGCGGGGATGGTCGCCACCCCGGGACCGGCCGCCGACCTCCTGGCCGGCGTCGGGATCGAGCTCGAGTCGCTCCTCGAAAGCCTGACGCCTGGCGCCGCGTCCGAAGCCGGGCCGATCCCGATGGCCGACGAGATCCCCCCGCTCGAGCTCGTCGAACCGACCCAGGCCGTCGACCTCGGCCGGATCCTCGACGCCTCGGCGAATCGAGCCCGGGAAGGGCTTCGCGTCGTCGAGGACTACGTCCGCTTCGTCCTCGGCGACCCCGCGCTGACGAAGCGGCTCAAGGAGGTCCGCCACCGGCTCGCCGAGGCCGTCCGAGGCTTCGACGCCGAGTTGCTCATCGCCTCGCGCGACACCCGAGGCGACGTCGGCACGCACATCATGACGACCTCCGAGCAGGCCCGCGAGAACCCTCGCGCCGTCCTGACCGCGAATTTCAAGCGGACCGCCGAGGCCCTCAGGACCCTGGAGGAGTACGGCAAGCTCGTCGACGTCTGGCTCGCCGGACGGTTCGAAGTCCTCCGCTACGACGTCTACACGCTCGAGAAGCTCACCCTCACCGCCGTGGCCTCCGCGCGGGTCCTGGGCCCGGCGAGACTCCAACTCCTCGTCGGCGGCCTCCCCACCCTCGGCGACCTGACCTGGATCGTCGGCGAGGCGTTGGCCGGAGGCGTCGAGGTCATCCAGCTCCGCGAGAAAGCGATCCCCGATCGCGAGTGGCTCCGCAGGGCCCGGGAAGTCCGGATCCTCACCGCCCAGGCCCACGCCCGGTTCATCGTCAACGACCGACCCGACCTCGCCCGCCTCGCCGGCGCCGACGGGGTCCATCTCGGTCAAGACGACCTGACCCTCCGCGATACCCGACGAATCGTCGGGTCCGTCCCCCTGATCGGGATCTCCACGCACGACCGCGAGCAGCTCGACCGCGCGATCCTCGACGGAGCGAGCTACCTCGGCGTCGGCCCCGTCTTCGCCAGCACCACCAAAGACTTCTCCGACCTCGCCGGCCTCGCCTTCGTCCAGCTCGCCGCCGAGACCACCACCCTCCCCTGGTTCGCCATCGGCGGCATCAGCGAAGACAACCTCGAACGCGTCCTCGAAGCCGGCGCCACCCGAGTCGCCGTCAGCTCCGCCATCGTCCGCGCCGAACGCCCCAAGGCCGCCGCCGCCAAGCTCCGCGCCCAGCTCGACGCCCTCGATCTCGACGGCTGAATCGGATCGAGCCGAAATGACCGGACGTCGGGATTGGGCGTCTGGAGAACAAAACGACAGGGCGACTCACGGGAAGGTGAGGTCGCCCTGTTTGCATTTCCCGAGGTCGTGCAGACTCGACCGGCAGGCGGGTGGCCGTGGAACTTGAACGGCCCTCAAGCCAGGTTAGCGAAGACGAGGTCAAGGTCGGCCGCCCACCGCATCACGGCCGGACAATGACTTTCGCGCCGGGGCTCACCACGATCGGCCTCTCGACCTCCACCGCCGCAGCGGGGGTCTGAGCCTCGATTACGGCGGGGTCGGCCTGGATGACCCGGACCGACTTGACCACGGCAAGCTGATCGACGACCGATGTGACGCCCGTGGTGTTCTCCACCAGGTCAACCGCCCTCAGTTTGGACGCCTCACTGGTGACCGACCCCTGGAGGACGACGACGCCACCCGGCCGCGCTTCCAGCCGCAGGGTCGAGCCGGCCATCTTCTTGTCCCAATCGATCCGTTTGGTGACGCGGTTGAGCAGATCCCGCTCCTGGGCGGTGATCTCCCCACGCGCAACCCCGTCTTCGACCGACGCCCGGATATTCTTCCCGGCTTTGTCGAGACTGCGGCCGATCCGGTTGAGCGGGCCGTCCTGGGCATGGACCGCGGAAACCAAGGCGAGCGAGAGGAAAGCGGCAGTGCCTGCGCGGAACATGATCAGACTCCATGGAAAGAGGTCGTGATTCACGGAGGTCGATCGAGGTGTGTTGGTGAAGGGAGTCCGCAAGTAGCGTGCCGGCACGCCCGTGCGTCCCTCGTTCGTATTACCGAACGGAGATGCCTGTCTCAGGCCGTGCCGGGGGATGGCCCCCGGCACGGCCATATCACTTCAGGAATACGAGCCGGCCGGGCGAGGCCTCACCTCACGACCCGCAGTCCGGTCGCCACGCCCGTCGGGACGGGCTCGGCCCGATCCGTCTCGATAGTCCGCGGCCTCGGCGCCAACGCAAGCTCGTCGACGACTCGATCGACCCCCCGCGTGTCCTGCGCCAGGGCAACCGCCTTCTCCTTGTTCTCACGGCTTGGTACCAGGCCCCTGAGCACCACCGTCCCGTCTTCCTCGACCTCGACGACGATCGAGTTGGCGACCAGGTTCTTGTCCTGCCATATCCGGGTCTCGACCTGCCGCGACAGGCCGACCTTCCGCACCGAGGTCCGATCCCAGGCCACTAGGTCATTGAGGATCGCCCCCGTATACTGCCAGCCCCGAAGCATCGTCCGCCCGGCCCCGTTGACGCCGCCGACTAATCCGTCCGCCTCGCCGTAGCGGTCGGGCACCCCGCCGACCCAGATTCCCAGCACGATGCCGGCAATCAGCCCGCCCAGGGCCCATCTCAGCTTGAGCCCCGAGCGTGCCGAGAGGAGAGTGATCCCTTCGGTGCCCGCGAGCAGGCCGGTATCGATCCGTTCGTTCATGGCACTCACTTCCGTCACAACCCGGAGCGATCGCAGCACTCGCAACGCCCGGCGTCACCAAGGCCCCTGCCCGTCGGATTCCCGACGACGGGACGACCGCCGAAGCCCGGCGGACACCCTAATGATCGTTCTCCCGGGCCGCCCGATCGAGCCCGATCGACGAATCCACTCGCGTCAATTCTGGTCGTGACGATCGGGCACGCGGGCCAAGGCCGCCCGGGACGGTCCTATCGACGGTGTATGGCATGTCGAATAATTTAGGCTTCGACGCGTCTCCCATTAACCCGGAACCGATGGGGAAAATCAGGCTTCATACCGTCGCGTACGACGATTGTCCAAGCCACCCCCCTCGCCGAACATCTTTCGTTCGACCGGCTCCGTCGTCCCGAGGATCGTACGGTCGAAGCCAAGGCCCGCCTGGACAGGATCCCAGCGGCCAATCCTGACCTGACGACGGCCCAAGACCTGGCGGACGAGTTCACCGCCCTGATCCGCAAACGATCGACCGGGACGCTGGCGGATTGGATATCGCGTGCCGAGGTGAGTTCTTGCCCCGAGGTTCGCAACTCCGCCGAGGCATCCGCCGCGATGAGTCGGCGTTGTACGCAGCGATAACGATGCGATGGGGCAACGGCCCGGTGGAAGGTCATGTGAACCGACTTAAGACAACCAAGAGGCAACTGCACGGACGGCGGTATTCTCGCTCTTGGGAAGCGAAGCCAGTAAGGTCAGGCAATACACTCTTGACGATTGGCCCAAAGGTGGAATTGTGGAGGAGATTGATCTGGTCGGAAATGCGTCGTCGGATAGGCTGAAACATCGACGGCCTCCTGACTGGGAAAAGAGTGGGATCGTGTAACCACCCAAACCTATATCTAGAAGTCTTTTATTTGTATATCCAATTACCATCCATACCCTTACACCCGAGCCGAGTGCCATTCGGTCTACCATCTATTTTGAAACAATCGATCCATCGAGACTCTCGATCGTCATCCGATTCCTGTAAGTTCCCGCGCGGTGGCCGACGCTATCCCAGCCTCGGCCGACCGATGTGCCGGCAAGGCTGGTGTAAATCGCGGCGGTTGAGCCTGGGCGATCGCTCGCGAGGCTGAATTCGATCGCGTTGACGGGAAAGCCCCACCCTGCCGTCGCGGAGAGGGCCGTTCCCGCTTGTGCGGACCAGTCTTCCAGTGTGATTTTCGCCATTGCGATGCCCTTGTCATAGAGCGTGATCCCGAGCGGTTCGCCGCGTCCGAGCCTGCCTTGCGCCAGGACCTTGAACGGCCCTTTTTCGCCGTTGGAAGCCTCCACAACTCGGAATTCACCCAAGCGGTCGAGATATGCCGCGCGAAGCGGACGGCCGAATGGGTAGTCGGCCGGGCGAACCTCGATGAGCGACCCCGGGCATGGCGAGAATTCCAGGGAAAGTCGCTGATGCCCGCTAATATCCAGATCGCAAAAGGAATTGAGATGTGAGTCGATTCGCCGAGCAAGCCGAGCTTGCGACTCAAGTCGAACCGGACCAGATGCCTCGTCTTGCCAGGCCCGAAGGACCGCTTCATAATCCGCGCGATATTGGAGGAAAACCGTTCTTCCATCGCGTCTCGATGACTTCAAGCGAAGCTCTGGTCCCTCCCGAACCGACGCCGGCACGAAGGCCGTCCAGCAGCCGTCGGGCGATCGTTCCAGGAATCGCAAAAGTGGCTGCACCGACAGCGTGAGCCGTCCCGCCTTGATCGTCAGCGAGCCGTCACCCGAATGCACCGATGCCTTCGCGCTCAGCCGCCCATCGAATGACCGATCCATGATGCCGAGATTTGAAAACTCGACAAATTCCGAAGGGTTCAACGGTCGAGTGTCGGCCTTCGGCGCCTTCTGAGAAAGCGGAAGCGAAACTCCGAGCAAGGCACTCAAAACCAGGACGCTCAGAATCTGCCTACGTGGAACGCCCTCGACCCGCCAACCGATCCGAACAAGCGCCGCCATCACCACCGACCCCGCCAGCGGAACCCAAAACAGCCAGGCCAGCGACACCGGAAACGCGATGCGACCAGCCAACGCCCCCGCGAACCAACACGCCGGAAATGCCGCGAAGGTCGCGCCCAGCAATCCCGTTTTTCCCCGCCTCGCCGCTACAAACGCAGTCGCGACCGTGGCCAAAAGGATCACAGGGACAATCCGGTTCGACCAAAAATGCGGATGCAAGACGGGAAATCCACCAGGAGCGAACCAAAGCCATCCGCCAGCCACCGTCGCGTGAAACGCAAGCACCAAGAGCCAAAATATACGCTGCGAAGGAGGCATGTTCGAAGCCTCGTCGAGAACGGCCCAAGGACGACAACCTGATTATTACAAACGTAGTAGGATCAATCCAGGTGTCTCTCAGGTGGCCCATACGATTTTGAGAACGACACGCGAGACCGTCTCAAGGAGGCCTCCGGGTCGGACCTAGTTTCTAGTTTTTCCGATTAAGTCGGGACGGTCGAAGGCCCGACCAGTTCGTCCTCCATCCCTTGATACCTTCGCCGGACTCCGGCGTCGCACGTCAACCACGATGCCTAGCGCCTGGTCAGGTTCGGCACACTCTCGAATCGCGACATCCCCTGGACTCGCATCGATTCCGATTTCGTTGCCAAGGCCGTCGTAGACTTTCCTCTTCCGATGAATGCGTGGCCGATGCACTCCCCGTTCCCGCAACTCAGGGTGACGGTGACATATTCGTCAGGGGCGTCCGCATCCTGTCTCACCACTCTTGGACGGCAGCCATGACGTGGTTGAGGTCGTGGAAACTCAGCCGTTGTCTATCGTCGGCAATACTCGACGCGACTCGGAATTTGCCACCAATCGCTTTCTCCCAACCCATCACCTCGCGGCAGAAGGCCAAGTGTCTGGCGTCAATTATTTTTCCCGGCTGGCGCCGGGGTTTTCGCTGGTAAGCCTTTTGCTTTACATGTCCTTTGGGCCCCCCTGCTCGCCCCTTCCCACACCGTATCGCAGACTTCCGAGCGGCATGACGAAGGCGTAAACTGAACAAGGCTCAAGGCTGTGACACCGGACTATGTTTACTGGACGGGGGACAGATGGAACCAGCAATTTGCTTCCAAAGGCTGCTGATCACGGTCGTGATCGGATCCTGCTTTGGAGTGACACCGTCGCTCGCTCAGACCCCGAAATCCAAACAGGCGGCGGAAACGTCCGAGAAGCCTCCCGAGGACGGTAAGCAACTTCCGAAGGTCTCGGTGCTTCGGCTCGAGTTGAGTCGGCCGGAACCAGGTCCGCAGGACAACCAGGCTGCCATGATGCGTCGGATGCGCCGCTTCAATGGTTTCAACTCCACGCCTCAGGAAGGCACGACCCTCACGCTGCTGATCGAGGAACCGGAGGCGTGGCTCCTTGGGCTGGATGCCAAGAAAAGTAAGATCACCAAATTCACCGACAGCAGGGACACGGACCTGACGCTGGAGAAGCCGGCTGGAGAAGTGCGGCAAATCCCGGGGTTCCCCCAGCAGGGGCCTGAAAACTGTACGCTCACGAGCGAGATCGACCCTTCCGGCCACTTTGGGACGCTCACCATTCACTCCCCCCATCTCCCGGCGACCGGTTCGGCTCGGCTCCTACTCGAGGCCGACCTGGTCCTGAAACTCGGCCACGGGCAACGGACCATTGAGCAAAAGAACGTCAAAACGAAGGGTGACGTGATCACGGTCGGACCGTCGCCGCTCGTCATCATGGGTATGAATCCCGAGGAGGGGAACGGGCAGCCGGAAGGGACGCGGATCATGATTTTTCACGACGGTCCGATCGCCCGCGAGGTGCAGAAATTTGCCTTCTTCGGTAGCGGCGGCAACGAAATCAAGTCGAGCGGTTCGGGTAGCGGCTCGAGCAATACCATTGAACACCTGCAGTTTGTCCTCCCCCAGAAAGTCGAGACCTGCACCGTCCAGCTCACCGTGCCCAAGGTCGTCGAGACGGTGACCCTTTCCATCTCGATTGATACGGTGACCGGGTTTTCGCATGGTGCACGTCGCCGCATCATGAAATCCTCCGAGCCGGAATGAGATCACTCTGGAGCGAATACGGCGATTCGTCGGTCTTCCTGGATCGGGATTCCCGTGAGTTGATCTCACCCTCCTGCCCTATCCTGTAGAAGAATTCCCGCTCGCCAAGGATCAAGCTTGCCTTTTCGGGTAGGTCGCTCAGTTTCTTCCGACAAGCCATGAAGTCCTGGCTGAATAACGAGCGGAGTCGGGCGAACGTCTTCCATGAGAACCGAAAAACCTGCCTTGGCCCGACGACCCGACCTGGATGCCCTGCGGGCCGGCGCCATGTTGCTGGGGATTGTCCTCCACGCTTCCCTCTCATTTTTCCCATCGTACTGGATGGTCACGGATACTCGGCAGAATGATATTTTTGGTATCGTCTTCTCGGCCATCCACGGTTTTCGGATGCCGCTGTTCTTCGTGATGAGCGGCTACTTCAGCGCGATGCTGCTCCGCCGGCGAGGCCGCGGCGCGCTGATCAAGCACCGATTCCACCGGGTGTTCCTCCCGCTGATGGTGGGGCTGTTCACGATCGTCCCGCTCACGTTGGGGATCTCCACCCTCGCGATCACCTCCGCCCCGCGGAAGGCCGGCGGCACGGCCCCGGCGGCGAGTGCGTCGACGATCTGGGCGGCCGCGCGAGACGGTGATCTGGACGCCATGGAGCGGCACTTGAAGCGCGGTGTCGCTGTGGACGCCATCGACCCCGATCATGGCGGCACACCCATGATGTGGGCCGCGATCGCCGGTCGCGCGGAGGCCGTCCAGCGACTGATCGATCGAGGCGCGGACGTGAACGCCGCAGGCGGTGACGGCGGGACGGCCTTGCACGCTGCAGCCTTCCTGGGTCACCAGAAGACGGTCGATGTGCTCATCCGCAACGACGCGAATCTCAACGTGGCGAACAAGGACGGCAGCACGCCCCTCGATACGGCGGTCCTCGACGAGGGGACGACACGCTACTTCGCCTCCGTGCTCCAGCTCGACCTCGACGAGAACGGCCTTGGCCGCCGCAAGGCTGCGATCGCCGAAACCCTGCGCCAACACGGAGCGACCGCAGGGAGGAATTCCGGACTCGCGAACATCCTCATGCAGATCCCCCTCTTCAACCACCTCTGGTTCCTGTGGTTCCTCTGGTGGCTGGTCGTGGGATACGCGACCGTCTCGGCGATCGGCTCACGACTCCCCTCTGTGCGCCTGCCCTCATGGCTGGTCCTCTCGCCGGCCCGCTACCTCTGGCTGACCCCGCTGACGATGATCCCCCAGTGGTTCATGGGCGACGGCGGCTCTACACCGATCTTCGGGCCCGACACCTCGACCGGTCCCCTGCCCATCCCGCACGTGTTCGCGTACTACGCGATCTTCTTCGGCTTCGGCACGCTCGACTTCAAGTTTGACGACGGTTCCGTTCGGATCGGCCGGCGCTGGTGGCTGCCTCTCGCGATCGGGCTCCTCGTGATCCTGCCTCTCGGCCTTGCCCTCCTCGGCGGTTGGTCCGGCCCCGCGAGCTTTACGATGTCGCCTCTCTCACGCCGAGTGCTCTCCGTCCTCGTGCAGGCCGCCTACCCCTGGTTCATCACCTTCGGCCTGATGAGCCTCTTTCGCCGATACTGTCCCGCCGATAATGCCTCAATGCGGTACCTCTCCGACTCCGCCTACTGGCTCTACCTCGCCCATCTGCCGCTGATCATCGCAGCCCAACTCGCCGTGAAGGACTGGCCGATCCCGGCTCTTGCCAAGTTCTTGCTCATCGTCACGGTCGTGACCTCTTTCCTGTTGTGGACATACCAGACCCTGGTGCGCTACACGTGGCTGGGTCGATTCCTGAACGGGCCGCGCGCCCGGCCTGTGCGAGCTGGTACGCCCGCAATCGTCGCGTGAAACTGTCCCACGCCGGTGCCGCGAAGGCGAGCGACAGGTCTGCCGTGAAGCTCATCGCCCTGTTCGCCGATTGCCTGGCGTGCCGAGGCCAAGAGCTTGTCCCCGGCGCTGATTTCCCTGACCGTTGCCTGGCGTGCCGAGGGCAGGGGTTCGTGCTCACGCCCGAGGGTCGGACGATCCTGACGCTTTGGAAACTGGCGGAGGGAGCGCCTAACTCATTAAGGATTAAGTGCCGAAGTCCTGTCAATGAATAGATAGTGCTGATCGTCCGCTAAATATGGTCGTGCGTCAGGGCAATTGGGGTTGTCTAAGTGATCGCGCCGCCCTAAATTTCGTGCCACGGAACCTGTTCTTCTCACCTCATCTGTTGAGCGGCAAGTACGGAAAGGATTCCTATGCGTAGAATCGCCCGACAATTTAGCATCGACCGGATCGCGATTGCGTTGATGTTCCTGACGGTGGTGTCGGCGGCCCACGCCGAGCCCATCACGTACAACTTTTCCGGGACCACCGAGCGGTTCGACGATATCATGGGTGGTTTCGCCGACATCCCAGGGGGCACGCCGTTCTCGGGGTCGTTCACCTATGATCCGCAGATCCCCCTGATCGACAAGACACCCCTGATTGCAATCTTTGGCGACACGGGCGACGACCCGACCACGAAGGACTACGGCTCTCCCCTGTTGGGCCCGCCACTCCCGGGCCACGTTCTGAACGCAACGATGAACGTCGGTGGCCTGCCATCGTTCGCGATCGGGAGCCCGGTCGGGGGGGTGATCAGCATCAGGAACGACCAAATGTTCGGATGGCCCACGCCGCTTCCCTCCGACACCTTCATCCTCAGCGTCGGCGATCCGAACGGGAACTGGGTTGAGGTCAAGCTCGCAGATCCAACGGGCCAGGCGCTGGCCAGCACCGCATTGCCTTCGACCCTCGACCTCGCGAAGTTCAGCCAGGCCTCCGTCGAATACAAATCGGCCGCTGGGCTTGTCGCCGGGGATATCACCAGCCTGGTGCCCGTGAACGCCCCTGAGCCGTCCGTCTTCGCCATCCTCGCGTTGGGCGCCCTGGGTATGGTCTTTAGGCGTCATAAGATCCGAGGCAGAAATCCGAGCCAATGACGAAGCGAGGCGAAGGCGTCGGGATGAACGTCTGCGGCGTTCATCTATTTCGAGTCGCTGCCCTCCGCTTCGTTGGGTGTCCTGTCTCAACGCTCTCAGCGATGCCCACGAATCCGGATCCAAGCATGCGTCACCGACCATAGCCGCGAACGGCTACCAATTCCTGACCAATCACTCCCAGCGACGACGCCGATGACCAATCGCGAAAGGGAACAGCGTAAACCAGACCAGGAGTCCGGTGATCTGGCCGGTAATTGGATCGTATCTTGTAAATCGCGAATTTTGAAAGATGTCGGCCGGGCTGTCCCGGCTTCGTAGTAGGATGGAGGGCGACTCGTCGGGCAAATCCCCACCGCCCGCGGAACAACCACCGGAATCCGTCGGCGCCGCATCTTTATCCGGTCGCGAGGGGGAACGGTGGCGAAATTCCGAGAACTCCTGAAGGCGTTGCTGGTCGAGAAGTTCGACAAGACCGCGGATGAGGTCGATGCTCTGATCGAGCGGCATGGGAAAATCGTGGACAGGGGCGTGTCCGGAGGACGGGCCGCGCTGAACAATACGGCGATGGCAATCATCGCCAGTGAGGACGGTGAGGAAGAAGGGTGAGGATCAAGGAGCATAAACCCGGCATGAATATCCCCTTGCCCGCCCCAACTGGTTGCGCTACCATCCGCCCATATCCACCATAGGTAGCGGATGGCCGAGGTCTACGAAACCCCAGGGCCGGCGCACATAAACGTGAGGCCTGTAAGGTTTATGAGGCCTAGCGCGATGCGCCTCGGCTCGATATCCTGGATTCGGTCAATGAGCTTGGGTCGCCGCGACTCCCATCTTGGCTAGGGCGTCCCAATCCCACCGAACTCAGGACGTTTCCTGTGCCAACGCTCGTCGATGTCGGCTCCATCGGCTCCTACTTCGAATCGCTCTCCGACCCTCGCCACACGCGCAATCGCAAACACCGGCTCGCCGATATCGCCGTCATCGCGATCTGGGGGATCATCTGCGGGTGCGATGGCCCCACCGGCATCCACCGACATCCCTCAACTCCTGAAGGCGATCGAGGTGGAAGACACGATCATCACGATCGACGCGATGGGCTGCCAGTAGGACATCGTCGAACAGATCGTCACGGGTAATGGCGATTGCGTGATCGCGGTGAAGAACAATCAGCCGAAGTTGATGGAAGCGATCCAGACCTTCTTCTGCGATCATTTGGAACGCGACCTTGCGGGCCTGCGGTATCGGTGCCACGAGACCCGCGACGCGGGGTATGGCCGCATCGACGAATGTTCCTATTATCTCACGAAAGTCCCGCGTGATTTTGCGGTCGGGAAGGGAGACTGTAGCAAGGAAGGTGTGTACTCTTGCCGTCTCTCAGGGAACCTGGTCTGCTGGGTAAATCACGTCTTCACTCGTGGGAGGATCGCCGATGCCCCCCGGAGAGTACACTGCCGACCCCACCGCGGGTCCGCACCCAGCAGTCGCTCAAAGGTCGACTGGCCTTGGACCTCCAGCGGGATCAGCAAGTCGGCAGTCGTCAAGCAATCTCGGAGGTCTTGCACGAGGCCCGCAACCGGCGAGGATAACACACCTTCCTTGATACCGTCTCTTTCTTTTTCTACCTATAGTCCATTTATGACTTGGTCGTTATCGGGACGCCTCTCCTTATGATCTCCACTGCCGGCGGCTTACTTTTGAGGTGGTTCGTCGACCTCCGGAGCAGAGTGACCTCCCCTCGGCCTGCCCAGGATTTCGACTCGTGGTCCCGTTTTCTCGACTCAGGTGGGTCTCGACCACGCCCGGCCTTTTGAGCATCGTGTCACCAATCCGTTTCGAGCCCGAGGAAGCATCGCGGCCGTTCTGCCGTGACCCTCTCGGGCTTTTCCTCCGCCCTTGGCGATAGACGGCGCGAGTGACCTCGGCGTCGGGCCCCTCTTCGCCAGCATCACCTAGTCCTTTCCCGATCTCGCCTGGACGACACTCGCCCCTGGTTCGCTTTCGGCGGCATCCACGAGGACAAACTCGAACGCGTCCTCAAAGCTGTCGCCACCCGGGTCGCGGTCTACTCCGCCATCGTCCGCGCGGAACGCCCCGGGGCCGTCGCCAAACTCCGCGGCCCGCTCGAGGCCCAAGCGAGACTCAAGGCCCGGCGTTATCGCCAATTCTTCAGGACTTACCCGGGCGTCCGCAGATTTGAGGCGTGCAAACACGGTCGACTAGGCAAAATAGGAAGACCCGGCATTGAATTCGGCGCCCGACGTGTTAACCTTGTCAACAACGGGGCCCGGACACCATCCCTATCGCCTTCGCGTCGAGAGATTCCCGATATCCGATCGAAGACTCGACCGGCGTCGATGTCTCGACCTGGCAGGGCATCTCGAGTCGCGATCCTGATTTCGTGCCGATGGTCGAATGTTCCCTGGAAGCGGAGCGACTCTGGATCGCGACTATGAATGTCGCGGGAAGCCTCGAGACTGGGGCGTGAGCCGCGTAGGCGATCTCGCACGGTTTCATGCTGTGACCGTCCACTGAGTTTCCTCGGCTGACGAGCCATCACCATGAGCGGCGAAACGGGTCACGAAGACGATACGCTGATCGAGATGTTTCGGGCCGAGGTGGAGACGCATGCCGAGACGCTGAGCTCGGCGCTCCTCGCGCTCGAGCGTAACCCCGGCGACACCTCGCGGATCGACGAGATGATGCGGGCGGCCCACTCGATCAAGGGTGCCTCGCGCGTGGTCGGCGTCGACCCCTCCGTCAGCGTGGCCCACGTCATGGAAGACTGCTTCGTCGCCGCCCAGCAGGGCAAGCTCTCGCTCACTGCAAGGGATGTGGACGTCCTCCTCCGCGGCGTGGACCTGCTCGGGAGGATTTCGTCGGCGACGAAGGATCCCAACCTCGACCTGAACCAGGAGTTCGGCGGACTCGTCGATGCGCAGGTCGCCGAACTCCATGGCGTGCTTAGCGGTCGTCCCAGTCCGGTCGAGACGGCCCCAGCCCACGTCGCAAGGCCTGACGCATCTTCCTCGATCGGCGAGTCCCCACATCAGCCTGTGTCGACTACGGTCGAAGCCGGCCTTCCCGCTCCCGAGGTCCCCGACATCACGATCACGTTTCCGGCGTACCTGGACTCGGCCGCCTCGGAAGAACTCCGCCAGCAGCTCCTCGCCGCGATCGACTCCCCGTCTCGAACGATTTGCTTAGACCTCCACTCAACCCGGGATCTCGACGCCGACGGGCTGGCGTTCCTCGCGGCCGTCCCACCGTACCTCGCCAGGTCCGGTCACCCCGCCCCCGAATTGTCGAGGGTCTCCCCCGAGCTTGCGACGGTCCTTCGCGTCACCGGTCTGGCCGGATCGTTCGGGGGCCGACGGGAGTCGGCATGGGGGGCCGAATGACAATGGACTCCCGCGCCGACGAGTTCGTGACCCAGGCCCGAGATCATCTGACGCTGCTTGAACAGATCTTGCTCTCGCTCGAGAAGCCGGCCGATCCGGCGGGGGGTCGCGAACAGATCGACCTCTGCTTGCGCCTCGTGCATTCGCTCAAGGGCGACGCCGGCTTCCTCGGGTTCTCGGCGATCCGGATCCTGGCCAACGCGATGGAGAACGTCTTCGAGGCTCTCCGGCACTCGAAGACCACGCCGCCGCCCATGGCCATCGAGCGCCTCTTCGAGGCATGCGATCGTCTCTCGGCGCTCGTCGACGACCTCGACGGCAGCCAGGCCGTCGACCTCCGCGATATCCTCGAACCGCTCGAGCAATGGGAGCGTGCGATCCTCCAGGCCCCCCTTGCCCTCGAGTTCGACCTGCGCGAAGTCAGCCGGCAACGCTCCGGGCGGCTCGCCGGATTCTTCGCCGCCCTCAAGGGCCTGGGTGCCGTCGTCGACCCGTCGATCACCCTCTCGACGACCGACCTCTCACTCGGCATCCCGCAGGGACCGATCCGCTTCCAGGCCCCGCTCGTCTCGTTGTTGACTCCGGAAGTGGTCCGCCAGACACTCGGCTCGCTTTCAGGCGAATCGGTGGGCGAACCTCCTCCCAATGCCTGGCCCTTCTCTGTCGATCTCGGGGTTTGGGCCCGGTCGAGTCGACGACCCCTCGGCAGCCTTCTCGCCGACCTCGCTCGGCTCGGAGATCTCGAAGGGCCTCGCCTCGAGTGGCCGGAACACGACCTGTCGGCCGGCCTCCCCGAAGGCCCCGTGGTCCTGTCCGGACTTCTGCGGACGAACCTCGGCTTGAAAGAGCTCGAAGATCAGCTCCAACTCCCGATCCCAAGCCTACCTCCGCTGCCCTCGCAGGAGCCGATCGAGCCTCGGCCGGTCGAGGCCCCTCGTCCGTCGTCCGCTCCGGTCCCCTTGGTCCACTCGGCGGGAAGTCCAGCCCGCCCGGTTTTGCCGGAGGCCGACAAGGCGGCCTCCTTGCGGATCAGCGTTGACCTGCTCGACCGCCTGATGACGCTGATCGGCGAGCTAACTCTGATCCGCAACCAATCCGTCCTGGCCCTCGAGCAGGAAGACGGTCCGCTCCGGCCGATCATGCAGCGTCTCGACGCGGTCACCTCGGCGCTCCAGGAGACCGTCCTGCGGACGAGGATGCAGCCGATCGGCAACCTCTTCGGCCGGTTCCCTCGAGTGGTCCGGGACCTCGGTCGACAGCTCGGGAAACAGGTGGAGATCACGATCGTCGGTCGGGACGTGGAGCTCGACAAGACCATCCTCGAGCAGCTCTCCGACCCGCTCACCCACCTGGTCCGCAACAGCGTCGACCACGGGATCGAGCGGCCCGACGACCGCCTTGCAAAGGGGAAGCCCGAGACCGGGCAGATCACCCTGACGGCCACCCACGAAGAGGGGCAGGTTCGGATCGAGATCCGCGACGACGGCCGGGGGATCGACCCCCTGGCCGTGCGCGCGAAGGCCCTGGCGATGCGGCTCAGGACCGAATCCGAGCTCGACCGGATGTCCCCTCGAGAGTTGCTCGGCTTGATCCTCCTGCCCGGTTTCTCGACCGCCTCGCAGGTGACGGAGGTCTCCGGCCGAGGCGTCGGGATGGACGTGGTGAAGACGAACATCGAGCAGCTCGAGGGCTCGCTCGTGATCGACTCCGCCCTCGGGTTCGGCACGGCCATGATCCTGCGGATGCCCCTGACGCTCGCGATCATCCCCTGCCTGATCGTCACCGTGAACGGCGACCGATTCGCGATTCCCCAGCGCGAGCTCGAGGAGGCCGTCTGTCTCCATCCGGGATTGCCCGGCCGGATCGAGCGGGCCTACGACACCGAGGTCTTCCGTCTCCGAGATCGCCTCTTGCCGATCGTGCGCCTCCGAGACGTCCTGGCCGGTCACGACCCTCGCTCCGATCGTACGAAAGTTGGACCACTCGCCGAGGGACCGAGTGACGCCGGCCCCGCTCGGATCGAGTACATCCTGGTCCTGCGCGTGCTGGGTGGTCGCTTCGGGCTCGTCGTCGACGACGTGAAGGAAACCGAAGAAATCGTCGTCAAGCCGCTGCACGCCTCGATCAAGCGGGTGGGCCTCTTCGCCGGTGCGACGATCATGGGAGACGGCCGAGTCGCCCTGATCGCCGACGTCGCGGGGATCGTCGAACACGCTCGCCCGAGCTTCGACGCGATCGCCGTGTCCGCGAACAAACTCGGAGACTCGCGGCAGGCCGCCCAGGAACACCGAGTCCTCCTGTTCGAATCCGGCCCCCTCGAGCAGTTCGCGCTCCCGCTGCTCCAGATCCGCCGCATCGAGATGGTCGACCGAGGCCGCATCGAGCGGGTCGGGGCTTATGAGTACATCAACATCGACGGCATCTCGATGCGGATCCTCCGGCTCGAGACGGTCCTGGACGTCTCCGCCCCGGAGGGGGATGCGGCCGGGCCGGGTTCGCAGGTCTCGCTCATCCTGCCGAAGTTCGGCCGCCCGGCGATGGCGATCCTCGTCTCTCGGATCGTCGACACCGAGTCGTTGGCCGTCGACCTGCAAAGCCACCCGGAGCAAGCCCAAGGGATCCTCGGGTCGGCGATCGTGCGGGGCCGCCTGACCCTCTTCCTCGACATCCACCGACTCTCGCAACAACTGTTCGGCATCGCCTCGGCGGCCACCGAGACGCCGAAACCCTCGGCAACGAAGCGGCCGAAGCGGTTGCTCCTGATCGACGACACGCCGTTCTTCCGCGAGGTCGTCAAACGTTACCTGGCCGCGGAGGGTCACGAGATCGACACGGCCATCCATGGCGAGGACGCCCTTGCAAAGCTCTCGACCGACGCGGCGTTCGACCTGATCGTCTCGGACGTCGAGATGCCGGTGATGGACGGCTGGGACTTCGCCCGCGAGGCGAGGCGGCGGGGGATCAAGACCCCGATGCTCGCCCTGACCTCGCTCAGCGGCTTTCCTTATGAAATCAAGGCCAAGGAATGCGGCTTCGACAGCTACGAGGTCAAGTTGGACCACGACCGTTTGGTGCGTAAGGTGAGCAACCTGCTCGTCTCGCAGGACATGCTCAAGTGACGAGGCCTCTCATGGAAACGCCACGCCTGTTCTGCACGTTCCGCGTGGACGACCGCCTCTTCGGCGTCGACATCCTCGACGTCAAGGAGGTCACGGCCGAGACGAACTACACGCGCGTGGCGCACGCGCCCGACGAAGTCCTGGGGCTCGTGAACATCCGGGGGCACATCTACCTCGCCCTCGACCTGCGACGTCTGATCGGCTTGCCCGCCTCGACCGTCACGGACGAGAGCCGGATGGTGCTGTTCAAGCCCTGCGTCGGAAATGCCTTCGGCGTGCTCGTCGATCGGATTTCCGAGATCGAGTCGGTCAGCCCGGACCGAATCGACGCCTTCACCAAAGCGAACGACGAGGCCGCGGCCGGGCAGGCGCGTCGCACCGACCTCGTCAATGCCGTGTGCAAGCTGGATGGAGAGTTGCTCGTCATCCTGGACGCCCGGCGATTCCTCGCCGTCGTCGAGCAGAAGTTGGCCGCGACCGTCTAACCCATCCTGATTCGATCGACCTTCTTTCGCGGATAACTCTCGTGAAGAACCTCAAGCTCGCCCACAAGATGCTCGTGCTGACGGTCATCCTGATGACCTCGATACTGGTCGTCGCCATCGTCGCCGTTAATCGTCTGGAGCGGGTGAACTCCCAGAACCGCAACCTCGTGGATCGGACGATCCTCAAGAGCAAGCTAACGTCCCAACTCCAGGTCCACATCCTCGACACGATCCGCGCCCAGAAGAACTCGATCCTCTCGCCGGACGACGAGCGGTCGAAGGAGTTCGCGGCCCTGTCGCGGGCGAGCCTGTCACAGGCCCACACCGTCTTCGACCGGCTCAGCGGGCTAATCCTCCAGGACCACGTCGAGGCGCAGGCCGTCGCCGTCGGGGCGCTCAATGACGCTCTCGTCGCGTACGAGAAGGTCAACGAGGAAGTCCTGAACCTCTCGGTGCAGAACACGAACGTCAAGGCGAGGAAGCAACTCGCCGGCGACGTCCGGCGCCAGGCGAATATCCTCGCCGCCTACTTCCAGAAATGGTTCGCGGCGGTCGCGTCCAAGAATCCCCCCAACGCGGCGGAGCTCGCCCGCCTCGATGCGGTCTACAAGCTCCACACCGCACTCCTGGAGCTGATCCCGAGCGCGGCCAAGCACATCGAGGCGTCCGACGAAGATGAGATGAGCGCCCTCGAGAAGAAGATGGCGGAGATCCAGGAGCAGCTCCAGAATGGACTCGCGGCCGCATCCGGCGGCGACCCGACCACCCAGGTCGAGCCCCTCGCCGCGCTTGGAGACCTGAGAACGGCACTGGCCGGGTTGATCAAACTCTCGAGAACCAACTCGAATAATCGATCGGTTGCGATCACGCTCACCGGCTCCAAGGTCACGGCCGACGATTGCGGCAAGCGGATCGACGAGATCGACGAATTACTCACGAACGAAGCGAAAGCGGGCCGCGACCTCAGCGAGGCCACGTATCAGAGCGGGATCTGGGGCATCCTGTCGGTGACGATCGCCGGTGTCATCCTCGGTGGCCTCTTGGCCGCCCTCATGACGCGGTCGATCACCCGGCCGGTCTCCGAACTCCGCAACCTCGCCCAGGCGATGGCCCTGGGCGACCTGCGACAACGGGTCCCGCTCCACCAACGGGACGAGGTCGGCCAGCTCTCCGACGCGACCAATGCCCTGGCCAACTCCCTCTCTCAGGTCGTCAACGAGATCCAGAAGGTCTCCGACGAGCTCGCCGGTTCCGCCGACGGCCTCTCCGGCGTATCGAACCAGCTCCTCTCGCAGAGCGAACAAGCCTCGCTCAAGGCGACCAGCGTCGCCAGCGCCGCGGAGGAGCTCTCGACGAACATCAGCACGATGGCCGCCGCCGCCGAGGAGATGAGCGTCAACGTCGCGTCGATCAGCTCCGCCAGCGAGCAGATGAGCATCAACGTCGGCACGATCTCCTCGGCCGCCGAGCAGACCTCGACCAACGTCGGCGTCGTCTCCGTCGCCGTCGGCGAGATCTCGAACTCGTTCGCGGACGTCCTCAAGGACGTCCGCGAAGGCTCCACCATCGCCGGCGACGCGAGCCGAATGGCGGACTCGGCCACCCAGACGATCCAGCTCCTCAACCGCTCGGGCGTCGAGATCAGCAAGGTTACGGAGACGATCAAGATGATCGCGCTTCAGACCAACCTCCTGGCCCTGAACGCCACGATCGAGGCCACCTCGGCCGGCGAGGCGGGCAAGGGGTTCGCCGTCGTCGCCCACGAGATCAAGGAGCTCGCCAACCAGAGCGCCAAGGCTGCCGAGGACATCGCGAAGAAGATCGAGGGCGTCCAGAACAACACTCGGCAAGCGGTCGAGGTAATCCAGAACGTCTCGCAAATTATTAAGGACATCAACGCGTCTGCCGGTAGAATCACGATGTCGGTGGAGAAACAGACGCGGGCCGCGACGATGATCTCCCAGAATGTGGGCGAGGCGAACAAGGGGGTCGGAGACATCGCCAGGTCGATCGCCGAGGTGGCCAAGGCCGCGGGAGACATGTCCCGGAACGTGGCCGAGACCGCCCGGGGGGCGACCGACGTCTCCCGCAACGTCGCCGAGGCGGCCAAGGCCGCCGGGGGCATCTCCTCCGACATCCACGGCGTCAGCGACGCCTCCCGGTCGACCAACAAGTCGGCCACGATGGTGAACAATTCCGCCGACCTCCTCGACCAGATCGGTAAGGAACTCCGCACACTGGTCGGCCGATTCAAGCTGAGCACGGAAGACGCGACTGCCCCATGAGCCTCGAACCGCTGCGTGTCC
This sequence comes from Singulisphaera rosea, assembly GCF_054877945.1. Lineage (NCBI taxonomy): Bacteria > Pseudomonadati > Planctomycetota > Planctomycetia > Isosphaerales > Isosphaeraceae > Singulisphaera > Singulisphaera rosea. The sequence goes on along the minus strand of NZ_JBTYIP020000019.1, from coordinate 158,573 downwards.
TGATCGTCGACGACTCCCGGATCTTCCGGGGCGCCCTGCAAGACGCGCTTGAGGGGCGACAGGACATCCGAGTCGTCGGCTCGGTCTGGAGCGGCGAGAAGGCCCTCGAGTTCATCTGCCAATCCCCGATTGACCTGGTCACCCTCGACGTGAACATGCCCGGGCAGGGGGGCTTGCAGACGCTCACCGACATCCAGGCGATCAACGCGTCGCGGACCAACCAGCCACCCATCGGCGTCCTCCTCGTCAGCGCCCTGACCGACCGCGGCGCGGCGATCACGGTCGAAGGCCTCCAGCGCGGGGCCTTCGACTTCATCCGCAAGCCCGACGGGCCGGACGAACGGTCCAATGCCGTCCTCCTCCAGCAGCAGCTTTTCGAGAAGATCGACCTCTTCGCCCAGCGGAGGAACCGACCTCCCCAGACGCCGCAAGCGGTCCAGGCAACACCCTCACCAACGGCTTCGATCCCGATCGTTGCCCCGGGCCGATTCCGGGCGGTCGCGATCGGGTCATCGACGGGCGGCCCCCCTGCCCTCGCCGGACTCCTCCCGATCCTGACCCAGCGGACGTCTCTCCCCATCTTCATCGTCCAGCACCTCCCTTCGGGGATGTCGAGGTTTTTCGCTGAGAGCCTGGCAAGGAAGTGCGAGTCTCGGGTGGTCGAGGCCACCCACGGCGAGGATGTTCGGCCTTCGACGGTCTACATCGCGCCGGCGGGCCAGCACATGGTCATCCGTCTCCAGGACTCTCGGCATATTGTGGCCCTCAACAATCAGCCTCCCGAGAACGGCTGCCGCCCTTCGGTCGACGTCCTGTTCCGTTCGCTGGCGATGGCCTACCCTCCATCGATCCTCGCGATCATCCTCACGGGGATGGGGACCGATGGCGCGAAAGGCCTGGGTCCCCTCAAGCGCAAGGGGGCCTACGTGATCGCCCAGGACGAGGCCACCAGCGTTGTCTGGGGGATGCCCGGCGCCGCGGCCGCGACGAACTTCGTCAATGCGATCCTCCCGCTGGAACGGATCGGCCCGGCCGTCGCCTCGCTCCTCGGGCCGGGTACGCCGCCATGAACCTGAGCCCCACCGCATTCCAGGAGATCCGCAAGGTCGTCCACGACCTCTGCGGCATCGTCATCACTGCCGACAAAGAATATCTGATCAAATCTCGATTCGAGCCCATCCTGATCGCCAACGGCCTCCCTTCCTATGAGCTCTTCCTCCAGCGGTTGAAACAGCCCGGCAGCCTCATCCTCCAGGAACAGGCCGTCGAGGCGATCACGACCAAGGAGACGTCGTTCAACCGCGATGGCCACCCGTTCGACGAGCTCCGTCGTACAATCTTCCCCGCCCTCGCGCAAAGACACGTCGAACGCCGCTCCCGAGATCGTCCATCCCCGAGCAAACTACGTCTCTGGTGCTCCGCCGCCGCCACCGGCCAGGAGGTCTACAGCGTCGCGATGGCGTTGACCGACGTCGTCAACTCGCGGAGGATCCCCGGCCTCTCTCTCGACGACGTCTCGATCCTCGCCACGGATATCTCCAGCAACGCCCTCGCCGTGGCCAGGGCGGGTCGGTACTCCACCACCGAGCTCGGCCGAGGACTGACCCGAGAGCAGCGCGACCGTTTTTTCCACCAGGAGGACGAGACCTGGGTCGCCGGAGCCTCTCTCCGCCACCTCGTGGACTTCCGTCGCCTGAACCTCGTCCGCCCTCTACCCGAGCTCGGCACGTTCGACCTGATCCTCTGTCGCAACCTGCTGATCTACTTCGACGAGACGACCCGCCGCCGGCTCTGCAACGCCCTCTACTCGGCCCTCAATCCCCAGGGCCTCCTGATCGTTGGCGCGGCGGAGAGCCTCTATGGGGTGAGCGACGCATTCGTCCTCGAACGATCGGGCAATACCGTCTACTACCGAAAGCCGTGACTCATCGCCTTCGTTCGCAGCCTCCTCGCCTCGGTCCACGGGAGTGCTCTGATGAAACACCTGGCCGACGACCTCGAGCAGCTCGACGGATTCCCCTCCAACGCGATCAACGTCTACCTCGTCGGCGACATCCTCATCGACGCCGGCACCCGGTTCGATCGCGGTCGAATCCTCCGCCAGCTCCGAGGACGGCCACTTCGGGCCCATGCCTTGACCCATGCCCATCCCGACCACCAGGGTGCGAGCCACGCCGTCTGCGAGACGTTCGACATCCCCCTCTGGTGCGGCGAACGCGACGCCGACGCCGCCGAATCCCCCGACCTGATCATCGCCCGCCTCCCCGACCACTGGCTCAACCGGACCATCGGCGCCCTCGCCTCCGGCCCTGGCCACCCTGTCTCCCGCCGCCTCCGCTCGGGCGATGACGTCGGCGGCTTCCAGGTCCTCGAGACCCCCGGCCACACCTCGGGCCACATCGCCTTCTGGCGCCCCACCGACCGCGTCCTCATCCTCGGCGACGTCCTGGCCAACACCATCCCCTGCACCAACATCCCTTCCCTGAGAGAGCCTCCCCGAATCTTTACCCCCGACCCCCTCCTCAACCGCCAATCCGCCCGCTCCCTCGCTCGCCTCGAGCCCACGCTCATCTGCTTCGGCCACGGCCCTCCCCTGCGCGACACCGACGAATTCTTGAAGTTCGTGAACTCACTCCCAAATCCTTGAGGAACCGCCTCATTCCCCGATCTGGTCTAACGTCTTCTCCTGAAACTGCTTCCACCCCGATTGCCCGTCCTGGAATCTCGAAACAGCTCCCACCCAACTTCTTTTCGAGACCTCGTCCAATGGTCTTGCAGGGATCCGGATGAGATCGTAGGATGTCGCAAGGTGAGCACGGCAGTGGTCGCTCATCTCACTCCTTTGGGGATTGGTGTAACGGTAGCACGGCTGACTCTGGATCAGTTAGTCTAGGTTCGAATCCTAGATCCCCAGCTCCTCACCCCACAACGACTTACGACAAACCGGCTCGACCCGCTCCTCCCCTCAGTGCACCCTTCGTGCACCGCATCGGAGGCCCCTTATGCGAGTCCCCAAGCCCTGGTTCCGCGAGCAGACCCAGAGCTGGTACGTCAAGATCGACGGCGTCCAGCATCCCCTGGGCAAGGACAAGAAGGAAGCCGACAAGAAGTTCCACCGCCTGATGGCGTCCGAGGGGCTGTCGCGCCCCATGAAGGGCCTCTCCCTCGCCGGGCTCGTCGAGCAATTCCTCGCCGATTCCGCCAACGACGTGACCCCGAAGACGGCGGCCTGGTATCGATATTTCCTCGACGACTTCTCCGGTCGCTACCCCAAGCTCGCCCCGCCCGACATCGCGCCCCGGCACGTCCGGGCCTGGCTGAACGCCGAGCGGAAGAAGTCCTGGGGGCCGAGCTCCCAGCGCTCCGCCGTCACGGTGCTGAAGCGGCTCCTCAATTGGGCGACCGAGAACCGGCTCATCGCCGCCAACCCGATCGAGGATTACGAGAAGCCCGCGGCCACCGTCCGGGAGCGGGTGCTCAGCGAGGCCGAGCGCGACCGGATCCTCGCCTGGTATCCCGAGGGCGACCCGTTCCGCGACCTGCTCACGGCGATGACCGAGTCGGGGATCCGGCCCGGCGAGGCGATCAAGGTGACCGCCGCCGACGTCGACTTCGAGCTCGGCGTCTGGGTCATCAAGGGCAAGACGACCCGCCGGACGGGGAAGGACCGGGTGGTGTACATGAACACCACCCTGATCGAGGTGACGCGCCGCTTGGCGGCGAAGAACCCGTCCGGGCCGATCTTCCGCTACGAAGACGGCAACCCGTGGACCCTCCAGGCGATCAACTGCCGGTTTCGCCGGAAGAAGGTCCGCAAGTCGGACCGGCTGGACGGCAACGTCACGGCGTATGTCTATCGCCATTCCTTCGCGACGGACGCACTGGAGAAGGGCGTGCCGGACGCCACGGTTGCCGAGCTCATGGGGCACTCCGGGACGGCGATCCTGCACAAGCACTACTCCAAGCTCAGGGAGAAGCGCGAGCACCTGAGAAAGGCCGCCGAGCAGGCGACGAAACGCCTCCCGTAGTAGGCCGAAATCAAACGGGCGGCCGCATCCCTGCGCCGCCCTATTCACCCCGCCTCAGCGCAACGGGTCGATTCGATGAACCTGGCGAAGTCCTCCTCGGCGATGCGGATCGCGCCCCGTTTCCCCGCCCGGCCGATCCGGCGATGGGGGACCCGGCCTTCCGCGACGAGAACATAGGCGAGGCTCAGGCTGATCTCCGCCCGCTCGGCGAATTCCTTAACAGTCACACTCCACCCTCCTCCCTCCCCGCCGCTCCCTCGGCGTATCCTCGCGTCGTGCTGTCCGGTCGATCTCCACTCGATCACGCCGACTTCGATCTCGCGAACGTCCCGAACCCGAGAGAGTCCGCCCATCGGCGGAACAGACCGGGACTTTCGGGCTCCTCCCGGCCGGCGACCGGATTCCAGCGATTGCTGGCCGAGGTCGCCCTCGACCACGTCGGGCTGATCCTCGGCCTGGAGATGAGCCGCCTGGCCCGCTCCAACCGGGACTGGCACCAGCTCCTGGAGCTCTGTGCCCGCTTCCGCGTGCTGCTGGCCGACGCCGAGGCGGTCTACGACCCGGCCGATCACAACGACAGGCTCCTACTCGGCCTGCACGGCATGATGAGCGAGGCGGAGCTTCATGTCCTCAAGGAACGCATGTATCAGGGCAAGCTCAACAAGGCCCGCCGCGGGGCGTTGATGGGCCTGCCCCCGCTCGGCTACGTCCGGCTCGCCACGGGCGAGTGGGCCATCGACCCCGACGAGAGGGTGCAGGCCACCGTCCGGCTGATCTTCGATCGATTCGATCGGGAGACGACCTTGCACGGCCTGCTCTGCTACCTGGTCCGTCACGGGATCCGCATCCCGGTCCGGTCCAATTCCGGCCCGAACCGAGGCGAGCTCGAATGGCGGCGACCGAACCGGACGACGCTCTCGAACCTGATGCATCACCCGAGCTACGCCGGGGCCTACCGATTCGGCCACCGGCCGGTCGACCCGCGGCATAAGCAGCCGGGCCGGCCGGCCACCGGCAAGAAGGTTCGCCGGCCTGAGGACTGCCTGGTGCTGATCCGCGACCGGCTGCCGGCGTACATCACCTGGGATCGGTTCCGGGCCAATCAGGAGCGGCTCGAGGCCAATCGGGCACGCCAGGACCGACCGGGCTCGCCGCGACGAGGGCACTCGCTGCTCGCCGGGTTGCGGGCGATGCGGGCGATGCGGGCGGCGGATGATCGTGCTCTACTCAGGCCCGAAGAATCTTCACGCTTACACTTGTTCTCGTGGACCCACGGGCTATGGCGAGCCGCTCTGCCAGAGCCTCTCCGGCCCAGTGCTCGACGAACTGGTCGCGGGCCGGGTCCTGGCGGCCGTCGAGCCGGCGGCGTTGGAGGCGAGCCTCAGTAGTTCGGATACTTGTGGCTTGAGGGGGTCAGGGGGTGACGTAAGTATTCGGTAAACCCGTCATCCTTGGTCGGCGCGCACCTCCGCATCACGCGGATCGCCGAATCCCGCGTCCTGACCGCCGCATGGTATGCCTCGGGCTACGCCACGGGCGTGTCCTGGCTCGCCGGATACGTGCTGGCCAACGACTGGTCCGACGTCCACTTCATCGCGGGGATCGTCGTCGTCTCGTGTCTCGTCTGCTGGGTCTATGAACTGGGCTCCGGCCCGCCTGAGCGTTGAGGCTCCAGACCGAGCGGGAGGCCCTCGAGGCCGCCCGCCACGGTCTCTCTTTTTAGCTATCGGGCGACAAACGACGACCTCGATACCCCCAGGGGGATGAAACCTGACTTCTCGACGGACGCTGGGCGCGCGTCCTCGAAGTGATCTTGCCGGGGATGTTGCCTCGGCCAACGGGGCCTGCGAAGAGGGCCTGGCGAGTCACGCGGTCGTCGGTCCGGCCTCCTCGTGCTCTCTCGCCGAATTCTTGGAGATGAGGTCCCCGGTCCGCTCGTAAGAGCAGCCAAATTTTTTGGGAAGTCGTGTCGAATCAGGGCATCTAGTGGCTAATAAGTAGTCGAAGTCTTCGGAGAAATAGGGGCGTATGGTTTTGCCAACGCTTTCATTCTTGCGGGAGGGGCAGAGCGGCGAAGCAAGGCGGGGTTTTAGAGCTGACTTCGGCCAAATCCCCGCTGGCTGGAATTCGAGCCGAGGCCTTTGGGCTTGAATTTGGAAGAGGTACCCCCGACGAACGTCTTGCGCAAGCGTACCCGGGTGAGCAAGTTGCCTGGACAGGGGCTGCTCGCGTGGTATCTCCTTTGATCTCACCCAATCAGGGTAGTCATGCCGTAATCTCGAAATCGCCGGGGCAGACCACGAGACCGCCGACGGCCATGAAGCCCTTCCTCAAAGTTTCTGGACATGCTGGAACCGCTTGAAATCGAGTCCGTCATCGATGAAGTGCTGCGGGGCAATAAGGATGCGTTCCGGAAGATCATCCGCGACCGCTCCTTGTTCCTGCGGAGCTATATCGCCGCCTACATCCACCACCTGGATGTGGTCGACGACTTGGCCCAGGATGTCTTCTTCGCCGCCTTCCGCGGCCTCGGCGAGTTCCGCAAGGGGGATAATTTCGGTGCATGGCTGAGGGGAATTGCACGAAACAAGATTTGTGAATATTTCAGGAACAACTCTCGTCAGCGCAAGGCTATGGAGCGATTCCACGAGGATGTCGCCCGAGAGATAGGGGCGAGGCTCGAGCATGCTGTGTCGGCGGACCGTTCGGATTCGATCGAGGCGTTGTTGGAGTGCATCAGCAGGCTCCCGGGGCGCATGCGACGAGTCGTCCGCTCCGGTCTCGACGGAGGTAAGCCTGTGGACTTGGCCGGCGAGTTGAATACGTCGGTCGGCGCAGTCTATCGCCTCCATTACCGGGCGAACCAACTGCTCAGGGAATGCATGCTCAAGGTGTTGGAATGATGGACGACGACCTGATCGACCTGCTCGCGGCCTGGCGAGGGAAAGAGATCAATCGACCTCACGCCGAGCGGTTGCTGGCAAGACTCCGCGAGGACGGCGAGTTTCAGCAGTCGTTCGTTGACGAGATCCGCCTCCTCGGCATGCTCAAGGCCGTCCAAACCGCGGAGCCGCGATGGCTCCTGCTGCAGGAGATGTTGGGGTGGGGGGCTGAGGATTCGGCCGAGGACGAGGATCACGAAGACGACATCATGAGGAGGGTCCACGGCGCTGGATCCTCGACACGGCCTGTGTCGCAACCGAGGCTCTGGGGCCCCCTCGCGGCGGCAGCGGTCTTCGCGATCGTTTTCACCGCGCTCCTCTGGCCGAGAACGAAGCGAGAGGTCCCATTCTCGGCGAACCGGCCGTTCGCGGGCGATGGGGCGAAGTCTTTGGCGATCGTGACGGACCTCGCGTCGGCGCAGGGAGAGCCGTCCGGGCACCCGGCGCTTTCGGTCGGGGCGATCCAATCGCCGGGCCGGTTCCGCATCCTCTCGGGCCGTGCCACGCTCCTCTTCCTCAATGGCGTGATTCTGACTTTGGAGGGCCCGACGGACATCGACCTCGTCTCCATTGACACCATCTTCTGTCGTCAAGGCCGGCTGCGGGCCAGGATCCCAAAAGGGGGCGAAGGGTTCGTCGTCATCAGCCCAAGATCAGTCGTGGTCGATCACGGGGCCGAATTCGGGCTGAACGTCGAGTCCGAAAGGACCTTACGGGTTATGGTCTTCGAAGGCACGGCCGAGGCGACCCTGCTCGACCGGTCGGGCGTTGCCCAAGTCACCCAGTTCGTCGACCAGGGACAAGAGTTCGAGTTCGACATGGACTCCGGCCGAGTCGCCGAGGGCGATGCCCAGCCGTCGCGTTACATCCAAATCACTGAGCCGGAGCTCCCGGAACTCCGCCTGGCCCCGGCCTATCCCGACGCTGTGCGGAGGTCCCGGCCCAAGGGCTTCTGGAGGTTCGAGTCCCTGGTCGATGGGCGGGTACCGAACGAAGTCTCAGACGGGCCGAGGCTTTGGGCAAACGGGCCGGTGGCCTTCTCCGGCAAGGCCGAAGGGAACGGTTTCGCCCTCTTCACGGCCGGCTCGCCCGGTCAATTCCTGACCTCTGGCAACCTGTGGAAGCTCTCGTCTCGGCCGGGCTACGCCGTCGAATTCTGGTTCTTGGCCGAGAACTTCGGCCGGGCCTCCTTGGTCGGCCTCTTCCCCGCCCCCGAGATCTTCCCGGCAGGTCATCGCTCGCGGTATGTCCACGCGTTCCTCACGGAGACGACGGCTTACGAAGGCCGTTCGTTGAGCAGGCCGGGCTCGGTCGAATTCCTCCGCCGTTGGCCGCTCGAAGTCGATGTCGGATCCAGCATCTTTTCCAACGACATCTGTCTCCCGAGGCGTTGGCATCACGTCGTGGCACAGAAGGATGGAGTAAGGATGGACCTCTTCGTCGATGGTGCCTGGGTCCACACGACCACGCAGGAGCCGGACCACCCGGACCTGTATTGTCGGATGGTCGTCGGCCGTCGGACAATCGACCCGCTCAATCCGATGGACAGCCGCTCTTTCGTCGGCCGGTTCGACGAACTCGCCATCTACGACCATCCGCTCCCCGCCGAGCAAATCCGTGAGCATTTTCAGTTGGCTGCCCCGCCGGCGCGCGAGGAGTGATTGTCAATGGTGGGCTCGCCCGCATGACCTGGCACGTCGGGCAGTCGCGGGCCCACCATTTAGACTTCGACGCGCACGGCGGCCCGACCCTTTCACGATGCGACGCGGTCGATGAGGCTCGAACCAGCACCCTTGGGGAAACATGTGTGGGCCTTCTCCGGAAACCGGGACGGCAGGGCGATGAGTCGATTAAGGGCGGTGGCGATGTGCCTGGCCCCGCTGGTCTCTTTCTCAGCCGTCGGCTGCGATGGCAGGATCACCGAGGGGCGGGCCAATACCTCGGCGTTGGCGAAGAAGGCCAATGCGAACGGCAGGGATGCGGTTCGTCGGTATATGCAGGCCAAGGACAGGGCGAGCAATGCGAGCAGCCAAGGTAAGTATCGATAACGAACCCGAGCGGCGATAGCCTCGACGAGAAAGGTTGCCCTCCCAGAAGTGAAGCTTGGCACAAGAGTCCGCCTTGTTCCCACGCGAAGAACATGGGAGTGGTCGGCCAGCAGGCCAGCGACCGGGGCGGCGGATGACTCGAAGGTTATTCGGACAAATACACGAATCTTCTAGATTGGCCCGTCCCTATCGCGCGGCATTCTTCCTCTTCTTTCATCGAGTCGGGAGAATCCATGTCAAGGAGTCGTCGCGGTCTCGCCCTCATCGAGATGCTCGTGGTGATGGCGACGCTCTCGATCCTGATCATGATGTTGCTGCCGGCGATGCAGGAGGCGCGAGAGGCGGCCCGACGCGCCCGTTGCGTCAACAACCTGAGGCAATTCGGCCTGGCGCTCCACAACTACTGCCAGGCGATCGGCACCTTTCCGTTGGCCAACACCCGGGCGCACACCGACATGCCCGCGGACGGCTCGACGCTCACGGAGTGGGGGACCTTCGGGGCGCATGCGATGTTGCTGCCCTACCTCGAACAGCACGCGATCTACAATTCGTGCAACTTCTCCTGGACGACCTACGAAGGGCACGGGGGTGGCTCGTATAACAACATCACGGTCTGGGACACCGCGGTCGCGGTTTTCCTCTGCCCCTCGGACGGCAACGCGGGCAAGGACCATTTCAATAGCTATTTCGGCTCGATCGGGACCGGGACCGACCCGTATTCGGATCACACTAATGGGCTCTTCGCCCCCTGGGCCGGCTTCACCATCGCCAGCGTGACCGACGGGACTTCCAACACGATCGCCGCCGTCGAGGAACTCGTCGGCGACTATGAGAACCTGGGCGTGAAGTATCGCTCGGTGGTCTCGGGCGTCTTCGACGGCGTTCCCGACCGCCTGAAGTTCGACGATGCACGCACGGACCTGCCCGCGGTCATGGCCGCGGGCGATCATTGCATGCGGACGATGATGTTGAACGGCCCCGGCAGCAACCCGAATAAGGGGATGCGTTGGCAGATGGGCTCGCCCGGGATCACGATGACCAACATCATCATCACGCCCAACTCGCGACGGTTCACCTTCTCGGCCTGTCGGTGGAATTGCAACCCCGGCTGCGGGGCCGACTTCGCCCACCTCGAGGTGCCCAGCAGCAACCATCCGGGGGGGCTGAACGTGCTCTTCGCCGACGCCTCGGTCCATTTTTTCAAAGAATCAATCAACCAGCATACGTGGATGTCTCTCGGGACGCGAAATGGTGGAGAGGTCGTCTCCAACGATGGCGACTGATCGAGCCCTGCGACCGCGGGCCGGCGTCGGGGCCGGGCCCGCTCCCGCTTCGATTATATGAGAAGGAAGACCGGCACGACGTCGGGCAACGGATGTGGCGCCCTGCGCAGTCCGAGATCTCCGACGAACGTTCGGGGGCGACGTTCGCCCTACCCCTCGTCCCACAGCCCTGGAGACCCTATCTCGATGCGTCCTCATCATCCCCTGGCGATCGGCCTTGCCCTGGCGGTTTCGGCCGGGTCGTTCCAAGGCTGCGGTTTCGGCATGGCCCCGACCCCGCTGTCGCAGGCCCAAGTCCTGAAGGCCGACGCGAAGACGCAGAAGTCGATGCGCGATTATTACCAAAGTCTCAAGGGTAAGGGAAAAGGCAGGCCCCGGGCGCGGTAGTGGGCTACCGTCGTCAGAGGAGGGAGACGTTAACGGCCCCGTACGCAAGCGCATACATCGAAGGAGCATAGACAGCAGCCGGAACGGTGGCATCGGTCGACCGCCGGTGGCCTCGGATCTCCGAGCCCAGATACCAAGCCGGGTGCAGTGTCGCGATCCCCTTGGCGGGGGGCCCTCGCCCCAAATCCTTCTTCTCGTCGGTGTCCGGAGCCTCAAGCCTGTTCGGCGGCCCGTCGCTTCGTTGTCACGAATCCCGTTTTCCTCGCCCTCGCCGGGCGAGGTCGTTGCCTCGTTCGTATCGTCCTAGTTTTCGATTCCGGAGGATGCTCATGTCAGGGAAACGTCGCGGTTTCACGTTGATCGAGCTGTTGGTCGTCATCGCGATCATCGCCGTCCTCATCGCCCTCCTGCTGCCCGCGGTGCAGTCGGCCCGCGAGGCGGCCAGGCGGGCCCAGTGCATCAACAACCTCAAGCAGTTCGGGCTGGCGATCCACAACTACCACCAGGGTGTGGGTTGCTTCCCGATGATGAGCGCCGCCGCCCAGACCGCGCCCGGGGCCGGCTCCACGACCTGGGGCACGTTCGGGGCCCATGCCTTCCTGCTCCCCTATCTGGAGCAGAACGCGGTCTACAACTCGTGTAATTTCAGCTTCGCATGCTACCCCCGGACGCCGCTAAACTCCGACGGGACCTGGACCAACCTCACCGTCTGGGAGACCAAAATCTCCGCGTTCATGTGCCCTTCGGATGGCCAGGTCGGCATTGAGAACAATAACAACTACGTGGGCAATTTCGGCACCGGCACGGATACCACGTCCTCCGACTCGAACGGCCTCTTCGCCAACCTTGTCGCGTATAGTGTGGCGAATGTCACCGACGGGACCTCTAACACGATCGCCGCGACCGAGGTCCTCGTCGGATCGGGCGGGACCTGGAGCGAGACTGAGGACACATCCAGTTTCTCGGGCCCGGTCCAGAAATACCGCTGGTATAAGTCGGGACTCAGCGGCAATACGGCACTCAGAGATGCGAGGATGAACATGCCATCGGTCTTGGCCATGGCCAACCAGTGCCAGGCCGCGATCACCAGCCCGAGCTTCCGCACCAACACGGGCTACCGCTGGGCGCAAGGGACGGTCGGGTTCACCTTCACCAATATCATCTTTCCCCCCAACCCGTCGAACTACACGTTCTCCGCTTGCCGTTTCGGCTGCGGCGACGACTGCGGAGTGGACACCGCTTCCATCATGACGGTGAGCAGCAACCACGCCGGCGGGGTCAATGTGGCCTTCGCGGACGCCTCGGTCCGCTTCGTCAAGTCGACCATCAACCAGAGCACCTGGATGGCAATCGGCTCCCGCGACGGAGGCGAGGTCGTCTCCGCCGATAGCTACTGACCGTGCCGAGCCCCCCACCCGCTCGGGCCTTCAGGCCCGGGCGGTTACGCCTCGGCGGTCCGCAACCGGCGGGTGGGGACGTCGGCGAGTCGCCCGGGCGTGGACGAGCGCGGATGGCCCCACCCGCGCGACCCGTCGTGATCGACCTCGACGTTGAAGCCGGCGTCCGAACGATCGTCCGCCGCCCACGTTTTCCCCATGGATCTCGAGATGCGACATCGAAACGGTCGATTGCCGATGCGAACCGCGGCTTGGTTTGTCGCGAGTGTCCTGGTTGCCGGGGTCGGGACCCTCGGCGCCCCGCCGGTCGTCTCTCCTGAGCAGGCCACATTTTTCGAAACGAAGGTCCGGCCAGTCCTGGTGGAGTCGTGCCTCGGCTGTCACGGCGCGGAGAAGCAATCGTCGGGGTTGCGGCTCGACGGCCGGTCCGCACTCCTCGAAGGGGGGGAGAGCGGCCCGGCGATCGTCCCCGGCGAACCGGAGCAGTCGCTCTTGATTCGGGCCGTGCGGCGGACTCACGAAGCGCTCAAGATGCCACCGAAGCGGGCGCTCACCGCGCCCGAGATCGACTCGCTCGTCGACTGGGTTGCCCTGGGCGCCCCCTGGCCCGAGGACGTCGTGTTGAGAAGGGCACGAGGGTCGGACGTATCGCCACACTGGTCTTACTTGCCCGTCCGCCCCGGGCCCCTCCCCGGGGTGGCGGACGAAGCATGGATTCGCACCCCGATCGACAACTTCATCCTCGAACGACTCGAGGCGATGAAACTGGCCCCCTCGACGACCGCCGACCGCCGGACCCTGATCCGACGCGCCACGTTCGACCTGACCGGATTGCCGCCGACCCCCGAGGACGTCGAGGCGTTCGTGAACGACCCCGGGCCGGGCGCCTACGAGCGGGTCGTCGAGCGGCTCCTGGCGTCGCCTGCCTACGGCGAGCGCTGGGGGAGGCACTGGCTCGACGTCGCCCGATACTCCGACACCAAAGGGTATCTGTTCAGGGAAGAACGGCGATATCCATATGCTTACACTTATCGCGATTACGTGATCCGCGCGTTCAACGAGGACAAGCCGTACGACGACTTCATCCTGGAACAGCTCGCCGCCGACCGACTCGGGCCCGGGTACGACCCGAGAACCCTGGCGGCCCTGGGTTTCCTCACGGTCGGCCGGCGGTTCCGAAACAACGAGCACGACATCATCGACGACCGGATCGACGTCGTCGGCCGAGGCCTGCTCGGCCTGAGCGTTGCCTGCGCCCGCTGCCACGACCACAAGTTCGACGCGATCCCCACCGAGGATTATTACTCGCTCTACGGGGTCTTCGCCAGCTCCTTCGAGCCGGAGATCTTGCCGGAGCTCCCAGCGTCGGCGACGGAGTCGCTCGCACGCGACTACCGTGAGAAACGCGCGGTGCTGGAGAAGGCGAAAGGCGACCACCTCTCGGCGAAGCTCGCCGAGATCCGGGCCGATTACCGCAGCCGAGCCGGGCTCTACCTCCGCACGGCGGCCGGCCTGGGCTTCGCGTCGGATCACCCGGCGCTCGAGGAGCGGGCCAGGGCCGTCGGGCTCGGCGTCGATCGGCTCTCGAATTTGATCAAGCGCTGGCGAGCCAGGCTCGCCGCAAGCCGAGCGACCGCCGACCCCGTGTACGCCCCATGGCTCGCGCTCGAGTCGATCCCGGCGGCCGAATTCGCGATCAAGGCCCCCGGCGTCGTCAGGTCGTTGGCCGGGGCCGACGGGCCGAAGGTCGTCAATCCCGTCGTCGCTCGGGCGTTGGCCGAGGCGCCGCTCGCGACGTTGGCGGAGGCTGCCGAGTGCTACGGTCGACTGTTCGATGAGGCCGAGAAGCGTTGGCATGAGGCCGAGGCGGGTGGAGCCAAGGCCCTGCTCGACCCCTCCTGGGAGCAGCTTCGGCAGGAGCTCTACGCCGAGGGCCGCCTCGCGACCGTGCCGGCTTCGGAGCTCGGAGGGCTCCTCGATAGGGCCGAAGAGGAGCAGATCAAGGAGTTGAACAACAAAGTCGTCGCCCTCGAGGCGACGCACCCCGGTACACCCCCCAGGGCCATGGTATTGAACGACCGGTCCAGGCCGGTTGAGCCGCACGTCTTCCTCCGAGGCAACCCGGGAAGGGAGGGTAAGACGGTGCCGAGGCGGTTCCTCGCGGTGCTCGGCGGTCCGACGCGAGAGCCGTTCCGGCTCGGGAGTGGCCGGGTCGAGTTGGCGAAGGCGATCGCGCACCGCGACAATCCGCTGACGGCCCGGGTGATGGTCAACCGGGTCTGGATCCACCACTTCGGGACGGGATTGGTGGCGACCCCCAGCGACTTCGGGACGCGGGGCGAGCCGCCGACGCACCCCGCCCTCCTCGACTGGTTGGCGGACGACTTCATGCGTCAAGGGTGGTCGGTCAAGTCGCTCCATCGCCGGATCATGCTCTCGAGCACCTATCGTCAGCAAAGCCGATCCCGCCTCGAGGCGGCCGCGAAGGACCCCGAGAACCGACTCTATTGGCGCTACAATCGTCGACGGCTCGAGTTCGAGGAGCTCCGCGACGCGATCGTCGCCGTCTCCGGGTCGCTCGACACGACCTTCGGCGGTCTTCCTTTGGCGATCACCGAGCCGCCGTTCCCGGCGCGTCGGACGGTCTACGGGTTCATCGACCGGCAGAATCTCGACGGGGCCTATCGCACGTTCGACTTCGCCACCCCCGACTCCAGCAGCCCGAGGCGGTTCGTGACGACCGTGCCGCAGCAGGCACTCTTCCTGATGAATAGCCCCCTGGTCCTCGGAGAAGTCAGGCGACTAGCCGCGTCGGGCCGGTGGCAGGACGGACCGCCCGACGCTCGCATCAGTGCCCTCTACTTTCGGGTGTTCGGCAGGGCCCCAAGTCCCCATGAGAAGGCACACGCGATCGCCTTCCTCGGACCACGAGCGAGGGGGGAGGTGCCGTCCCCCGACTCGGCCTGGTCCCTCGGCCGCGGTCGGGTCGACGAGGCCGCGGGCCGCGTGATCGGATTCCGCACGTTGCCCCGAGGGACGGGCGCCGGCGAGGCGTGGCCGGACCGCCCCGAGTCCCCGGCCCCCGACGCCTCGTGCCTCCGCTGGACGGCCCCGAGGGACACACAGCTCGAGCTCTTCGGCACCCTCGCGCACAACGGGTCGCGAAGGGATACCGTCCTGGCCCGCGTCGTCTCGTCCCGCGCGGGAGTGCTCAAGACCTGGCGACTCTGCGACGAGAGGGTCGCCACGTCGTTGGCGAACCTCGCCGTCAGGAAGGGTGACACGGTCGACTTCGTCGTCGAGTTCCCGGGCGGGTCGGGCCCCGGCCCGATCGTCTGGAAGCCTTCTCTCCGTGAGACGGTATCCCCTCGCGAGTCCTGGGATGCCCCGGCCAATTCCTTCGCCCCGGCACCCGCTGGGCTCTCGCCCTGGGAGCAGTACGCCCAGGTGTTACTGATGACGAACAATTTCATGTTCGTCGACTAAATTTTATCACAACCGGATTTCGCAGGGTAGTCTGGGCGGCGGCCCCGGCGGGGCCGCGGACCTCGGCGGCCGCCGCCCGTCCGACGAACCGATGGTCGGTGTCCGTGCCGAGGCGGCCCTACGAGCGGAGTTTCTTGATGACACGCCATCCGTCGCGAATCGTAAACCCACCGATGACCCGCCGCGAGGCCCTTCGCCGGGGCGGCATGGGGATCGGAGCACTGGCGCTGTCGGGCCTGATGGCCGAGGCCGGTCCCGTCGACGTCAATCCGCTGGCCCCGCGCGCCCCGCAATTCCCGGCCAGGGCCAAGCGGGTCGTCCACCTTTTCATGAACGGCGGACCCTCGCACATCGACACATTCGACCCCAAGCCGCTCCTCGCGAAGTATCACGGCAAGCCCATCCCCTCGCCCCGGCGCACCGAGCGGAAGACCGGCGCGGCGTTTCAGTCGCCGTTCGCGTTCAAGCGCCATGGGCAGAGCGGGCTCGAGGTCAGCGAGCTCTTCCCGAAGACGGCCGAACACGCGGACGACCTGTGCGTGATCCGTTCGATGCAGACCGACGTGCCCAACCACGAGCCGTCGCTGATGCTCATGAACTGCGGGGAGGCCCGGCTGCCACGACCCAGCCTCGGGTCGTGGGTGCTCTACGGCCTCGGGACCGAGAACCAGAACCTGCCCGGATTCCTCGTAATGTGCCCCAACGGGTACCCCGTGCAGGAGTCGCAGAACTGGCAGTCCGCGTTCCTCCCCGGGACCTACCAGGGGACGTACGTCGACACTCAGCATACGGACATCGAGAAGCTCGTCGCGCACATCAAGAACCAGTCCGTCGACCGCAAGACGCAACGCGCCCAGCTCGACCTCCTCGTGGAGCTCAACCGTGAACACCTGGAGCACCGAGACCGGGAGGCCGACCTCGAAGCTCGCATCCAGTCGTTCGAGTTGGCCTTCCGGATGCAGACCGAGGCCGGCGACGCGTTCGACGTCAGCCGGGAGCCGGAAACCATCCGAGCGTTGTACGGCCCAGGTACTCATGCCCGGCAGCTCTTGATCGCGCGCCGGATGCTCGAGCGGGGCGTCCGGTTCGTCCAGGTCTGGCACGGCGACTTCCAGCCCTGGGACAGCCACGACGATATCGAAACCCAGCACCGCAAGCTCGCGGGCGAGTGTGATCAGGGCATCGGCGCGTTCCTTTGGGACCTCAAGCGACTCGGTCTCCTTGACGAGACCCTCGTCCTCTGGGGAGGCGAGTTCGGCCGGACTCCGACCGTCGAGCTCCCATCTCCGGGCGCCAACGAGGGGCGGATGAACGGCCGTGACCACAATCACTACGGATTCACCATGTGGATGGCCGGGGGGGGTGTGAA
The DNA here is from genome assembly GCF_054877945.1 of Singulisphaera rosea. Classification (NCBI taxonomy): domain Bacteria; kingdom Pseudomonadati; phylum Planctomycetota; class Planctomycetia; order Isosphaerales; family Isosphaeraceae; genus Singulisphaera; species Singulisphaera rosea. Next base: position 141,633 of record NZ_JBTYIP020000019.1, on the reverse strand, counting down.
GCCGGGCCATGTCCACGGTGCCACCGACGAGTTTGGCTTCGCGGCGGTCGAGAAACCGGTCCATGTCCACGACCTCCACGCGACCATCCTCCACCTCCTCGGGTTCGATCATGAGCTCCTAACCTATCGTTACGCCGGGCGCGACTTCCGCTTGACCGACGTCCACGGCAAGGTCATCCACGATCTACTCGAGTAGGCAGGGCTACCGCACATTCAAGTCTTGATCTCGCCGTATTTTAAGTCGCGAAAGCAAAAAAGCGGTCGCTTTTCAGTCGAGGATTGACTCTTCGAACGGCTTCTTTGGCCGCGCGACGAGTTCGCGCGATCGCGGATCCGGTCCCAGTGCTCCTCGCGTCAAAGCCCACGAATGAGGGCTCTCTCACGTCGTTGGTCCGGAACGCCGGACCAGACTCCTGGGACGGCGATCGGAGGCGGAGCCACCGGGAGGACTATGGGCGGGCTCACGGCCATCCCGCCGTCGTAAGCTCACGCGCCTCCATAAGCTTCCTCGGCCGTGAGGATGATGCGGGCGATTTCGATGAGTTTCTTGTTCTTGTCACTGGCAAGCCTCTGGAGCCGCCGAAAGGCTTCGGGCTCGTCGAGGCTGGCCTTCTTCATGAGGATGCCTTTCGCCTTTTCGATCGTCTTTCGATCCTCGAGGGCTTGCTTCAGATCGGTGGCCTCCTTGTGGAGGGCCTGGAACTGCTCGAAGCGGTGCATGGCGATCGCGATCGCCGGCTCGAGATCGGCCTGCTTGATCGGTTTGACAAGGTAAGCCATGACGTAATCGGTCTCGGCCCTCCGCACGGTGGCCGTGTCGTGATGAGCGGAGACGAGGATGATCGGCAACGGCGCCTCCTTGTAGATTCGGGACGCCGCGTCGATGCCGTCCATGTCGGGCATCTTGATATCAGTGATCACCATGTCGGGGTGCGTGGCCCGGCACTCCTCGACCAACTCGCGCCCCGTCTGGGCGGCCGCGACGACCTTGTGGCCGAGTTGGGGCAGGATGCTGCGGAAGTAATCGCGCATGTCCAGTTCGTCGTCGGCGACAGCGATCCTCAAAGATGTTTTCATGTTTAAAATCTCGGCAAGGTGATGATGATTTTGGCGCCGGGGCCCTGGCCTTCGCCCACGGAGATCCGGCCCCCGTGCGCCTCGACGATGCGACGGGCGATGGCCATCCCCAGGCCAGTCCCCTTGGTCTTCGTGGTATAGAACGGCTCGAAGATCCGCCCGCGGTCCTGCGGGCCGAACCCGGGCCCGTTATCGGTTAGGGTCACGCATACGGCGGACTGCCCATCGATCTCGCTCGGGATACAAGCCACCTCGATCACGACCGGGTCGGAGCAGGCGACCAGAGCGTTCTCGAGGATGTTGCGGAAAACCTGCCCGAGTCGGAAGGGGTCGACGTCGCATGGGATTTCGGGCGAGGCCAGTCGTTCTCTGAGGGTTACCGACCGGCCCACACGCAGGTGTTCTAGCTGGGCCCAGGCCTCGCGCCAGATCGAGGCCAGGTCGCAGTGGTGCCGACCGAGCAGGATCGGGGCGGCGTAGCCGCGGACGTCCTCATAGAGGTGGTGGAGGTCATCCTGGGCCTTCTGGAGGCGGTCGATTAACCCGAGCGCATCCGGCCTGTCGCGGACGTGCAGGGCGAGCATCTCCAAGCAGGCCTGACTACGTTGGAGGGCATTGCGGCTCTCGTGGGCCAGTCCGGCGACCATCTGGCCGATGGCGGCGAGGCGTTCGGCCCGGATCGCCCGCTCCTCGGCCCGCCTGCGCTCGGTGATGTCCCGGTAATTGGCGACGATCGCCCCGACGCTCGGGTCGTCGAGGAGGTTCTGGCCGACGGCCTCGAAATGCCGCCACGTCCCGTCCGCGTGCTGGAGCCGAAACTCGGTCGTCACGGGCATGCCGGGACGGTGTATCGCCTCGTCCAGGAATTCTCGCTTCTTCGCCAGGTCGTCGGGATGGACGATGGGATCCCGGAAGATATTCCGGCCGACGCGGTCGAAGGGCCGGTAGCCGAGCAACCTCTCGATGGAAGCGCTCTGGTAGAGCACGGCGCCGTCGACGGATAGAACCGTAATAATATCCGAAGAGTTCTGAACTAATAGCCCGAATCGTTCCGCCGCGCGCCGGAGCTCCTCTTCCGCCCGCTTACGCTCGGTGATGTCGCGATAGATGACGACGGCACCCTTGATGTCTGTACAGTCGTAGATCGGGCTGGCGTTGACGCTCATCCATCGGCTTTTAGCGGCCCCGGGCTGCGTCACGAACACCTGCTCGTCGACGACCTGTTCACCGCGGAGCGCCCGGTAAAGTGGGATCTCCCGGGGCGAGTCGGTCGATCCGGTGTCGGCTTGGCGGACACAGCCCACGTGGGCCCACTCCTGGGCGGGCGCCGCCACCCTAATCGGACCGATCAGACGCTTGGCAGCGGGGTTGTAAAGCTGGACTCTGCCCTCTGGATCGGCGACGACGATGGCGTCGGATGCACTCGCCATCAGCGAATGGATGATCTCCGACTGGCGTTTCAGCTCGAGCCCGGCTTGTTGGCCCGCGGCGATTCGCCCTAGCCTACTCCGCAGGTCGTCGGGCGAGATCGGTTTCAGGATGTAGTCCGTCGCCCCCTGGCGGAGGGCGGAGACCGCCCCCTGGAGGTCGGAATACCCCGTGACGACGATGACATCGGCCGCGGGTGCCTCGTGCCTGATCCGCGGCAGCAACTCATCGGCGGTCGCATCCGGTAGCTTGCGATCGAGGATAATGGCAGAAAACCGCGACCAGTCATCCCGCGCGAGGGCTTCCGCGGCCGTGCCGACCGATTCGACCTTGTGGTCGTCCAGTTCCAGGATATCTCGCAGGTTGGCGCGGGTGTCCGCATCGTCCTCGATGACCAGGATGTGGAGGGGGATGACCGAATTCATCTGTATTCATCCTGGCATCTTGGCCAATCGGTCCAGGGTCTCGAGCAGCCGGGGGACGTCGAGGGGCTTGTAACAGGTCACATCGGCCCCCTCGGCCAGCACCCTCTCGACGAGCGAGTCCATCTCGGGACGGCAGCCGGTGACCAGGACGGTTCGGGCCCGCGGCTCGGACTCCCGGACCAGTCGGAAGACCTCGCCTCCGTCGCTCCCCGGCAATTTCATATCGATGAGGACGACCTGGAATGCGGTGTCCCGGACCTGTTCGGCGACACCGACGACGTCGTGAGCGAGCGCGACGCGGTAGTCTCGCTCGCGGAGGATCTGCCACAGGTTCTCACACAGGTCGCGGTCGTCATCCACGACGAGGACCAGCGGTTGGCGTTGCGCCTGCTCGACCAGATTGAGGAGCCTCGGTATCTGAACCGGCTTGGCGAGCACCTGCCAAGCACCCGCGACGATTGCCTCTTCTGACGTGTTGCCGCCGGCATAGGCGGTGATCAGGATCGCCATCGTCGCGGCACGGATCTTCTTGATCTCGCGATAGAGCGATAGCCCGTCCATGCCCGGCATCCTCAGATCGAGCAGGGCGACGTCGAAGTGGGCTTGTCGCACCAATTCCAACGCGGAGGGGCCGTCGTACGCGCAGACGACCCGGTAGCCGAGGTCGGTAAGGATGTCGGAGAGGTTGTCGCAGATGTCCGGTTCATCGTCCACGACGAGCACGCGAGGTTCGTATGGATTCGCCATGAGGATTACCCCATCCTTTCTCGCTCAGGAGAGGCTGTCATCCTCACGGTGAAGACGCTGCCCTGGCCAGGCGTACTCTCGACACGCAGGCTACCCCCACACTTGTCGAGGACGGCCCGCACGATCGCGAGCCCAAGACCAAGCCCTCGAGCTTTGGTCGAATAGAGGGGCTCAAGGATGCGGGAGAGGTTCTCGCTAGGAATGCCAATCCCAGTATCGGCGACCGCGACCTCCAAGGCATCCCCATCGACGCGGGCCGAGATCTTGAGCTCCCCGCGTCCTACCATGGCGTCGCGGGCGTTGCGGATCAGATTCCCAAAGACGATGCAGAGCTGGCCGGCGTCGGTAAGGGCCGGCGGAAGTGATGCCGGGAAGTCGAGAGTCACCGTAATGTCCTCGCCCGGCGGGTAAGACTCGAGCGACTCTCGAATGCAAGGCTCGAGCGGCGTGGGAGACAGAGTGGGTATCGGCATCCTGGCGAAGTTCGAGAGCGTCGTGATGACCCCGTCTGCGAGCTCGACTTGACGTTCGATCCGGAGTAGATGTTCCCCTTTCTTCTCGGGGGTCGGATTACGTGCGTTGAGCAGATAGTAAACCGAGGTCTTTACCACATTCAACGGATTGCGGAGTTCGTGGGCTACGCCCCCGGCGATCTGGCCGAGCGTCGCCAACCGCTCGCTTCGCTGGAGCCGGGCGGAGTACTCGGCCTGATAGGCATCCTCGATTTTTGCCAGATCGAGGTCAAGGAGCTTGTTGAGAGAACGAATCGCTCCCACCAGCCCGGTCCGGTCTCCAGGCCAGCATTCGCCCAAGAGCCGCACCAAACCGTCCCGGACTCGGGATAGGGCCAAGTTGGTGTAAACTTGGTCCAAGCCAATCTCGACGTGTCGTGCGCCGACCCTCCAGCGCCGAGCAGCGAATTCGCGGTCGTAGCGGCCCTCGAACAGGTCGCGGAGCCAACTGAGCAGTAACCCCTTCAGTCGATCGATCTGGGCCTGGCCGCCGGTGAAGACTTTATGAGCGCCGGGATGGCGCGCGATTTCGGCGTAGAAATCCTCGACCAGGGAGAGGAGGTGCGGTTCCAAGATTGGGGCGAGGCCACGCACCCTTTCCAGATCGTCGTCCGCCCAAGCAACGTAGGACTGGAACTCCTGATATCTTTCGAACAGAACATCGACGTCCATCTCCGCTCCTTTGGGCCGAATTACCGACCAAAAAAAGCCCATGCGCCCGTGGTGATGCGGACGCATGGGCTCTCTAAACCCTGGTCGGGCGGCCCCTCGCGAGCGACCCGTACACTGAGGAACCAGTCTACAAAGAGTATGGCGAAATGTAAGTCCTCGTCGCGGAATCGGGTGGGGCGACTCGCATCAAACGCTATTGAGAATCTTTCAAAGCACGGCATTGACGCATGAGGAACGCTCCGTTACCTTGTAGCCATCGTCGCTCATGAAAGGCGACGGTCGAGGCCAAGGCGGCCCCGTCGTGCGGATCTTCGCGCGGCCGGGGCTTTTCGTTTGCGCCTCGCCCTCCTCCGAAGGCCGGAGACCCGGGTCCCCCCACGCCCGGGCCTGACGTCCGCGGCAATGACCGCCGCCCCAAGCTTCGCGGATGGCTCGACCATCCCGTTGCCTTTCGGAGCCGGCATTATGATAGACATTTGCAAATCACCTCTTGAAATCGCAGCTCAGACTGCCAGGCCGGTGACAGAGCCGGAGAATAGGGAACTTGAGGCCCTCCGGCGACTCCGCAAAGGCGGTTATTCCGCTTTGCAGAGCCTCTCCTGCAACGTCGAAGGGCCAGACCTTTCTATTCATGGCCGACTGCCCACCTACTACCTGAAGCAAGTTGCCCAGGCGATCGTCGCGCAGGTTGAGGGCGTGCGCCGGGTGATCAACCACATCGAAGTCGAATCTCCCTCGGGACGTCGAATCTCGAGGGTATGAGCGGGGGCGCCGATACAGCGAGTCGGCGACCTTCGGCCTTCAATCGCAGTTACTCGGGAAGAGTGGAACCGCTCCGAGCACCCTGGAAGGAGTCGAGAACGATGCTGGTCCTGACTCGAAAGCTGAACACCACAATCGTCATCGACGGCTGCATCCGAGTCACCGTAGTGGGGATCCGAGGAAATCAGGTCCGCCTGGGGATCGAGGCCCCCGGCCATGTCAGCATCTTCCGGGAAGAGTTGTGCACCGGGAATTGCGAGAAAGATCCCTGGGACCACCCCCAAGGCACGGTGTCGATCCCACATTGAACGGCCCCCGCGTCGATGCCTCGGCGCACCTGATAGACCGGATGCCCTTCCGCATGGGAATTATGGGAATCGGCGTATCGCGCACGATGGCGGCAAACGACCAATTCCATAAATAATATTCCCATACATACAATTTTTCAAAACTACAGCAATACAGGACTGTTACAACGGAGCAAGGCGGACCATGGCAACAACGGGGCTCAGTGGGAAAGAGGCGATTGAGCCAACGAATCGTCCCTCCCAAGATGAGGAGATCCGGCTCTACAGCCGCTCCAACATCTTCTACTGGTGGCCGGTGTGGGCCCTTGGCTACATCCTGGCACTGATGACCTACTTCGATGGCGGCCGTCTGGCGGTCGTTCCCCAGGGCACGGAAGCGAGGCGAGACTGGCGAGTGGAGGTGACCCCAGGGAAGCTGGAGGCGCGCGAGGGCCTGATCCTCCCGCGTGGCGCCTCCCTCCATCAACCGCACCCATCCCCGACCAATGCGGCGAATTCGGTCGGAGCTCGGTCGAGCCCGGAGCAGCCCCACGTCCACATGGCAACGAGCCCGTACATGGGGACTTGGTTCCTCCTGACCATCCTGGTGGTCTTCGTCAGCACCCATGCCCCGCTCCGCGGATTATGGGAATGGGTGTCCGTGCTGGTCATCGCGCTCGTCGTGGCCCTGATCGCCCTCTACGGCCTTTGGGGGACGATCCGAGACTGGTTCCTGCTACTCCACGTCCAGATTAGCATGGCCGGCTATGTCTTCCTCTCGACGTGGCTGGTCGCGATCTGGCTGGTCACATTCCTGTACTTCGACCGACTCACTTACATCATCTTTTCGACGGGTCAAGTCCGGGTCCGGCAGGCGATCGGCGAGGGCGAGAAGACGTATGACGTGACGAATATGAGCCTCGAGCTCCAGCCCAACGTCTTCTTCCGCCACCGCGTGCTCGGCTTCTACGACGCTGGCGATCTCATCGTCCGGACCGGGGGGCCACGCCCGGAAGTCTTCCACTGGCCGAACGTCCTTCGCGTGCGCTCCCAGGTGCGGAAAATCGAACGGCTGCTTCAGACCAGGGAAGTCGAGTGAGGTTCGCACCCGTGTCCCGGCCCGATCTCGCGAATGGCAGGGCCCACACCCCGCACGTCCCACTTCCGGACGGTCGAGTGACTCGGTCGAGGGGCGACTCCTCGATCCGCCAATCGGGTTCGATGCCGAGGGTCGAAGCGCCGGCCCCCCACGTCCCAATCCGCCGGTCCGCTCGGTCGCGAGCCGGTCGAGAGATCGCCGGTATGACCCTTGACGCGCGATGGACCGGCCTTTAAGCTAAGCACTTGTCGCTCGCGAAGGGCGACGGTCGAGGCTATGGGGGCCCCGTTGTGTAGACCATCGCACAACCGGGGCCTTTCGTTTGCGCCTCAACTCCCCTCCGATGGTTGGAGATCCGGGTCGCTTGCGGCCTGGACCGATTCCCCGCGGTAATGGCTGCCGCCCATACTTCGGGAGGTAGCCCATGTCCCTAGCCCCAACCCTCTGCCCACCGGCTCGAACCACTCGGCCTCGAACTCGGCCAGCACGGCGGCCGGCTCGCGACTCAGTCACTCCGAAGCAGGAGATGCCCCCAAGAAGCGACCAGGCGAGCTCGGAACAGACCGTCGACCTCGTCCCATCGAACGACGAAGCTTTGCTCAGTCGCTATAGGGATGCCCACCGTGCGGGGGATCTCGACGAGCTCTTCCGCCGCTACTCCGGCGAGCTCTCCCACTACTTCGCCCGCTATCTCGGGGACTCGGCTATGGCCGAGGATGTGCTCCAGGACACATTCCTCCAGGTCCACACCAAGTGCCACTTGTACCGAGACGGCTGGCCGGCCCGCCCCTGGCTCTATTCCATCGCCATGCATCGGGCGGTCGACGCGCTGCGCCGCGCCCGGCGGATGCCCAGGATCCGCTTCGATCAACCAGTCGCGGCGGATGATCCCACGACCCTCGGAGAGCTGGTGGCCAGCGATGACCTCGGCCCGCTCGAGGAGCTCCAACGACAAGAACGGCAGGAGTGGGTCCGCGGAGCGTTGTCACGGTTGGCCGAGCCGCATCGGCAGGTCCTGGTTTTGAGCTACTACCAGGGACTTTCTTACGCCGAGGTCGCCGAGCTCATGGACATTCACCTCGGGACGGTCAAATCGCGGCTGCATACGGCAATCTCACGCATGCGCACGATGGCCGAACAGTCGAGGAGATTTTGAGCCCATGGAACCCTCCGAGCTGCTGGATTACGCCCTCGGCCAACTCGACGGCCGGGGACGCGAACGACTGGAGCGCGAGCTCGTACGAGACCCGAGGCTGGCCGGGATCATGGCGCGCCTCGTTCAGAATCTCGCACGTCTCCTCGACGACGGACGGGAGCGCGGTGCGGCAACGGTGCCGTCCTCCCCTCCGATTCCGGCAAATTCCCTCGAGACGGTCAAACCACCTCGGGCCGAAGTCCCAAACGGTGGACGGCCCAAGGAACTGCATTGAGTCTTCGGCCGATCGAGCTCGTGGTCCGGACAGGTCGATTCTGTAGTCCGGGTCCCATTGTTCCGGAGCGAGGTACGTCAATGATGGTCGTGTTGGTCGGAGACTGGTGGGCCTTGGCCTTGCGAGGGCTCGCCGCAATCTTATTTGGCGTCGCGGCCTTCACCTGGCCGGGCCTGACGCTGGTTGCCTTAACGCTCCTCTTCGGGGTTTACGCCCTCGTCGACGGCGTCTTCACGCTCGTCGCGGCGATCCGCGGCCGTACGGGTGTGCTACCCTGGTGGGCTCTCCTCTTCGAAGGTTTGATCGGGATTGGGGCAGGAATGCTTACGCTCGCGTGGCCGGGACTGACCGTGCTGGCGTGACTCTATCTGGTCGCGGCCTGGGCCGTGGCCACGGGAGTCTTCGAGGTCGTTGTGGCGGCCCACCTCCGAGGGGCGATCGCGGCGGGCTGGCTCCTTGCGCTGGTCGGCATCTTGTCGATAGGGCTGGGAGTACTCCTCATACTCCGGCCCGAGTCCGGTGCGTTGGCTGTGGCCTGGTTCATCGGGGGCTATGCTCTTGGCGCGGGGATCCTGCTGCTCGCCCTTGCCCTCCGGATCCGCTCCTGGTCCCGCCAAGTCAAAATTTCCTATACATAAAATCAACTAAAAACATTTATGTTTAGCCCGACGACTCGACCACGCCGGTGGAAAAATGCGATTCCGGCGGGAAGCTCGTGAACTTTCCGCCGGCCGGCTGCGATCAGGAGGGATGAGGTCGTCGGCCGCTCGCGATGGGCGGTTCGGCCCAAGGCTATGGTGGCCCCGCCATGCGGACCCTCGCATGGGCGGGGCCTTTGTATTTGGCCTCCGCCGCCCGCCAATCGACGCCTCAGGGGCTTCTCGCGGACCATCCCACTGCGCGGTGACACGTTTCAAATGTGCCCGAGAGGAGGATGCCCAAGGTCTTGGCCACCGAGGACGAGCGAGGCCACAGGGATGCGACCCGCGGTCGATGGCGAGCTGGATCGCGAATCGGATCGCGAGCAGACCAAGCCGGTCGACGGCCAATCAGGCCCCCCCGATCACTAACGCCTCAGGGCGTGACGATCTCCAGGTACTCCGGCGCGACCATGAGTGCTGGGGACAGAGGGCAGTCAAACGTCCGGAGCAGCCATTCGACAACAGTGCCCGAGAGGACTCGACCGGATCGTCTCCGGCCGGAGACCCGGCCCGCCGGGACGACCTCGGTGGGCACGAACGCCGAAGCCGCCTCACGGCGGAATCCGGCGAGGAATCGAGACCTGCATCAAAGGAGAGAGACATGGCGGAAGTGAAAGAGGCCCCCAGGGCCAAGGCCGAAGTCCCCCAAGGTCAGGCGAAGGCGACGACGAACCTCCCGGAGCGGGGGACGCCAGCCGCCGAGCAGCTCGCCCGCCGTACACCGCCTCTGACGTCGCGTGCGGGGAGCCCGTTCGCCTTCGCCCGGCGCTTCGCCGAGGAGATGGACCGCTTGATCGAGGAATTCGGAATCGCAAGCGGCTGGCACACGCCATCATTCTTCACGCGTGGTCATGAGCTCCTTCGACGCGAGGCCGGACTCGTCGACGCCGAGTGGTCGCCTCGGCTCGAGGTCAAGGAGCAAGACGGCCGGCTGCTCGTCCGCGCCGACCTGCCGGGGTTGGGCAAGGATGACATCAAGGTCGAGCTCTCTGAAGCCACGCTCACGGTCCAGGGGGAGCGGAAGGAAGAGAAGAAGGACGAACGCGAGGGCTACTCCTACAGCGAGTGTTCCTACGGTCGATTCTACCGCGCCATCCCGTTGCCCGAGGGGGCCGATACGACGAAAGTGACCGCCGAGTTCCATAACGGCGTCCTCGAGGTCGGCATCCCAGTGACTCGGCCCTCCGAGCCACATCCCCGTCGCATCGAGGTGCAGGAGAAGAAGTAGTCCGATCGCCACCGCCGTTGGTGCGGCTCTCCTCGGGACCGGAGCCAGGCCGTCAATCCGCGTTTTATAGGATGTTGGGTACGAAATACCCGCTCCGTCCCGGGCATTTAGCCAAAATGGGCGGTTTGGCGGACCCTACGTTTCTAAATTCCAAATAGTTCCAACCTCTTGAAGGCAGGAGGGACGAGATGAAAGACGACAAGACGCTGCAGAGCGATGTCCTCGACGAGCTCCAGTGGGAACCGAGCGTCGACGCCGCGGAGATCGGAGTCACCGCCCGCGAGGGCGTCGCGACCCTCACCGGCTTCGTGCTGACCTACAATGAGAAGGTGACGGCCGAGCGCGTGGCCAAGCGAGTCCATGGCGTCAAGGCGGTCGCCAACGACCTCGAGGTCCGGCCCCTCGGCGCGGGCGAACGCACCGACACGGACATCGCCCAGACGGTCCTCGATGCCCTGCAGTGGAAGTCCTACGTCCCGGGCGACCGGCTGAAGGTCGCGGTGACGAAGGGCTGGGTCACACTCGAGGGCGAGGTGGACTGGCATTACCAAAAGGAGGCCGCCGAGACCGCCGTACGGCCCCTGCTCGGCGTGCGGGGCGTCCTCAACGAGATCACCATCAAGCCGAGGGCGTCGGCTTCGGACGTCAAGTCTCGGATCGAGGCGGCCTTCCTGCGAAGCGCCGAGCTCGACGCGAAGAAGGTCCGCGTGGAGGCGCACGACGGCAAGGTGACCCTGAAGGGCGACGTCCGGTCATGGGCCGAGCGGCAGGAGGCGGCGAGGACGGCCTGGTCGGCGCCGGGGGTGACCCAGGTCGAGGACCTGATCACGGTCACGCCCTGATCAGACATCAGGGGATTTCGGGGACCGACCCGCCCAGCGTTGCGGGTCCGTCCCGGTTCTCCCCACGAATCCGGGGAGGTCGTATCGTCCCGAATGCACCGGCCCGCAAGTGGACTCAAGGGCTTCTCCGGGCGCCCGAGGCCGCCTTCGAAAGAGGACGACGGCCAGGGCCGGGTCAGGCCCCCGAGGGAGTATTCGTATGCTCAGCGTGATTCGCTGTGCCCTTTGGTTGTTAGCCCGTCTGGTCGTCCCACTCCGGTACCGGGTCCACGTCCATGGCTGGGAGCGGGTCCGCGGCCTGAAAGGGCCGGTGCTGCTCCTGCCGAACCATCCGGGCTATGTCGACCCGGTTCTTATTCTTACGTATTTTTATGGGGCCTTTCGACCGAGGCCGGTGCTCTACGAGGAGAACTTCCGCAACCCGGTCCTCCACCCCCTGGTGAAGCTGACGCGCGGCGTACCCGTCCCCGACCTCGACCGGCCCAGCCAGGAGGCGCTTCGGCGTGCCGAACGAGCGACGGCGGAAGTGATCGAGGGGCTTCGCCGCGGGGAGAACTTCGTGCTTTGGCCGTCTGGACGACTGGAGCGAGAGGGGTTGGAGCGGTTGGGTGCCGCGCGATTGCTGACGGACATACTACGCGCCGTCCCCGACGCGACCGTCGTCCTGGTTCGAACCCGCGGTGTCTGGGGTAGCATGTTCAGCTACGCCCGAACCGGACATTCACCTCGCCTCGGGCAATGCTTCCGGATCGGACTTCTCTGGCTGGCGGCGAACCTGCTTGTCCTGATGCCACGCCGCCGCGTCGATATCGGTGTCGAGCCCATCGATCGCGGCGAATTGCCGGAGTTGGAGCGTGACGCAGTCAACCGCTGGTTTGAGGCCCGGTACAACCCCGAGGGCCCGGAGCGGCCGAGCTTTGCTCCATACCATTTCCTCTTCGGACCACGGAGGCATGCGTTCCCGACGGAGCCCGCGCCGGCCGAACGCGAGGTCGCCCTCGATCAAGTTCATCCGGACACCCGCGAGGCCGTCGCGGAGATGATCGCCGACAAGCTGGGCCGGGCGCCGACCGAGGACGAACTTCACGCCGGGACTCATCTCGATGACCTCGGCCTGGACAGCCTGCAGAGGATGGATCTGGCGTTGGCGGTCGAACAGCGCTTCGGCTTCTCCGCCGACCCGGCACCCACCACGATCGGGGGACTCCTGTCCTTGGCCCAGGGGATGGCGGGAAAGGCGCCACCAAAGCCGGCGCCGGCGGAATGGTTCCAGCCCCCATCCGACGACGTGCCGGCCCGGATCCTGGGAGAGACGATCCCCGAGGCCTTCGTCGCGCGCGCCCTTGCCAACCCTCGCGGTGTCGCCGCGGCTGACGACTTGTCCGGTGTGGTTTCTTACGAACGGCTGCTCGTGGGCGCGATCGTGATGGCCCGTCGCTTCGAGCGGCTGCCGACGGCGAACGTCGGCCTGTTGCTGCCCGCGTCGGTGGCCTGCGACACGATGTTGCTCGGTTTGTACCTGGCCGGAAAGCTGCCGATCCCGCTCAACTGGACCACGGGGCCAGCATACATCCAGCATGCCGTCCGGCTGACCGGTGTTACTCATGTGATTACCTCGTGGCGCATGCGAGACCGAATGGGGCTTACGATCGAGGGGGTCCAGTTCCTTGACGTCGAGGATTTGCAGAAGGAGGTAGGCCTGTTCGAAAAGGCCAGCACACTGCTGGCAGTGCGCTTGATGCCCGGTCGCGTCCGCAAGCAGATCCCGCGGCCTCAACCCGACGCCGCCGCGGCGATCCTCTTCACGTCCGGGTCGGAGAAGGCGCCGAAGGCTGTCCCGCTGACGCACCGCAACATCATCGCCGACCACCGAGGTGCCCTGGCCGCGCTCCGGCCCACGCGGAATGATTCCCTGCTCGGGTTCCTGCCGGTGTTCCACAGTTTCGGCTTCACGGTGACGGGGCTACTTCCCCTGCTCGGGGGCATCCGGGTCGTCCACCATCCAGACCCGACGGATTCCACGGCCCTGGCCCACAAGGCATCCTCCTACCGACCGACCTTCGTCATCGGGACCGCTTCATTCATCGAACACCTCTTCGACCGAGCCGGCCCCGGAGAGTTGGATTCCTTGAGGATCGTCCTCGTCGGTGCGGAGATATGCCCGCCCTCACTGTTCGAGAAGGGCCGACGGGTTGTGCCGATGGCCCACCTGCTGGAAGGGTATGGCATCACGGAGTGCTCGCCGGTAGTCGCGGTAAATCGACCCGATGCCAACCGCCCAGGTACGGTGGGCCAACCCATGGCGGGCGTCGAAGTCTGCGTGGTCGACCTGGAGACGGGCGAGCGGGTGCCGACAGGAAATATGGGCATGTTGCTGGTCGGCGGCCCGACCGTGTTCCCCGGCTATCTCGGAGAGGAGGTCTCGCCTTTCGTGGAACGGCAAGGGAAGCGCTGGTATGTCACCGGCGACCTGGCGGAGATCGACCCGGACGGATTCATCCACTTCCGCGGGCGGCTGAAGCGGTTCCTGAAGGCGGGCGGCGAGATGATCTCACTACCGGCCCTGGAGGAGCCGTTCACACTCCGATATCCGGCGGACGAGAAGGGCCCGCGCGTGGCGGTCGAGGGGGTGGAGACCGAAGGCGGACGGAACATTGTCTTGTTCACCACCGAGCCCATGACCCTCAAAGAGGCCAACACCCGGCTGATCGAAGCGGGCTTCCGCGGCGTGATGCGGCTGGACGGAGTACGTCCCCTAGGCGAGATCCCTGTGCTCGGGACCGGCAAGATCGACTACCGTCGGCTGCGTGCCATGATCCCTTCACAAAATCGAGCTATAGTGTCGAGCCCTCCGGAATAAATCAACCAAAACCATGGATGATAAATAAAGAAAATTGGGAAAATTTATTTGTAAAACAATTTGAAAACATCACCGTTCTAGAGCCGTTACCCCGGACCACGATTCGGCTCAAAATGTACATCGTGTTTTCACTCTTTCGAAGAACTCGGCCGGCCCACTGATTCGAGGGGGGGTGAGAGGAAGTCCGAAGGCATCAGGGACTTATTTATAATACAGATGTTCACTGATGCTTAAGATCGGCCTACACTCCCGAGCCTACCTCCGAATGACAATTTGGCGAGACGGGACCGACAACAGTTGGGGTTCGGGCTCGCGGAAACCTGCGAAGGATTGGCGAAACGATGGCTGCGGGCACATCGGCCGCCGGCACGAAACAAACTCGGCACCGGACGGAGTGGATCGGAGGAAATCCACACAGGATGCTGCCGAACGATTCGGGCTCATCAGTGAAGAGGAGTGTTCGCCTCGAGACCTCCCGGATGTCGGGACGGTCAGATCTCATTGCACGACGAAGGCAGGAGAATGTAAATGAAAAACGGTACATCGGTCCTCTTGGTCGCAGCGTTGGCGCTCCCGATCGTCTTCACTCGCGGACTCGGTGCGAGGGCGCAAGGCCGCGACGCACGCGAGGACCAAGTGGCGGACGTCCCGCAGGACAAGTCCAGTATCTGGATGAAGCACAAGCTGGACGCCTCCCAGAAAATCCTTGAGGGGATGACCAGGGCTGATTACAAGCAGATCGAGAAGAACGCCCGCAGTATGAAGGTGATGGCCTATCTGGAGGGCTATTTCCGTGCCGACATGCCCGGATACAAAGCCCAGCTTCACGCATTCGAAAACGCCAATGAGGCGATCGTTAGAGCCGCCCAGGAGAAGAATCTCGATGGTGCGACGATCGCCTACACTCAACTGACGATCAGCTGTGTAAGTTGTCACAAGCTCGTGCGAGACAAGCCGACGCCTACACTCGATTGACGATCGACGGTGTGAGCTGTCACACGCTCGTGCGAGGCAAGCCGAATGAATGAGCCGGGTACAGGTTTTGGGACGTCGTGGAGGGCGATGGTTTTCGACCCGTGTTCGGGAGTTTCGTGGCTCCTTGCACTCTTTGTCGGGGTCATGAGCGACTCCAACCGGGTGATCGGGCGGGTCACGCTCAGCAGGTCGCTCCTCCAAGGCAAGTGATACCTTCCGGAGATGAGGATAACCCCCGGATTCTTACGCGAAACCGGGGATGAGATTCCGGCGTCGGCTCCGCACCCAATTGGCGGCCGGATTTAGGCGAGGATTTTGGAAACCTGGAAATTGACCGGGAATCCGGTGAACTTTCCACACGTCGGCTGCGATCTAGATTCATCACGTCATCGGCCGCTCGCGAGGGGCGGTCGGGACCCGGCTAAGGTGGCCCCGCCGTGCGAACCATCGTACGGGCGGGGCCTTTGCGTTTGGTCGCCTTCGAGATACTCGAACGTTTTATGGAGATAGCACGATGCTCCCGGTGCGAGCCATCCTCCACCCGACGGATTTCTCGGACCAGGCCGATTATGCCTACGGCGTCGCCCGCCTGATCGCCCGCGAGTCCGGCGCACACCTCATCGTCCTGCATGTCGTGGAACAGGTGCTCAATCTGCCTCAGGCCGTATATACCGACATGGGCCTCGCCTTGGACTGTTCTCAGGACAGTGAGAGTCACCACGAGGCTTTGAAGAAGCAATTACGCGAACGATTCGAAACCGAGCCCTCCCCCCGAGCGGAGACGCGGCTGATCTATGGGGACGCTGCGGCGGAGATCGTCCGTCTGGCCGGAGAGGTGCCTTGCGACCTCATCGTCATGGGGACGCACGGCCGGAGCGGCCTTGGTCGGTTGCTGCTGGGCAGCGTCGCGGAGGCCGTCCTACGCCACGCCAATTGCCCGGTCCTGACCGTCAAGTCGCCGCCGACGGGACCGTCCGCCGACCGCGGCATGACGACCCACGAGGCCGCGACGGCATGACGTGTCGTGCTGTGGTGCAGAGCCCCGGGTTGTGGTGGTTGCCAGGCACAGAAGTCGCCCCTTTTCTACCAGGAACACACCAATGACGAAGCAGGCAGAGCACGCCCAAGCCCCGTCGGTAGTCAAGGTTGAGGAGATGGTCGGCGTCTCGCCCAGAAGCTGGGAGGACGCCGCCCGACTCCTCGTCGAGCGTGCCTCGCAGTCGATCCGTCACATTACGGGGCTAGATCTGATCCGAAGCACGGCCGTCGTCCAAGACGGCAATATCGTCGAGTACCACGTGACGGCCAAGGTGGCATTCGTCGTGGAGCCGGCGGCCATCGATCGGTAGACGTTGGGATGACCTGGCCGGCGACGTATCGCGGGCCGTGCTGAACTTTCAACCCGGAGGAACCTGCCATGTTGGACGATGACGGTCTTGTGGTCGTGGAGGATGGGCTTTGTCACCAGTGTGCCGTCTCCACCAAGCAGATCCATCACCGAAACTTCCCGGAAATCCGGGCCGAGTGCGGCTCGGCCCTCGACGGGGCCACCCACCTCGCACGCCGATTGTCCCTCTATCGGGAGGGGGCCCAGAACGCATGGCACCGCGAGCTTCTCGACCGCGCCATCGCCGATGTCACCTCGTTCCTCGAGGCATTGGCCGAGGAAGAGGAGGAGTCGGTGGAGGCCTGTCGGTGCGATGTCCGGGTATCCGCCTCCGCTGGGTCGCCGTCATCCGGGCCGATCCGATCCGAGCCTCGCGAGGACCCGGGCACCTCGACGCCCATCCGAGACGTCGAGTCGGCAGGAGGCGTGGCATCACCATGCTGAAGAGCCTATTGATCTGTATGGATGGGTCGGATGACAGCCGCTCGGCATTGGAGCTAGGCCTTCGCTGGGCGAGACGATTCGACGCTTTGGCGGTCGGAGTCGCCGTCGTCGATAAGCCTGGCATCCTCAGTTCGAAAGACGTGCTCTTCGCGGGGGGGCACCATTGGCACGCGACGGACCCCGCGCCTCGATTGATCTCCGATGAACGTCACCGAATCGAGGAGATACTGGAGCACTTCGGCAGACGGTGCCGCGATGCGGGCGTGGTCTGCAACACCCTGGATGACGTCGGCACCCCCTACGTGCGGATACTCGACGAAGCACAGGTCTACGACCTCATCCTTCTCGGTCGGACGACCCACTTCGACTTCGGGCATGACCACGACGCGACGCTCGAGAAGGTCATCCAGGACAGCCCCCGCCCTGTGGTCGCGGTGCCCAGGGAACTCGACGGGGGAGAGGCGGTGGTGGTCGCCTACGACGGCAGCCTCCCGGCGGCGCGCGCCCTCTATGCCTTCGAAGCGTCGGGGCTGGGCCTTTCGCGAAAGGTCCATCTCGTGAGCGTCGCCGAAGGGCAAAGGGACGCGGCGCGACAAGCCCGGCGGGCGGCCGGGTTCCTCAGCCTCCACGACATCGACGCCACCGTGCACCCCGTGGGGACGACCGTTCCTACGGCCGAGGTGATCCTCGAGAAGTCACGCGAGTTCGAGGCCGGGCTGCTGGTCATGGGGGCCTTCGGCCAATCGGCCTTGAGGGAGTTCTTCCTCGGATCGGTGACCCAAGCTGTGCTAAGGAAGAGCCCGGTCCCGGTTTTCTGCTGTCCCTGAGCAGACTGTGGTTGCCGGATAATACCGGCGACTTTTTCGGACGAGTTGCACCATCTAATCGTCGGAGGAAGTGAGCATGTCGGAGGTAAAGGAAACCCACATAACACGGCATGGAGGGAGTGAGGACGGTCAGTCAGGGTCGGAGCGAGAGCGCCAGGCCGCGGTCGGCTTTGGCACGTCGCCGCTTCCCGCTCCAGGGGCGACGCACGCGAGCCCCTTGGCCTCCATCCGGCGATTCGTGGAGGGCATGGACCATCTCATCGAGGACTTCGAACGTGCTCACGGCCTTTCGACTCCCCCGCTCGTGAGCCGTGGCCGCGAGCTATTGAGACGCGAGGCCGGCCTCATCTCGGCCGACTGGTCCCCTCGAGTCGACATCCTGGAGGGCGGACACGCCCTCGTCATCCGCGTCGACCTGCCCGGCCTGTGCAGGGAAGATATCGAGGTCGAGATCGCCGACGATACCCTCACCATCGCGGGGGAGCGGAACGTGGAAACGAAGGAGGCTAGCAAGGGCCGCTGCTATATCGAGTGCCCTCACGGCCGCTTCCGCCGGACCATCCCGCTGCCCGGCGGCATCGACGCAGAGGCCGCCACGGCGGAGTTTCGCCACGGCGTGCTCGAGGTCTCGATCCCGACTCCGCGCCATACTGCACATCATATCCACCGCCTGCAAGTTCGCTAGACAAAAAACGATCGCTCGAAATGTTCATGAATGGCGATCCTCGCCCGTCTGGGCCGCGCGGCCATGGATCCCTTCATCAGGTCAACCGCCACGAGGGGGAGTTTTTGAGATGAAGAGCGACCATGAACTGCAGCACGACGTCTTGGACGAACTCGAATGGGAGCCGAGCGTCAAGGCACCCGAGATCGGCGTTGCGGCTCGGGATGGTGTCGTGACCCTTACGGGCTCCGTGTCCACCTATAACGAGAAGGTGACGGCCGAGCGTGCGGCGAAGCGAATCCAAGGGGTCAAGGCCGTCGCCAACGACATCAAGGTCCGTCTTCGCAGTGGCGGCGAACGGACCGACACGGACATCGCTCAGGGAGTGATCCAGGCCCTGCGCTGGAAGACCACGGTGCCCGCGGAGCGGCTCGAGGTCGCGGTGAGCGACGGCTGGGTCACCCTCGAAGGCGAGGTCGACCGCCACTATCAGAAGGAGGCGGCCGAGGAGGCCGTGTATCCCCTCCTTGGCGTCCACGGCGTGTTCAATCGGATCAGCATCAAGCCGAAGGTGTCGGCGTCCGACGTCAAGTCGCAGATCGAGTTAGCCTTCCGGCGCTGTGCCAAGATGGATTCGCAGAGGCTCCAAGTGGAAGCGATCGATGGCAAGGTCACCCTGAAAGGCAACGTGCGATCCTGGGCGGAGCGGCAGGAGGCCGAGCGCACGGCCTGGGCGGCACCCGGCGTCTCCGCGGTTGATAACCTGCTCATGGTCGTTCCTTACCTCACGTCCTATTAGGACTGTGCCTGACTCCTCGCGCCCTCGGCCCGTGCCTCCATCGGGCGTCCGATTCGGGCAAGAATGACTTGATGAGTCGCCTAGGCCGGACGCCGGAAGTCGAGCCTCTGCTGGCCCAACGACGTCAAGTCACTCCTGCTTACTGGCTTAGTAGTTGCCGTCCTACCGGCGGCCTAACACGACATGAGGTTGTATTCGATGCCCCTCTTCCGAACCATCTTAGTCGCCGCGGACCTCTCGGAGGCCTCACGGGAGGCCTTTCGGGTCGCATGTTCACTCGGCTCCGAAGACACGACCCTGGTCATGGTCCTGTCTGTCATGGAGCCGAAATACGAGGCGGATACTCCGGTCTACCTCAGTGATCAGACCATCCACTACACTCGCGTCGCGAGGAGCCTATCTGAGCACGAGCATCTGAAGGAGCGCCTGCGAGAGCACTATGCCCCCGATCTTGCCCTGGACGTGGCCTACTGCACGAAGGAGGGGGACGCCGTCGAGCAAATCCTCCTCTCCTGCGAGGAGACCGCCTGCGACCTCGTCGTCATGGGCACACACGGCCGGACGGGGCTGCGACGCCTCCTCACCGGCAGCGTCGCCGAGGCAGTCCTGCGGCGTGCCCGTTGCCCGGTACTCGCCCTCCGCAAGCCGGATACACACCTGACGACTCCCCGGGACGAAGTGATCCTGCACCCGACCGACTTCTCGGATCGCTCCCGTACGGCCCTCCAGGCCGCACGAGCGCTCGCACAGGCACGCGGGGCGCGACTCATCCTCCTGCACGTCATCTCGATCGAAGACTTCGTTGAGATCCCGCTCTTCCCGGACCGCGGCCCTTCCCGCGCCGCGCTCGCTTCGCTCGCCGATCAGATCGATGGGCCGGACCTCAAGCATCCCGTCGAGACGAGGCTATCCGAAGGCGAAGTCGCAACCGAGATCGTTCAAGTGGCCGACGAGGCGGATTGCAGCCTGATCGTCATGGGTACGCACGGGGCGAGCGGCCTGAGCCGACTGCTGATGGGCAGCGTGGCCGAATCCGTCCTGAGGAAGGCCGGCCGACCGGTCCTGATCGTGAAATCGACGCAGCCCGAGGCGTCTCCGTTGCCCGAAGCGGCCGGCGTGGGCCGGGTGACCGTCTAGCACAACCACTCGGGGGTCTATGTATTGAAAGCCATGGGGCGCGACAAGGATAAACGGCCAGGCCCCGACCGCAACTCGTTCGCTTTCCATAAAAAAATGCCAGGACGTTCCGACGACGAGCATGATCGCATTCGCACCGCTGGGATGCACCCCGCACACCACGAACGCCTGGCTCGCGGAACAGGATGGATCTCGGACCGGGCGGACAACCGTCACGCCTACCAGAAACCGAGGGCTGAGAGCGAAACGGCGGACCATCCGGCCGCCTGTCGGGCGAGTCCAAGGAGAGATCGGAAAAGCGGAGAGATTACCACCATCGCAAGGTACCCTGACGCGGAGGCGAGTGTGAGTCGGCACCGAAGTGAAGCACGGCAGTTGCCCCAGCTTCTCGCCGAAGGCCGGGCCGAGGGGCCAGGTCATGTGGACAGGGTTCGGGCCGCACCCGACGACGAGCCACGAGTCGTCCCCGATGTCGAGCAGGATGACGTCACCTCACACGGGGAGATCGCCTCGGTCGCCTATGGCCTCTGGCTCGACCGGGGGCGGCCCGAGGGGACCCATCGCGAAGACTGGCTCGAGGCTGAGTGTAGGCTCGGGGAGGAGCGGGGCCGGAAGCCCCCTTCGACGCACGCCCAGGTCGCCGAGCAGGTCCGCGAGGCGGCCGAGTGCCGACGGGCGAGCGAATCGTTGGCCACGAACCGCGAGCGGATGGTCGACATCGGTCGCGGCAACCAGCAGGCCGGTCGGCAGGGTCCCTGAAGCCGCATCTCCCTCGAATGGTGAGGGCTATGACAGAGGGCCGCAGCAAGTCCTCTTCCTTAGGTGGATCAGGGGCCATCGACCGGCGCCGAGGACATCGGGGACCTCGAGGTTCGGGCCGACGATGCCACCAGGGCGTGGATCAGAAAGGAGAATGACCAGCGAACAACATCGGGGTCGCGTGCCGGGCAAGAGTATATGATTGGCCGGGAAGGCCTCTGGGCGAAGGGCCCCTACGATGGATCTTGGCGTGGAGAGCGCTCATGTCCGAGCCCGCAGCCGACCGTATGAACACTCGTGCCCCTGAATCCGCGGCGTTCTGGAGCGTTGAGCTCGAGGATGAGCTCCGGCGGCTCGGATCTGGGCCACGCGGCCTGTCGAGCGGTGAGGCGAGGAGACGCCTGGACCTTCGCGTCCTCGCGCCTTCGTTGCATTTCAACCGTCTGGCCCTCCTCCTCTCCCAGTTCAAGAGCCCGATCGTCCTCATCCTGGTCGCCGCGGCCGGCCTGTCGGCCGTCGCGGGACAACGTACGGACGCATCGATCATCCTGGCGATCGTGCTCGGGAGCGGCTTCGTGGGCTTCTGGCAAGAGCGAGGTGCGGCCGACGCGGTCGAGGCACTGCTGGCCCGCGTCCGGGTCACGGCCGCCGTCCTCCGGGACGGCTCTGTGGCGGAAGTCCCCTCCGAAACGGTGGTGCCGGGCGACATCGTCTTGCTCAATGCCGGGGACCTCATCCCGGCCGACGGCCTCCTCGTCGAGTCGACCGACCTCCACCTCGACGAAGCCACGCTCACCGGGGAGACCTATCCGGTGGAGAAAGCTCCGGGCCGGCTGCCCGAGGAGACGCCCCTCGCGGGGCGGAGCAACTGCGTGTTCCAGGGAACCCACGTGGTAAGCGGCACGGCCACGGCCTTGGCCGTGAGGACCGGGGCCGAGACTGAGCTCGGGCGCATCTCGGGTCGAGTGGGCCGGGTGCGGCCGGAGGCCGAATTCGAGCGGGGTGTCCGCCGGCTCGGCTACCTCCTCATGGAGGTCACACTCGTCCTGGTCCTCCTGATCTTCGCCGTGAACGTCGCCCTGGGGCGTCCGGCCGTGGACGCCCTCCTCTTCTCCACGGCACTCGCCGTCGGGCTGACCCCCCAGCTACTGCCGGCGATCGTCGGCGTCAACCTCGCGCACGGCGCCAGGAACATGGCGGGGCGGAAGGTCATCGTCAAGCGGCTCGCCTCGATCGAGAACTTCGGGAGCATGGACGTCCTCTGCTCCGACAAGACCGGCACGCTGACCGAAGGGACGGTTCGGTTGCAAGAAGCCCTGGACGTTACCGGCCACCCCAGCGAAGATGTCCTCTTCCACGCCTTCCTCAACGCCTCGTTCGAGTCCGGGTTCTCGAACCCGATCGACGAGGCCATCCGCGCCCACCGGCCCTTCGACCTCTCCGCTTATCAGAAGGTCGGCGAAGCACCCTATGACTTCGTCCGAAAGCGCTTGAGCGTCGCGGTCGAACGGGACGGCCGGCGGTCCCTGGTGACCAAGGGGGCGCTCACGAATGTCCTCGATGCCTGCGTGAGAGCCAAAGGGCCCGGGGGCGAGCCCATCGACCTCGCGACGGTACGGGCCGGGATCGAGTCCCAATATGCACGGCTCGGAGCGGAAGGATACCGCGTGTTGGGAGTCGCGCGCCGAGACCTCGACGGCGCATCGCCTCCGACGAAGGCCGATGAATCGGGCATGACCTTCCTCGGATTCCTCGTGCTCCACGACCCTCCGAAACACGGGGTCGACGCGACCATCCGTGAGCTCGGGCGGCTCGGGATCGCCTTGAAGGTCCTCACGGGGGACAACCGGCTCGTCGCCGCGACGGTGGGACGCCTGGTGGGCCTGTCCGGGCCCGTCGTCCTCACCGGGCCGGAGATCGCGAGGATGAGCGACGAGGCGCTCGCGCGGCAGGCCGACGAGGTCGAGATCTTCGCCGAGGTCGAGCCCAACCAGAAGGAACGGATCCTCCTCGCCCTCAAGAAAGCCGGTCACGTGGTGGGGTACTTGGGCGACGGGATCAATGACGCCTCGGCCTTGCACGCCGCCGAGGTCGGCATCTCGGTCGACTCGGCCGTGGACGTCGCCAAGGAGGCCGCCGACATCGTGCTCCTGGAGAAAGACCTCGGGGTCCTGCTCGACGGCGTCCGCGAGGGGAGAGTGGCCTTCGCGAATACGCTCAAGTACGTGTACATGGCCACGAGCGCGAACTTCGGCAACATGCTGAGCATGGCGGGACTCTCGCCCCTCATCTCGTTCCTGCCCTTGCTCCCCAAGCAAATCCTGTTCATGAACTTCTTGACCGATCTGCCCGAGATGGCCATCGCCACCGACGGCGTCGACCCCGAGTTGACCGAGAGGCCGCGTCGCTGGGACGTCCGCGATATCCGCGATTTCATGGTCGTCTTCGGGGTCTTGAGCTCGGTCTTCGACTTCGCGACCTTTGGCGTGCTCCTCCTCGTGCTCCACGCCTCCCCCGCAGAATTCCGGACGGGGTGGTTCGTTGAGTCGGTGATCTCGGCCTCGATCATCGTGCTCGTGATCCGCACGAGGAGGCCGTGCATCGCCAGCCGGCCCGGTCGGGCCCTGCTCGCGAGCACGGCCCTGGTCGGCCCCGTGACCTTGGCGCTCCCCTACACCCCGGCAGGCAGAGCGCTGGGATTCCAGCCGCTCAAGCCCTGGTTCCTGATCACCATGGTTGTGATCGTCGCCCTCTACATCGCCTCGGCGGAACTCGCCAAGATGGCCTTCTACAGGAGGGGGAGACGCTTGAGACGTGCTCAATCGACACAAGGCCCGGCATGACATGACGACCGCAGCTTCGACGAGGTTGGGGATAGTCCTACACCTCGCCATAATGGAGTCCATCGTCCCGGCCGCGCCGATCGTCGCGCCGATTGCGCGTGCCCGGACGTCGCGACGCACCGAGAAACCGTCGTGAACCAGCGAGATCTTCACCTCCTCGAGTCATCGCGCGTTTCTGTGTCACCGCGATCCTCGGGGGAGGAATTTCGACATGGCAATGAAGACACTCACCGTCGAGGGGGGACTGTCCGGGCGCCTGTAGGCGCAACGGTCCTGGAGGTGGCACGGGAGGCCGGGGTTTCGGTGCCCACGCTGTGTCACCTCGACGGGGTCTCGGACGGTGATCCCGACAAGAGTGGATACTAGCGACGCAAAGTGACCCCGGAACTCCCCTGGAGCTCGGCCGCAACGTCCTCCGAGCCACTACATGACCTGCCCGGTCTCGAAGCGACTTCGATTGCTCAAGCGTTTCATGTGAGCGACGAAATCGTCAAGCCTCCGCTCCAAACCCCTCCGCGGGGACGACGCGAGCGGGTTCGCGATCTACCCGAGTCCCGGAGCCCGCCCCAGAAAGATCGAAGACGCCCGCCGATTCGCCGTTGCCGGCCGAATTGCTATCGAAGAGAATTTCTTTATAATGAGGGGACGAAACCACTCGAGACTCGACTCCGTTGGGCAAATGAGAAGGCAGAATTCGTATGGGACGGATCTTCGAGAAGCGCAAAGAGTCGATCTTCAAAACCGCCGCTCAGAAATCGAAGCTCTACTCCAAGTTTGGTAAACAATTGTACATGGCAGCCAAGAATGGGGTGCCCGACCCGGACGCCAATCCGACGCTGCGCATCCTCGTAGAAAGAGCCAAACGCGAGAACGTCGCGAGTCATGTGATCGAAAAGGCGATCCAGAAGGCGGCCGGCACGGGGGGCGAGGACTTCCAGGCCGCCCGATATGAGGGGTTTGGTCCCGGCGGCTCCTTACTCGTTGTCGAATGCTTGACCGACAACCCGACACGTACCATCGCCGATGTCCGCAGTTGCTTCTACAAGGCCGGATCCAAATTGGCTGCCAATGGATCGGTGGTGATGTCCTTTGATCATTTGGCCGTACTTTCTTTCCATGGTAACGACGAAGAGAAAGTGATCGAGGCGATGTTCGCCGCGGACGTTGCCGTCGAAGAAGTCGAATGCGAGGATGGGACCGTCACGATCTTCGCCCCGCCCGTCGAGTTCTACAAAGCGAAAACGGCCCTGCACGAGGCGTTCCCTGGCCTTGAGCTCGAGATCCAGGAAATCCGCTTCCTTCCGCAGTCAAGCAAGAGCCTCAGTGCGGAAGATTTGGGCCCGTTCGAAAAACTACTCGCCATGCTCAACGATTGCGACGACGTGCAGGATATCTTCCACAACGTGGTCCTGCCCAGCTAACCCAGGTCCAGGTCGGCCTCGTTCGAGTCGTCGATCCCCGCCTTTAGGGATGCCGTGCAACGAGGAGGAGTGGTGGCATGGGCCGCGACTCCTCTTCGCCGTTTCGAAAGAATCGCAGAAGTCGACGGCATAGAAGCCGAATACGCTACCATAAATTAGCAAATCTAAAAATAAATTTCATTAATTATACTCAAATCCTCACTTTTAATGAATCCTTCGGCCGAGCGGTCCAACCTCGATTTGTCCGAACTCCGCTCGAAGTACACCCCGAAACGCAACTTCGACGGAGTTCAGGCTTGTGGGAGCGGCACGACGTTCCAAGCCTCGCTTCGGCCGACCCCGGATCGCAGCGAGACGCACGGGACACTCACGATTAAAAAAAATATAACAATGCGTCAATTTATTGATCGGCACATCTCCCGACTCTCTCTTGGGCCCGATACGTCCTGCCTTGAATTCCAGCCGGTTCGGCATTGCGGCAGTTGGCTGGATTATGGTCGTCGAGGCGACCCGGATCGCGGCCATACTTACCGCGGCTTCCGCGGACACGGAATAAAACTTGCACCTCGCCGCCAACATAATTCTCTCCCGTCGGTCGGCGCGGTTGCTTAGCTGGTGGTCCTCAGTCTCGGGGTTTCACATCGTACGAGTGCGGCGATCGCAACGGTGCGTATCGATGCGCATCGAGGAATAGGCGACAGAGACTGGCGGAGCATCTGATCAGTTGATTTTCGACTGGCGGAATACCCGCTGGAGATCGAAACTCACCCAAACGATTTCCGCCCTCGCCCGCACTCAACCCGGACGTGCTGAGAAGGAAATATCCAGTGGCCGGACGGCCCTCCTGCGTGGCGCATCCATGTCTAGGAACAAGGAGTAATCCGACGATTCTGCGATTAAACTCGGCAGCCTGTATCAGACGGCGCCGAAATGCGCAGCCAGATTCGGTGCATCAACTAACTTCATTCGCGATCCAGTATTGCCTTAAGAGAACGACGAGGCTACCCCTCAACCCCTGTGAATTCGCAAATCGTTATCCCTGATCCCACACTGCGTGGTATCCTACCATCTCCCCTGTACGATGATTATGAGTATTGACAAGACGCGTATTCACGGACTGCTGGACAGCGATTGAAGATCTGCCGGTCGAAAGCCAGGGATGAAAGCTCGGAATACGAGGCGGTCGAGTCTCACGCCTCGGGTCATGGGCCGTTCTCCGAAGCGGCAGAGTCTCCTGTCCTCGAACACAAGTCTGCGGTCAAGCCCTCAAAGTCGCCGGAAATCTCGGACCGCGAGACTCCCTGGTCCGCAATCTCCTCGCCGTCTACGAAAACGGGATCATCGCTCGAGGGCACCTCAGTCGTATTTTTCGGAGCACAGAGAGCATGACCTTCGAGGGGATCAAACTTGATCCTTCGCGGGTATTGACCCTGGAGCCTTCGACGACGCTGAGGGTGTCACCGACCTAGCGATCGCTCGTAGAGGGATGGAAAAAAGCCCTTCGCAGCCCCGATCGGGGTGAAGCGATGTCATAGTCTGGTCAGCGAGGGCAATACGGGGCGAGGCGGACGCCCCTGGCGATGCCCGCCACTACACGATGTCCATCGGCATTGAAAAATCGTTGGCGTGGAATGTCTCGGCTCGGCCTCGATCGCCGGATCGGTCAGTCAGGTGATCAATCTCGGACTACAAGTGGAGACTTTACAAGTGCCGCAGAGCGAGGGGCTTCGGCCAAGGGGTTTTCGAAGGACTCGTCGACGAGAGGCCGGATATTCCCCTCCCCTCTGGTCCAACGACCCGGGGGGCGGCCAGCTGTCCCTCTCCTTGTTACCCTCGACCTACCCTTCCTATTCAAAAGAAGTGGTCGACCGAAATCACAGCAGGGTCATCAACGTCGAAGGGCGGTGCTCTGCGATCGCCGCCCCACTGTGCCGGATGATCCGCGCCGTGTCGAGGTTTAAACCTGGCGACCTATATCCCGAGTGCTTATTTGTCGGGATCGGGGCGACGCGAATCCCAAAAAACCAACCCGAAAGCGCGGCAAGTCGCCTTCGCCCGCAAAAGGTTGCCGCGAAATGCCTTTGGCAAACAGAGCTGCCATTAAACCCTGTGAGTCATGTTGAGAATTTACCTCAGTATCAGGAATTCCCGCGCGAGATGGTTTTCCATTTCACAACGCCCTTCGTAGACTCTTCCGTACCCCGGTCGCTCGCGACCGGTTACCCGAATCAGGGTCAAGGAAGCCCACAAGTCCGCGGAACGCGGGCAAGTGGGCTTTTACTTTGGGCCGGTGGCCTGAAAGGGGGAGGAGCGTTGGCGAAGCCTGAACCGATCAGGGCATCCCATGACACCACTCCGCGATCCCCCTTTGTTGATCGGAATCGAGTCGGGCCGACGCACGAATCTCACGGACCTCCCCCCATAGCCCGGCAACCGAGCGAGGGTTGCCGCGAATGGTCCGATGAGGCTCGATCCCGGACTCGCCTTCGATCGGACCGAATTGGGCACAGTCGAGAGGTCGTCTCGGCCCTACCCAACCGCAACGGGGCGATGAGGTTCACCGTCAACGGGGACAGCCGAGAAGGCGAACCCCGCTGATCCGACATCCGATTCAACCACCTTGACGTTTCCAGTCCAGGCCTCCTCGGCACAGGGTCAAACGTTGCCGAATTGAGAAGACCCGATTGCGGGACCTCCACGCCGAGCGATGCCCGCTGCTCGTCGGGGGGCAAGACGGCCGCGATTCCAGGGACTTCTCCAGGCGAGGCTGGAAGACTCGTACCCGAATCAACGGCCCGAGGGCGTCACTTTGAGTGGGAAGGACAAGAGCCAACTCCCGACGATCGCGAGCCGCGATGAGTCGACGGCCTTCCGCGAGCTCGGAACAGTCGGCGAGCGACGATAACGCGAGATGCGCCGAGTGCGACGCAATCCGCTTCACGATCATGGGAGGCGTACCGGACCATGTGAAGGCGTAGCATTCCCCCCAAGATGCGACTGGCACGCCCGTTGGCGACCGAGCTTACGCGGAGGAATTCGGTGCCTACCGACGCCAGGGTTTCCGAGGAGGCTTTGCGCCTCAGAGCCGACGCTCAACGTGGGTGAACCCGCCGAAAGGTTGAAGCCGGGCGGCCCAAGCGGCTGAAATCCGGCAGTGGAAGGTCCCCGTCAAAGGCGGTGCTCCCGCGGCCTTTGAGTAACAACAACCGTTTTAATCATTCCTTGTCTCAATGACTGGAAAACATCATGCCGTTTACAAATACGAGGATTTCTCTAAATAAGAAGTCCATACTTTCCGAGACGCAAGGGTTTCCGGAGGTGTTCCTTTAGTCCCAAACGCTCGCCGAACCGTGGAGAAAAAGGGGCGTTGGAGTCGAATCCGACGGTGCCGACCGGCCCGATTCCCGCGAGAGAAGGGCCGCGTCGACGACGGCTTTGCCCCGGACAGCGAGGGATGACGCTGGGTTTATTAAATCCTGTCCTCGTTGTTTAAAAATATTTTTTGATTTTAAAAAACGAAAATGTTTTTTAAAATATTACGCTTGACTGTTAGGAATTGCGCGGTTTAGTAATCGTCGGGATTGTGTTTCGATCGCGACCGTCGAAATCCTCGCGATCGAATCAGACAGAACCTTCGGAACGCGATGAATCTGCGGGCGTTTTGGGCCCCTCCAAGGCTACGTGGCCTGATTTCGTCGAAAGACTCCGGGCGTGTGGTTTTTGTTTTCGGAAGACCCCGGAGTCTGGCGATCATTCTCGGTCCGCATCCGGGTCGGCGACTCTCTATCGCCTTGGTGCTCTAGGGGATGAGACTACCGCGGGCGTGTGCACGGGCCTCCAGGTCGGCCGCATCACCCTCCGAGTTGCATCGAGCCCGTCGCACCAGCCTGCCGAGAAGAGCGGCAACGGACATGGCGAAAATTTTTATACATATTAAGGTAATCCTATGATAAATGACAAATCTTCAACCGACCGCGTCCCTGACAGGCCGCTACCGGAGCCGGAGCGATCGGACGTCTGGGACACGGTCTGGAGTGACTGCTCCCGTCGAGTGCGACGTTGGAGGGTCCCTCCCCACTGGAGTCGGCAGCAGTGGATCGACGAATTGCGTGCGGAGGGGATCGTCGCGGCCGCCCTGGGCCGGAGGAGCTTCCGTCCTGAGCTGAATGTGCCGCTGCACCTCTACTTGAGGATGCGGGTCCTTGGGCGGGTGCTCGCCAGGCACCGCGCGGAGTGGCGTTACGCGCGTCTCGTGGCCGAGGACGTCTACGTCGAGGACGTCGAAGGGAAGGGCGATGGGAGGTCCGCGTTGGTGCCCCACGTGGATTTGCAGGACGCCATGGCCCTCCTGTCGCGACGCGACCGCGAGCTCCTGGAGCAGATCTACTGGAAAGGCGAGAGCGAGTTGACCATCGCATCCCAATACGGCGTGACCCAGCAAGCGATCAACAAGCGAAAGAGGGCGATTATCGCCGTCTTGCGCCGCCGCCTGAAATGACCCGCCCGTCGGGGGACCTCAACGAATCCGAGGCCGGCAACCTGGGGCCGGGGGAAAAAATTACAACGGTAAGGTTGTGATTTGGCGCTTTGTTGCAATGATTTATGTGAGGGGCGAACGAATCGTCAACTCACCTAGCGAAGACAGCTACACCGCAATGTCGTGCGGATGCTTCGACCCCCCGACCGGCCTCTGACGACCGGTCCCGTCGCGCATCCAACCCGTCCACAACCGCTCGCGACCGTCGAGGAACGACAGGAATCGCTGCGCGTGGAGGTGACGCAGGGGGCGCCGGCCGGCGCAACCCACAGGCCGAAGGCTTGTGCCCTGCCTGACATCATGGGCCCTGCAAACGATCCCGGCGGGCGACCCGCCCGGCGGTTGTGAACCTATGCGCCAAGGCGAGTCGGGCCCGCTCCGCAATCCGGGCGACGACGGCAAAGAGGATCGGAAATAATTGCAACAAAACGGTTGTGACTTGATCTTTTGTTGCAATGAATTATGCGTAGGACGAAGGAATCGTCAACGCAGCAGATGGCAACGTTCTTACCACATGATGATTCGGATGCTTCGACACATGACCGGCGGCTAGAGACTGGTCTCCGTCGCGCATCCAACCCGTCCACGACCGCTCGCGACCGTCGAGGAACGACAGGAATCGCTGCGCGTGGAGGAGACGCAGGGGGCGCCGGCCGGCGCAACCCACAGGCCGAAGGCTTGTGCCCTGCCTGACATCATGGGCCCTGCAAGCGGTCAAGGCCAGGCGCCCCGCCCGGCCTTTCGGACCGAATCAGTAGGTGCCCCTTCGGAACCGGAGGCGACATCACGATGCCAATCCTACCCCCCGAGCCCGACGTCTACCCCAACGAGCTCTGGCGGCTCGTGCCCTCGCCCGGTCATCCCGACCGTCGTTGGTATTGCCTGCACGTCAAGCCCCGCCGCGAGAAGGCCGTGGCGCGGCACCTTTGGTCGCACAAGATCCCGTACTACCTCCCCCAGATGGCCCAGCAAGGACGCACGCCGGGGGGGCGGGTCATCCGATCGGTCCTCCCGCTTTTCCCCGGCTATCTGTTCCTCTGGGGCGACGATCATGAACGGGGCGAGGCCGTACTCGGGAACGACATCGCCAACGTGCTAGTCCCCCCGGACGGGGCTCAGCTCGCCAGGGATCTTGAGCAGATCCACCGGATGTTGGCGTCGGGACTGACGGTCAGCGACTCTCCCGTCCATCCGGTCGGCGCGAAGGTACGCATCGCCTCGGGGCCGCTGGAGGGGCTGCTCGGTGTCGTCGTCCGGCGACAAGGACGGGGGGACCGCTTCGTTGCGCTCGTCCGCTTCCTCGGGCGAGGCGCTTCCGTCGAGTTGGGTGACTGGCAGGTCGAGCGCATCGCCGGCCCGCTCGGGGTACCGCACCGGACACACGACTGCCCCATGTCGTTGTGATCCATGCGTTCGCACTACAGGTGTCCGTCCTTCCATATTTCACCCGGTCATCGGGTGCTTTACCTCTGGGATCGAAACCGATGTCGAACGAATCGCCAAACCCCCGGCGATGGAGTCACATGCGTGCCATGCTCGCCAGCGGCGCACTGGTGGGCGTGCTCCTCCTGGCGAGCCGGCCGCAGCTCCAGGAGATGAGCGAGCGTTGGGCGAGCGACGCCCGCTACTCGCACGGTTTCCTGGTCGTGCCGTTCTCGCTCTACCTGTTGTCGGTCCGCCGCGGAATGCTGAAGAGCGACACCGTTCAGGCTTCCTGGTGGGGCCTGGTCGGCCTCGCCGCGGGTGCCGTGCTGCGGTGGTGCGGCGAGCGATATTACCTCGGTTGGGTCGCGTCCGCGGCCTTGCTTCCTTCACTGGCCGGTGTGGCTCTCTTATTCGGCGGTTGGCGAGCGTTGCGGTGGGCAGGTCCGTCGATCGCGTTCCTCCTGTTCATGATCCCGCTGCCCTACCGAGTGGAAGTGGCCCTCGGGTCGCCGACGCAAGACTTGGCCACCCGGGCCAGCACCTACGCCCTGCAGACCCTCGGCCGTCCCGCCTACTTCGAGGGTCACGTGATTCGGGTCGGCGAAGCCCGCATCGGAGTCGTCGAGGCATGCAACGGCCTGGGGATGCTCGGCACGTTCCTGGCCGTCGCCGTCGCGGTTGCGATCCTGGTGCGACGCCCCAGGGCTGACCGCCTCCTCCTGGTGTTGAGCGCCCCGCCGATCGCCTTGGCCGCGAACGTGGGGCGCATCACACTGACCGGGCTCCTGCACGAGTGGGCCGGCGGCACGGTGGCCGACACGCTGTATCACGACCTCGCCGGCTGGTTGATGATGCCGGCGGCCCTGGTCGTCCTCGCGGTGGAGCTAGCGATTCTCGACCGCCTGCTGATCCCGGTCGAGCCCGCGGATCCTGTGGCTCATCACCTCTCTGTGGCCGGCCTCGGCCGGGCCTATGCGGGGGGATCGAGAGGGCGAGTGGCTGAGACGGTACGGCCCGAGTGGAGGGCATGACCGTGCCGAACTCATTCGATTCCGAGAACGTTCAGGAACTCAAAGCCGTGCCGCTTCCGGCCGTAGTCCTCAGCCCGACGGTTGAGCCGAGCCCCGCGACGCTCGTGACGCGAGCGCCTGCCATGCAGGCCGCACCGGAGGTCGGTGACCTCGTCCGGTCGCTGGCAAGGCGTTGGAAACTCGCCTTGGGCGCCGGAACCCTGGCCGCCGTCTCGGTCGGGGCGGCTGTATGGCAGCTCGTGCCCCCGGCGAAGTATTCGGCGAAGACGATGCTCCATGTTGCGACGCATCGGCCCAAGGTCCTGTTCGACACCGCCGAGCGGCAGACCGAGTCACGGGCCTACCAGCGGACCCAGATGACCCTGGTTCGCAGTCGACTGGTGCTCGAGGCCGCCCTCCGCAAGCCCGAGGTGGACCGACTACCGACCATCCGCGGCGAGGTCGGCGCCCTCGAGTGGCTGGAACACGACCTCGAAGTGGACTTCCCTAACGGCTCGGAGATCCTGGTGATCGGGCTGAAAGGGGACCACCCCGAAGATCTGGCGATTCTGGTCAACGCCGTGGCCGACTCCTACCTCCAGACCGTCCACGAGTTGGAACACAAGACGCGGATCGCGCGGCTCGAGAAGCTCAAGAAGCTCTACGAGACCTATCAACGCGAGCTCGAATCCAAGCGCAAGGGCCTGCGTGACCTTGCCGAATCCGCGGGGGCCAACGATCGCGACACCCTCGCGGTCAAGCAGCAGTTGGGCCTGGAGGAGTTGTCGAACATCCGCGAAGAACGATCGAAACTCCGAGCCGAATTGCGAGAGGCCGAGTCGGAATACGAAGTGCTCGCCACCCGCGACCGGGTCGAGGCGGACCGCCCGGTTTCCGCCGCGACGCTCGATTGGTACATCGAGCAGGACCCGCAGGTGAGGGACCTTCGGGCGAGCATGGGCGAACTCGAGTTTAAACTGACCGAGGCGAAGCGTGTCACGCGCAGTCAATCGGACGCATCAATCCGTGCGCTCGGGTCGCGTCGGGATAGCATGAAAAAGAACCTCGATGCCCGCATCAAAGCCGTCCGTCCGAGCATCGAAGCCGACCTCAAGGATAAGGATCGGGCGGTCCAGACCTCCGATCTGGCGCAGGCGAAGACGAGGATGGAGGTCCTCGAGTTGTACGACGCCAGGCTGGTCCAGGAGATCGAACGCCTGAGCGGCGAGGGGAAGACCCTGAGCCGCAATGTCCTGGACCTCAACCAGAGCTCTGACGAGGTTAAGATCATCGATGACGTGGCTCGGAAGGTCGGGGCTGAGGCCGAGGGGCTCGAGGTGGAGCTTCAGGCCGCACCTCGGATCCTCCCACTCCATCGCGCCGCCGTACCCCGGACCAAGGACGAATTGAAGCGATTGAAGGTCGTCGCCGGGGCTGCGGGCGTCACGTTCCTGGCCACCCTGGCCGGCATCGCGGTCTGGGAATTCCGGGCACGACGGATCTCCTCGCTGGAGGTAGTCGTCAACGGCATGGGGCTCCGCCTCGTCGGGACCCTGCCGCTGGTGCCGAAGGCCCGGAACAAGCAATTGACCGCCAGCCCCGACCGCAGGTTGTCCCTCCTCGTCGAGTCGGTCGACGCGGCACGGACCGTCCTCCTGCACGCAGCCCGCACGGGAGGGCTCCGTGTGGTGATGATCACCAGCGCGGTCAAGGGCGAGGGCAAGACCTCGCTCTCCGTCTACCTGGCAATGAGCCTCGCCCGTGCCGGACGACGCACGGTCCTGGTGGACTGCGACTTCCGAGGTTCGGCGATCCACCGGCTCTTCGACGTGGGCGACGCCCCCGGGGTTTGCGACTTGATCCGAGGCGAGGCTAGCCTGGATGAAGCCATCGTCTCGACCCATGTCCCGACCCTGTGGGTCATCCAGGCCGGGATGAGCGACGCGGCCACCTTCCAGGAGATCGCCTGCGACGGCCTTCGGGGGATCTTCCACGAGTTGAAGAGCCGCTTCGATTTCGTGATCGTCGATTCGGCCCCCATCCTTCCGGTCGTCGACTCGCTCCTCGTCGGTCAGCAGGTCGATGCGGTGCTGTTCTCGATCTTCCGCGACGTAAGCCGCGTGCCCGACGTCATGGCGGCCTACCAGCGAGTTGAGACGCTCGGCATCCGTACCCTCGGAGCCGTCGTCGCCGGGGCGACGGACGACCCCACGGCTTCCTCGCATAAGGCCCCTTATGCCAACTCGTTCGGTGCCTGAATCCGCGACGGGTGAGGCGCCACGCCCCACCTCGCTGTTCCTCAGTGTCGCAGCGGCTCTGGTCATTGTCGCGGCACCAATGATCGTCGGGCATCGCCTCACATCCCAATCCGTAAGTCCTGGCCTGACGCCCGAAGCTCTTCCCATGGAGATCGGACCCTGGCTAGGCCGTGAGGCGCACGCCGACGCAAAGGAACTCGCCCGAGCCGGGCTCACAGGGCACGTCTCGCGGCGTTACGTCAACCGAGCGACAGGCG
Organism: Singulisphaera rosea; assembly: GCF_054877945.1. Classification (NCBI taxonomy): domain Bacteria; kingdom Pseudomonadati; phylum Planctomycetota; class Planctomycetia; order Isosphaerales; family Isosphaeraceae; genus Singulisphaera; species Singulisphaera rosea. Next base: position 106,820 of record NZ_JBTYIP020000019.1, on the reverse strand, counting down.
CAGAGATCCTCATCTTATTGATGTGGGGCCCGACCGGCCCGCTCTCGGTCCACACGCCCGACCTCTGCTTCGGCGGGGCCGGGTACACGCTGGATGGGCCGCCGACCGTCGCCCAAGTCCCGTCCGGCGCGGCCGGGAAGGCGGCGTTCTTCCGAGGCCGGTTCCGGCGCCAGACGGGCCCACTCCCTGAGGCCCTCGAACTCTACTGGGCGTGGAAGGCCGATGGTCCCTGGCGGATATCGGACCAGCCCAGGCTCGCTTTCGCGGGGGCGACGCAGCTCTCGAAGGTCTACGTGGCTCGCTCGCTCAACGGGCAAGGCACGACCGCCGATGCAGGCCTCGATCCCTGCCGAGAGTTCCTCGCCACCTGGCTCGGCGGCGTTGCCGTGCCCTTGCCGAAGGCAGCCTCCCTCACTGCCGCCGCGAGGTAACCCGTTGTTCGTCATCAGGAGTGCGCCATGCAGCCATTCTCCCCCAGCGTCGAACGTCGCGTCGCCCAAACCAAAGACAGGTTCCCCAGGCGGAAGCGGGCGAAGGCTCGGGCGCGAACGCGTAGACGGGACACGCGAGACGGCGGAAAACGCGTCATCGACGCGGCGCTCGCGGCCGGACTCCTTGTGGCCGCCTTCCCCGTGATCCTCCTCCTTGCAGGCCTCACCAAGGCGACCTCCCGAGGGCCGGCGATCTACCGACAGCAGCGGGTCGGCCGCGGGGGGCGCTGCTTCGTGATGTACAAGATCCGCACCATGGCCCACCAGTGTGAGCTCGAGACCGGCGCGACGTGGAGCCGACCGGGCGACCCGCGGGTCACTCCCCTAGGCCGCTTCCTCCGGGCCTCGCACCTCGACGAATTGCCCCAGCTGTGGAACATCGTGCGGGGGGACATGAGCCTGGTGGGCCCTCGCCCCGAGCGCCCGGAATTCGTCGACGACTTCAAGGTCGCCATCCCTGAATATCAAAAACGCCTGACGGTTCGCCCCGGCCTCACGGGGCTCGCCCAGGTCAGCCGGCCCCCCGACCTGGAAGAGGACGACGTGCGAATCAAGCTCGCGATCGACCTCCACTACATCCGGCACCGCGCCCTCGACCTCGACTTCCGCATCCTTCTCTGCACCGGAGCGTTCCTCGTCGGCGTCCCGTTCTGCACGTCGAGACGCATGCTGCGGTTGCCCGAGTTCACCTCCTCCGGCCTGACGTCTTGGGCGTCATGACGTCGAGGGCGGGACGACCCTGGCCGTCCGGATCGAAGGACCGAAGCCCAACAACCGTCATCACCGGGGAGACGACCCGTGTCGCGTGCCCTGTTCTTCCTGCTCAGCGCGGCCATCATCCTCATGCCGGCGGCCTTCTTTCCCGAGCTCGCCGACGTACCGACGTTCGAGGTGACGATTCTCGCCTGCCTCGTGGCGTCGCTCCCACGGATCTTCGCCGCGCTCACCCCCGACCGCCTGGCAGCCGAGCCGATCTCGGTGGGCGTGCTCGCCATGGAATTGGCCGTGGTCGCCTCGTTCCTGTCGAACATGCAAGTGCGCTACGCCTATCAGGCGGGAATGGATTTCTTCAAGGTCCTGATCTTCTACCTCGTCCTCACGGTCAACATCGACTCGCCCCGCGCCCTGATCCGCTACCTGGCATGGCTCGGTTGGCTGATCGCCACACTGACCGCCCTGGCGATCCTCCAGTATCACCAGGTGATCGACTTCGAATCCCTCCGGCCACTGGAGCGCAACGACTCGCTCGACGCCAACGGCGAGACCATGACCGTCATCCAACTCCGGGGCAACGGGTTCTTCCACGACCCGAACGACCTCTGCCTCGCGCTGCTCCTGGGGACGGGGATCTCCCTGTATTTCCTCCGTCAGACGAACTTCGGGTTCTGGCGTTACTGTTGGAACCTGCCGGTGGCCCTGTTCGGGTATGCCTTCACGCTGACGCGGTCGCGAGGCGGGTTCGTCGGACTGATCGCCGGGATGCTCGGCCTTTTCATCGCCCGCTTCGGGGTGAGGAAGGCGATCCCCCTGGCGGCGCTCGCTCTGCCGGTCATGACCTTCGTGATGGCGGGCCGGGCGACCGAGCTGTCGACCGAGGGAGGCACCGCCCAGCAGCGGATCCAACTCTGGTCCGAGGGTTTCGGACTCCTCCGCCAGCATCCCGCCTTCGGCATCGGACAGAACATGTTCGTTGAGGCCATGGGGCACGACGCCCACAACTCGTTCGTCCAGGCCTACACCGACCTGGGCCTCTTCGGGGGCACGGTCTATTTCGGGATCTTCGCCTACGCCGGCTGGTCACTGCTCAGCATGGGCTCGAAGCGTTCCGAGGGGCTGGACCCCGATCTGGCAAGGCTCCACCCCTACATGGTCTCCATAGTCTTGGCCTACGCCGCGGGGATGCTCTCGCTGACCCGAGTCTACGTCATCCCGACCTACTTGGTCGCGGGGCTGGCTTCGACGTTCTTGAAGCTCGCCCCTGTAAGCCGGATCCATTCGGCCCCCTCGCTGACCTGGCGGCTGTCGTCCCGGATCTTGCTCGCCAGCCTGTGCTTCCTTGGGGCCCTCAACCTTTACGTCCGGCTGTTCGCGCGATGGGGGGGTGGGGGATGAGCCCCGCACAGCCCCTGCCCGCCCACACGGTATTCTCGGAGGTCGTGCCGCGATGAGCGTGAGCGTCCGTGCCAATGGCCGCGTCCTGCCCGACTCGAGTGCCGACGAGGCTCCGGTTTGGCCACATCAACTCGTCCTTGAGCCGCCTCGCGGCTGGTTCCGGCTGGGGCTCGGCGAGCTCTGGCGAGCACGCGAGCTGATCGGCTTCCTAGTCTGGCGAGACGTCAAGGTTCGTTACAAGCAGACGGTCCTCGGCTCGGCCTGGGCGGTCCTGCAACCGGCCATGATGATGGTCGTCTTCACCATCTTCTTCGCCCGGATGGGCGGCATCGCGTCGGGCGACCTCCCCTACCCGCTGTTCGCCTACGCAGGCTTGCTCCCCTGGACCTTCTTCGCCACGGCCGTGGCCAACGCCGGGAACAGCGTGATCGGCTCGGAGCGCCTCATCACCAAGGTCTACTTCCCGAGGCTTTCGATCCCCCTGGCCGCGGTCGGTGCGGCCTTCGCGGACCTCCTCGCCGCGTGCGGGCTGCTAGCGTTGCTGATGGCCTATTACGGCGTAGGACCCGGCCAAGGGCTGCTCCTCGCGCCTGTCATCATTGCCTTGATGGCCCTGACGGCGCTCGGCGTCGGCACGTTGCTGGCGGCCCTGAACGTCGCTTACCGGGATTTCCGCTACGTGATCCCGTTCCTCGTTCAGCTCTGGATGTTCGCCACCCCGACCGTGTACATGCAGCCCACGGCCGGTCGGAGCTCGGGCGGGCTCCTGCACATCGCCTTGGGGCTCAACCCGATGACCGGCCTGATCGGTGCGTTCCGGTCCGCAGTCCTCGGTGGTTCGATCCCCTGGACCGACCTCGCGACGTCGACGGTCGGGGCCCTGGCCGCGCTGATCGTGGGTGTGGTGGTCTTCAAGTCGGTCGAAGACGGCTTCGCCGACGTTATCTAAACCTGGCCGGAACCGGAGTTCTCATGCCCCCGATCCTGAGTGCAACGGACCTGGGCAAGTGCTACCGAATGGTTCGATCCGCCCCGGGCGGTCGGCACCGCTATCGGACGCTGCGCGACGACCTGACGGGGCTCGCCACCGCCCCTTTGCGAATGCTGAAGCGTGGCGGTCCGGCCTCGTCCCGTGATTTTTGGGCATTGCAGGACGTCTCCTTCGACGTCGAACCGGGCGAAGTCCTCGGCCTCATCGGCCCCAACGGGGCCGGCAAGTCGACCTTGCTGAAGGTGCTCTCCCGGATCACCCAGCCCACCTCCGGGCGTGTCGTCCTGCGTGGGAGGGTCGGGAGCCTGCTCGAGGTCGGCACCGGGTTCCACCCGGAACTGACAGGACGCGAGAACATATTCCTCAACGGCGCCATCCTTGGCATGGGACGCCGGGAGATCGCCCGCAACTTCGACCGGATCGTGGACTTCGCCGAGGTCGAGCGTTTCCTGGACACGCCGGTGAAGCGTTATTCGAGCGGGATGTACGTGCGGCTGGCCTTCGCGGTCGCCGCCCACCTCGAGCCCGAGATCCTCATCGTCGACGAAGTGCTCGCGGTCGGCGACATGGCCTTCCAGCGCAAGTGCATGGGCCGGATGCGCGAGGTGGGGAGAGGGGGTCGCACGGTCCTTTTTGTCAGCCATAGCATGCCGGCCATCGAGGCCCTGTGCGACCGCGCGATTTTGCTCGAAGGGGGGCGGATCGCTTACGACGGCGGGGTCGCCGACGCCGTGGACGCCTACCGACGGCGGGTGATGTCCCCGGCCAACGGCGACGGCCCCTCGCCATTCGACCGCGAAGACCCCCACCGCCGCGAACGGATCTTCCGCGGTGCGACACTCCTCGACGCCCAGGAAAGGCCGACGTCCTTCCTCCCGCTCGGCGGCGCGTTCCACATACGCCTGTCCCTCGACGTCCCCGGCGCGGTCGAGTCGCCGACGATCGGCGTGGGCGTCGACGACCCGCTGGGACAGCGAGCGTTGACGATCCACACGCCCCTGTCGGACGCGGCACCGGACCGATTGAGCGGCCGATGCACCGTCGACTGCCGGGTCGACCCTTTCCCGCTGGCGCCCGGGGACTATGCCTTGAAGCTATCTTTCGCGGCCGGTGGCGGGGAGCTCGACAGCGTCGAGAGGGCCCTGCCCTTCAGCGTCATCAATGGCGAGGCCTTCGGCGAGGGGCGCGGCCACTCGCGTGGGTTTTGCGTGGCCCCGTCGCAATGGTCGGTCGAGCGCGGGGCGTGCCTTATCGGGAGCGCCCATTCATGAGTCCCAGCGTCGTCCTTCGCAAGTCGGCCCATCGCCTCGGCGTCCGGCTCGGCCTCGCCCAACCTCCACGTCACCAAGGAGGGCACGAGGAGGCGGCCTCCTTCTACGACGCCTTGTACCGCTCGCCAGGGGCGTACCAATGCCCCTACAACGCCTCATTCTATTACTTCTTGTGGTCAGTGATCGCCGACCGCCTGAGGCGCGACGGGCTCACACGGGTCCTGGAAGTCGGCTGCGGCCCCGGTCAGTTGGCCGCCCTCCTCCTTGATCAAGGGGTCACGGCCTACGCCGGCCTCGACTTCAGCCCTGTCGCGATCGACATGGCGAAGCGGAACGCTCCCGCGGCCATGTTCGTGGTCGCGGATGCGAGGACGACCGACCTCCACGATCAATTCGATCACGACGCCGTGATCTGCACCGAGACGCTCGAGCACATCGCCGACGACCTCGAGGTCGTCGCCCGGTTCCGACCCGGCAAGCGCTGCCTGTGCTCGGTCCCGAATTTCCCCTACGACGGCCACGTGCGCCATTTCCAAGACGCCGACGAGGTCGTCGGGCGCTATGGACGGTTCTTCGAGTCGCTCGACGTCGTGACCTTGACCAGCCCTCGGTCGCAGACCGACCGGTTTTACCTCTTCGACGGGGTCCGCAACGGCGAGGGAGCCTGACCCTTTCGGCCCGTGCCCCGGCGGCACCAAGCAAGGGAGTATCGCGATGGAGATCGTCGCCGTCGTCGGCGCACGCCCGAACTTCATGAAGATCGCACCGCTGCTGCGCGAGCTGCACGGGCGCCCTGGCGTGCGGACCCACCTGGTCCACACAGGACAGCACTATGACGACCGGATGTCGGCCCTGTTCTTCCAGGACCTGGGCATCCCCCGCCCGGACCTGAACATGGGGGTCGGGGCCGGGTCGCACGCTGTCCAGACGGCCGAGGTCATGAAGCGGTTCGAGCCGGTGATCCTCGAACAGAAGCCCGACGCGGTGGTGGTCGTCGGCGACGTCAATTCGACGATCGCTTGCACCTTGACCGCCGTGAAGCTGGGCGTGCCGGTCGCGCACGTCGAGGCCGGCCTGCGGAGCTTCGACCGCTCGATGCCCGAGGAGATCAACCGCATCCTCACCGACGCCATCAGCCGATGGCTGTTCGTCAGCGAGCGGAGCGGCGTGGAAAACCTCCGGCGCGAGGGGGTGGCCGACGATCGAATCCACTTCGTCGGGAACGTGATGATCGACACCCTGCTGGCCTGCCTCCAGCGGAGCGAGCGATCGACGATCCTGGAAGACCTCGGCGTCCGAGACCAGGGCTACGCCGTCGTCACGCTCCATCGGCCGGCCAACGTGGACGACCCCGAGACGCTCGGCCAACTGATCGACGCACTCGGCCGTCTTGGCCAAGAGTTGCCGATCGTCTTCCCCGTCCACCCTCGGACGAGGGCCGCCCTGACTCGGGCCGGACGCGCGGAGGCGAAGGGGCTGCTCCTCTCGGATCCCCTGGGCTACCTCGACTTCCTCAAGCTGCTCGCCCATTCCCGGATGGTCCTGACCGACTCGGGCGGGATCCAGGAAGAGACGACGGTCCTCGGCGTACCCTGCCTGACCCTTCGCGAGAACACCGAGCGGCCTGCGACCGTCGAGGAGGGGACCAACACCCTGGTGGGAATGGACCCGACGCGGATCCTGAAGGCGGCGTTCGGCGTCCTCCGGACGGGTCCGAAACGCGGCCGGGTTCCCGAGCTCTGGGACGGCTCCGCCGCCAAACGCGTCGTCGACGTACTGATCGCCTGAGTCGACCGATGACCGCCCCGCGCCGACGCGCAGGGGCATGGCGAACTTGGCCCTTCGAACGGAGATCAGCGTTGGACGGACGCAAGCTCTTGGTCGTCTCGTTGCACTTCGCGCCGACGGTGGCCAGTGGCACGTACCGCATGGTCGGCCTGGCCCGTCACCTCCCGCGGTTCGGCTGGCGGACGCTCTTCGTCTCGCCGCCTTCGCTGCCCTGGGAGGCGGTCGACCCGGGCCTGGAGATCCCTCCGCCCCCGGAGACGATCGTCGTACCAGCACCGTTCCCTCGGCATATCCTCACCCGTCCCCTACGCGGAATCGACCCGTACGCGGCCTGGTTGTTCCGCGCCGCCGGTGCCTCGTTGAAGGCGATCCGCGAACACCGCCCCGACGCCGTGTTGACCACCGGCCCGCCGCACGTGACGCACGCCGTCGGGCTCTACGTGAAGCGTCGATTCGGCCTCCCCTGGGTCGCCGACTTCCGCGACCCCTGGATGACCGTCGGCGACGAGAACACGCCGACCTGCGGCAATCTCGGCGGCCCGAACTCGCTCCGAAGGCGCAGCCTGACTCGCCTCGAGCGGGCCGTGATCGCCAACGCCGACACGGTGACGACGACCGCGCCCGGGGCGACCAACATGCTCAGCGAGGCCTTCCCGGATCACGCGGGGAAGATCGTCACGCTCACGAACGGCTTCGACCCCGAAGCGTTCGCTACCCGCTCGGGTCCTCGCCGCCGCGAGGGGTCGATCCGGCTCGTCCACGCGGGCGAGCTCTACGCTGGTCGCGACCCGATCCCGCTGCTCGACGCGGTCGCCTCACTCAAGGGAGGGCCCCTCGAGGCCAGTCTCGGGCTCCTGGGTCGGTCGTCGTGCGGCGACGACGCACTCGCCGACGAGATCGGGAAGCGGGAGCTTGGCAGTCTCGTCGAAAACCTCGGCCAGGTCCCCTATGAACGGGCTCTTGATGAAATGGCCCGGGCCGACATCCTGCTCGTCATCGACAGCCCCGGCCGTCGCGTCGGAATTCCGGCGAAGCTCTACGAATACCTCGGCGCGGGGCGACCGATCCTGGCGCTGGCCGAACCGGACGGGGATCTCGCCTGGGCGTTGGGCCAGGGAGGCGTTCCGCACCGAATCGCGTCCCCCCGTGACCCCTCGGCCATCGCCCGAGCGATCGTCGAACTGGCGGCCACGGTCGGGTCGAGTGCCGAGCCGGGCCGCGACCCGCTTCGGCCTTCGCGATTCACCCGACGGGCGATCGCCGGTCAACTCGTGGAGGTCCTGGACGAGCTCGTCGATCAGGCCGATCCGAGGGTTGAGCTCCACACGCCGGTGGCCCACGGCGTCGGCGCGGCCACCGAATCCGGAGTGTCCGGGGAGCGGACGCTGTGAGGCTCCGTCTCCCGGCCAGGCGGTCGTGGATCGATACGGTCGGCTGGGCCTATCTGGTGGTCCTGCTCGTCGTCTGGGCGACGCTCTGGGTCGGCGGCGACCGCTGGTGGCCAGCCACCATGCTCCTCTTCGGCCCGCGCTGGATGGCGATGCTCCCCCTGGCCGTCTTGCTCCCTCATGCGGCGGTCCGCCACCGCCGAGGGCTACCCGTCCTGATCGGGGCGGCGGCGGTCGCGGTCGGCCCAGTCGCCGGGGTCCGCATCCCCTGGCGTCGCTCGCTGCCGAGCGGCTCTTCCTCGTTTTCGCTACGGGTCCTGACGTGCAACTGCGGAGGAAGTCTCCTCCGTGCCGAGGACCTTCGGAACCTCATCGCCGAGGTCGAGCCCGACGTCGTCGCCCTCCAGGAACACCGCTTCACCAAGGAGTCGGAGGCCCGCTGGAAGGCCGAGGGGTGGGAGACTCGCTCCGGCGAACGGATCTGCTTCCTCAGTCGTCTCCCGATCATCACCTACGAACGCCTCGGCCGATCCGACCTGGACGGAGAGGCGGTCGTCGCCCGACACGAAATCCTGACGCCGATCGGTGGAGTCCAGATCTTCTCACTCCAGTTGACGTCGCCCCGGACTGGCCTGGAAGCGGTGCGTTACGGTTGGTGGCACGGAGGCCAGACCCTCCAGGGCAACATCGAACGACGCGAGGCCGTGGCCGAACTGGCCAGCCATTGGATCTTGCAGTACGAGGGCCCCGTCCTGGTCGCCGGCGACTTCAACATGCCGGTCGAGGGGGCCATCTACCGCCAGAACTTCTCCGGGTACACCAACGCCTTCAACGACGCCGGCCTCGGGATCGGCAACACCCGGTTTATTCCCCACCTGGGGTTCCGAGTCGACCACGTGCTGGCGGGGGCGGGCTGGCGTTGTCGCTCCTGCTGGGTCGGCCCGGACGTCGGCTCGGACCACCGACCGCTCGTAGCGGACTGGGATTGGGTCGACGCGGACGAATAGGGACGAAGCCGGGATGGGCCCGGCTTCACTTCCGGAAGGGCGGAATGCCGCCCAGCCGGTCAACGGATCGGGAGTCGAACGGGATGACCTCGGGCATTACGAACCTGCGTGGGTTCCTGACCTATTCCGAACACCCGATGGTCCGTCGCGGCCGTGGGGCCTATCGACTGCTGCGGTCGTTTACTCTGCCGACTCCTCGGGTCGTGACGCAGCCGATGCTTTGGGGCTACCTGACCGCCCGATCCGTTTACTACTTCGCCTACCGGGTGTTTGTCTGCGAGCCGCTGTTCAAGGCGTACTGCAAACGGTACGGCCGGCGTCTCAGGACGGACGTCTTCGTCCACTTCGTCGAAGGGCGTGGCGACCTGATCGTCGGCGACGACGTGCTCATCGACGGCAAGTGCTGCTTCGCCTTCACCCAGCGCTTCGGCGACCGGCCGACGTTGAGCATCGGCGACCGCTCTTCGCTGGGCCACAACAGCAAGATCACCGTGGCCAAGAGCGTCACGATCGGGCGCGACTGCCGGATCGCCTCCGACGTCTGGATGTTCGACTTCAGCGGTCATCCGTCCGACCCGGAGGCCCGCCGCGCGGGCCTACCGGCGGGCGTCGAGGACGTCCGACCGGTCGTGATCTCCGACAACGTCTGGATCGGGCGACGCTGCATCATCTTCCCAGGCGTAACCATCGGGGTAGGGAGCATCGTCTCGGCCGGCTCGGTGGTCATGACGAACGTCCCCGCCAACACGGTCGTCGCGGGCAACCCCGCCCGCGCGATCGCGTCCCTTTCCTAACCCACCTCCCGCTACGGCGATGATCGCCCTAGTCGGGCATGAGACCGCCCCTGGAGTGACGGCGATGCCAGGCGAACTGCAGCGAATTACCGAAATCATCGGCCGGGTCGGACGAGTCTCGGGGCTCGCCCCCGACGACGACATGTACGACGCGGGATTTTCTTCCATCAACGCACTCTCACTTCTTATGGAACTGGAAGTGGAGTACGACGTCTCCATCCCCGACGACCGATTCGTCGCGGCACGCAGCCCGCGGGCCCTGTTGACCATCCTCGAAGACCTCAAGCAGGAGCACGCCGCATGAACCGGACTACGACCGTCCACCTCGCCGAGCCGGCGCACGACATGGCCCGCGAAGAGATCAGCAAACAAGCCGCCTTCCTGTCGCGAGAGATCGCCAACCCGCGGTTCAACGGCGACGGATCCGTCCTGGTGTTCGACGCGCCCGACGGCATGGCCTCCGAACTCGCCGAACGGGTCGAGGCGCTGGCCCGTCGCGTCCAGCGCAGCCTCCGAGGGCTCCGCCGCAAGGTCGTCTACCGCAGCCCGGACATGGACCGGCCACGGTTCCTCGGCCTGGACGCATCACCGAGCGGTGTGAGCGAGATGGGGACGGGGCAGGTGATCCTCGAAGGATTGTCCCTGGCCCTTTATCGCTACTTCGACCGCAAGTTTGAAGCCTTCGGCGACCCCTGGAAGGCCCGGCCGATCCTCACGCCGACGCTCATCCCGTCCTCGACGCTGTCGAAGTGCGACTACTTCCGCTCGTTCCCTCAGAACGTGACGTTCGCCTGCCACCTGATCGAGGAGTCCGATCGGATCGAGGACTTCCGCTCCCGGCACCACGACCGGAACGACCTCGACGCCGGCACCCTGGACGACATGGCAACGCCCGAGGCCTGCCTGTCGCCCGCGGTCTGCTACCACGTCTACCACCTCAACAAAGGCCGGATCATTCCGGCACGGGGCCTGACGTACGGCGTCTGCGGCCGTTGTTTCCGGTACGAGTCGAGCAACCTCGGCGGGCTGAATCGCCTCTGGGACTTCACGATGCGTGAGGTGGTCTTCCTCGGCAGCCGCGACGACGTCCTCGCCCACCGCGAACAGTCGATCGGGCTCATGGCCGATTTCCTGGAGTCGCACCAACTCGCCGGGGAGATCCGCACCGCGAGCGACCCGTTCTTCATCGCACCCGACGCCCCTGGGAAGACCTACTTCCAGCTCAGCACCGAGACGAAGTACGAAGTCTCATTGCTGCTGCCCAACGACCGACTGGCCGTCGGGTCACACAATTATCACACCGACTTCTTCGGTCGCGCGTTCGATGTCGGCGTGGAAGAGGCCGGCCCCATGCACAGCGTCTGCGTAGCGTTCGGCCTGGAACGCTGGGTCTGCGCGTTCCTTGCTCAGCACGGCGAAGACCCGCGCTACTGGCCCGAGCCGATCAGGACGGCCCCCGAGTTCGCGGGGGAGGGCTGGCGATGATGACGAGGACGCGAGGCCTGAACATCCTCGTGGTGGCGGACGAAGGAGCCGGGGTCGAAGTCCTGAAGGATCTCGCCGGGGGCCCGCACCGCGTCGCGTGCGTGCTCGCGGCCCCGGCCACCTCGGACAGCCCCGGGTCCGCCCCCTGGCAGTTCGCAACTCGGATGGGACTACCGGTCCTCGACTCGCGATCCGTCCGGCAACCGGAGTACGCCGAGAAGGTCGTCGAGAGCCGGGTGGACCTGCTACTCAACGTCCATTCGCTCCACATCATCCGGCCCGAGGTCGTGGCGGCAGCCAGGATCGGCAGCTACAACCTGCACCCGGGCCCCCTGCCCCGATACGCCGGGTTGAACGCGCCGAGCTGGGCCATCTACCGGGGCGAGTCGGAGCACGGTGTGACGGTGCACCGCATGGAACCGGGCATCGACACCGGCCCGATCGCCTATCAGGAACGGTTCCCGATCGGTCCCGATGATACGGGACTCTCCCTCAACGGGCGTTGCACCCAGGTCGGGCTGGAGTTACTCCGCCGGCTCGTCGAAGCGGCCGCGGACGACCCCGAGTCGATCCCGGCCGAGCCGCAGGATCTCTCCGCACGCGAGTACTTCGGCCCCGGCATGCCCCATCGCGGGATCATCCGCTGGTCCGCTCCCTCGCGGTCGGTATACGACCTCATCCGGGCGGCCGACTTCGGGCCGTACCCTTCGCCATGGGGGGCGCCCCGGGCCTCACTCCGGGGCCGGACGGTCGCCGTCGCCCGCGCACGACGGGCCGAGGGCACGGCCGACGTCCCGCCGGGGACGGTCGCCTCCGTCGACCGCGCGGGGGCCCGAGTCGCCTGCGGCGATGGGTTCGTCCTCCTCCAACGCCTCCGCGTCGATGGCCGCGACACTGCGGTCGCCGACCTCCTTCGCCCCGGCGACCAACTCGACGACGGTACCCCCACTCCGAGCCGCCGAACCCCTCAGCGACGCGAAAGGATCGTGGAATGAACATCGACCAGCAGATTCAGTTCGAGAACCAGGGCTTCGTCCATCTGCCGGGCGTCATCAACCCGGACCTGGTCGCGCGGCTCAAGCGGGCCTTCGACGCCGCGGCGGAGCGTCATGCAGGCGCGGCGGAGACGGAGGGCTACTTCGACATCCCCGACATCCTCGACGTCGACGACAGCTTCGTCGACCTGGTTGATCTGCCGATGGTCCTCCCGGTGCTGCTCTCGGCCGTCGGGCCGGACATCCAGCTCAACCACACGCACGCCCGAGTCTTCCCCCCAGGTCGGACATTCACGGCGCCCTGGCACAGCGATCTCGCCGAGGTGATCGGGATCGACCTGGCCCACAGCCCCCACTTCTTCGTCAAGGTCCACTACTACTTCGAGGACCTGTCTCCCGACCAGGGATGCCTGGCGTTCCTGCCCGGCACCCACCGCCTCCCTCAGGGATACCCGCGCCCGCAGATCGACCCGAACGGAGACTCCCCGGCGGTCACGAAGATCGTGCCCAAGGCCGGCGACGCCGTCCTGTTCAACACGCACGTGCTCCACATGGCCCTGGACAACACCAGCCCGAAGACCCGCAAGTCGCTAATATATGCTTACTCGCACTTCTGGTTGAAGAACTACGCCAACGCCGTCCCCTCCGACTTGGAACGGCTCGCCACGACAAGGCTCCGCCGACAGATGTTCGGGATCGAGGAGGAAGGAGTCTCCTACTTCGACCACCGCTTCGACGCCAGCGTCGAGATGCCCGCCTACAGCGCCATCCGAGTGGCAGGCGGCCGCATCATCCGTCGCCTGCGTCGCTCCACCTCGATGACCCGACACTGATCCAAGGAGCGGCCGATGACCTTGACGACCCGTCGAACCGTCCTATCCGCCGCCGTCCTGCTCGGCCTGGCGCTCCGGCTCGGCCTGGCGGCGGACCTGGGCTTCGACACTCCGCCAGCGTCGGGGTCGGACCAGCAGGAATACGATACCTACGCCTGGAACCTGGCCGAGGGCCGTGGCTATCGCGGGATGAGCCCCGACGTCGCGGACCGCGACCACCTGACGGCCTACCGGCCGCCGGGGACGTCGCTCGTCTGGGCCGCGGTTTACAAAGTCGTCGGCCACCGTCCCGCCGCCATCCGCCTACTCCACTGCCTGCTCGGCGCCGCGACGGTCCTGCTGACTTACCAGATCGGGCGACGCTGCGGGGGAGAAGCCGTCGGGCTGCTGGCCGCGACCGTGTTCGCCGTCTACCCCCTGGCCCTTCTTTATGCTTCGGAACTGCTCTCCGAAACGCTCGGCACGTTCTGGCTCCTGTCCTTCGTCCTGGCGTGTCTGCGATTCGCCGAGTGTCCTGGATGGGGCCGGGCGACCCTTGCGGGAGTGCTCTTGGGCATGGCGTTGCTGACCCGCCTCAACGTCGTGCTCCTCTTACCGCTGGTGGGATTCTGGGGGCTGGTGCAGATGCGGGGGAGCCGCCGGACGATGCTGATGGGACTCGCCGTGCCGGCCGTTGCCGTGCTCGCGCTGGTGCCCTGGGCGGTGCGGAACTACCTCGTCTTCCACGCCTTCATCCCGTTCTCGACGATGGGAGGGTCAGTCCTTCTTCAGGCGAACAACCGGATCGTCGTCACCGACCCGAAGTTCTTCGGCGGTTCGCCCTGGGACACGGCGATCCCGGAATATCGCGACGCCCTCCAGTCGGCGGGCTCGGAACTGGAGCGTGACCGAGTCGCTCGGGGTTTCGCCATGCAATGGCTCCGAGACAATCCCGACCGCTTACCCTTCTTGATCCGCGCGAAGCTTTTGAGGGCGTGGACCCCCTTCCTTCAGCCCCACGCGCCTCGCATGTATCGCGTGGTCTTGCTCATCAGTTGGGGACCCGTGCTCCTCCTGGCAGGCCTTGCGTTCGTGCCGACCCTCATCGCGTTCCTTCGTGCCGGCCAGCCGGGGTGGTTACTTCACCTTGTGCTGCTCGGCTACACCCTCACCTCGCTCATCTTTTTCGGGAATCCCCGCTATCGCTACCCGATCGAGCCACTGTGCATGGTCCTCGGGTCGATGGCGGTCGCGTTGGGCTTCGAAGCCCTGGCTCGGCGTCGCGCCCGGCCGGTGGCGGTCGCCCAGGGAGCCTGAGCGGACGGCGGTCCCAGGCGGTTCCGAAGGGAGCAACCACGATGGCCAACACGGCGACACCGACCCTTGTGCCTTCAGCGCTGACGCCCGACGACGCGGACCTGACCGCGGAGGGACCCCAGACGATCCGGGTCTCGATCGTCATCCCCGTTTACAACGAGTTCCGGAGCCTGACTCAGGTGCTGGAACGGGTAGTGGACGCCCCCTTGCCCTCCGGATGCGTCAAGGAGGTGATCGTCGTCGACGACGGCTCCACCGACGGCACGACGGACCTGCTCGACCGTTGCGCCGATCCGTCCGTCGTCCGCGTCCATCATTCGGTCGTGAACTTCGGAAAGGGCGCGGCGCTCCGCGTCGGGATCGCCAAGGCGACGGGAGACATTATCCTCGTCCAGGACGGCGACCTCGAGTACGACCCGCGAGACTACCTGGCCTTGCTCGAACCGATCGTGGCAGGGGCCGCCGACGTGGTCTACGGGTCGCGGTTCCGTTCGAGGCCCCAGGGGATGAAGCTGGCCAACTGGCTGGCCAACAAGGTGCTCACGAGCACGACGAACCTCCTCTACGGCGCGAGGATCACCGACGAGGCCACGGCGTATAAGGCGTTCCGGGCCGACGTGCTCAGGTCCATCCGGCTGCGATGCCTCCGGTTCGAGTTCTGCCCGGAGGTCACGGCCAAGGTACGTCGGCTCGGGCACGCGATCCACGAAGTGCCGATCTCGTACCACGCCCGAGGGATCGACGAAGGGAAGAAGATCCGCTGGTGGGACGGCGTGGAGGCGCTCTGGGCCCTGATCAAATACCGCGTCGTCCCGCTCCGCTCATGTCGAACCGCCGCACGAACCGGCGAGGAGCCCCGGTCATGACGCGCCCGTTCTCGGTCGCACACGTCGTGCTGTCGCTCGACGTCGGAGGCCTGGAGCGCGTCGTCCTGAGCCTGGTCCGCGCCGGCTGCGAACTTGGGCATCGCGTGGCGGTGATCTGCCTGGAACGTCCGGGGCGACTCGCCCCCGAGGCCGAGCGGGCCGGGGCCCAAGTTACTTGCGTGAACAAGCCCCCAGGACTCCGCCCTGACACCATCGGGAGACTCTATTCGATGATTCGTTCCCTGGGCCCCGATGTCGTGCATACCCACCAGGTCGGTGCACTTCTCTATGCGGGGCTCGCGACGCCCCGCCCCGTCGTCCACACCCAGCACGGCCGCGAGATCCTGTGGAGCCCGCGCCGAAGACTCCTCGCACGCCTGGCCTCCGCTCGGGCCGCTCGCTTCATCTGTGTGTCGCAAGGTCTCGCCCGGGAAGTGGCCGACGGCCGGTTGGTCCCGCGTCGTAAGCTCCGGGTCGTCCCGAACGGCATCCCTCGCGACGCCGAAAGAGACCGCGAGGGGGGCGACGGCACGCCCGTCCGACGAGAGCTCGGTATTCCGGACGAGGCCCCGGTCGTGGGCACGGTAGGCCGACTCGACGAGATCAAGCGACAGGACGACCTGATCCGAGCCCTGGCCCGGCTCGAGAATCACGCCACGGCCCCCCACCTGATCTTGGTAGGTGACGGGCCGGCGCTCGGACCATTGCAGACGCTCGCCCAGGACTCCGGGCTCGCGGACCGAGTCCACTTCGTCGGTTATCAGGAGCGGCCCGGCCGCTACCTGGCGGCCATGGACGTCTTCGCCCTCTCGAGCCGGTCCGAGGGGATGCCTCTGGCCGTTCTCGAGGCGTGGGCGGTCGGGCTGCCCGTGGTCGCCACCCGAGTCGGCGGGCTCCCCGAAATGGCCGGCGACGACGCCGCGGTCCTGGTCGAGCCGGGAGACGTCGACGCCCTGGCGACCTCGCTCAACGGAGTGCTCGCCGACCGTGGACTCGCCCAGACACTGGGACTCGCGGGCCGGGCCCGTGTCACGTCCCTCTTCGGCATAGACGCCATGGCCGACGCCTACCAGCGTCAATACCACGAGGTCCTGGGGGCGAGTCATGCGGATCCTGGCGATCACAAACCTCTTTCCTAACCCGTACCAGCCCTCCCGTGCTGCGTTCAACCGGCAGCAGCTCGCGTGGTTGGCACGGAGGCACGACGTCGAGGTGATCGCGCCAATCCTCTGGAGCGACGAGCTTCGGGCACGTCGAGATCAAGGTAACCGGCTGCGACCCGACCGGACCTCGGCCTGCGAAGGGATGGCGGTGCATCACCCCCGGTACATCTACCCGCCCAAGGTCTTTCGAAGCCTTTACGGGCGATGCTTCCGACGGTCAGTTCAGTCGACGTTCGACCGCGTCCTGGCCGCGTTCCGCCCGGACCTGCTGTTCGCACCGTGGGCCTACCCGGACGGGTGGGCGGCGGTGGAACTTGGGGAGCGTGAGGGGATCCCCGTCGTGGTCAAGGTCCACGGGTCCGATGTGAACAGCCTGGGCGCCCATCCCGCACGACGCGGCCCGACGCTCACCGGACTCCAACGGGCCGACCGCATCCTTGCCGTGAGCCAGGACCTGGCCGATCGAATGGTGGGCCTCGGAGTCCCGTCTCGACGCATCCGGGTCATCTACGACGGGATCGACTCCGAGCGATTTCACCCCGGACCAACCGGGGAGGCCCGCCGTCGACTCGGGCTCCCCGAGCGTGAGAAGACCATCCTGTTCGTCGGGAACCTCGTGCCGGTGAAAGGGCTCGACGTCCTCCTCGCCGCCTGCGACGAGCTTGCGAGGGCCGACGTCTCCTTCCGGCTCTACCTCGTCGGACAAGGCTCCCTCCGGTCTCGGCTCGAACGCCAGGCCGCTCAACTCGGGCTTGGCCAACGAGTGGTGTTCGCCGGAGCCATGCCCCACGACAAGCTCGCCGACTGGTATCGCGCGGCCGACTTGTTCGTCCTACCGAGCCGTTCCGAGGGGGTCCCGGTCGTCCTCCTGGAGGCCGCCGCCTGCGGCCTCCCCTTCGTCGCGTCCCACGTCGGCGGTATCCCCGAAATCACCCATCTCGGTGCCGCCCGGTTGGTCCCGCCGGGCGAGCCCGAAGCCCTGGCGGCGGCCATTCGCGACGGGCTGGCCGGCGCCTTCGACCAGATCACCGACGCCCCCGGGCCTCGAGGCCACGACGAGGTGGCCGCCGACCTGTCCGACCTCTTCGAGGACGTGGTGGATTCCAGCCGTCGGCCTTCCTCAACGGTGACCCCTTCTCACATTTAAAGGGACGCCCTCCCATGATCAATACGCCAACACTGGCCCAACGACCCGGGCTGGAAAACGACGACCCCCTCCGCGGCCGAGACGTGGTCTGCTTCAGCCACGATTGGAACGGCGACCCGTTGTCGAAGACCCATCTCATGAGGCTGCTGGCCCGGGAGAACCGCGTTCTCTGGGTCAACTCGATCGGCTACCGGGCCCCGACCGCCTCGCGAGCCGACGTCGGCCGTGCGTTCCACAAACTCGCCCAGGCGGCGAGCCCGATCCGCGAGGTGGAGCCGAACCTCTTCGTCCTCAGCCCGCTGTCCATCCCGTCCTACGGTCGACCGGCGGTCCGCGCCTTGAACCGACGGCTGCTCCGCTCCCAGGTCGTGCGGGCGATGCGCAAGCTGAGGTTCCAAAATGTGATCAACTGGGTCTTCAACCCCGCGGCCTCGGTCATCGCGGGTGCACTCGACGAAGATATCTTGATCTATCACTGCGTCGACGAATACACGGCCTTCTCGGGCGTCGACCCCAAGGCCCTCGGCTCGCTCGAGGACGACCTCCTCGCCCGAGCCGACCTGGTCATGGTCTCGGCCGACTCGCTCGTGGACACCAAGACTCGCGACGGTCGTCGCCCCCTTCTGGTCAGGCACGGGGTGGACCACGACCACTTCCGCAAGGCCCTCGACTCGGAGACACGAGTTCCCGAGTCCATAGCGAACCTGCCCAGGCCGATCCTGGGATTCTTCGGGCTCGTCGCCGACTGGGTCGATGTCGACTTGATGGCGAGGGTGGCCGACCGATATCCGGGCGGCTCGGTGGTCGTCCTGGGCCGGGCGACGACCGACGTGGGGGCGCTCACGGCTCGCCCGAACGTTCACATGCTCGGCCGCGTCCCTTATGCCGACTTGCCCGCCTACGCCAAAGGGTTCGACGTGGCGCTCATGCCATTCCGCCTAAACACGCTGACGCTCCACGCCAACCCGCTGAAGGTCCGCGAATACCTCGCGGCGGGCCTGCCCGTCGTCTCCACGGCGATCCCCGAAGTCGAGGCCGTGGGCCTCTGCCGGATCGCCCACGACGACGACGACTTCATCCGCGAGATCGAAGCGGCCCTGGCGGAAGGGCGGGGGCCTCGGCCTGAGCGGAGCGACGCGATCGCGCACGAGAGCTGGGCGGCACGGCTGGACGAGATCCGTGGCCACCTCGCGGCGCTCGGCTGCGTGGAAGGGGCGAGGGCCCGACGATGCCCGGCCTGATCGCCCTGATCCAATCGGACCTGCGCCGCAAGGCGACGTGGTGCTATGGGGCCGACCGCCCGGCGGACCGGCTGAAAGCCCTCCTCTCCGACGGCTCGGGCGCGATGATCGCGTACCGGCTGATGCAGTGGTCGAGGCGACGACGGCTCGTGCCTCTGGAGTGGATCTTCAACAAACTCAACGTCATCGCCTGCGGGTGCGTGATCGGCCGAGGGGCCGATTTCGGTCCCGGGCTCGTGCTCGTCCACTCGGGCGGCATCGTGATCAACGGCGCCGTCCGGGGCGGGTCCGACGTAACGATCGAGCACCAGGTCACGGTCGGGGCGGAGCGGGGCCTGTCGCCCCGGCTAGGCTCGGACGTGTTCCTGGGGGCGGGTGCCAAGGTCATCGGAGACGTGACCGTCGGCGACGGGGCGAAGGTCGGGGCGAACGCCGTGGTCGTGTGCGACATCCCCCCGGGTGCCACCGCCGTCGGGGTTCCGGCCCGGGTCATCCCCCAGAACGCCGGGGCCGCCCGCCGCGACGGGTCCCACACAAGTCCTCGGTTCCATTGAAGGGAAGGGTCGTGATGCGAGTCGCGAATTGGCCGCGGAAGGTCCTGCTGGCGGAATTCAACGAGATCACCTGGAGGCTGGTGGACCCGCTGATCGCACGCGGGGCTCTCCCGACGTTCGCGGCCTTCGCGGCCGGGGGCGCCCGGGGTACGCCGCTCGCGGCCGAGGTGGCGCCTGACCTCGACCCCTGGATCTCCTGGACCACGATCCATACCGGACGGCCCCAAAGCGAGCACGGCGTGCGCTTCCTCGAACAACCGCCCGAGACCGTGACCGGCCCTCGCGTGGCCGACCTCGCCGTCGACGCCGGACGTTCGGTCGGCGTCTTCGGCACGATCATGAGCTGGCCGCCTCGGCGCGATGCCCGCGGCTTCTGGGTCCCCTCGACCTTCTCGCCAGGTCCCGAGACCCACCCCGAGTCCTTGACCCCGTTGCAGGACTTGAACCTCTCGCAGACCCGCGGCCATTCCCCCACCGCCCGGGCGGTGGGCCGAGGCCGCACGGCCTCCCAACTCCTGAAACTCTTCCCGCTCGGCCTGAAACCGTCGACGGTTGCCCGGATCGCCAGCTTCCTCATCCGATCGCGGATGCAGCCCCATCGGGCGTGGGAGAAGGTTTCGATCCAGCCGCTCGTGAACCTCGACGTCTTCGAATCGCAATACCGACGCCACCGGCCCGACTTCGCGACGTTCCACTCCAACCATGCCGCCCACTACATGCACCGTTACTGGCGGGCGATGGATCCCGCACCGTTCCGGGTCAAACCGTCCTCCGAAGAGGTGCGCAAATACGGACCGGCCGTCGAGCACGGCTATCGCGTCTCCGACGAGTTGCTCCGCCGACTCTGGAGGTTGGCCGGGCCCGAGACGGTCGTCATGGTGGCCTCGGGGCTCGGCCAGCAGCCCTACGACGCCCCGGAATTCGCCGAAGGCCGGAGGGTCCTGCGCCTGCGTGACATCGGAGTCATCCTCGAGCTCTGCGGCCTCGTCGGACACGCCACGGCCCTCTCGATGATGGCCCCGCAGTGGAACTTGCGGATCCCGGATCCGGAGCGGCGGGCCCGCGCCGTGGAAGTCCTCGGGCGTGCCTGGGCCGGCGACCCGGAGACCCGCCTCTTCGCCCTCGAGGTCGTCGGCGACACGATCAACTTCAACGTCGTCCAGAAAATTCAGAAGGCAGTCGGACCCGAGACGCCCTGCGTCTTCCCGATCCCGGACGGTCGGAAGTTCGCCTTCGGGGAACTGTGCGCGTCCCAAGACCCGACGCCCAAAGAGGGGGTCCACGACCGGGCCGGGATGCTCCTGATGCGCGGGCCGGGCATCCGACCCGGAGCGGTGATCGAAGAGTGTTCCAATCTGGATCTCGCACCGACGATGCTTCATCTGCTGGGCCTCCCCGTGCCGCCGACGATGTCGGGCCGGGTCCTGCGCGAGGCATTCACGCCCACGTCGACGACCGTGGCGCCGACGACGCGACCGGCGACGGCCGCCGCCTCGACATGAGGATAGATAGACATCTCACCCGGGGATGAGTGTCCCCGAAGGGCGCCCTCCTCCCATCCTGTTTCGCCCTGCGTTCAGCCTCCTGCTGGGGGTCAAGACACTGGGAGTGAGGTCGCTCGCGCCTCCTGCGACCGGGCCGCCGACCGCATCTGCGGCGGCCATATCAACAAGCATCGCAAAATTACTCGAGAGAATCGCCGTCGATTAAGGAGCCGACATGCCGATCGCGCCGGGATTAATCGAAGGCACGTTTTGGGCCTGCTCGGGGGGTATCGCATACGCCTACCTGGGTTATCCGGTGCTGATCGGCGCGCTGTCCCGGTGCTTCGGCCGGTCGCCGACGGTCCGACGGGTCTCGGACGGTGACTTGCCAAGACTCGCCCTGGTCATCGCGGCTCATAACGAGGAGGACGTCATCCAGGACCGCCTCCGCAACGCCCTGGAGTTGGACTACCCGAAGGACCGCCTCCAGATCGTGGTGGCCTCGGACGCGAGTACCGACCTTACGCCCGAGATCGTCGGCCGCTTCGCCGACCACGGCGTCCGCCTGATCCACGACCCGACCCGCCGCGGCAAGGCGGCCGTCCTGAATCGAACGATGGCGGGGATCGACGCGGACGTGGTCATCCTCTCGGACGCCAACACGCATTTCGCGCCGGACGCCGCTCGGCAGATGGCGCGTTGGTTCGGCGACGAACGGATCGGGGTCGTCTGCGGCAGGCTCCACCTCAGGGACCCGGAGACCGGGCGGAACGTCGACGGACTCTACTGGAAATATGAGAACAGCCTCAAGCGATCCGAGGCGAGACTCGGCGCTCTGCTCGGCGCCAACGGGGCCATCTACGCGATTCGACGCGACGCCTTCGTCCCCATCCCCGACGGGACGATCGTCGACGACTTCGTCATCCCCCTGGTCTCGCACCTCCGCACGGGCCTCGTGTTGATTTACGACGAGGAGGCCCGAGCCTTCGAGGAAACGCCTCCCCGGATCGGCTCGGAGTTCCGTCGTCGATGCCGGATCGGCACGGGCGACTTCCAGAGCCTCGGGCTGCTCTGGCCCTTGCTCGACCCTCGTCGGGGTTGGGTCGCGCTGGCGTTCGCTTCGCACAAGGTTCTCCGCTGGGCCTGCCCGTTCCTGCTGCTCGGCATGCTGGCAACGTCTCTCGCCTTGCGGCATGAATCCCCCTATCGGGAGGCAATCGTCCTGCAGGCGGCCTTCTACGCCCTCGCCCTGGCGATGGCCCTCGCGCCGGCCGGTCCCCGGATCCTCCGGCCGTTCCGGCTCGCATCGATGTTCACCGGGATGAATGCGGCTCTCCTGATCGGGTTCGTCCGTTGGGTGCTTGGTAGGCACTCGGGCACGTGGTCGCGGACCGACCGTCTCGGCGGTGCGGGAGGTGCTTCGCGATGAAGCTCCCTCAAGTCTCCACCCTCCGAGGCATGAGCCGCTGGCTGCCGTCGTACCTCGCCTCGGCCGGACGTCGCGGTCTGCCCCGTGCGGGTGAGCCCGTCCACCTGCTGCTCTGCCTGGCCGACCACTACGAACCGAAGGCGGGGGGAGCCTCCGTGGCCCGTGCCCGCTCCCGGGTGCAGCGCTGGGTCGAGGAGTACCCTCGGCAGTTCGGCTCGATGGCCGACAGTGACGGCCGGGCCCCACAGCACACCTTCTTTCACCCCCTGGAGGAATACGACCCCGAGCACCTCGACGGACTCGCCGAACTCTGCCGAGCTGGCTTCGGAGAAGTCGAGGTCCACCTCCATCACGACTGCGACACATCGAGCGTCCTTCGCCGACGCCTCGTGAACCACGCCGAAACGCTGGCCTCCCGCCACCAACTCCTCTCCGTGGAGCGTTCGTCGGGCGAGTTGCGTTACGGCTTCATCCACGGGAACTGGGCGTTGGACAACTCGCGGCCGGACGGGCGCTGGTGCGGCGTGAACGACGAGTTGGACGTGCTCCGCGAGACAGGTTGCTACGCGGACTTCACCCTCCCCTCGGCGCCAAGCCTCACGCAGACGCGCACGATCAATCAGGTGTACTACGCGCAGGACGACCCCGATCGGCCGAAGTCTCACGATCGTGGCGTCCCCATCGGGCTCGGCCCGGCGCCTGAGCGGTCGCTCCTCTTGATCCAAGGCCCGCTCGTGCTCGACTGGCGTCGACGCAAGCTCGGCCTGCTCCCTCGCCTGGAAAACGGCTGTATCCAGGCGAACCAGCCGGCCCGGATCGACCGCCTCGACGCCTGGCTACGGGCCCGGGTCCAGGTAGCGGCCCGACCGGATTGGTTCTTCGTGAAGCTCTACACCCACGGCGCTCCGGAGTCCAACGCCGCGACGCTGCTCGGCGAGACCCAGGTCGAGTTCCACGAGGCCCTGGCGCGCCGGGCCGCACACGATACGGCGTTTCGCTACCACTACGTAACCGCACGGGAGATGTACAACCTTGCAATCGCCGCCGCGTCCGGATGGTCGGGTTCGGTCGACGACGCGAGGGACTTCCGCCTCCTGCCCTTCGACTCATCCCGATTTCCCCTAACCACTCGCCCCCCAAACCTCTCAATCTCCAAATGAACGATCTCACCCTGCCCGGAGGAGGCACCGTGATCGGACGTAATGGTACCGCGAGCCTGAGGCTCACCGACGAGTTTCCCGACGGGGCGAAGGCCCGGTCGATCCGCCAAGGGGCGTTGGAGAAGATGTCCCTTCGAGAGGCGATAGTCGGCGTAATCGGCCTCGGCTACGTCGGACTCCCGCTGGCCCGGACCTTCTCCCGAGCCGGATTCCGCGTGCTGGGGTTCGACCTCGACGCGGCCAAGGTCCACAAACTCCGCGAGGGGCGCAGCTACATCGCGTCGGTCCCCGACGAGACGATCGGGGAAATGAGCCGGCAAGGGTTCGAAGCGACGGACCACTTCTCCCGACTCGACGAACCTGACGCGATCCTCATCTGCGTCCCCACCCCCCTGACGGAGGCCCGCGAGCCCGACCTGACCTTCGTGATCGACTCGGCCGTGGACATCGCCGAACAACTCCGCCCCGGCCAGATTGTGGTGCTGGAGAGCACCACCTACCCCGGCACGACGCGTGATGTGGTCCGACCGATCCTGGAGGCGTCCGGGCTGCGCTCGGGCAAAGACTTCTTCCTCGCGTTCAGCCCCGAACGAGAGGATCCCGGGAACCCCAATCACACCGGCCCGAGCATCCCCAAGGTCGTGGGAGGGTGCGACGCGCCGAGCCAGGAGATCGCCCTCGCCCTTTACAAAGAGGCGATGGAGAAGGTCGTCCCGGTCTCCTCCTGCGAAGTGGCCGAGGCGTGCAAGATCCTGGAGAACACCTATCGCGCCGTGAACATCGCGATGATCAACGAAATGAAGATCATCTTCGGCCGGATGGGTATCGATGTCTGGGAGGTGATCGACGCCGCCAAGACCAAACCGTTCGGGTTCCAGCCGTTCTACCCGGGCCCAGGTCTGGGTGGCCATTGCATCCCGGTCGACCCCTTCTACCTCACCTGGATAGCCCGGAAATTCGGGGCACACACCCGGTTCATCGAGCTTGCGGGCGAGATCAACACCGCCATGCCGGCCCACGTCCTCGACCGGACGGCGGAGGCCCTCAACGAACGGGGCAAGCCCGTCAAGGGGAGCGCCATCACCCTGCTGGGCATGGCGTACAAGCGAGATATCGACGATCCCCGCGAGTCCCCGGGCTTCGAGTTGTTGCATAGCCTCCGCAGCCTCGGCGCGGTCGTCTCTTACAACGACCCGCACATCCCCATCCTCCCGAACATGCGGCGCCACCCGCACCTCCGCCTCTCCAGTTCGGACCTCACCCCGGAGTTCCTGGCCGCGCAGGACTGCGTGATCATCGTCACCGACCACTCGGCCTACAACTGGCCATGGATCGTCGAACATTCCCAATTGGTGGTCGATACTCGCGGCGCCACGAGGGGAGTGTCCGCCTGCCGCGAGCGGGTTGTAACGGCCTGACCCGCGAGGGTCTCCGACCGGCGCGGCCTCGTTACGAGAGGAGGCGCAAAGGATGTTCGAGAGCCCGTCCCGCTTCGAACGAAGCGGCGAGTCATGGGCAAGTCAACCAAACGATGCCTCGCCCGCCGGGCGAAGGCAACCCCGTGGCGACAGGCCGCCGCGGCGGGGTTCCAGTGAGCCAAGCGGCCCTCGGAGATGCGGACAATGAACAAGCTCCTTCTCAGTTTGGCGATCGGCATCGCCTTGACGGCGGGGCAGATCGCCCATGCCGAACCGATCCTCGACTTCGGCGTGGTCACCCCGACCCCATCCCCGCCCGCCAAGATCTCCTTCGCCGGCGGGGCCACTCCCCTCGTCGGTACGGGAATCCAGGTCGACAACGTGGTCGGACTCGACACGCCACTGCACGACCAGGTGCTAACGCTCCTCACGAGCGGCGTCCTGTCGTTCACCACCGGTAACTTCACGGGAGCCTCCGGAGGAATCTGGAACTTCGGGTCAGGCGGGAATATCACGATCATGGGGGACGACGGCTTCGGCCCTCCTGGCGTGACGGCCCTCATGACCGGTTCGTTCCTGTCCGCCACGGTGATCTCGGTCGGCGGCACGGCCAAGATCGCCGGGTCGGCCTTCCTGAACATCGTGGATCCCGATCTGGCCGCCTACTACGGGCTGGCCGGGGGGGCGACTGTCCCCTTCGCGGGTGCGTTCAACATTCAGTTCCGAGCGAACGCAACGCCTCCGGGCGCGTTCACGAGCACGATCGTCCTCTCCGGCGACATCACCACGAGCCCTGCCCCCGAGCCGGGGACGCTGGCCTTGGCCGGCGTTGCTTTGGTCGGTGGCACCTTGTGGGGTCGACGCCGGACCCGCCAAGTCGTCATCGCCTAACCGGCATGCCGTCGCAAGCTCGATATCCCTTGGTGTTTCTCACCGACGGGTGTGTTCCTCACGGGACACGCCCGGTTTTTGTTCCTTTGATGATCCCCGCAGGCCCCAGTCGACCCGTGTCGCGTCGGGCGCAGGGTTGGGAGGCAGACCGCTCATGAAGCGCCGACTGAACGGGAAAGTGCTGGCGGCCCTCGTTCTCGTGGTTACCGTCAGCGGGGGTGCCATCCACACCTGGCATCGTTACCAGGTCCGGCGAACCGCCGGCCATCTGATCGTCAGGGCCACCGCCGATGAGGCCGCCGGGCGCGACCGGGAGGCGTTATTGGCCCTGAACCACTACCTGGCCCTCAGGCCCGCCGACGTCGACGCACTCGTCCGACTCGTGTCGATCCTCGAGCGTTCCGCCCATTCGCTGGCGGAGCGGGAAAAACTCCTGGCGGGGTTCGAACAAATACTCCGACGCGACCCGAACCGTACCGCGATCCGCCGACGCCTGGTCCGATTGGCGATGGAACCCGACCTTCACCGGTACGCCCAGGCGGAACCCCAACTCCGCATCCTGCTCGAGGAGACGCCAACGGATGGTGAACTCGAGGGGCAGCTCGGCCGATGCGAGGAAGAGGCGGCCCGCTACCCCGAAGCGGCGAAACTCTACGAACTCGCCATAACGCACACCCCGTCGAAGGTCGAGCCCTATCGCCGGCTCGCCTTGTTGCTGCGCGACCGGCTCAACGACCCCGCGAAGGCCGAACAGGTCGTCAACGCCATGGTCGCGGCCAACCCGAAGTCATTCCGCGCCTATCTGACACGCGCCGAGATGGACGAACGATCAAACCCCACGCAGGCCGTCGAGGACGTGGTCCAGGCCGCCAAGCTCGCCCCCGATGAGGCCGACGTGATCCTCGCCTCGGCCGGCACGGCCCCTGCCCCGGAGCAAGCCCGGGCATTGCTCGAACGCGGGATCTCCAGATTTCCCAGCGACTCGCGCATGTACCGCCGCATGGCTGGGCTGGAGTTGAGAACGGGCCGAGGTGATGCCGCTCTCGACACGCTCCGCCGCGGCCTGGAGGCCCTTCCCGACGACCCCGAATTGCGGTTAGCTCGGTCCGACACGCTCGTCCAACTCGGTCGACTCGACGAAGCGAAAAAAGAGATCGCGCGACTACGCCACGAAGAATTCCCGACCCCACCTCTGGACCTCCTCGTCGCACGGATCGCGAGCGCGACCGGCCGTTGGCGTGAGGCCGCCGATACTCTGGAAAAGACCTTACCCACATTGGAAGCGGTCGTCGCGGAAGCTCGGCCGAAGCTCGCCGTCGAGACGAACCTCCGCCTGTCCGAATGTTACGACAAGCTCGGCCAGCCGGAGTTGCGGCTCGCGGCCTGCCGGCGAGTCCTCGCGCTCGAGCCCCGCAACCGGGCGGCCATCTCGGGACACGCCGCCGCCCTCACGCAGATGGGCCGGGTCGACGAAGCCCTCGCCGAACTACGCGCACTCCTCGCCGAGTGGCCGGAAGCCGGGCTCCAGCTCACCCGACTGTGGATCGATCGTAACCGAGCACTCCCACAGCCGAAACGCCAGTGGTCGGAAGCCGAGAAGGCGTTGAGCCGCGTGGAGAAGGCGATGCCCCACTCGCTCGGTTGGGCCTTGATGCGTGCCGAGATTTATGCCGAGCAGGGGAAGATCGACGCCGCGAATGCTTGCCTAAATCGGGTATCCGCCGAGCACCCCGACCGCCTCGAACCCTGGCTCTGCCGCGCCGCCCTGAGCGAAAAGGCGGCCGGCCCGTCCGCCGCCCTTCAGATCCTTGACGAAGCCCGCTCGAGGTTCGGCGATCTCGTCAGCCTTCGCCTGGCCAAGGCGGATTGTCTGGGACGCGTCGGAGGCGCCAATGCAAAGACGGAGCTGAACCGTCTTTCGGAGGGCCTCGAGACCTATTCGGACTCGGACCAGGACCAGGTCCTCGGCCAGCTCGCCGAAGTTCACCAGCGACTCGGAGACCTCGATGGCGCCCGGCAGCTTTGGGCTCGCCTTGCCGGTCGCAAGCCCAGCGATCCCGACGCGGAGGCCCGACTCTTCGACCTCGCGATGAGCGCGGGCGATCGGGCCGCCGCCGCTCGCAGCGTCGAGGCCTTGCGCCGCGCCGAAGGCCCCGAGGGCACCCACTGGCGATTCGCGGAAGCCAGCCTTGATCTGGCCCGAGCTCGCACCGACCGAACCGGCGCGACAGATCTGAGTGCGGCCCGCACGCGGGTCGCCGAGATCGTGGCACGTCGGCCGACCTGGCCGAGGGCCGCCATGCTCGAAGGGGAAATCGCCGAGCAACTGGGTGAACGCGACCGGGCTATCGAGGCGTACCGACGAGCCTTCGACCTCGGCGAGCGCTCCCCAACGCTCGTGGGTAGGCTTGCCGAACGCTTGCTCGAAGCAGGACGTCTCAATGATTCGAGGGACATTCTGAGACTGGCCTCGGATGGTCGGGTCGAAGCAGGGTCCGTCGCGCGAGCCTCGGCGGAATTGGCGCTCCGCGAAGGGAATCTCACGCGTGCCAAGGAGTCGGCCCGCCGAGTGGTCGCCGACCCGGCTGCCGGCCCTGCCGAATTCGTCTGGCTCGGGGAATTCCTCGAACGTTCCGGGGAAGCCAGCCAGGCCGAAACGATGCTCCGAAGGGCCGTCGAGCGGTCGGGAGACAGTGCTGAGGCGCGGCTCGCCCTGGTCCGCTACCTCGCCCGCGCCGGCCGCAAGGTCGACGCGGAACGTGCCCTTCGCGAGGCTGAAGCGGCACTCCAACCCGGGATCGCCTACCCCGTGCTCGCCCTCTGCGACGAAGCCATCGCCGAGTACGACCGCGCCGAAAAGCGCCACCGACAGGCGCTGGCCGCCGGCTCAGGCGCCGACGTCGGCGAACCCGCCATCGCATTCGGGGAATTCCTCGTGCGGAGGAGCCGCTTCCCCGAGGCACAGCCCATCCTCCGCCACGCCGCCACATCGTTGGAGGGCAAGGGCGCATTGCTCACGAGGGCCCGTCGGGCGCTGGCAGCCACATTAATCGCCACCCCGGATTATCGATCCCGCCGTGAGGCCCTCGGCTTGATCGCCCAGAATCTCGAACACGGCGGAACGGTCGAGGACTACCGCCTCCGAGCGATCGGCTTGGCCTCGCAGCCGGACTCGATAAGCGAAGCCATTCGTGCCTTCGACGACCTCGAGAGGTTCCGCGTCCTGTCGCCGGACGAACGCGTCATCGCCGCGAGGCTTCGCGCCTCCGGGGGGGATTGGAACGCGTCCCTCGCCGGGCTCCAGCGGTTGGTCCGCGACCGCCCGAAAGACCCGGTCGCCCTCATCTCACTGATTGAGGCACGCCTCCAACGGGGCGAGCCCGACGCCGCCCGCGCGCCCCTCGCAGTCCTCGAAGAGGTCGAACCGAAGTCCTATCGAACCGGAGAACTGCGGGCACGACTCCTCGCCGCCGACAAGAAGGTCGACGAGGCGACGACCCGATTGCTGGCCCTGTCACGAGGCCCGGGCGCCTCGCTGGCCCGAGTCGCGGAGGTCCTGGAGTCCTGGGGCCGATTTGCGGAGGCCGAAGCCCTCCTGCGCGACCTGGCCGCCCATCCGACCCGTCCGGAAGACAGCCTCCTGCTCGCGAGCTTCCTGGTCAGGCGCGATCGGCCCTCAGAAGCCCTCGACATCTGTGCCCGCCTTTGGGGCGTCTGCAAGCCCGAAGCGGTCGCCGCCGTCTGCCTCCATGTGATGACCGCGAAGTCCTCGGGCGATCGCGAGGGCCGTCTCGCAGTCGACCAGGTCTCCAAGGCCATTGCGAAAACCCCGACTTCCACGCCACTCCTGGTCCGTTCCGCCATGCTCAACGACGCGTGCGGCCATCCCAAGGAGGCCGAGTCCCTCTACCGACGCGCCCTCGAGCTCGACCCCAAGAACGCCGTCACCCTGAACAACCTCGCCTGGCACGTCGCCATCCACGGCGGGAACGTCGAGGAGGCGTTGGCGCTCATCGGCCGAGCCTCCCAGCAGGTCGGCTTCCCCCCCGAACTGCTCGACACCAGGGCCATCGCCCTCCTGGAATCGGGACGAGTGGATCAGGCCATCAGCGACCTCGAGTCGTCACTCGCGATCCGCACGACGCCCTCCCGCTATTTCCACCTGGCCCGGGCCCAGATTCGTGCGAAGCGGATGGACGACGCCCGTCGCTCACTGAGCAAGGCGAACGAACTGGGCCTCGATCCGCATTCGCTCCTGCCCGCCGAGCGCGTCTTGCTGGACCATCTGGCCCGAGAGGTCCAGGAAAGCGAGTCGGCCTCGACGAAATCTTAAGCCTGACACGCGAGTTGAGGCCCTGCGGACACGTCACGCGGGCCTCGAGCGGGATTGGCAAATAACTCACCGGGATTCTTCCTCCGAGGTGAACTCGATGCGTCGCCACGAGATAAACGACGAGGACTGGGAACGGATCAAGGCCATGCTCCCCGGGCAGCACGGCGACCCTGGCGTAACGGCCAAGGACAATCGCCTGTTCATCAATGCCGTGCTCTGGATCGCCAAGACTCGCGCCCCTTGGCGCGACCTGCCCGAGCGGTTCGGACTTTGGGGCTCGGTCTGGAAGCGATTCGATCGCTGGGCCAAGAAGGGCGTGTGGCCGCCAGTCATCGAGGCGCTACGCGACCCGGACCTCAAGCGGACGATCCTCGACAACACACTTGTCCAGGCCCACCCGCATCCCTCCCAAGCCAAGAATGCCCGGAAGGCCGAGGATAACGAGGCGAGCCGGCATGAGTTGACACCGATCAATTCATTAACACACTGACCCAAGGCCCCCTGACAACGTTAACTTTCACATCTCATTGGCACAAGCTGTCCTGGAGGGTCCATACGGCCGACATCCTCAGCTCGTGCGAAAACCCGGCAACCGCCGGGTTTTTTCATGCGCCGACAGTGCTTACGACAACCGCCGGGACTCAAAGCGGAACGGCGCCACACCGGCCACGACGATCGTGACTCCGCCGTTCTACGAAAACATGTGTTATCTGAGACCTTGTCTTGTGATGTAACCCTCGCGGGGTATGCATCCGGTGGACATCGGCAAGGAGTCTCGGAATAGGGTCAGTCTGTTCGAGGACTTTTCGTCGATTCATACCAAGATGTCACGCACAACTTCACCATGCACATCGGTGAGGCGGAAGTCGCGGCCGGCGTAACGATAAGTGAGCTTGGTGTGATCGAAGCCCATCAGGTGGAGGATGGTGGCGTGGAGGTCGTGGACGTGCACGGGCTTCTCGACGGCCTGGTACCCGAACTCGTCGGTGGCGCCATGGACGATCCCCTTCTTTACGCCGGCTCCGGCTAGCCAGAGGGAGAATCCGTGGTGGTTATGGTCGCGGCCCTTGCCCGGCTTGCCGTTGACGAATTCGACGACCGGAGTGCGTCCGAACTCTCCCCCGCAGATCACTAAGGTCTCGTCGAGGAGCCCGCGCTGCTTGAGGTCGCTCAGGAGCGCCGCGATCGGCTGGTCGCATTGTCCGGCCACTTTGCGGTGGTTGTCCGTGACGTCGCTGTGGGCATCCCAGGGCTGGACGTCGCCGTGGAAGAGTTGGACGACCCGGACTCCACGTTCGATCAGACGTCGGGCGATCAAGAGCTGCCTCGCCTGGATACCCGGGCCGTAGGCGTCCTGGACATATTGCGGCTCTCGGCTGACGTCGAAGGCATCGGTCGCGACCGTTTGCATGCGGTAGGCGAGCTCGAAGTTGGCGATGCGAGCCTCCAGCGCATCGTCCTCGGCTCGAGGACGCTGGTGCATCCGGTTGAGGTCCGTCAACAGGTCGAGTTGCCGACGCTGATCCGGCCGAGACACCGTCGAGTTGTGGATGTTCTCGATCAGCTCCTCGACCCGGTCGCGTCGGGTATCGATGTAGGTCCCCTGGTAGACGCCCGGGAGGAACGCGGATCTCCAGTTGGCGACATCGGCGTACGGCAAACCCGGGCACATGACGATATAACCGGGAAGATTTTCATTTTCGCTGCCAAGGCCGTAAGTGAGCCACGCTCCCAAGCTCGGTCGCGAGAGACGCCCGTCGCCGCAGTTCATCATCCGCATCGACTGATCATGATTGGGCGCGTCGGTCCTCATCGATCGGATCACGCACAAGTCGTCCACATGCTGAGCGGTCCGTGCGAAGATCTCGCTGAACTCGATCCCGCTCTGGCCGTACTTCTGGAAGCGGAACGGGGAGGGCAACGCGGCCCCGGTCTTGCGCTCGGTCGACACATTCGTCAGCGGGAGCGTCTTGCCCTCGTACTTCGCCAGGAGCGGCTTGGGATCGAAGGTGTCGACCTGCGAAGGGCCGCCGTTGAGATAGATATGGATGATATGCTTGGCCTTGGCCGGGAAGTGCGAGACGCGGGGGGCCAGCGGATTGCCGATCGGAGGGCGAGCTCCGTCGGCATTCTCGGCCCCCGACGCCCGCCCCATGTGGCCGACATCACCGAGCAATCCGATCAGCCCGAGCATCCCCGTGCCCGTGCCAACCCGGCTGAGCACCTCTCGACGTGTGAGAATTCGGAGCGGATCCAATGTCATGAGCATCCCTTTCGAGTCGGTGCCGACGGGCGAGGAAGTCGAGGACGGCGAGAGTGCCGCCCGGAGGAACTCGCCGACCACGCCATTAATCTACAAACAAAAGTTCATTCGACATCAAGAGGACCTGGGCGAGTTGCTCCCAGCGGGACAACCGGCCGTCGCCCGTCCCGCCGACCGGCGGGGATGCGTCCGTAACGAAGCGAGCGGCGGCCTGGGCTTCTTCCGCGAGCGGGGGACGTGCCAGGGCCGCTCGGAAGAGGGATGCGACCCGCCCTTCGGTCGTCGAGCCGGACGCGACCTCGGGCCGAGCGGCCAAGGCCCTGGCTTGCTCGACGACGAAGGGGGCGTTCATGCTGAAGAGCGCCTGCTGCGGCACCGAGGTCCACGGTCGCCGCTCGGCCGACTGGTCCGGGCTGGCGAAATCGAAGGCGCGGAACATCGCCGGGAGGCTCTGGCGGTCGATCAGGCCATAGACCGTCCTCCTCGGATTCTTCGGGTCGCCCGCGACATCGACCGCCCGCCCTCCCCGCTTCAAATCCAACCGGCCCGAGACGAACAGGAGCGTGTCGCGCATCGACTCGAGGTCGAGCCGTTGCCGACGGAACCGCCAGAGCAGCCGGTTCTCGGGGTCGACGTGGCGACACTCGGGCCGGTCCGTGCTGGACTGCTGATACGTCCGCGAGAGCACGAGCAGCCGGTGCAACGCCTTGAGGGACCATCCCTCCTCCTGGAGCCGGGCCGCGAGGTAGTCGAGAAGGTCGGGGTGGCTCGGCGGTGCGCCTCGCGTACCGAAGTCGCTGGGAGTGGAGACCAGGGGCTCGCCGAAGTGGTGCATCCAGACCCGGTTCACGAGGACCCGACTGGTCAGAGGATTCTCGGGCGCGGTGATCGCCCGGGCGAGATCGAGGCGGCCGCTGCCGTTCGCGAACGGCCGGCGATCGGCCCCGGACACGATGCGGAGGAACTGGCGAGGGACGTGCTCGCCCGGCGTGGAGGCGTTGCCCCGCACGAAGATCCGCGGTTCGTGGAGCTGTCCCGAGTCGAGGAGAACCATGGCACGTGGCCATGCGTCCGCGGCCTTCACGGCCATCCGATCGAGCTCGATCATCTTGTTGTCGAAGACTTCTTTCTCGGTAATCGACAAATAATAGTAAGTTTGATTGTACGGGAAATAAGCGGGACTCTCATCGCCGGCAAGGATCGCGCGAATCTGCCGGGTTGCCTCCCCGATCGGTGCCTCGGCAACCTTCGATTCGGACGCTCGGGCGTCTTCGTCGGCCCGCCGGATCAGCTCGCCGTAGGCGCGGACGACGTCGGCCTTGGTTGCGAAACTCTCCCGTGCCAGGACTTCGGCGACCATCGGATTCAATTGCTCGGGGTTCGTGCCGGGGGGCCGCGATCTCCATCCGGCGAGTACGGCACGGGACTCTGCCGCGAAGTTGGCATCCGGAAGCGCGATCAAATCATGCCAAGGGCCGAAGACGGGATCGTCCGGACGCGACCGCTCCCTGAGGAAGCGGCGCCAACGCGTGAGGATCTGGCGTCGCAGGTCGTCCGGGCCCAGGGACGGGAAGTAGAAGGCCGTCTCCAAAGGGTCTGGGGCCGAGGTCGCCGCCTTGAGCATGTAGTCCGCCGTCCGTCGTCGCGCGGCCTCGGTCAGGAGCTTGTACTGGCCGTCCAGGAATTGGCGAAGCTCATTACGCTTCGCCTCCGCCTGCTGCTCGAAGGCGATCGGCGTGGGGCTGGACCCGGGGGGGTCGATCCTCGGGAGCTCGAGCGGCGGCTCGCTGCTGGCGAAGACCCCGTACAACGAATAATAGTCGGCCGTCGGGATCGCGTCGTACTTGTGGTCATGGCAGCGTGCGCAGGAGACCGTCAGGCCCAGGAATCCCCGGGTCACCGTGTCGATTCGGTCGTCGATCTGGTCGTGGATGTTGTTGTCGAACTGCTTGCCCACGGTCAGGAAACCCATCGCCGCCAGCCGCCAGGGCTGATCCTTGGGCGCGATCGAATCGGCCGCGAGCTGCTCCTGGACGAACCGGTCGAAGCCCATATCCTCGTTGAACGCGCGGACGACGTAGTCCCGATAGGTATACGCGTAGGGGAAGACCCTATCGTCACCATACATGAGCACACCGTCCTTGGTATCGGCGTACCGGGCGACGTCGAGCCAGTGCCGTCCCCACCGCTCGCCGTATTGCGGCGAGGCCAGGAGGCGATCGACGACTCGGGCGAAGGCATCCGGCGACCGGTCCGCCTCGAACGCCGCGATCTCCTCGGCGGTCGGGGGTAGTCCGACCAGGTCATAAGACGCCCGACGCAATAGCACGCGTCGATCGGCCGGCGGGGATGGGGTCAGCCCGGCCGCTTCGAGTCTCGCCAGGACGAACGAGTCGACCGGAGAGATCGGCCAATCGCGACGGAGCACCTCGGGTTCCGTCGGCTTGCGGACGGGCTGAAAGGCCCAGTGTCTGGCTGCGGCATCGAAGTCGATGCCGCCTCGCCTTACCGCTCCGGGACGCGAGGTCGAGGCCTCCGAGTCTTGCGGCATCACCGCGCCCGCTTTCACCCAACCCTCGAGCGCGGCGATCATCGCGTCCGGAAGCTTGCGCGCGGGGGGCATGCGCAGGGATTCATCCTGATAGCGAACCGCCGAGATGAGCAGGCTCGCTTCGACGTCGCCGGGGACGACCGCCGCTCCCATGTCGCCCCCCTTCCGCATCGAGTCCAGGCTGTCGAGCCGAAGGCCCCCCTTGAGGGACTCGGACCCCGCGGAGTGGCACTTGTAACAGTGCTCGACCAGGACGGGTCGCACCTTGTTTTCGAAGTCGTCGATGCTCGCGGTGCCGGGCTTCGGGAGATCGGCCCGGGTCGTCCCCACGGCCAGGAGTATCGGCCCGATGACGCAGGCTCTCGTTACGGCTCCGAGAAACCGACCGGACGACCGGGAGGGTTCGTCCGGCATCCCGTCGCATTGGTCAGGTTGGGGAGGCATGGGTCTGTCCCTCGAGGTCGTGGGGAACAACTCCGGCGAATCGATCGATCATCATGGGCGCACGGGGGCCCGGCCTCGCGTCCCCTCGTGACGAGAGGCATCGACCCCTCGGCGGTGGGAAGGCAAGGCGCAACGCTCCGGAACCGGGCGGCTCATCCGGGCCTAATCGACCGGTGGCGTCCGACGAAACGTCTCAACGAAACAACAAGACGATTTACAAAGAACAAGCTTCCTTGTTCGCTGGCATCGAATCCTGACCGGAGTTGTGATCGATGGCGGAGGTCGACGAGGTGCGGCAGGCTTCGTCAGTGGCCGATGAGCGGGCTGAGGGGGTCAAGGCCGTCCCGGGGACGAGCAGGGCGAATCCCATCATGAAAACAAATTGATTGATTCGAGGCGTGTGTCGGGGAGCGGCGTCCGCGGACCTCATGATCGACCGCAGGCGAAGCGCGGTGACTTCCATCGAGCGCACGCCCGGGAGTGAGGCGAGCGTCCACAAGCGGCCCTTCAGCTCGAGGACGCTCAACAAGGTCCTCGCGTAAATCACGGGCTTGCAATCGACGCCCGAGAGGACTTCCTGGTCGCAGCAACGCTCCCGTTCGCGGCTGGCCTGTTGGCTCGCCCACCAGATCAGCGGGTTGAACCACCAGATCAGTTGCGAGGCGAGTTGCAGCTTGCCCGCGAAGACATCACCCCTTCGGATGTGGATTAGTTCATGGGCGAGGACAAGCTCGACCTGGCGACGGGGCATGACGGAGAGGAGCGGTTCCGGGAGGAGGATTGCGTGTCGGAGCAGGCCGAAAGCGGCGGGGCCGATGGGCCTCGAGGTGACGACCAGGCGGACCGGTCCCTTCACACCCAACCGCCGCGACAGGCTCGCCGCTGCCGAGCGGTATCGTCGGTCCACGGTGAGCCGCGACCGGCGGATCAGGCTTGCGCAAACGACATGCTTCCCGACGACGATTCCGGAGCACAGGACGAATCCGGCGAACCAGACGAACAAGGCCGCGCGTTGGACGTGAATCCGAAGCCTCTCCTGGTCCCGGATGATCTTGCCCACGAAGCCGGCGACCTCGGCCTGTTCCGCACCCATCGCTACGGGACTCGCCCCCGGCGAAGGCGGCTCGATCCCCCCGCCGCGCGACCCAGACCCCACAGCCTCGGCGTTGGCGAGGGCCCAACTGAAAAAGCCCGTCGGGCTGCTCCACACCGGAGGCACGATCGACTTGACGACGATCAGCATCCAGAGGACGTAGGCCAACCGCGGCTGCTCCCGGCACCAGAGTCGCACGACCGCGCCGATGAGGATCGCCACGACCGTCACCTGCCAAACTTGGACCCACGCCAGGCGTGCCAGAGCGTCGAGATCGGGGCTCATCGCGACTCACCCTCCAGTTGATCCAGCAGTTCGCGGAGTTGTCGGACCTCGTCGCCCGACAGCCCTCGGTCATTGACCAGATGCTGGAAAAGCGGGAGGACCTG
The DNA here is from genome assembly GCF_054877945.1 of Singulisphaera rosea. Lineage (NCBI taxonomy): Bacteria > Pseudomonadati > Planctomycetota > Planctomycetia > Isosphaerales > Isosphaeraceae > Singulisphaera > Singulisphaera rosea. The sequence continues at coordinate 69,943 of NZ_JBTYIP020000019.1, read as the reverse complement.
GCCGTCGAACAGCCGGTTCAGCAGGTCATCCATCACCTCGCCGATCACCTGTCCTGAACGGACGCTCGGCTTGTAGACGTTGCTCCTACCCTCGCGATGCGTCTCGAGATACCCCTTGGCTTCCAGGCGTCTCAGATAGGTTTGCACCGTCTTGAAGTCGAGGCCTCGGTCCGCGGGCAGGGTATCCAGAACCTGGCGGACGGTCGCCCCGCCGAGTTCCCAGACGATCCGCGCAATCTCAAGTTCCGACTTCGCGGGCACGGGACGTTTCGACATCTTCGGAGCCCCGGACGACGTTCATTTGAAAGCCATCTTAGCGTTCAATTGAACGCCGTCAACACTCGGCCGGGATTTTTCTTCGCCGACTAATCATGAATTCGCCTGACGCCACCGAAGCCGCATTTTCATGCACTCAATGCCGATTTGCCGGCGCCGAAATGAAAGTCGAATTCCTTGAAGCTCTTGACCACCTATCATCTAGTAGGTAAGATCCCATCAACGAGGGCGGAGAAATTGCAGAAGACGAGAGACTCAGGATTCGCTACGGATGGTCAGGAACGTCTCCCCTGACGTTCCGATCGGAGGAATCGAGCGATGAGCGAGCGTGACACGCGTAAAGAGTTGCTGGATCTGGCCGAGACCTTGGTACGGACGCGGGGGTATAACGGCTTCAGTTATCGCGACCTGGCCGAGCAAGTGGGGATCAAGACGGCGAGCATCCACTATCATTTCCCCACCAAGGGAGACCTGGGCAAAGCCTTGATCGAGAATGAGAGGAGGGTGTTCGCCAAGAACCTTGCGGATCTCGACGCCGTAGAGAAGGACCCGAGGCGCCGGCTGGAGGGCTTCCTCGAGCTCTTTCAGGCGACCACGATCGGCTGCGGCAACCGGATGTGCCTGGGGGCCATGCTCGCGGTCGAGCAGGAGACCTTGACAGACGCCGTGGGAGGGGAGGTCCGTCAGCTCTTCGCCGAGAACGAGGGCTGGCTCGCAAAGGTGCTCGAGGACGGGCGGAAGCTTCGGCAATTCCGGTTTAAAGGGCCCGCGGACTTAGCCGCTCGGGCCTTGTTCTCGTCGCTCGAAGGGGCCTTGCTGATCGCCAGGGCATTTCACGATATCGACCGCTTCGAGGCCACCTCCCGATGGATCCTCGAGGCCCTGATCGCCTGATTTTTTTTGCTCCGCTTACCTATCTAGTAATAGATAGCTTCAATGAAACCGGCTTCGGACGGAGAGGAGCTTGCGGTGAACGCGTCCCTGAACCCGATCGCCTTTGCGATGCGACACCCGGTCAGCGTCATGGCGGGGGTGGCGGCCCTGGCGGTCGCCAGCATTCTCGCCGCCAGGCGCATGGCCGTCGACGTCTTCCCCGCTCTCGATTTGCCGGTCATCTACATCGCCCAGCCGTACGGGGGCATGGACCCGAGTCAGATGGAGAGCCAACTCACGTCGTATTACGAGGGCCACTCGATCTACATGACCGGCATCCACCACGTCGAGTCGAAGAACATCCAGGGGATGGCGGTCATCAAGTTGTCTTTCTACCCCGGCACCGACATGGGGGGGGCGATGGCCGAGGCGGTCGGGTACACCGTCCGAGCCAAAGGGTTCATGCCCGCCGGCACGTTACCCCCGTTCATCCTGCGCTACGACACGGGGAGCGTGCCCGTCGGCTACCTGGTCTTCGAGAGCGACCGGGCGCGGAGCGTTGGCGAGATGACAGACCTCGCCCTGTTCCGGGTCCGAGCGATCTTCGGCAGCATCCCGGGCGCGTCGTCGCCTCCGCCGGTGGGGGGCAACATCCGCTCGATCGTCATCAACCTTGACCCCGAGCGTTTGAGGGCCTATCGCCTATCGCCCGACGACGTGGTCGCCGCCCTGAGCAGCGGCAACCTGGTCGTCCCTTCGGGGAACGCCCGAATTTCCGACCGGGCCCCGATGGTACCCTCGAACGCCATGGTCGCCGACCCTCAGGCGCTGGGAAGCATCCCCGTGAGGCCTGGGGAGAACCTCTACATCCGCGACCTGAGCACCATCTCCGACGCGACGGACATCGCCAGCGGCTATGCCCTGGTCAACGGGAAGCGTTCGATCTTCCTGATGGTGAGCAAGCGGGCCGACGCCTCGACGCTGGCGGTCGTCAATGCGTTGAAGGCCAACCTGCCCCGGATGCAGGAGGCGCTGCCGACGGATATGCACATCCGATTCGAGCTCGATCAGTCGCCGTTCGTAACCCGGGCGATGTGGGGCGTTGGCAGCGAGGGCCTCCTGGGTGCGGCCCTGACGGGCCTGATGGTACTCCTATTCCTCCGCGACTGGCGGAGCGTGGTGGTGGTCGTGCTCAACATACCGCTGGCCTTGATGGGCGCCCTGGTGGCGCTCTGGGCGTCGGGGCAGACGATCAACCTGATGACCCTGGGAGGGCTGTCGCTGGCCGTGGGCATCCTGGTGGACGAGGCCACGGTCGAGGTGGAGAACATCCACTCGCAGATGGAACACACCGAGTCCGTGGCCGAGGCGGTGCGTCGGGGCAATGCCGAGACGGCAGTCCCCCGGCTCCTGGCCATGCTCTGCATCCTGGCCGTGTTCCTGCCGGTCTTCGCCATGGAGGGGGCCGTCCGCAATATGTTCGTGCCGCTGGCGATGGCGGTCGGATTCGCGATGATCACCTCCTATTTGCTTTCCAGCATGTTCGTGCCGGTGATCTCGGTCTGGATGATCCGGCGGCACGGCGGCACTCCCGACGAATACGGCACGACATCCTCGGGCGTTTTCGGGCGAGTCCAGCAAGCTTATGACCGCGTGCTCCGGGCGGTGATCCACAAGCGCAAGACCGTGGTGGCGGGTTATCTCGTCGCGAGCATGATGACGCTGGTCTTCGTGGGGAGCCGTGTCGGCCGGGAGATCTTCCCGGCGGTCGACACCGGACAGTTCCTCCTCCGCCTCCGCGCCCCCACGGGCACTCGGATCGAGCGGACCGAGGAGATCGCCCGGCAGGCCCTGGATGTGATCACGTCGGAGGCTGGGTCCGACGCGATCGAAGCCACGGTGGGCTTCATCGGGGTGACACCCCCCACCTTCCCCAACCAGAGCGTCTACCTCTGGTCTCGAGGCCCGGAAGAAGCCGTACTGCGGATCGCCCTGAAGCACGGCTGTGGAGTACGGGTCGAGGAGCTCAAGTCTCGGCTGCGCCGCGAACTGCCGAAGCGGCTCGGACCGTGGCTGGAGGCGAAATGGCGGGGCGAGGGGCTGGCCTCCGACGAAGTCTCCAGGCGCCGAGATGCCCTCCGCTTCTCCTTCGAACCGGCCGACATCATCAACGAGGTCATGAGCTTCGGCTCGCCCACGCCCGTGGAGTTGGTGATCCATGGCCCGAACCTGCGCGATGACCTCGCCTACGCCCGTAAGGTGCGGGCCGAGTTGGAGAAAGTCCCGGCCGTCCGCGACCTCCAGTTCGGGCAGGCGCAGGACTTCCCGACCGTCGAGGTCACGATCGACCGAGAACGGGCCGGACTGAGCCAGGTAACGGTGCAAGAGACGTCGAGGGCGTTGCTGTCGGCAACGTCTTCGAGCCGGTACGTCGTCCTGAACTACTGGGCCGACCTGGCCTCGGGCAACGGCTACCAGGTCCAGGTGCAAGTCCCGCCGCCTCGCCTCGATTCGTCGCAAACAATCGGGGCGATCCCGGTCAAACACACCTCGAGCAACCAGGTCTTGCTCCGCGACGTGGCCCGGGTGCGCGAAGGGGTTCGGCCGGGCGAGTACGACCGGCTCGACATGCGCCGGTACATCAGCTTGACCGCGAACATCGAAGGGAGCGACCTGGGACGGGTCGCGATCGACATCGATCAGGCCCTGGGCAGGGCCGGCCCTCCGCCCCGAGGGGTGCGGGTGGATGTTCGCGGACAGATCGAACCGATGGGGCAGATGTTCGGCGGCCTGTCGGTGGGCTTGGTGTTGTCGGTGGTCTCGATCTTCCTGCTCCTGACCGCCTACTTCCAGTCACCGAAGCTGGCCTTAGTGTCCGTCGCGGCAGTCCCGGCGGTCCTGGCGGGTGTCGCGGTGATGCTCTTCCTCACGGGAACCACCCTCAATATCCAGTCGTTCATGGGTGCGATCATGGCGATCGGGGTGGCCGTGGCGAATGCCATCCTGTTGGTGACCTTCGCGGAGCGGGGCCGACGCCGCAGCCCTTCGCCCGAGGCGGTCACCCGTGCCGCGCTCGAAGGAGCACGCCACCGCGTCCGACCGGTCTTGATGACGAGCTGCGCCATGCTGGCCGGCATGGTGCCGATGGCATTGGCGATGGGCGAAGGGGGCGAGCAAACCGCCCCACTCGGCCGAGCGGTCATCGGCGGGCTCGTGGCCGGGACGTGGACCACCTTGTTCGTCTTACCCTCGGTGTTCGCGGTGATTCAGGCCCGAAGCCGGACCGTGTCCGCCTCGATCGACCCGAGGGACCCCGAGAGCGTTTATTTCTACCCGGGGGCTGACCAGGCGTCCGACCGATCAGCGCCCAATTACTAGAAAGTATTCACGTCCTGAATGGAGATTCCTCCGATGAAGCTGATCCCGTCTCTCGACATCTCGGGCCACCGGAAGTGGCTTTTGGCAAGCAGCCTCGTGGCGCTGGTCGTGGCGGCAGGGCTCGGACACGACCGCCGCAGGCGGGTCGACAACTCCCCGAAATCGAAGCCCGTCCTGACCAAAAGGGTCGTGGAGGTTGAGGCGATCCGGCCGAGACTCGCGTCGATGGCTCGCAGCATCGAGCAGCCGGGGCAGATCGACGCATTCGAACGGACTCCCCTGTACTCCAAGATCCCTGGCTTCGTCGACCGCTATCACTTCGACATCGGCGACCGCGTCCGTAAAGGCCAGGTCTTGGCCGAACTCCGGGTGCCCGAAGTGGTTGAAGAGCTTCATCAGAAGGACGCGACCGTCCTCGAGGACGAGGCCTTGATCGTGCAGACTCGAGCGATGCTGCGGGTGTCCGATGCCAAAGTCACGCAATCCGACGCCACCCTTCGTTACTCGGGTGCGAGTCGGCTCAAGGCCGAGGCGACCCGATCCTGGTGGACTCTGGAGCACAAGCGTGTTTCGCGGTTGGTGGGGCGAGGTGCCTCGCCTCAAGCGGAGTTAGAACAGACCGACGAGAAGCTCAAGACGGCGGACGCCGCCGTCTCCGAGTCGGTCGCGGGCGTGGCCCTGGCGGAGGCGGCCCTCGTCGAGGCCAAGGCCCAGCGCGACAAGGCGGCCGCGGACGTCCATGTCGCCGAGGCGAGGTTGCGAGTGGCCCGCGCCGACCGCGATCGGGCGGCGGCGATCCTGGCCTACGCCCGGATCGAAGCCCCGTACGACGGCGTGCTGACACGCCGAGGGGTGGACACCGGCAGCTACGTCCAGCCGCCGACCAGCAATTCGACCGGCTCCGCACCTCTCTTCGAGATCGCGCGGACCGACCAGGTGCGGATCTTCGTGGACGTGCCCGAGGCCGACGCCCCGCACGTCAAAAGCGGCGGGCCGGCCAGGGTCATGGTGCAGGCGCTGGGGGACCGGGAGCTTCCCGGTCGCGTGACCCGCTCGAGTTGGCTCCTGGACGACCGGACGCGCACCTTGCGTACCGAGATCGATTTACCCAACCCCGACGGTGTCCTCCGGCCGGGGATGTACGCCACCGCACGCATCCCCGTCCCACGCCCGGAGACGCTCACGTTGCCGGCCTCATCGGTCTTCCAACAGGACGACCAGATGTGGGTCGTTCGACTCGAGGGCAACCTGGCTGTCAGGACCCCCGTCCAGCTCGGACTTCGCGACCGTCAAAGAGTCGAGGTGTTGCGCAAGCAGAAATCCGCGCTCGAACAGGGCTTGCCCGCCGAATGGGTCGACTTCAGCGAGGCCGATCGGGTCGTCCGGGAGAATCCCTCCGCGCTGGTCGACGGCCAACCGATCACGATCCGAGCCGAGAGGACGTCAGTCGTAGCCTTGTCTCCAGGTCGCTGAGACGGCGGCTTCCCCGTCGGCGGCGAGGCTTCATGGGAGCGTCTCAATTCCAAGGAGAATGTCATGAGGATACTTCGCGATTCGAGAACGTGAAGCGGGCCGGCGACGATGTGCCCGCGACGCCCCGACCAAGGAACGGGCGAGTGGCCATTCCTTCGAGTGGATTGTCCCCCGGTCCCCGACTTGACGGGGCGGGCGCGTGGGCGTTCCAATCCTTGGGCGGTTCCGATGGGGTTCGGGAGACGGTCTGGTCGTGGCCGAGCCCGATTGCCATCGCCGGGACAGGGTCGGGGTTTACCTCGAGCTGCTCATGTTGACGCGTAGTCTCAACGTCCGTCTCGCCGCGCCGAGCTTTCTCATGAGCCTGCTCTTCCTCGGCTCGAGCCTCGGCGCGGCGGCCTATTTGCATCATCGGCTGTCAACCTCGCTGCGGGCTCTCGATGAGAGCCTTGAGGGCTGCCGAATCGCCGCCGAATTGCTGCGAGACTTGGAGGCCTTGCCCAGCAAAGATCCGGCCGATGAGGACACCGCACATCGGGGAATCGTGGGATGGATCGGCAGGGCTCGACGCTTCGCCGAAGGCGCGGAGGAACGTCGGCTGGTGGATGGATTGGAGGAGGGGTTTGACCTTTATCTTCGGAGCCAACTGAAGGCTTCCGCCGAGCCCGGCAAGCGGGATGGCCCTTCTTTCCTGGAAGCGAAGCTGATCCCCGCCGGTCGTCAACTGGAGCGGTTCAAGAGCGCGGAGCGGAAACGCTCCGAGCGTGCCCTGCAACGGATCGTGGCCTCGACCGCGTGGGGGCTCGTGAGCGTCGGGGTGGCGGTCGCGGCGGTGGGAGCACTCTTGGGCTACGTCGTCGCCCGGAGGCTTGGCCGCGCCGTCTTGCGGGCCGAGTCGCTGGCCGAGGTCGGGCAGGTCGCGGCGGGATTGGCCCATGAGCTGCGGAATCCCCTCACGGCGATCAAGATGCTCGTCCAGGCCAACCGAGAGGATGCCGAATCGCAGGGACTCCCGGCGGAGGATCTGCGAGTCATCGAGATGGAGGTCCGCCGGATGGAGGATCGCCTCAATGTCTTCATCGACTTCGCGAGGCCGCCGAGGCCAGAGCGCCGGCTCGTCGACCTGAAGACGGTCGTGGATCAGACGTTGGCCCTGGTCGGCGGGCGGGCGAGGAAGCAGAACGTGACGCTGAAGTATGCCCCTCCCGCGTCTCCGGTCGAAGTCGAGGCGGACGGCGAACAGCTCCGACAGCTCCTGGTCAACCTCGCCTTGAACGCCCTCGACGTCATGCCGAGGGGCGGAGTCCTGGAAGTCGAGATCCGACGCACGGCGGACTTCCAGGTCGAGGTCATCGTGCTCGACACCGGGCCGGGCATCCCTCCTCGGCATTTTGCTCGTTTATATGAGCCGTTTTTCACAACAAAGGCGACCGGGCTGGGGCTCGGCCTGCCCGTCTCGCAGCGGATTGCCCACGACCACGGCGGGATGCTCCACGCCACCAACCATCCCCAAGGGGGCGCCCGGTTCATGCTCCGCATGCCGGCCCGCGCCGGGTCGAGTGCCTGAGCGTCGAGGAGTTGCGGAATGGCGAAGATCTTGGTGATCGACGACGAGACCTCTATCCTGCACGCCTTCCGACGGGCGTTCGGCGACCCGAACGACCTCCTCCTGACGGCCGCCACCGCCGAGGAGGGGCTCGCCCTCGTCTCGAGCGATCAACCGGACGTGGTGGTCTTGGACCTGAATCTACCCGGCGCCCACGGGCTGGACGTGTACCGCCAGATCCGGGGGGTCGACGCCCGGATCCCGGTCATCTTCATCACCGGACACGGGACGACCGAGACGGCGATCGAGGCGACGAAACAAGGGGCTTTCGACTATCTGCTCAAGCCGCTGGAGCTCTCGCAGGTGCGCGACCTGGTCGAGCGTGCGGCCGAGATCAGTCGGCTGGGGCGAGTCCCGGCGGTCGTCCCCGACGAGGCCGTCCCGGCGGGGACGGCGGCCGACGTGCTCGTCGGGCGATCCTCCCCCATGCAGGAGGTCTACAAGGCGATCGGGCGGGTCGCCCCACAGGACCTGGCCGTGCTGATACTGGGCGAGAGCGGCACCGGCAAAGAGTTGGTGGCCCGCGCCATCTACCAGCACTCTCGACGCGCCGCCGGCCCATTCCTGGCCGTCAACTGCGCCGCGATCCCCGAGACGCTGCTGGAGAGCGAACTCTTCGGACACGAGAAAGGCTCGTTCACCGGGGCCGATCGGCGTCGGATCGGGAAATTCGAGCAATGTTCCGGAGGCACACTCTTCCTCGACGAGATCGGCGACATGACGCCGCTGACGCAGGCGAAGTTGCTCCGCGTCCTCCAGGACGGCCGCTTCGAACGAGTGGGAGGGAGCGATACGATCCAGGCCGAGGTGCGGATCATCGCCGCGACCAACCGCGACTTGGCTCTGATGGCGGCCTCGGGGGAGTTCCGCGAGGACCTGTACTACCGACTCGGCGTCGTCACGATCACGCTCCCGGCACTCCGCGAACGGCCCGGAGACATCCCCCTCCTGGTCGACCACTTCCTCAAACGCTTCAGCCCCGAGATGGGCAAGGCCATCGTGCAGGTGGCCCCCGACGCCCTGGAGTTGCTCTGTCGCTACCCGTGGCCGGGCAATCTCCGCGAGCTCCAGAGCGTGCTCCGCCAGGCCTTGCTCCGGGCGCAAGGGCCGTTGCTGCTGGCCGACTTCCTCCCCCCTGCCCTCCGCGGCGAGGCACCTTCGGAATTAGGCCCGTTGGCGGCCGGCTTCGACTGGGAAGGGTTCCTCGACGATCGCCTCCGGGCCGGCTCCCAGGACCTTTACGCGGAGTCACTTTCCCTGATGGAGCGCTCGCTCGTGACTCGAGTGTTGCGCCACACTCGGGGGAATCAGCTCCAGGCGGCGAAGATCCTGGGGATCACCCGCGGCAGCCTCCGGACGAAGATCCGCACCCTCGGCATCACGATCGAGCGCTCGATCTCGCCGCCCGAGGACCATTTGGCCGATTGAGACCGGCAGCCTCGAGTCCAACCTCGCCGGTCAGTCGCGACCGAAGAATCGCAGCAGGGCTCGCCGAGGCGAATTCGGAGGACCTCCCGCCACCCTCGGAGGGCTTGAATCACCCGCCGTCGTGGAGGGTGGTGCATACGGCGCTCCCCCCGCCTCCTGGACGACGACCGGCTGGAAGGCCGGCGCCGATGCGGAGAAGCGGCCCCCACCCCCATTGGCCACGTCGAGCGAGCGGACGTTCGCCTCGGTGACCATCGGGTTGTGGCCTTGCCAATGGCTCTCGGCCACTTCCATCAGGTTGAGCGGGGCGTACTGCGCTTCGCCGCCGACGGCGATCCAGTCGCAGGAGCCGGCGGCGGACTCGTCGACCTCGCCGTTGGCCCCGTAGACCAGCACATATTCATATCGGTTGACTCGCGGCTTCGGGTCCTGGCCGTTCAGGTCCGAGCCGTTGTTCGCAAAGAGCTCGAGCTCGATGCGGACTCGGCGGCCTCCGGCGCCTGGGACGGCGTGGAGCCGGGCCGTGTACTTGCCGACGCCGTGGTTCCAGACCTCATCCGGCCCTCCCCTCGGCGGGAACGCCCTCAGGTTGGCGAGCATCGCCAGCTTCCTCCCGCGGATGTTCCCCTCGAGCACGGCGTGGAACCGCGGCACGTGGGCGTCGCACGGGTCGAAGCCGGGACGGGGCGGCCCGGGCGGGATCGCGTTGGCGTTGTCCCCGATGCGGTGGTTGTAGTGGTTCTCGCCCAGCTCGGCCCAGAGCCCCTTCAGTTCGTCCCGCGACAGGCCAGTCCCAGGCGCCGGGTTCGGCTCATTCAGCATGATCGAGGCAACCGCCCCTCCGAGGCAGTGCCCAGGCCAGCGCTGGATGGTCTGGCTCTGACTGTAGGCAGCCTCCCACCCCCGGGCGGAGAGCCCGAAGAGGCGGTCATACTTCAACAGCGGAGCAGGCGTCTGGTAGAGGACTCCATCGGGTCCGATATAGCGCAGGTCATCATAGAGGTTGGGAAACCAAGTCGAGGTATCGCCGGGGGCCGGCCGAGTCTCGAGCAGACCGTTGGCACCTGGCATGATGATATCTTGTCCCGGTGCGATCGGAGCACCGAAGGGAGCAGCGATCACGTCGTCGCCGGCTGGCGCCGGGGTGTCGACGACCCCGTTCCCGCCGCTCCAAGGCTCGTGGATCGAATCCCCTTTGGTCGGCCAGTAGTAGTAGTTCCAGGGCATCCGGGCCGCCAGGCCGACCTGCTCGAATGCCGTTTTAACGGTGAACGTCGAACCCGGCCGGGTCCCCGAGACTCGGAACGTGTACCACCCGTGCGCGCCGGGCCCACCGGATTCTCGTCCGTTCGTCCGAGGTCGCCCGTCCGGTCCGGTCAGCGCCTCGATGGTGCCCTCGCTCGACCGGATCGTCAGAGTACCGCCATATCGCGTCGGCACGTAGACCCCGAAGGTGCGATCCCCGACCTGTCGGTCCAGGGCGCCGCCGAGGGGGACGGGTCGAACCTGCTCAGCCCCCATCGACCCGCGGCAGGCCCAGAGCGATCCCAGGACGACTCCGACAATCGCAACACCGCGTGTGCAACCAATATGCATGCCGCCTCCCGAGGAGAGGAACGATTCCATTCCGGCCATCCCCCCCACGCCTTTGACTCTAGATGGCCATGAATCTGGGCGACTTAAGGGGGCCGAGGCAGAATAGACACGTTCTGTGCCATTGCGACACCGAGGCAAGAATACTCCGGGAGCCTGGAGCAAGATTCTTACACGGATGAGACTTGCGATGAGTGTTCCAAGATCTCTGAGGGTTGGCGCTGGCGACGAATCGATCTGAGTCGAGGACTTCGCCTGGCCGGATAGCAGTCAGACTGGTCGCTGGGCGGCCAACGGAACCGTCGAGGAGAATGGTTTGTCCGGGCGGTTGGCCTATGAAAGTTGAGCCCCTCTCGCACACCGATCGACGGCACGGAGTGATGCTGAGTCCATGTTCGGCCATCGGTGAAAGTGACCGGGGATCGACCAGCCTGGTCGTCGCTCGATCAGACGTTGTGGCGAAGGAATGGGGTGAGCGGACTGGAACTGTCGGCGACTCACTCCGCCTCTTTTGGCATAACGCGTGTTCCGGTTGAGAAATACAAAGGCCTCCACATTCCTCATCGCCCTCCCTCTTCCCTCTGGCACGGTTGTTGCCAAATGGTAGGCCGGCAACCTCCTGCGACGTTGAGCAACCCGGCTGCCCCGCAAGCGGTCGGTCCTCACCGTCGTCGGTGGTTGCTACAAAGGCAAAGGCAGGGTGGCTCCACGTTCTCGCTTGACGAGCGCGAAGGCCGGTCACGAGGCAGGGACCTTTGCGAGGTCGCTCTCCTCCTGCCCGAGGCGATAAGGCCCATCGCCTGGCCGGCAGGGCAACGTCAACTTTCCGGTGGTGGATCCGCCCGAGAGCCGGCCCTTCACCAGCGGTTGCTGGGACGGCAATGCCAGCCGGCAAGTCCGCGAAAGGCGACCGCCCCCCCAGGTCTCTCAATCCGGACGACGCCTCCCTCTGAGTCCCTTTCCCCCCCACTCAGAGGGAGGTCCTTCTCATGGTGCGAGACAGGCGGCATTTCTTTTAATGAGCACTCGTCCAGCTCGTGGCGCCGGACGAGGGACGCTCCGTCGAGGGCAGCGGCCAAGCTTTAGAGGGCCGCTTCGAGGATCCCGAGCAATTCCTCGTCGGAGAGCGTCACGGGATTGCCCTTCATACTGCTCGCGACTCGGGCGAGTGGGACGAGGCGTCGGCAATCGTCGAGAGACAGGCCCGAGTCCCGCAAGGGCGGGATTTGAAGGTCCGCGCGGAGCTCGTGCACGCGGGCCACGCCGTCGCGGGCATTGGCGGAGGGATCGCCGGAGAGGAGTCTCGCGACTTCGGCGTATCGCCCAAGGGTCGATGCGTCACCACGTTCGTCGGCCACGCGGAGGTTGGCCTCCATGACGAAGGGGAGCAGCTGGGCGCACAGAGCACCATGGGCCTGGCCTGTGGCCCCGCCGAGGACTCCCGCGAACCCGTGCACCGCGCCAAGCTTGGCGTTCGCCAGGGCCACACCGCTGAACAGAGCGGCGAGGGCCATGTCCTCACGGGCCGCGAGGTTCGACCCGTCGCGATGGGTGATCGCCAGCGAGCGAGCCGCTCGCGCGAGCCCCTCGCGGCAGAGTCCGTCGGTGAACGGGTTGGCCGCGTTGCTGACGAACACCTCGATGAGTTGCGTCAGCGCATCCAAGCCGGTGTACGCAGTGACCTTGGGCGGGAGTGACAGGGTCAACTCGGGATCGACGACCGCGACACGCGGCAGTAGGTAGGGGCTGCGCAGGCTCGCCTTCACCCCGTGCTCGGGCACGTCGAGCACCGCGTTCCGTGTCGCCTCGGCCCCCGTGCCCGCGGTCGAGGGGACGGCGAGGATCGGCACGCCGGGCTCCCGGAGCGGCCACCCCTTCCCGACGAGCTCGAGGTAATCGAGGGCGTCTCCCGGATTCGTGATCAGGGCCGCCACGGCCTTCCCGGCGTCGATCACACTCCCCCCGCCCCAGGCGATCACCAGGTCGCACCGTTCCTCGCGAGCAACCCGCACCGCCTGGTCCACGAGAGTCGTGCTCGGCTCCCGGCCGACGTGGAAAACCACCGAGCCGACGCCGACTGCATCCAGTTCCCCCGAGAGAACGTCACGCCCGCGGCCGGAGCTTCCGAGGACCACGAACGCGCGACGTCCCAGATCTTTCGCCAGGCCAGGGACCTGCCGAGAAGTCCCGACCCCGTAGACGATGCGACTCGCGGTCGCGAACTCGAACGTCATGGGGCGCCATCCCCGGGGTACACCTTGTCGAACTTCGCACTCGATCGGGGCACCGCCATCATCTCGGCCACGGTCTCGGCCCACCGCTTGTAGTGCGCCGTCTGCTTGTGGGCCGCGGGGGCCTCGGGCGTGAGGTAGATTTCGACCAGCACGAACCGCGTGGGATCATCCTGCTGTTGGAGCACGTCGAACCGGGCGATGCCCGGCTCTTGCAGGCTGTTCCTCGAGTTCTCGATGCTAGCCGCCTTGAACGCGTCGATCGCGTCGGGCTTCACCTGGATCTGGACGTGGACGATCAGCATGACGCGCGATCCCTTCCTTTCGAGTTGGAGACGCTGAGATTCCTCGCTGAAGTCCACCGAGTCACATGCGATTGACCCGGCAAGAAACACACCACAAAGGGACCAAAACGAGAAGGGCCCCCGAAGAATGCATCGGAGGACTCTGGTGTCTCGGGATCCTGACCGTTGTGCCTTGGTGCCCTTGTGGTGAGGGAGTCGTCTGAGAGACGGTTCGATGGAGCTCCGTCAAGCTTCTCGAATAGACACGATGGACGAGGGAATCTCAACGGCGTTGTGGCCGGGTCGAAGCGCAGCGCGACACCCTGGACCTCGAGATGTCGAGGAACCCAGGGCGTCGCTACGTTCCAACACGGCCACGCACATTTCCCGATCCGGCTATCGCCCGAAACCAGGTTGGGCACGGACTCTCACTGACCTGAACCGGGGCCCACACCGTCTCGCGGTGAAATGTTCATTTCATCGGATCGGAAGGATTGGTATTGGTGGGGATCGGCAGGGGGAGATTGTCCGGAGGAGGCGGCGGTGTCGTCATCGGCGGAGGGGGGACCGCACCGAGCGCCGCGGGGGAGCTAGGCGGAGGCGGGAGGAGAGGAGGGACCGGCGGCCGGGACGGGACCGGGACGGGCTGGGGGATCGGGACGGGCTGCAGATTCGCCACCGGCAGCGGGTACATCGGCTGGTGGGGATGATGCGGACTCGCGGGGATCCCGCGCGGCCCGCAGATGGCGGGGGGGTCGTAGATGTAGCCGGTCGGCGGGACCATCCCCTGCTGCAAGTAGAACCCCAACTGCGGATACATGTCGGCATGTTTTCCGAACAAGAACCGCCCCATGTCTCCGCCGTAATTGGTGTGGGCGAAGCGTGCGCCGAGGCCGAGGTGACCGCCGTGTTCTCGTCCGCAACGAGGGCACGCCGCGATCGACGGGGCGGCTGACGCGACGACCGCCAACAGAGTCATGGGCATCACGATCCTGGAAACCCGCATCTTTCCCTCCTTCGGAAAGGATCGCAGGAGCTCGAATACGTCGCAGGGGGGCCTGGTCAAGTTGTCATCCGGCGAGAAAGTCGCAAGTTCAGACGACAGACGCGAGCAACCTGGTCGACACACAACCATAATACAAACATAAAACTATTATATAAAACAAATAATTTTCATCATACATTACAGGCTCCTCCGAGCATGCCCCGCAAATCCCGACAGCCTGAACGCCTCCTTCTCACGGTCTCAACCAACCACGACTCATAAGCCACAAGGCATCAATCACTCGTCCCCACGGTCCCCGTGGGGATGCCGCACTCGGACGCTCTGCGTCCTCTTTTTTCGACTTCGGAAGGCCGCCCAGAATCAGTCAGAGCGAGCGAACGTGCCCCTTGCAGGACTCCCGTTCCGATTCTTCATCGGCGACCGTGGCTTGATCCGGATCGTGTCGCTTCCGTACGTCCCAGGAGTCGACCGCGGCCCGAAATACCGAGGCGGAGCGTCGAGGACGGCATTCCCACGGGGACCGTGGGAACGAGGCCTGAATCTCCGGCCAGGGATGACCCCGGGTCTGGAAGTTGTTTGGCAGCCGCGAGTCTTACCCCCCGTTTTCTGGGTAAGGGATAGCGATCCCTTAAGATTGGGACTCCGGACGCTCCGCGTTTTCTTTCCGAGCCTCGGAACGAACCGATGGATTCATGGGAATACGCAGGATTCGATCCCTCCCCCGTGAGCGCGACTTGAGCGGATCGACTCCCCAACGTCTCCCGATATTCACCAACAAGCCGCGACGGGATCGAGTCGGCACAAACCATCAATCCGCTACAACCGCTCCAACTAACGGTTTCGGCAATCCTGGGCATCGAGTTGAGCGAAAGTCGCGAACGGCCCGAGTGGACCGCAACGAGGCCAGGCGACGGCAGCGACGGTGAGTTCGGCAACGATCGACTTCCTCCGCCGACGAGTGAACCTGGAGCGACCACCGCGGCTCGGCGCAACACCAGGACTCGAACCGGATCTGGAGTTCTTGTGACTGGTTCGAGTGCGGTGGAATCTCCTGTCAGCGAATCCCGATCCTGCGGAGGTGTTGGCGATGACGGAGGCCGAAATCGAGGACATGATCGCCGGCTTCGAAGACGGCTCGCTGCCGAGGTCGGAGTGGACCCACGGAAACCATCTGGTGATGGCTCTCTGGTACCTCCGATCTCTCGACCCGGCCGAGGCCGGTGCGAAGATTCGGGACGGGATCCGGCGATACAACGGACGACAGGGGAATCCCGGCGGATACCACGAGACCATCACGCGAGCCTGGATCGTCGTGATCGAACGGTTCCTCGGCACGAAGGATCGGGCCGTCTCCGTTGCCGCACTCGCCGAGGAGTTGCTTCAAGAGTGCGGAGACACGGAGTATCTCCTCCGCTTCTACTCCCGGGAACGCCTCTTCTCTCCCGAGGCGAGGCTGGTCTGGGTACCTCCGGACCTGCGTGGCATCGGAGAATCACCGCACTTCGCCGCTCGGAGCGACGGAAGGCTCGAAGGAGAAGCCTCGGGTCTCCAGTGAGTCGGTGCGGAGGATGCCGCAGTTTGCTTGGAGCCCATCCTGTGGATTCGTCTCTCGACCTGCCTGTATCTGGGAGAGGTCAGTCCGACGGCGTCACTTCAATCGTCGTCGCCAGGCGAGCTCGGCGCGCTGGGGGCAGCCGCAGCGCCAGAGGCCGGCTTTGGGTTTGCGGATCCGGTGGTGCACGGTCTGGCAGCCGGGGCAGCGGGCCTCCCAGTTGGCGGACTCTTCGAGGGTCGCGGGGACGTCGGGACGTCGGCTCGGGTCGCCCTTGTATTCGAAAACGAGGGGCGAACGGCCGGGGCATCGGCAGCGATAGCCCCCGAGGCTCATGGGGCGTTTGTAACGGTGGAAGGTCCGTCGGCAGATCGGGCAGGTGGCTTGCCAATCGCCCGGCGTTACGACCGTGTCGCTCGAGGTGTCGCAGGCCCGCGGCAACGCACCCAATCGGATGGCGATGGCTTTCCACGCGGGGCCGTGCTTGGCGGCGGGGCCCGCGATGGCGTGGGCGATCTCGTGTCGGAGGGTGTCCAGGACGACGGCGGGAGGGTTATTCTTCGCGTAGTACTGGGAGATCTCGATCCGCCTCGACCGGTACTTGCACACGCCCAGCCGGCGTTTCGTGCCGGCGAAGGCGAACGTCCACCCGCGCAGCCCGTGCGCTGTCATCTCTCGGACGGCGATTCCCGCCAGTTCCGCCAGGTCCATGACGAACGCTCCGAGGCCTCGGGTCGGTTCGGCGAATCATGCCCATTATGGGCGATTCGTCCGATGAAGTTCGACGGCAATTCTCCTAAGGCCATCGGCCGAGGCTGGTCGGGTGGGTGTCGAGTCCCGGACTCACGTCCGGGACCCAAGGTCAACGCAAAGGCGCGTGATGGGCCGTCAAACGCGGGTCAAATAGGCGGGTGGGACCGTGTCAGTGAGCCAAACGCCGTTGGTCGAGACGAAGAAGGTGTGGCCGTCGCGTCGCATCGTCGCGGCATCGACCTCGAGGATGAGCGGTTTGCCCCGACGGGCCCCGACCTTGCGGGCCGTCTCGACGTCCTTCGAGAGGTGGACGTGATGGCGACGGCCTCGGATCAGGCCTTGCTCGAGGATCGAAGAGAGCACGCGGTCGACTGTCCCGTGATAGAGGATCTCGGGGGGTTCCGTCGGCTCCAGTTCGAGGTCCACCTCGACGCTGTGGCCCTGGTTCGCCCGGATCAGGTCGCCGGTTTCGTCGAACGAGAACCGTCGCTTGTCGTTGGTCTCCACGACCTCGACGAGATCGTCGTAGGGGATCGGGAAGCCTCGACGCTCGGCGGCAATGAGCAAGTCGTCGACCGAGACCCAACCACCCTGGCGGAGGGACAACCCCAGTTCTTCCGGCGCGTGGCGCAGGTATTTCGCCAGGAATTTGCTGATGGTGACGAGCCGCTTGTCCATGCGAAGGGCCTCACGCAGGCGGTGAAGTCTCGCCCCTCCCGGCCGCGGACGCCTTCGACGGGGCAGTCGACACATTGACACGGTGCGGGATTACGGGGTTCGCCGCGATTGGAGTATGATAAGTCAAACGACGTGCCATCAAGAGGTCGACGAGGGGGACGTGTCGATGGCGAGGAAGAAAGGCAAGCCGCCCAAGAAGACTCCGAAGCGAACGATTCGCGAAAAGCCGAAGTCGGAGCCTTCCGTCGGCTCGCCCATGCACGACCGAAGGGCCCTTGAAGGAATCATGCGCGGGCTCCTGGGGGATGCCCTCGGCAAGCCCGACGAATCTCCCCTGGGCAAGGCGCAACGGCTCATCGACGAGGCCTTCTACGCTTCGGATCCGAGGGAACGACTCAAGATCGCCCGGCAGGCCCTGGAAGTCTGCCCCGACTGCGCCGACGCGTACGTCATGCTCGCCGAGGGGGCCAAGAGCCGGAAAGAGAGCCTGGAATTCTACGAGCAGGCCGTCGTCGCGGGTGAGCGGGCGCTGGGGCAGAAGGTGTTCCTGGAGGACGTCGGCCACTTCTGGGGACTGCTTGAAACTCGTCCCTACATGCGGGCACGCGAAGGCCTGGCGACTCTGCTCTGGACCATGGGTCGCCGCGACGACGCGATCGCCAACCTCCAGGACATGCTCCGCCTGAACCCGAACGACAATCAGGGGGTGCGCTACACACTCACCGGATGGCTCGTGGCCGAGGGGAAGGATAAGGAGCTCGTGACACTCCTGAAGGCGTACGACGAGGACGACTCGGCGTGGTGGCTCTACTCCAAGGCCCTCATCGCCTTCCGGCAAGGAGGGGACTCCGCCGAAGCCCGCAAGGAGCTCAAGCACGCCATCCAGCAGAACAAGCACGTACCGATCTACCTGCTCGGCGAGAAGATGCTCCCGTCGGATCCCCCCGACTCCTATTCGTTTGGAGCCGAGAGCGAAGCCATTCTCTACGTCGGGAACGCCCTGGGAGGCTGGAAGTCGACGCCGGGGGCGCTCGCCTGGCTCAAGGAGTCGACCCCGAGGCCGAAGCCGAAGGCACCGGCAAAACCCAAATCCAAGGGGCCGACCCCCGCCGTCCTGAAACGCCTCGAGAAGCTCTCCCAGGAGTTCGACGTCTGGCAGGCCGACTTCCGCCAGATCAGCCACCGGATCGACGTGGAGGGGGACGTCATCCAACCCTGGATGACCCTCGTCTCGAGCCGGTCGAACGAATTTGTCCTCGCCCAGAAGATGGTCCTGGACGTGCCCGACCCGAGCCTCATCTGGGACCTGCTCGCGGAGGCGATGCGCAAGCCCGCGATGGGCGAACCGCACCGCCCGACCGAGATTCAGGTTCTCGCCGGAGACCATTGGGACACGCTCGCGCTCCCGCTCGAGTCGCTCAACATCACAATCTCGAAGGTAGACACCCTCGATCAGCTCGATGCCCTCTACGAGGATCTTGCCAGGTACCTCGCTCGAGATCAGCCCCCGGCGCTCCTCGAGATGCCCAGGATCGACGTGCCCAAGCTGGCCGGCTTCTACGAGGCCGCCGCCGAGTTTTACCGCAAGGCCCCCTGGCGCAAGCTCGGGTACGAGGCGGCGATCCAGGTAGACTGCCGCCAGTTCGAAAGCGGCCCGTGGTACGCCATCGTCATGGGGCAGTCGGGCATGACTCTCGGCGTCGCCCTGTACGACGACCTCGATATCCTCAAGAAGCTCTGGACCGGCAGCATGAGCGACGAGGAGAACGCCCGGGAGAGCGTCGCCCTCACCGTGACCTTCGACACCGAAGACGAGATACCCAACGGCGACCTCGACGCCATCGCCCACCACAAGTTCGAAATCGCCGCCCCCGACGCCTTCCCGTTAATCTTCCGCAAGGAACGCGGCCTCAGCATGCGTCCCCCGCTCGCCTGGGAGCTCGAGCTCATGGAAGGCTGCCTCCGCGTCCTCCCCGAGTTCGTGAAGACCCACCGCCAGGACGACCTCTCCCAGCAGTCCACCACCGTCGACGTGGCGACTCGCAAGCTGGACTTCGTCCTCTCCTGGGTCGGTGATTGAGCCGAGAGACGCCCTTCAGGACGACGTCACGAGCCTCGCCGCCGGCCGTCACGGCGAGGCTTCCGACGATTGTTTGCGTAATGTTTGACATCGCGTTCGTCGGCGATCCATAATCGGCGCGACGACGACCGAATTGGGAGCTCGCGAGGGGCCCGGAATGAGACTCGAGACCGTCATCCTCGCCACCCTCTTGGCTGGTTCTCAGCCCGTCTCGGCCGCGTCGCCGGAGGTGGATTACGCGCGGGACGTCAAACCGATCCTGACCGGCCGCTGCGCGAGCTGCCACGGGGCAATCCGGCAGAAGGGGGGGTTGCGTCTCGACGCGGCGGAGCTCGCCCGCAAGGGGGGCGAGGGGGGCCCGTCGATCGAGCCGGGGAAGTCGGACGAGAGCCTCTTGATCGATCGCGTCACCTCGACCGATCTCGAGGAGCGGATGCCCCCCGAGAGCGAGGGGGTCAAGCTCGACGACGCGGAAGTCGCCGTCCTCCGCTCGTGGATCGACCAGGGGGCGAAGGCCCCTCCCGAAGCCATCCCCGACGACCCGAGGCGTCACTGGGCCTACCAGGAGCCCGCACGCCCCCCCGTGCCGGCGACCGAAGGACAGGGTCCGTTTCCGAATCCGATCGACGCATTCCTCGCGAGGGCCCACAAGGCGCGAGGGGTCCAGCCAGCCCCGCCCGTGGACGACGACCTCTGGCTCCGACGCGCCACCCTCGACCTGACCGGCCTGCCCCCGTCTCGGGACGAACTGCTCACCTTCCGGGTCGACACGTCGCCCATCGCACGCGAAAAGGTGGTCGACCGCTTGTTGGCCAGCCCCAGACACGGCGAGCGCTGGGCGAGACACTGGATGGACGTCTGGCGCTATAGCGACTGGTATGGCCTGGGGGAAGAAGTCCGGTTCAGCCACCTTCATATCTGGCACTGGCGGGATTGGATCGTCGAGTCACTGAATGCGGACAAGGGGTACGACCGGATGGTCGTCGAGATGCTCGCCGGCGATGAGGTCGCGCCGGAGGATCCCGAGACCCTGCGAGCCACCGGATTCCTGGCACGCAACTGGGACATCTTCAACCGAAATACCTGGCTCGCCAACACCGTCGAGCATACGGCGCGGGCGTTCCTCGGGGTCACGATCCAGTGTGCCCGATGCCACGACCACAAGTTCGACCCCGTCTCTCAGGTTGAATACTACCGGCTGCGGTCCTTCTTCGAGCCCTACCACGTCCGGATCGACCGCCTTCCCGGCCAACCCGACCTCGCCAAAGGGGGGCTCCCCCGCGCGTTCGACGACTTCGTCGACACCCCGACCTACCGCTTCATCCGAGGCGACGAGGAACGTCCGGACAAGGCCAAGCCGATGACCCCGGCGACGCCGGCCGTGCTCGGCGGGGGTGAGATCCGGATCGAGTCGATCCCCCTGCCCGTCTCGGCCTCGTGCCCCGACAAGCGTGGGTTCGTCATCGAAGAGACCCGACAGGCCCAGGACCAGGCCGTCGCGAAGGCGAAGACGGCCGCCGAGGACGCTCGCCGGGCCGAAGACGGGGCCGCGAAGGCCCTCGCGAAAAGCCAGGAGGCCGATCGTCTCGCCCTCGCCGCCTTCCTGAGCGCGAATGGCCAAGGCGATGCCCTGAAGCCCACCAGAGACTCGGCCGCGAAGGCCCTCGAGGCCCTGGCAAAGGACCGGCAGGCGGCCCGGCTCACCTCGGAGGCCCGGATCCTCGCCGAATCGGCCTTGGCGTTGGCGGAAGCCCGGCGCGAGGCGACGCGGGCCATCCTCGACGTCGAGCGACTCGAGGACACCGGGGCCAAGAAGGACGCCCCCGAGGCCTGGTCCGAGGGCGCCCGGCGTGCCTCCTCGGCGCAGGCCAGACTTGCTGTCCTCGAGGCCGCGCACGAGCGAATCGCCACCAGATCCGCCGAGGAACGCGCCCAGCGAACCCTGGACGGCCTGGCCGCGAACCCTACCAAGGACGCGAACGCGGCGGTCGCCCTCGCCAAGGCCGCGACCGAGTTGGCGGACGCCCGGCGATCTCTCGGGCAGGTGGACGCCCGCCTTGCGAAGGCCGAGGCCGCATCCAAGGCCCCGGCGTCGACCGCCTACACGCCCCGACCACTCAACTTCCCCCGGGCCAAGACCACCTATCGGGGAGAGGATGTCAACACGCCTTATCGCACCGCGAGCACCGGCCGACGGCTCGCCCTCGCCCGCTGGATCACCGACCGGAAGAACCCGCTGGCCGCGAGGGTGGCGGTCAACCACATCTGGGCCCGCCACTTCGGCGTGCCGCTCGCCGCCTCGACCTACGACTTCGGCCTCCGGACCGCGCGCCCACCCCTCTCCGAGCTACTCGACTGGCTGGCGGTCGAGCTCATGGAGTCGGGCTGGAGCATGAAGCGGATCCACCGGCTAATTGTGACGTCGGAGGCGTACCGGATGCGTTCGTCGGGGGTTTCCACGGCCTCGACGAACGCGTCGATCGACCCGGACAACCACCTGCTCTGGCGGATGAACGTCAAGCGGATGGAGGCCGAAGTCATCCGCGACAGCCTCCTCGAGCTTGCCGGCAAGCTCGACGGCCGGATCGGCGGGGCCGACGATCCGGTCGCCTCCGCCGAGGCGGGGACCCGCCGGTCGATGTACTACCGATATGCGAGGAACGAACGCATCCCCCTGCTCTCGACGTTCGACGCGCCGAGCATCGAGGAATGCTACCTGAGGCAGGAGTCGATCGTCCCGCAGCAGGCCCTCGCGCTCACCAACAGCGGGATGGTCCTGTCGAGGGCCGGCGAGTTGGCCGAGCGGATCGCGAAGGAGGTCGGAACGCCCGACCAGCCCGGGGCTCGGGAAGAGTTCATCGTCTCCAGCTTCGAGTACGTCCTCGGCCGATCTCCCTCGGACCTCGAGCGGGTCGAGAGCGTCCGGGCTCTGGAGCAACTCACCGGCGTCCTGGCCGGGGAGAACCGGCCGGGGACCGACCCGAAGGCCAGGGCCCGCTCGGCGTTCGTCCACGTCCTGCTCAACCACAACGACTTCGTCACGATCCGCTGACCGGGCGACCGAGGCCCTTCGCCGACGAACGAAGAAGGGGCGAATCCCAATGTACCGCGGCCTTCCGATCGACCTGGGAACCACCCGTCGCGAGTTCGTCTCCGAACTCGGGATGGGCTTCGTCAGCCTGGCCCTCGGCGCGATGCTAGGGCGCGACGAGGTCGTCCGCGCCGACGAGCCGAAGGGGTGGGACTCGTCCAAGGTCGCGCCTCGCCCCGCTCGGGCCAAGCA
Source organism: Singulisphaera rosea (assembly GCF_054877945.1). Classification (NCBI taxonomy): domain Bacteria; kingdom Pseudomonadati; phylum Planctomycetota; class Planctomycetia; order Isosphaerales; family Isosphaeraceae; genus Singulisphaera; species Singulisphaera rosea. Next base: position 47,449 of record NZ_JBTYIP020000019.1, on the reverse strand, counting down.
GGTGATCTGGCTGCAGATGCGCGGGGGCGTCAGCCACCTCGAGAGCTTCGACCCCAAGCCCGCCCTGAACGCCCATGCGGGGAAGACGATCGCCGAGTCGCCCCACAAGTCGGTCCTCGACTCGCCGAACCTCAAGAACGTCCGCGAGCAGGTCGCCAACAACATCATCGACAAGCAAAAGGCCCGGATCTATCCGCTCCAGATCGGCTTCGGCAAAGGCGGGCAGAGCGGGATCGAGGTCAGCGACTGGTGGCCCCACCTCCGGACCCGCGTCGACGACCTCGCCGTCGTCCGCTCGATGTGGACCACCGACAACAACCATGGCGCCCAGATGGAGCTCCTCACCGGGAGGCACCTTCTCGACGGCTGCTTCCCGACGGTCGGGGCCTGGGTCAACTACGGCCTCGGCTCCCTGAGCGACGACTTCCCCCAATTCATCTCGATGGGTCCGCAGCTCGACTCGCAGTGCTCGGGCGGGACCGACTCGGCGTATCTCGGCCCCGAACACGCCGGGGTCCTCCTCAAGGTCGACCCGGCGAACCCCCTCCCCTTCGCCAGCCCCGAAGCCCCCGTCGGCTCGGGCGAGGCTGCGGCCAAGGCGGACATCCTCGGCCGGCTGAACCGGCTCACCCTGGCCGACTACCCCGACGACGCGAAGCTCCGGGCCCGCATCAAGTCGTACGAGCTCGCCTTCCGGATGCAGACCGCGGTCCCCGAAGTCCTCAAGTTCGACGCCGAGAACGAGGCGACCCGGCGGCTCTACGGGCTCGACCAGGACGTCACCCGGCCGTTCGGCCAGCAGCTCCTCGCCGCGCGTCGGCTGGTGGAGCGCGGGGTCCGATTCATCCAGATTTTCCACGGCGAAGGGGCCGCGGGGGCCTGGGACGCCCACTCGAACCTCCGAGGCAACCACACCACGCTCTGTGCCCAGGTCGACAAGCCGATCGCCGGCCTGCTCACCGACCTGAAGCAACGCGGACTCCTCGACGAGACCATCGTCGTCTGGGGCACCGAGTTCGGCCGGACCCCGTGCGCCCAAGGCGGCGACGGCCGCGACCACCACAACTACGGCTTCTCCATCTGGATGGCCGGCGGCGGGATCCAAGGTGGCGTCGTCCACGGAGCCACCGACGAGCTCGGCTTCCACGCCGTCGAGCACCGCCACTACGTCACCGACATCCACGCCACCGTGATGCACCTCCTCGGCCTCGACTCCCGCAAGCTCGAAATCCCTGGCCGGAAGCGCCTCGAGATCGAACACGGCAAGCCCATCCAGGAAATTCTCGCGTAGTGGAATAAAGGCGGGGAGGATTCACCGCAAAGGCACAAAGGACACAAAGGGAAGACCAAGAAAGACTCATAATATCTTTCTTGGTATTCTTTGTGTCCTTTGTGGTGAATCCTCCCCGCCTCGGGGCCTGGAAACCGTCGAGGATTCGTGAGATCCTGGCCTCTTCGTTTTGGAGGCCGGGAGGATCGTCCATGTCAGACGGGTCGAGACGTCGACCGATACATCACCACCTGTACTTCCAGGTGCTCGTCGCCATCGCGATCGGAGTCATCCTGGGGGCCACGGCCCCCTCGACGGCGACGGCGATGAAACCGCTGGGCGACGCCTTCATCCGGCTCATCAAGATGATGATCGCGCCGATCATCTTCTCGACGGTCGTGGTGGGGATCGCGAAGATCGGCGACCTCAAGGAGGTCGGCCGTGTCGGCCTCAAGGCCCTTGCCTACTTCGAGGCGGTCTCGACGCTTGCACTGCTGATCGGCCTCGTCATCGTCAACGTCGTGCGGCCCGGCGACGGGATCAACGCCGACGTGAGTACGATCGACACCAAGTCGATTTCGGGATATGCCGCGAGCGCCAAGACCCTGTCGATGGTCGATCACCTCCTGAACATCATCCCCGAGTCCGTCGTCGGCGCCTTCGTCGGGGGCGAGATCCTCCAGGTCCTGCTCTTCTCCATACTCTTCGGCCTCGCGTTGGCGCATTACGGTGAAAAAGGGCGTGCCCTGGTCGAGTTGATCGACGAATTCTCCCACGTCCTCTTCGGCGTGATCGCGATCATCATGCGTGCCGCGCCCGTCGGAGCGTTCGGGGCGATGGCATTCACGATCGGCAAGTACGGGGTCGGGGCGCTCCTCTCCCTGGGCAAGCTGATGGCCTGCGTCTACCTGACGTGCATACTCTTCATCTTCGTCGTGCTCGGGCTGATCGCCCATCTCGCCGGGTTCAGCCTCTGGCGCTTCCTCGTGTACATCAAGGAAGAGATCCTGATCGTCCTCGGCACGTCGTCGTCGGAGGCCGCCCTGCCCCGGATGATGACCAAGCTGGAAGGCGCCGGGTGTGCCAAGCCGGTCGTCGGGCTCGTGATCCCGACCGGCTACTCGTTCAACCTCGACGGCACGTCGATCTACCTCACGATGGCCGCCATCTTCATCGCTCAGGCCACGAACGTCCCCCTGACGCTCGGCGAGCAACTCTCGATCCTCGCCGTCCTGTTGCTCACCTCCAAGGGGGCCGCCGCCGTCACCGGCGGGGGCTTCATCACCCTGGCCGCGACCCTCTCCGTCACCGGCAAGGTCCCCGTCGCCGGCCTCGCGCTCCTGCTCGGGATCGACCGGTTCATGTCCGAAGCCCGCGCCATCACCAACCTGATCGGCAACGGAGTCGCCACCGTCGTCGTCGCCCGCTGGGAGGGGGCGGTCGACATGGATCAGCTCCATTCGGTGTTGGGAGGGTCGGGGAAGACGACCTTATCAACAGATGACGTCAATTAAGTCAGATAGAATTTTCAAAGAATATTAATAATTTAAATTGTTGAATTTCAATACTTTCATTTGTGTTCCATCCTTGGCTAAATGTCCATTGGCCAGAGGCACGATCCGCGGCTAGACTCACGGAGTCCTGACGCGTCAATTCCACAGGGAGCGAACGACATGACTCTACGCACTAGCAAAGCGGCGGCGATGTTGGGCTTGGGCCTGATCCTAAGCGGTCCGGTCGGAGACGTTTGGTCCGACGAGGCCAAGCCGACGGCGAAGGTCAAGCGAGAGTCGATCTACGACGCGAAGGCCGACGCCGAGGCCCTGATGGCGAACGCGGCGGCGAAGGCGAAGCGGGAGAACACGCGGATCCTCCTCATGTTCGGCGGGGACTGGTGCGGTTGGTGTCACAAGCTCCACGGCCTGTTCAAGTCGGATCCGGAGATCGCCACGCTCTTGCGCAACGAGTACGTCCTGGTCCCGGTCGACACCCAGGCGCCGAATGCCGGAAAGCTCCTCGACGAATGCAAGGCGCAGCTCGTCGCCCAGGGGGATAAGAACGTCGTCGGATACCCCTTCCTCGCCGTGCTCGACGCCGATCGCAAGGTCGTGACCGCCCAGCGGACCGACCCGCTCGAAGAAGGCGACCACCACGACCCGAAGAAGGTCAACGAGTTCCTCGCCCGCTGGAAGGCCGACCCGCTCGACGCGGACAAAGTCCTCGAAACGGCCATGACCCAGGCCAGTGAGCAAGACAAGCGGATCATCCTCCACTTCGGCGCCCCCTGGTGCGGCTGGTGCCACAAGCTCGACGACTTCCTCGCGCGGGAGGAGATCGCCAGGATCCTCGGGCCCGATTACATCGACCTCAAGATCGACCTCGACCGGATGACCGGCGCCAAGGCGATCCAGAAGCGATTCCGCCCGGACGAGTCGGGAGGGATCCCCTGGATCGCCATCCTCGACGCCAAAGGCGAGGTCCTCGCCACCTCCGACGGCCCCAAGGGCAACATCGGACACCCCGCCAAACCCGAAGAAATCGCCCACTTCCTCGACATGCTCAAGAAGACGGCCAGGAAGCTCGAGCCAGGGCAGATCGATCGGATCGGAGAAGCCCTCGGTAAGGGAGCCGGGAGCAACTCGCCACGGAACTGATTCCGAGGATTGAACACGGATCGGGAAAAATCAATCGATCCGCGGATGACTCAGATGAACCCGGATCTTTTTAAAATTTTCTTTTAAATCTGCGTTCATCTGAGTCATCTGCGGATCGATTCTCTCCCCGCATGATCCGCGCTCAATCCGTGGCGAATTCAAACGGGAACTCAAGGCGAGGGTCGCGTCTCTGACGGTACGCTCTTGGTCGATTGGAACGGTATCAGGTTGAGCGTCCCCAGATCCATCGGTTTTTCCGAGATATCGGGGACATCGAAAGTGTGGGTGAGCGTCTCGAACCGATCCCCACCGTTCCCGTTCTTGGGAGTGGCCGGGGGAGGCTCGTTCATGGAGATCGTGATCTCGTAGCGGCCAGGAGTTACATCATCGATACGGAACGCCCCGTCGGCGCTGAGCTTGAAGACCTCGGAGAAGCGGCCTCGGCGATATTCTTTGCCCTCCGCGCTTTCCTCCCAACGGGCCCGCCCGGCGTCATCGAGTCCCGGTGGCGGCGAGGCCTTGGTCGTATTCCGGGTGAGAAGGTTGAAGCTCGATGAGAAGTTGATAACCGCAGGCCGGTCGGCGGGGGAGCTTACCCGGCCGACGACGGATCGGCCCAACCCTCCGATCGTCACTCGAGAGGTTTGCCCGGGTCGGACGGAGACGGGGACCGAGTGCGTCTCATAGAGGTATTGGTTGTTTTGTCGGACACTCCGGCAGACCTCGACCTCGCCGACCGGGACCTTCTCGAGGGCGAAGCGCCCGGCAACATCGGTCGTCGTGGTGGACCGGAACTCGACCCCGGGTGCCTCACCCTCTCGCCCATCCGTCCGCGACACCGCCATGATCGGATCGTCGCCCCCCGGGCGTTTCCCGAGGCGAAATACCCCCGCGATCCGTCCCCAAGGCTTGAGGCGAAGGACGGGAGCGGCGGCGAGCTTTTTCATTTCGGTGAAGGCCCACCCCATGTCATGGACCACGACGATGGACGTCGCCTCGTCCTCGGGATTGAACGAGAATCGGCCGTCCGACCCGGTCGTGACGAGGGGATGGCTCCTTCGCTCCAGCAGGTGTCCTTCTTCGACCAGCAGCGTGTCGCGGCTCCCGAGCAGCACGACCTCGGCCCCTTCGAGCGGACCTCCGTCGAGCGAGTGGACGACACCCCCGATAGCTGTACCTCGACGCATTCTGACGTCAAAGACCGACGCCCCTTCGTCATCTCGGAACGGCCGAGACACGACGGTGCGATACCCTTCGGCCTCGAAGCGAAGGTAGTGGCGAGGCCTGGGCTCGTTGAACCGGAACGCATAACGACCGGCCCTTGTGGGCACCCCGCGATCTTGGAGGAAAAACGGCCCGGTGTCCCGCCCCAAGCCGAAGCCGCCATGTAAGGTGAACGCCTCGATCGGCCTCCCGGTCTCAGCGTCGGTGACGGTGCCCCGCACGATCAGTGGGCGGGCGAGCGTGATCGTCGACTCCTGATCGCTCGTCGTCAGGCGACAATCTCGGATCGCCACATACTCGTCCATTGGTGCGATATGAAAAATGACCTCGTCCTTCGGGGCATCCTCCCAGCGGAAGCGTCCGTCCTTGTCGGTCTTGGCCCGGAAATCGATCGAACGATGCGAACGCCAGGTGTCGGCGACCACGGTCACCCCGCCGATCCCTTGCCCGGCCGGGTCGAGAACCCGCCCTCGGATCGTGCGACCGGGGCCGAGGCGGAACTCGACGGATTCTCCTTCCTTCTCCAAAACCATCGATTTCACGTCCGGGGCGCGGCCTTTAGCCTGGACCGTGAGTGTCACCTCGCCGGGTTTGATTCCCCCAAACCGGAACCGCCCCTGCGCGTTGGTGATGGTGTCGGGATACTCCGTCCCCCAGCGATCCGAGCCCTGGGCGACGCTCGCTCCCCCGATCGGCCGCCCTTCGAGGTCGAGGACCTGGCCTTCCAGAACCAGCCCTTTCTTCATGACCATGACCCCGGTCTGGTCGCGGAGTTGGGCCATGGACGGCTTCGGCGTGGCGCCGTAGGTCGTGTCGACTGCAAAGTCGGGATGACTCAGCCGGATCCAGACATCGTCGAGCTTGGACGGCATGACGTCGCACCGCCAACGGCCCTCGGCGTCGGTTTTGACAGGGTAATCGCCGATGTCGGTCTTCTGCCGTCTCGAGACCTGATCGCCGGGAACGAGCAGCAGCACGGTCGCATCCCGCACAGGACGCCCGCCCGCATCGCGAATGAGCCCCCCGATCGTGGTACCGGCCTCCATCGTCAACGTCACCGTGTTCGGGATGTCGTCGCCCCCCTCGCGCCTGGACCACGAGTACGAGAGGGGGACGAACCCATCCTTCTTGACCCAGACGTCGAAGGCGTGGGCACCGCTTTCGGGAACGGCCAGGCGGAATCGCCCCTCATTGTCGACGGAAACCCCGGGTTGTAAGTTGCCGTCGACCTGGCCCTTGATCGTGACTCCCTCGAGCGGCTGACGACTCGACTTGTGGATAACCCGGAATTCAATCGCTCGCGGACTCGTGGCCCGTTCCGGAGTGCGGGTCGACTGGTCCTTGCGTCCATCCGCCGGCGGGACGCCCGAGTCGAGGCCGAGTGCCATCGGCAGGGTCCCCAGCAGGGCGCCACCGATGACGAGGGCCGCCGCTTTGATTTTCAGAGAGTCATCGAACATGGTCCCGAGCACTCCTTCCGCAAGTGAGATGATCGAGGCGGAGACCATGCTCCCACCCCCGACGGCCCGGCCCAACGCGACGCGCCGCGCGACGACCACAGTCGCGTCCACGAGCCCGGCGGGGAGGATCGACCCGGCCTCGGCGGAAAGGACAGAGCTGAGCATCGCCGAGGACGGGGCCAGCCCTCGCAGGGCCAATCGCCGTCGCAGGCGTTCTCGCGCCGCGGCCAATCGGCCTCGGACCATGCCGGTCGTCCACCGGAGAGTCCGGGCCGCCTCTTCCTGGGTCTTCCCTTCGAGGTAGCAGAGGATGACGGGCCCTCGGAACTTCTCCGGCAGCCGCTCGAGCTCGACGTCGATGACGCCCCGGAGCTCCGACCCCTCCCCAACCCCCTCGGCCCCATCCGACTCCGACCGGGCCGCCCCCTGCTCCTTCGCCCGGCGCCGAGCGGCATCGGTCCTGGCACGCGAGGCCACCCGGAAGGCGACGCCGTAGAGCCAGCACCCCAAGCCTCCCACGTCCCGGATCGACCCGGCCCGTCGGATCAAAACCAGGAACGTCGCCTGGAACGCATCCTCCACGTCGTTGGGGTCGTGGAGCAGCCGACGGCAGACGCCCCAGACCATGGGCCCGTGCCGGACCACCAGCGCCTCGAACGCCGCCTCGTCCCCCTCGCGGACGAACCGTCCGAGCAACTCCCCCTCCGACATCCCCGCGAGCGTCCCGACGCTGAAGATCCGTTCGATCCCGCGAAGGATGCCCCTTCGATCCCCACTCTCCATGGCCGAGGCCCTCCGACGTTGCCGTTGTCCTCGGTCATACTGCAACGAGCGGGCAGTAACGGCACAACTTTTTCCAACTTCTCAAGCCTGAGCCCCAAAACCGGTACTTTCTTGAAAACCGGGTTTCCGAAGGGAGTCGACGCGGACGTCCCGCAATGGGTCTGCAACGATAGCTGCGTCAGAAACCCGCTCGGCTCAAGAGGCGAGGTCGGTGCCGCCACTCACGTCGGGTTTGTGTCACGGCTTTTACGTCATTTGGGTAGCACCGGTTGGCACAACCGGTGTCGCGCAGCGACAAGAGGCCGTAGGCAAGCCAACGCGGCCGTAGGTGATTGCCGGACATAGACATGCGCCTCGTCCTTCCCGCCGGATCAATCCCTGGATCGCATGGCCGGGGAGGCCGACCTTATGAGCGGTATGCCTCCTGTCGCTGCGCGACACCGGTTGCGCCAACCGTTGCTACCCTCGATCCGCTATATCCAGCACCGATTTCGCTCCTTGAGGTAACCCCGTTATTATGAAGAAACCGGGTTCCAAGACGGGATCACAGAGACTCGGACGTCATGACCGATAGGTGGCGGACAATTCCCTTCACCTATCAGACACCTGTCTCGGAAGCTTGCCTTCCAACATGGCCGACTTACTGATAACCTGTCCCCTAGCGCCACCAAACCACCGACCCAGGGTGGCCGCTTTCGGCCCCCGGATCATCAGTGGGCTCAGAATGAATTCCTTGGCCTCCGCACCAAGAGCCTGTCCCGTGAATCGTCTCCCGAAACCCGGTTTTTTCTTGAAAACCGGGTTTCTGTGCCATGTGACGAGGATTTCCCGCAAGGGGACGATGACGTCGAGCGGGTCAGGAACCCGGTTTTCAAGAAAAAACCGGGTTTCGAAACAGACACCAATTTTCACAAATACATAAAATTCTCTCAATATCGTGTTTAATTGTTCTCGATCACCCAGCCGAAGGCAATCGACCCCGACCCGGGAGGACACCAGATGGGCGACATCCTCAAAGCGATCTCGTCGAGCTATGGGGCGCAGAACGATCCCGGAGGGGTGGACGCCGTAAAATACCTCCAATCCGGGGACGCGGCCGTGCTCGCCCGCATCAAGCCCAGCGGATCGCGATACGCGTACTGGCTCCATGCGATGGCCGGGGCAATGTCACCTCCCGAGGCGATTACCGAGCTCGATCGGCGGGCGCTCCGCATTCTGGCGGTTTACGACGTGTATTCGTATCTCGGCGACTGGGTCGTGAAAGGCCTGGGGCGCGAGGCGCCGGATGAGGATTCTTATCGCGTCGTCCGTGAGGAACTGGCCGCCTCCGGGGTGCCGGAGACGATGATCGCCGGGGCCACGATCTCCTACGTTTTCCTCGAGAAATCCGGCCGACCCACCTCCGCCGGCCGATACCTCCTTTCCCTCTCAGTCAAGGAACTCGAGACGGCACTCATCGACGCGGTCGCGATGTTGATGGTCTCTTCGAGTCCCCACCTGGATGCGTTCGTCAACCTCCTGATCAACCACGCTCCGGACCGACTCCCTCCGTTGATCAAGATGATCCTGACCGGCTCGTCGAACAAGGCTCGAGTCTGCGGGATCCTCCTGGAGAAGGACCCCATCCGCTACGAGGAGATCGTGGCGACGTACTGCCGCTCGCTGCCGACGGAAACGAGAACGTTCACGATCGCCAGCCAGCTTCATAGAGTCGCCCCGGAACGTTTTGCGGAGGAGACGCTGGCCATGGCCAGGGCTTGTCTCAAATCCGCCAATTGCCTCGGCCTGGAAGAAGGCAAGTGGATGATCCGGAATTACGGGGCCGAGGCCATGGATGATCTTGAAACGTTCATGGCAAACGGGGAGTCGTACCAGGCCACCTGGGTTCGGAGCGGCCTGATCACGGAGGCGGTCAATGTCCTCGAGTCTCGATCGATCCCCCTGTTAGTCGCGGCGATCCGCACGGGGAACTTCGAGCTCAGGTCCTCCGCCCTCGGCCACCTCATCACCTTCGCCTCCGAGTCGCACGCCGAACTGATTCGGTCGGAAATCACCCAAGGGCTCGAAGACCCCGCACCGGACCACCTCGTTCGCTTCCTCAGGCTTGCCGAGCGTACGGGGCTCGCCGACCACGAGGAACGGGTCTGGTCGCTGCTGGGGCACAAGTCGAAGCCTGTCCGCTCGGCGGCCGCAAGGGCCCTGGGCAGGCTCGGCGACCGCGCCGTCGCCAGGGGAGCCGGCCTCCTGAAGGAGAAGAAGGCCGACCTCCGCGCAGCCGCCGTGACCCTGCTCTCGGCGATCGGGACGCCCCGAGCCCTGGAAGCCCTCGAAGCCCGCGTCGACCTCGAATCAAGCGACGACGTCCGCGACGCAATCCTCCTCACGCTCGACGCCGCCCGCGCCTCGGAAGGCCGCGAGGTCACCCGCGAAGAGATCGATGCGAGGGTCGCACGGGCCGCCCCGAAGCTCGAAGCCCCCGTCTCCGACTGGATCGACGTCGAGAGCCTGCCCCCGCTCTCCACGAAGGACGGGAGCCCGCTGGATCTCCAGGTCGCCCGCTACCTCGTCCATCGCCAGTCTCGAGCCAAGGCCATCGAGGCCGACGTCGAGGCCAGGCCGCTGTATGCCCTGATCGATCGCAGGAGCTCGGGCGACTTCGCCCTGGAGGTCCTCAAGCGATACGCGGCGACCCAGGCCGCCCCCGAGGGGCGCTGGGCGCTCGCCGTCGCCGGACTCCTCGGGGACGACCGCGCGCTGCCCGTCCTCCGTCGGCTCGTCGACGACTGGGCCGGTTCCTCACGCGGCAAGATGGCCGAGTACGCCGTGCAAGCCCTCGCCCTCCTCGGCACCGACGCCGCGCTCATGACGCTCGACTCGATCGCGACCCGTTTCCGGACCAAGAACAAGAACATCGGCCAGGCCGCCGTCGACGCCTTCGAGGCCGCCGCCGAACGCGCGGGGGTAACTCCCGACGAGCTTGGCGACCGCGTCGTCCCCTGGTTCGGATTCGAACCGGGGCAACCTCGCATCATCGATTGCGGCGGACGTCGCATCGAGGCCGCCATCGGCCCCGACTTCAAACTCAAGTTCACCGACCTCGACAAGAAGAAGGCCGTCGCCTCCCTCCCCAAGACCGCCCCCAAGGAGACCTTCGACGAGCTCAAGGCGCTCCCCGCCCTTCTCCGCGAGGCCGTCAAGGCGCAGACGCTCCGGCTCGAGAACCTCATGGTCCGGCAGTACCGCTGGCCGCTCGAGCGCTGGTCCGAGCTCTTCCTCGCCCACCCTCTGCTCCTCCCGTTCGCCTCGAGGCTCGTCTGGGGCGCCTACGACGAGGCCTCGGCCCGACTCCTGGGGACCTTCCGCACCCTCGACGACCGCACCCTCACCGACTCGGCCGACGATGAATTCGTCCTGCCCAGGTCCTGCACGTTGGGGATGGTCCACCCCCTGGAACTGTCCGACGACCAACGCCAGGCCTGGCTGACCCACCTGGCCGACTACGAGGTCACTCCCCCGTTCCCTCAACTCGAGCGCCCCGTCGTGCGAGTGGCGGACGACCAACGCATGACCAAGTTCTCGCTCGACCTCGACGGGACCGACCTCAACGCGATGACCTTCAAAGGTCGCGCCGAGAAGCTCGGCTGGACCCGAGGTTCGGTGACCGACGGCGGCGGGATCGAGGCCTACCGCAAGACCTTCCCCGCCGCGGGCGCCGAGGTCTTCCTCCAGCTTGAAGGCATGTACATGGGGATCGGCATGGACGCCTCCATCACCCTGGGCAAGGTCTGCTTCGTCAAGCCGGGCAGCGTCCAGGTCGGCAGCTACGTCTACGACACGCCGAACGACGAAAACGACGCCCGCCTGATCCCCTTTGGCGACGTCCCCCCCATTGTTTTCTCCGAAGTCATGGGCGACCTCCAGAAGATCTCCGGCAAGGCGGATCGGGGCGAGGCGGAGTGATTGGCTGTCCGAAGCCCCGTACCCCGATACTCGGTGGTTCCTTCGAGGCCGCCAATTCGCGGGAACAGGCGGCGAGATCCCGAGCAGGGGTTCGGCTTTGATGGAGGCCGTAGTCCGGCATTGAAGAAGAAGCCGGGGCCGGATGGTGGTGCGGTCTGTGTTCTTGATGCTGGATCAAGTCTGCCGCGGAGGGGCACGGACCCAACCGTCGGCGGAGTCCTGGAGCGGGTTAAGGATCCGGAATCTCGATAGAAAAGACGCCACGCCGCAGTTAGCGGGTTCACTCCAAACGGGTGCTTTCTCATTTCTTCGGCGTGGAACCGGAGGCTTTCACGGCCGCTTCGTCAATGGTCGTATTGTGAAAATGGACCACCTTCCAGCCATCCGTGTCCTTCGCCAGAACGAGCGTACTTCGGTGCCGGCATGCGGGAACTTCGACACCGTTTGGCGCCTTGAACGAGCCGACCTTCCATATCGAGACGGCGATCGCGTGTTCGTCACCGATCGAGTGAACCTTCACTTCCTCTACGGTTTCTTCGAGGTCCTTGAAGATGGTCTTGTGATAGTCCGACAGATGTTTCAGAATTTCCGCCTTTCCACGCCAGTACATCCCAACAACGTTGATGCCTTCCACGTCGTCCCGGAACGACTTTGTGAACGCATCCATATCGTGAGTATTCCACGCCTTCTCTTGCGCCTTCACGATGTCCTGAATCGTCTGACTGTCTGCGGCCGATAGCGGATGGGCTCTGGCAGGTTGCTCCAGCTTGGGTTGCTGAGCAGCCCCTCCCATGGCCCAAATCAGCGAACTGGCCGCGAGTGACAGGCAAAAGCCAGCGTTCACCTTCGACATTTTCGTTGTCTCCTCGGTTTGGAGGTAAAGACGAGTCCACCTCCGAAGCAACACCCGTGCTTCGCTCACGCAAAAACTCTTGAGAATCGCGGGCCGAAAAAGGCAGCGTAACGAATACAGCCGACCCTCGAGCGTGTAATGCTTGCGCCAACCTAACATGTTCGTGTTTATAATCAATAAAAGTATCGCAAATTCGATCGATACACAAGATTGGTCGTCCCCCCCTTTTCTGGTTCCCGTCGAAAGGCAATGCGGTTCGCGGCGGCCCCCTTTTCAGGGGAGATGCTGCCAAGCACTGCACAGCCGATCTGTCGGAACACTCGGAAACGATGCGGGCCGTTACGGACAAGTCGAAGCCGACCGCTCGGTGGGATTTGGAGCGGCTCGTCCCAGCAGAGATGAAGCCACGGCCAGGGCCTCCTGCGTGAGAGTCGTCCGCGTGACGTAGTAAGCGCGGAGGAGGTCTCGGGCCCCCTCGGCCTCGTCTATGGCCTCGCCTTGGCGTTGGCGCTCCAGGAATTCTATGACCCGCGATGAAGAGCGGGCGCAGGCTGACAGGCCGAGTGCCTCGGCGCCGGCGACGGTGGCCCGGAGTTCGCGGATCCGTCGGAAGGCGGCGAATCCGCCCTCGCCGATCGTTTCTAATTCGGACGCGAGTCGATCGATCAGGCCGCCGACCCGGCTCAGGGGACGGCGAACCACGCTCTCAACCTCGTTCTCATCCTCAGCCTCAACCTCTTTCTCAGCGTCCAGGTTCGACTCCACCGAGGAGACAACCGAACTCGGACGCCCCATACGCCCAGCCTCGACGTCCAGAGTCAAACTTTTCACTCCAGACGCATCATGGATGGCTATAGGCTCGACCACGAGGCGCCCCTCGTCGAATTGGAGGAGCCCCAACACGGAGCGAATCTCCTGGGCGTCGAGTGACTCCAGCGTCCGGATGGCTTCGAGGTTTTCCGGGGTTTGGCGGAGGACGAGCGGGAGCGGATGGCCGTCGATGTCGAGGATCAGACGTACGAGCTCCTGGCGGACCGCGTCGAACTGCGCGGGGCCCCAGGTCTTCGGGGAAAGGAGGACGATGGCATCGCGTTCGTCGCGATCCTGGAAGCCGCCGCCGAAGAGGTGGGACGCACGCTCGACGAGGTTGGACCAGCGATCGATGGCGGGGACCCGCGAGGGGTCGGCCGGGCCGGTGATGAAGGCCCGGGTCGAGGATCGGCCCGAGAGGCGTCCTTGTCGGTTGCGATAGGCGCCGAGGAGTCGCAGGGCCGAGCGGCTCGCCGAGGAGGGGGAGTTGAGGCCCGACCAGGGGCCGTCGAACCCAAAACGCGCGACCGGGTCGAACCCGCCGGTTGAGGTCGGCCGGGCTTCGGTCCAGGTCGACCACGCTTTCGTCGAGCGGTCCCAGAAGTAGACCGTCAGGCCCGCGTAGCCGCTCCGGGACCGCCATGCCCTGGCGCCCAGGCCATCGAGCTCGACGTCGGTGATCGCCTGGTAGCCCGATCGATGCTCACCGACGAGCGCCGCGGTCGGACGCACAAACAGGGCATGGCGCAGGGCTTCGAGACGAGCCGCCGCGAAGAGGAGCCGGGACGAGTCGGCCTGGGCCTGGCGCGAAAGGTTGGCCTCGACCTCGTCGGCCAAGGCCCGGATCACGCGCTCCAGCCTGGGGAGGTCGACGCCGTGCGCCGAGACGGCCAGGGTCCGCAGCCTCCCGGTTGTCGCGCAGGAGAGTCGGTTCGTGCCGGGGAGGACCAGCTCGCGGAGCACCGAGCCGAGCGCGTCGAGGACTTCCGCCCGACTCCTCGGCGCCTCGGTCGAGGCCTCCGGCGCCGTCGCGAGTGAGGAAAGATCTCGGATTCCCCGCGCGGCCTGGACCGCGAGGATCGCCGCGACCCGGTGCTCACAGGCCTCGGGTGCGTGGCATGAGCAAATCATGCCGTCGAGGCCTCCCCCCGGCAGCCATAGGCAGGTGACGTTCCGCTCCGGGAAGCGGACGACGACCGCCCCGTCCTCCCCGATCTGAGGCGCAGGCCCGAACGCGAGGCCCTTCGAGGCCCGGGTCACCAACGACTTGCCCGCCCACTTCGCGAGCGTGGCGTCGTCGATCGCCAGGATCTCGTCGATGCCCGATGGGGCCGACTCCGAGGGCGGCTCCGCATTGGCGTCCCCAGCCTCGGGCTCCGACTCGCGGACGAAGATCAGGGCCGAGAGAATGTGTCGGCAGACGCCGGTGGCCGGGCAGGAGCATCGGGAGAGCGTCGGCGGCGAGGCGAGCCAGACCGAGGCGTCGGCGAGGTCGAGCTTGAGCCGGTCGTCCTCGACGCCCGAGACCGTCGGGCTTGCGCCTTCCAGGTCCTTGCGGGCGCGGCGCACGAGACCCTTGTTGGCCAGGGAGGCCAGGGCCTCGTCGTCGAACGGGGCGAACGCCGCGCGGAGCGAGGCTAGGAGAGGACCCGGGCCATCCATTCGGCCAGCCTCCTCGGTGTGAGCGCGGCGACCTCGGCCCCGACGTCGACGCAGCGCTCGGCGATCTGCCGGTCGTAGACCGGGCTGGCCGTCTCGTCGAGCGCCGCGAGGCCGAGCACGCGGACGCCCCCCTCGCGGAGCCGCTTGACCGCGGCGATCATGGGGCCGGGTGAGCCTCCTTCGCAGAAGTCGGTCACGAGGACCAGGATCGTCCGGGTCGGCGAGCGGACCAGCGTCTCGCAGTACCCGAGCGCCCCCGCGATGTCGGTCCCGCCCCCGAGCTGCACGCTCATGAGCACCTCGACCGGATCCTCGACCTCATCGGTGAGGTCCACGATCGCCGTGTCGAACGCGACGAGGCTGACCCGGACGGCGGGCAGCCCTTTGAAGATCCCCGCCATCACGGCGCTGTGGATGACCGAGTCCATCATCGAGCCACTACAGTCGACGGCCATGACGATGTGCCAGGGCATGTGGTGCTCGACCCTGGAGAAGAAGTGGAGCGACTGGAGGACGAGCTGCTCGCGCTGGACGTCGTAATTCTTCAGGTTCTCCCGGATCGTGCGTTTGACGTCGAAATTGCTGGCGACCTTCAGCCGGCTCCGATGCCGACGGTTGAGCCGCCCCCAGAGCACCGATCGCACGTCGCGCCCGAGCCTTTTTTTCAGGTCCTCGACGACCTGGCGGACGATGCTCCGCGCCACCTCCAGGACCCTGGGATTCATCAGGTGTCGGAACGAGAGGACGGCCTTGAGGAGCTCGTAGCTCGGCTCGAGCTTGCGGAGGACCTCCTCGTCGGTGACCAGCTCGGTCATTCCGTAGCGTACGAGGGCGTGTCGCTCGAGGACCTCGACGGTCTCCCGGGGGAACAGCTCGCGGACCTCGTGGAGCCAGTCTGGGATCGCCAGGACGCTCTCGCCCGAGCCTCCTTGCCGGCTGCCGCCCGGCCCCCGGATGCCTCTCCCCGAGTATTCTCGCCCGTACAAATGATCGAGGATCCGCTCCATCCGGTCGTAGGACCCCGGCCCTCGTCCCCCCTGCCCTTTTCCGCCCGGCCGATTCGCGCCGCCAGGGCCCGCCCCGCCGCCCTGGAACTGACCGGAAGGGCCCGGGAAGCCGCCGAGGGCCTTGTCGGAGAACCGGCCCAGAACGAGCCTCCAGCGTGCCAGGGCGAGCTCGTCGCGTTCGTCAGGCACCGAAGCCCTCCAGTCCGTCGAGGCGAAGGATGTCGAGGACCCGGCGATCGACCTCGACGCCGAGTAATAGGTCTTGCTCGGAGAACCCCCCGAGGTCGACATAGGGCCGTCGGCCCATTTCGACCCCGGCACGATCCGCGACGGTCTCGGCGACGAGGTCGCACTCGCGCGGGGTCAGGTCGGCGAAGGCGAGCCGGAGCTCGGGGAGGACGTGGATGAACTGCGATTCATCCCAGCCTTTGAGGACATCGTGGAGGCCGTCGAGCAACTCGGGGACGTGCCAGAACACTCCCCTGGCCGTCCGCAAGAGGCCCCGGACGAAGGCGGCCCCCGCCTTGCCGGAATCCCCCGCCCCGAAGAGGTGGCCGCGGAGCTGCACGACCAGTTCGTCGGGGCCGACGTGCCCGTCGCCGTGGAGCAGGCCGAGCGCCGCCCCTCGGAGTGCGGGCGACCCGCCTTCGGCCAAGGCCAGGTCTCGGAGCCGCGCCCAACGCAGCTCGCGGCGCCCGGGAGTGTCTCCCAAGGTCCTCGAGGCCTGCCCGAGCGCCTTGAGCGAATCGATAATCGTCGACTCGTCCGACTCGGCCGTGCTCGCGAGTCCGGGCACGAGGTAGCAGGCCCGGTCGTACGCGGCCGAGGCCAGGTCGACCGGTCCGACCAGGTCGTGTGCCTCGAGTGGCTCTCGCGAGACGTGGAGGACGAGGAGCATCTCCGCGGCGCCGACGAGAGACGCGAACGAGCCATCCTCGGCGATGATCCGGCCATTGCGGTCGAGCAAGCTCTGCGACTGGCGGTGGAGTCCCATCCGGCAGGCTTCGAGCACGAGCTTGGCCGCCTCGTCGGCGCGACGCCCCTGGCCACGCCGGTCGGCCTCGTCGAACCGTTCGAGCACGCGTGCCGAGGCGGCCTCCTCGAGCGTCGAGCCGTAGAGCGAGCGCTCGATCAGGGCCGACTCCGCGGCGGGCGTCCATCGGTACTTCCAGACCTCCTGGACCCGCTCGAGCGATTCGCCGGAGACGTAGTCGGGGCCGGCCACCCAGTCGGCGAACGGGACGTCGAGGAACCGGAGCCGGTGGAAGAACCGGCTCGCCTCTCGCGCCCGGACCCGCCGATAAAGGTCGAGCGCCAACTCGCGAGCCTCGACGCGGTCCACGGTCACCTTCAGGCGTGTGGCCGTTCGGCGGAAATCCTCGACGATCGGCGGCGCCCCCGCCTCGGGGGGGACGTTACCGACGCGGTCGCCGGCCAGGAGCTTCCGGGCGATCGCCAGGACGGCGACCCCTTCGACGTCCTCGGTCCCCTTGATGAAGACCGATCGCACGCCGTCCATCAGGTCTTCCCGAGACGGGCGAGCGTGCCCCCGGAGCCCGGCCAGACGCTTCGTCTGCTCGAGCGCCCCGATCGCCTCCGCCGACGAGACGCCAAGCCGGCGTTTGCGGCACTCCCTGGCCAACCGGACGACCAGGCCGGCAACATCCGCCCCTTCCCAACGCCTCTGGTAGAACTCCGGGGCGGGCATCCCGCTCGCATACCCGTTGAGGCGGTCGAGCTGCTCGAACCCGTAGCGCATCAAGGTGACCAGCGCATCGGCCTCGGCGAGCTTGACGGCGGGAGGCATCGCGGGGGCGGTCGACGGGAGGGCAACCGTGTGGAAGCCACCGGTGACGACGACGACCCGCCCCGACTCCTCGGCCACCGCAGCGGCCATGGCAGCCTCGCGGACGTCGCAACCGTCGGCCGAGAGCATCTCCGGAGTGTAGTCACGTCGGGCGAGGGCACAGTACGCGAGGATGTCTCGCATGAACTCCGACGTCTCCCGGCGCTCGTAGTCGACCTCGTAGAGGTGGTCCCAGAGGTCGTCGAAGTCCCGGGCCCCGCTCCTCCGGCAGGCCTCGCGCAGGAGTTGGCTGTGGCCGAGGTGGTGGTCCTCGAGCAGGCTCTGCGGCCGGTCGTCGCCCGAGTCCCTCCCGGCCAGGACCATCTCGGGGAACGTCAGGTCGATGAACCGGGCCCGCGCGCCGACCTCGGCCGAGGCGCGGATCGCCGCGAGCTCCGGCGAGTAGTCGCAGAGGGGGTAATACGCCGCGAGCCGGATCGGACCCAATCCCGCCCCTTCGACTCGCCGGACGAACGTGGTGAAGACGGCGACCGGCATCCGCGTCTTGGGATGGGTCAGGAGGGGGATCAGCGAGGTCGCATCCCGAGGCCCTTCGATCAAAACCGCGTCGGGACGGATCGTCCGGATCAGTCGATCGACGTGCCAGGCGCAGGCCGGGCTGTGGTGGCGGACGGGGAAGTATACCACCCGCGAGGCCAGGTCGACATCGGGGATCAGGGGAGGCTCTTGCGGGCCTCGTGCAGCTCGGTCCACAGGCCCCCCTCCTTCTCGCCGCGCTGGCGGACGACGACGTCGAAGTAGTGCGTGAGCTTCTTCAGGTCGTCGGGGTTATCCTTGAGCACCGCGCCGGCGAGATGTCGGGCAACGTGCCGGGGGGTCATCCGCTTATCGCCGTAATAGTATGAGTCGAGCCCCGCGGCCATGGCCACCGAGACGGCCTCGGCCGTGGACATCACCGTGCTCGGCTTCTCGAGCTGGATCCCCTCCGAGGTCACCCCTTCGCGGAGGTCGTGGAAGATCGTCACGAGGAGGGCGACGACCGAGCGGTCGACCTCGGCCGGAGCCTCGGACTCGCGGAGAAGCCGGTCGCACTCGCGCGAGACGAGCGTCACCTCCTGCTCGAGGTCGCGGATCGGGTGGACGGTCTCGAAGTTGAAGCGACGCTTCAGGGCGCTCGACATCTCGTGGACACCGCGGTCGCGGATGTTCGCCGTCGCGATCACGTTGAAGCCGGGGCGGGCGTGCCGCACGCGGTCGGCCCCCTCGAGCTCGGGGACGATCATCATCTTCTCCGACAGGACGCCCACGAGCGTGTCCTGGATCTCCGGAGGGCAACGCGTGATCTCCTCGAAGCGGACGAGGCATCCTTCTTTCATCGCCACATATAATGGAGAGGGGACAAGAGCCCCCATGGTCGGGCCTTCGGAAAGGAGGAGGGCGTAATTCCAGGAATATTTGATCTGATCTTCGGTCGTCCCCGCACTGCCCTGGATGACATTATTGGATACGCCCGAGATCGCCGCGGCCAGTAGTTCCGAGAGCATCGACTTGGCCGTGCCCGGCTCCCCGACCAGCATCAGCCCGCGGTTGCTGCTCAGGCCGATGATCGCACGCTCGACCAGGATGTCGTCGCCGAAGAACTTTCGGCGCACGGCCGGGTCTTTGCTGCCGCAGACGAAGGACCGCACCGCCCGGGGCGAGAGCTTCCAACCCGGCGGCCTCGGGTCCTTATCGGATTCCGCGAGGGCCCGCAGCTCGTCGGCATAGAGCACCTCCGCCTCGGGCCTCAAGGTCACCCCTGCCTGCCCGACCGGCTCCGCCGCCACCGGCTCCGCACGCTGCCGCTTCGCCATGCGACACCACCTCCCGAAGTTCCGAACGCCGAGTCGACGATTATGGACCCGCACCCTCGGCTTGGCAATCGGGAGGCCTCCGTTCGGAAGGTTCCGATACCACTGTCGCGTCGCTGCTTCAAAATTCGATCTGATTAGTAGTGACGGGATGAAAGACTTCTGTGATAATGCCCCACAGCAAACCTGACCGCCTGAAAGACCCTTCCCCCCATCGAAAGCGGCTCGGACGTACAATTAACGTCTCCTTCCAAGTAACCACGCATCCATAGACGAACGACAAACGTCTGGGAATTACTTCGCTCGAAAGGTGGAGAGTTCCTTCGCACTCCGAGACGAGATCGCCAAAACGCCGCGGGCGAACCTGGACTGTCACCAACATCACCTTCCGCCAAGTGCACAAAGTATCACAGGTACGAAATGTCGGAGGGATGCTGTTCCCGAAGTTGGACTGTCGTCTCGGTTGTGAGTCCGGGGGATTGTGGCGTCAAATCGGCGTGCTCAACACACAACACCAAAATTCTCGACATTAATCCTCCAGGGCCGTCACAAAGATGCTACCATCACGTACGGCTTGTTGACACCCGAATGCCTCGCGAGTTTCCGCCACATCGAATTCGACCCGGTCCGTCCGCGACCCCTTTCGTCGAAATCCGTTGCGAGTTGCTCACAACAGGCCTTCTTGCCTCGTTCTGATTCCCGCGAAGAGCGGCCCAGCGATTCCGGGCCAGCCTCGTCGTGAAGATTTGCCTTGTGCGGCGGGATCTCCGGCCGACACTTCGGCAACCCGGCATCCCATTTGCAATGTGTCGTATCATTCAATGTCCGCGATTCCCACACCACGGTTTGAGGAGATTCTGATGGCCGTCAAGAGTGCCAAGCGTGAGAAAGACGTGGCCAAGACCGCCCCTTCGCTCGTCCCCGAGGTTTCGGACCAGGCGTTGCGCGACCTCGTCCAGGTCTTCCGCCTCCTGAGCGACGAGACTCGGCTCCGCATCCTCTTCTACCTGGCCCAGAACGGCGAGTTGCACGTCACCGACATCTGCGAACGGCTCGGCCAGAGCCAGCCTGCCGTCAGCCATCACCTGGCCCTGCTCCGCGTCTCCGGCCTGATCGAAGCCCGCCGCGAAGGCAAGCACAACTTCTACAGCGTCCGCACCGAGGCGTTCGGCGAGCTGCTCGTCAGCATCTTCTCGGCGTCCGGCGAGGTCCCCAAGAAGATCAAGTTCCACGACTTCGCTTTGGCCTACATGGGCCGCTAAGTCGCCCAACACCGAGCCCACCGAGGGTGGTCGTCCCATCCGTCGCCACCCCTCGGGCTGCTCGGGCGGACTCGCCTCGGCGAGATCGGCCACAATCCGTCAAGCCCGCGACGTCCCCCCCATCTTGTCCGTACCATCGGTTCGAGAGACCACACCTCGCATCGGCCGCAACGACCTCACCCCTCGGATCGGCGTGGTCGTGCATGCGAGGTCGAATGCTTGCCGAGGGACAACCTCGGGACCTGCAAGCTTGTGCCGATGCTGAAGCGACGGCGTATAGAGATGCTCACATCGCCGTTCCAAGGTCCGATCCCGGACGTGACCGCCCTGCTCCCGGCAAGGTAGCTCCATGGACGGGTTTGACTCCCAGGCCGAGGCCCCCGGGACGGTCGACCCGGTTCGCCTCCTGAATCGCCGCTATCGCGCGGCGTTCATTTCGGTCGCCGTCCTCGTCCTGCTCAATTCGCTCGTCATCCAACCTTCGCTCCTGCGCCTGACGTCCGACGCCCCGGTGATCAATATCGCCGGTCGGCAGCGCATGCTCAGTCAGCGCCTGGCCAAGGCCGCCCTCGAGCGGGCCAGAGACCCGGCGGATCAAGCCCGCCTGCTCAACGAGCTCGAACAGGTCCTTGACCTGTGGTCCTCCACGCACGCTGCCTTGCGACGAGACGCCGCCCCATCTTCCCTACCGATCTACAACAAGAACCACAGCAACGACAGACACAACAACACAGACAACACTGACGACAACAACACGATCCGATCAGCCTTCGATGGGCTCGAGCCTTACTTCCAACCGATGAACAAGGCTGGCATGCGGCTCCTCCGCGGCACCGACGGCGCGGCGGGGGACGACATCTCGACGATCCTCGACAATGAACCCGAATACCTGTCGAGGATGGACCACATCGTCGGCCTCTTCGAGCGGCAGGCGAGGGCGAAGATCGATCGCCTCGTCTGGACCGGCTGGGGAGTGACTGGCCTGGTCCTCGTCGTGATGGCCGGCATCGGCGGGTTCATCCTCGAGCCGGCCGCCCGCCTCATCCGGCGCCAGTTCGCCGAGCTCGGCCACGCCCGGGACGTCCTCGAAGCACGCGTCCTCGAGCGGACCCATGAGCTCGAGCGCGAGTCCCGCGAACGGGCCCTGGCCGAAGAGCGCCATCGCGTGGTCCTGGAGCAGTTCGGCCACGTCGCCAGGACCTCGACGATCGGCGAGATGGCCACGGGGCTCGCCCACGAGTTGAATCAACCCCTGGGGGCGATCGCGAACTATACCGAAGGCTGTCTCGTCGCCCTCGAATCAACCGGGCCGGAAACCCTCCCGGTCCGCGAGGCACTCCGCAAAGTCCTGGCCACCACCCTCCGCGCCGGCCAGATCGTCTCCCGAATCCGACGGTTCGTCACCCGCCACGAGCCCATCAGGGAATCGGTCGACCCCAACCGCCTCGTCGCGGACGTCGAGGAGTTCGTCCGCGACGAAGTCCAACGCCACGGCATTAGTCTCGAAACGCGACTGGCATCCGACTTGCCTTGGGTTTGGGCAGACCCCGTTCAGATCCAGCAGGTGCTGGTGAATCTGGTCCGCAACGCCGTGGATGCCTCGCTTGCCGCGAAAGTCCAGGCACCCAGCGTGGTTATGTGGACACGGATTGCCCCCTCCGGGCGCCCCGAACTTGGTGTGACGGATCATGGAGAGGGCATTCCCGACGATCGATTCGCCCAAATTTTTGATGCATACTTCAGCACCCGCGCCCAAGGAATGGGCATGGGCCTCGCTATCAGCCGGACCATCGTCGAGGGCCACGGCAGTCGAATCGACGTCGAATCCGAGCCCGGCGTCCGGACGACTTTCCGGTTCACCCTCAGACCCGCCGGTGTCGACGATGCAGGAACCGACGGTTTACGTCGTCGACGATGACCCCGACATGCGCGACTCCCTGCGCTGGCTGATGACGACGGTCGGGCTCCGCTCTCAGGTGTACGGCTCGGCCGCCGAGTTCCTCGAAGGTTTCTCCCCGAGCGGGCCAGGCTGTCTCGTCTTCGACGTCCGGATGCCGGGAACGAGCGGGCTGGACCTCTACGAGCGCCTCGTCGCCAGGGGAGAGGGGATGCCCGTCATCTTCATCACGGCCTTCGCCGACGTCCCTATGGCCATCCGCGCCCTCAAGTCGGGTGCCCTCGAGTTTGTCGAGAAGCCCTTCAACCGCCAGGACCTCCTCGACCGCGTCCAACGCGCGATCGAGGAGGACGTTACCCGCCGTCGCGAACGCGCCGGCCGCGACGCCCTCCTCGCGCGTTTCCGCGCCCTGACCGAGAAGGAACGCGAGGTCCTCGCCCTCATCAAGGACGGCAAGCCGAATAAGGCGATCTCCACCGAGCTCGACATCACCCCCAGGGCCGTCGAGATGCGGCGATCGAGCCTGATGAAGAAGCTCAACGTCCGCTCGCTGGCCGAACTGCTCCGGCTGTCGATGGCCCTCGAGCTCGCCAACGACAGCGCCAAGGGCGAGCCATGATCCCGACGAGGATCATGGCCGGTTCCGAACCCCGGTTTCGAAGAAAAAACCGGGGTTCGGGAGAGACGATTATTAACCGACTAAAGCCGTCATCGAGCTCGCGGTTCGAGGGTCAGCTTGCCGAGGTCGCGATCCTCGCCGGACTTCAGGTCGCCGATCATCCGTTTCAATTGCGACTGGCCGGCCCCGACCGAAATCTGGAAGCGGGCGCCGGGGATCAAGGTGTCGATATACAACTCTCCCATCTTGTTCAGGGCCGGTCGGGACATGTATTCAAGCATGAATCTCTGCCCCATCAAATTGGCGTAGTGCTCCGTATGTTCTCGCCCGCTTTGAGGCGTTGAGAGGTCGATCAACGTATAGGCCGACCCGGTCGAGACGGGCGAGCCGTCCGAATCGACGACGGTCCCGTGAACACTTGCCGTCTTCTGGAGCCTGACCTCGATCGGCTCGGAATCTCGACGAGGCCTAAGTTCGGCGATCGTGCCGAGCTTGAGCTGGGGCTGGAGGAAATAGAATCGGTAGGTCCGGTCGGGGTCGGCGCCATTCATTTGGAACTCGCCATCGGCGAACTCCTTGCTACCACCACCTGCATAATTCTGGACGGCCGACAGCTCGGGGCCGTTGGCGACGACCGTCTCGAGAGGCCGGCCATCCGGGTCGAACACCTTGGCGCGGAGGACGACACCTCCCCGCCGCACGGGCACCTCGACGGGAGCTTGTTCGCCATCCTCGGGTACGTCGACCAGGAGGAATCCGTGGGGGTACGCGACCCCGTGCGGGCTATCCTCCAGGGGGACCCGGATCGCGTCGACGAGCGGGGCTTCGACCACGAGGGCGCCGGGGCCAGGCAGTCCCGTGATCGTGAACCGGCCTTGGTCGTCGCAGAGGACAGGGGAGCGGAGATCATACTCGTTCTTGTTGTTGGGGTTGCTCCGCCGGGGCTGATACACCACGCTGGCGCCGGCGATCGGTGCCTTGCTCGCGGAGTCGACGACCGTCCCGTGGAGGAGCCTGCCCTTCTCGATCGCGAAGTCCTGCGGGAGGAATTTGGCACCCGAGGGCCATCCCTGTTGCCATTTTTGGACTCGCAGATAACCCAGGCTCGGGTCGGGCGAGGCCGTGGTGATGTAGGTCCGCCCATCATGGCCCGCGACCCGGTAGTGCCCTTCCGCGTCGGTCTTCGCGAAGAAGGAGCTGCCGCCGTGCTGGCGCATCGGGATCATCTCGATCGTGACATTCGCCAGCGGCCTGCCCGTTGACTTGTCGGTCACCCGCCCCTGGACCGGCCTGGGAGGCCCCAGGATGTGCGTGAACGACCTGCCGACGGGCACGATGTCGAAGGCCTTCATCGCCGGGCTCGCCGGGATCCCGAGTGCGACGGTGACCTCGTCGGCGGCATAATCCGGATGCTCGAGCGTCAGCGTCCCCCAACGTCCCTCGCCCAGGCCCTTCATGGTGAACCGGCCGTCCCGATCCGTGACCTGCGGCTTCGGCCAGAATTCGGGCATTTCCTGATCCGCCTGCCCCTGCGTCGGGTGGACCCCTTCGACGTCAGAACTCATCACGTCCTTCAGAGTGACCCGCACTCCGGCGACGGGCAGGCCTTCCAACCCGAGGATCCGGCCCTCGACCGGAGTCTCGGCCGCCAGAGACAACGTCACGTCGCCTTGATCAGCCCGGAACGTCTGCGAGAAGATCGACGCCCCCGGCGCGACCACCACGAGTTGGGTGACCCCGAGGAATTCCCCGCCGAGGTCCGCTTCGAGACGGAACCGACCCTGCGCGTCGGTCCTCCCTTCGGCCAGGAGCATGTCGCGCCAACTCGGGTCTTTGCGGGCCTCCATCGGCATCGCGACGAGCGCGAGCGCCGGCTTCCTCTCGCCCAACCAGAACACACTCGCCCCGTCCGCAGGTTTCCCGTCCGGGCCGAGTACGACCCCCTTGGCGGTCGATTTCATGTTCATGGCCGCCTTCTGTGATGGGGCGTTTGCCCCGGGCGCGGCCTCCGGGCCGGCCTGCCCCGCTTGTGCCAACGCGATCGCCGAAGCCGCCAGGACCGCCGTCGACGTGGCAAGGGCCGTCCATGCCGTCCCCGTGATCGGGCTGCTCGGCCGCTCCTCGAGGATGTGCCGGATGCGTGAGACCAGGCCGCCCCGACTGGTGACCGCCGCCGGCGCGAACGCCTGGCGACGCCTGGGGACGAGCCCGATCAACGATTCCGCATAATTCGTGGCCGACTGTCCGACCGCCAGGACCCAGTCGTCGCACGCCTTCTCGCCCGTCTGATGGAGGGCCCCCTTCGCCCACCAGGCGAGCGGGTTCCAGGGCAAGGCGCAGGCCAGCAGCTCGCCCGCAAGCGAGGCGAGATGGTCCCGACGCTTCCAGTGGGCCAGCTCGTGGCACATCACCCCGCGCCAGTCGCACGGGCCAACCCCCAAGGCGTCTCGTGACGGGATCAGCAGCCGAGGTCGACTTCCCCAACACCAGATCATCGGGCAACCGACCCCATCCGACTCGAGGACCTCGGCCGAAGTCACCAGCCCGAGCCTCTCCGCCGCCCAACGCGCCGAGGCCTCGAGCCCCTCGTCCTCGGTCGCTCGGGCGCGACGGACAAGTTGAACACCCGCCCGCCACGAGACCGCCAAACGGAGCAGAGCCAGACCGCTGAGCATCCCCCACAAGCCGAGCGCCAGGCCCGACTTCGAGACCTGCCAGGGGACGGCCCTCCCGCCGCTCAACGAAGGGGCCGAGGCCGACATTGCTCCAGGTCGCAAGACCGTCCCATCTCGGGAATCGCTTACGACGATGTCTCCTCCTTGCGGTTCGGCGAGCCGGTCGGCCGTCGCCGAGTGCGAAAGCATCACCGAGTCGTTCCGTTCGAAGGAGGATCGCGAAAGCGAAGCGGACGGCTCGAGCTCCGCCCGCAAGATCCCCCACCCGAACGCCCCGACCACAAGGGCCAGCAGCGGGGTCGCGAGACTGGCGCCGATCGCCAGGAGGAGTACCCGATGGGCCCGAGCCGGCCGCCGCCTCCACACGAGGCTCGCCCCGAGGCCGAAGGCCAGGAACAAGGACGATTGCCAGGCGATCCCCCAGAGGACCGCACCGACGCCGCGGGACATCTCAAGCATCACGCCGCTCCTTTCGCCGCTGGTCGATCATCGTCTTGAGGGCCGATAGGTCCTGGTCGCTCAGGTCTCGGTCGTCGATCAGGTGCTGGAACAACAGCAACGGGTCGCCGCGGAACACTTTCTGGATGAAGGCCCGGAGCGAGGTCGAGCCTTCCTCCTCCCGACTCTGGATCGACCGGTAGACATAGCTGCGTCCCTCCGCGCGATGGGTCAGCCACCCGGCCTTTTCCAACTTCTGCATCACCGACAGCACCGTCGTATACGCAGGAGGCGGGTCGCGATCGAGCAGGTCGCGGACCTGCTGCACCGTCACCTCCCCCTTGTCCCAGACGGCTTCCATCACCGCCTTCTGCAAGTCGCCGAGGTCGTCGATCGACTTCTTCGCCATGGATCCCTGCCTCCTTCGCGCCACGCCTTTCTACTACGAACAATAGTACTTCACCCCATAGTATTCGCTCTTCGACGTTTGTCAAGCACTAAAACAATCCGCGACAGTTCGAGAGCAAACCCGGTGGGAGATGCCCACCAAGCCGCCCGACTCCGCCTCCATTTCATGCAAGATCGCCCGTTTCGCGATCACGCCCGAGGACCGCAACCCGGCGAAAAGGACGGCCGACCCTTCGGTTTTCCGAAGGGTCGGCGAGGGGATCCGAACGATGGCTTCGTCACACCGCAGGATTCGAAGGGGTTCCGTCCTGGTCATTGAAATCGCGGCACGATCGGTGCGATGGATGAGGAGCATCGACGGGGCGAGACGTCCACAAAAACATGAATCTTACTTGAAAACATAAATTACTCACTCCGACGAACTGAGCCCCAAAGGGAGTCCGAATGGAGACGTTGCTGCCGCCAACTCGCGGGACAACCCAGGATCGAGGGGAGACGTCCCTCGCGTCGGCGGCGATCGACGGCGTGGCGATGATCGAGGACCTGCTCGGGGCGCAGGGCAATCTGTCGGCGGTCGAGCGGTTCGCCCAGTTCCACAGGGAAAGCGCCGGGCCGCTCCAGAGTCGTTTCTACTCGTCGCTCTTGCCCGCCTCGCCGCCGGGGCCGGGGCAGCAGCTCGCCTTCGAGGTCGACCTCGACCGCTGCTCGGGCTGCAAAGCATGTGTGGTGGCCTGCCACACGCTCAACGGGCTCGACGATGGGGAGGCCTGGCGCGACGTAGGCTTGCTCGTCGGCGGTCGGTCGGGATTGCCGGTCCTCCAGCACGTGACGTCGTCGTGCCACCACTGCCTCGACCCCGCCTGCCTCGCGGCCTGCCCGACCGACGCGTACGAGAAAGATCCGGTCACGGGGATCGTCAAGCACCTCGACGACCAGTGCTTCGGCTGCCAGTACTGCACGCTCGCCTGCCCCTACGACGCCCCCAAATACCACGCGGGCAAGGGCATCGTCCGCAAATGCGACATGTGCTCGGGCCGGCTCGCGGTGGGCGAGGCCCCCGCGTGCGTCCAGGCCTGCCCGCACGAGGCGATCCGGATCCGGGTCGTCGACCGCGACGACGTCGCCGAGCGTGCCGAGGCGGGCGAATTCCTCACCGCCGCACCCGGCCCCGACCACACCCGGCCGACGACCCGCTACCTCTCCGCACGCCCCCTGACCGACTCGCTCCGCCCCGGCGACCACTTCCGGAACCAACCCGAGCACGCCCACTGGCCGCTCGTCCTCATGCTCGTCCTGACCCAGCTCTCGGTCGGCGCCTTCCTCGTCGACCTGCTGGTTTGGGCAGGCTCGGGCGAAGGTTCCCCGCTCCGCATCGGAGCCTGCCTCGGATTCGGTCTCCTCGGACTGTTCGCGAGCACGTGCCACCTCGGCCGTCCCCACCTCGCCTTCCGCGCGATCATCGGGATCCGCCATTCGTGGCTGAGCCGCGAGGTCGCCGCGTTCGGACTCTTCGCCGGCCTGGCGAAGGCCCACGCGGGCCTCACGATCGCACTCCCCTGGCTCTATGACGCCTACCCGGCCCTCCGGCTCGCCGTCGGCGCGGGGGTCGTCGCCTCGGGGACGTTGGGGGTGGCCTGCTCGGTCATGGTCTACCACGTCGTCCGCCGACCGTTCTGGAGGGCGACGCTGGGCGTGCCCAAGTTCGCCGGGACGGGCCTCGTGCTCGGCCTCGCGTTGACGCTCGCCGTCTCGGCGGTCGACGGCACCTCGGCCATGGTCGCCCGGACGGTCGGGCTCGGATTGATGGTCGCCGTGGTCGCCAAGCTGCGGTTCGAGGGCTCGTTGCGACGCCACCTCGAGGACCCGAGCCTCACGCCCCTGAAGCGCTCCGCGCTCCTCATCACGGGCCCCCTGTCCCGGGCCTCCGCGATCCGGGTCACCCTGGGGATCCTCGGGGGGCTCGTCCTCCCCTTCCCGCTGGTCCTGGGCTGGACGTCGCTCCCCGGGCCCGCCGTCGCGGCGGGGGCGATCCTAGCGTTCCTGATGCTGCTCGGGGGCGAGGTTGCCGAGAGATACCTTTTCTTCGCTGCGGTCGTGAAGCCGAAGATGCCGGGAGGGCTGCTCCCATGACTTTCGGATCCCTCCTCGAAACCCTCCGGCGACGCCTCTCGCCCTTGATCCGGGCACACGATGGCCGGCTGACCCGGGAGCTGCTCCGCACTCCCGGTCGGTTCGGGCTCGGCCAGGTCCCCGCGGGCAAGGCGCCCGACGCGACCACGGGGATGGTCTGCGGCTACTGTTCCACAGGTTGTAGTCTGAACATCCACCTGCGCGACGGCCAGGCGGTGAACCTGACCCCGTCGAGCGACTACCCGGTGAACCTGGGCATGGCCTGCCCCAAAGGCTGGGAGGCGTTGACCGTGCTCGACGCGGCCGACCGGGCGACGGTCCCGCTCCTCCGCGACGCCGAAGGGCGGCGGAACCCAGTCGACTGGCAGACCGCGTTGGAGACGATGGTCGAGCGGATCAAGGCCATCCAGGCCCGGCACGGGGACGACTCCGTGGCCTTCCTGGGCACGGGCCAGCTCCCGACCGAGGAATTGGCGTTGCTCGGGGCCCTCGGGAAGTTCGGGATGGGGATGGTCCACGGGGACGGGAATACTCGCCAGTGCATGGCGACCGCCGTCGTCGCGTACAAGCAGGCGTTCGGCTTCGACGCCCCTCCTTACACCTACCAGGACCTCGAGGAGTCGGATTGCCTCGTCCTGATCGGCTCGAACATGTGCATCGCCCACCCGATCATGTGGGAACGAGTGATGCGCAACCCGCACCGGCCCGAGATCATCGTCGTCGACCCGCGTCGGACCGAGACGGCGATGAACGCGACGCTCCACCTGCCGATCAAGCCCAAGTCGGACCTGGTCTTACTCTACGGCCTTGCAAACCTCTTGATCCAGTCGGGCGCAATCGACCGCACGTTCATCGACGCCCACACGACCGGCTTCGACGAGTTCGCCGCGTTCGTCCGTCGATTCCCTCCGGGTGGTGTCGGATATGAGACCGGCATGGGGATCGACATCCTCCAGGACGTGGCCGAGCGGATCCGCAAGGGGAAGCGGGTCTCATTCTGGTGGACGATGGGGGTGAACCAGAGCCACGAGGGGGTGCGGACCGCGCAGGCGCTCATCAACCTCGCGCTCATGACCGGCAACATCGGCCGCCCCGGCACCGGCGCGAACTCGATCACGGGCCAGTGCAACGCGATGGGCTCCCGCCTCTTCTCGAACACCGCGAGCCTCTTCGGCGGCCGGGACTTCGCCGACCCCGACCACCGGGCCGAGGTCTCGGGGATCCTCGAGATCCCCGAAGGCCGGATCCCCTCGCGAAATAGCTGGGCCTACGACCAGATCGTCCAGGGCATCGAGGACGGGACGATCCGAGGGCTCTGGGTCGTCGCGACGAACCCGGCCCACTCCTGGATCCACCAGGGGCGGCTCCGCGAGTTGCTCGGCCGGCTCGACTTCCTGGTCGTGCAGGACATGTACCACTCGACCGAGACCGCGCAGGCCGCGGACCTCCTCCTCCCGGCCGCCGCCTGGGGCGAGAAGGAAGGGACGTTCATCAACTCCGAGCGGAGGATCGGCCTGATCAAGAAGGTCCGCCGGGCCCCCGGCCAGGCGCTCGGCGACTTCCAGATCTTCCAGCTCGTCGCCCACTACTTCGGCTGCGGGGCGATGTTCGCGGGGTGGGACTCGCCCGAGTCGGTCTTCCAGATCCTCAAGCGCCTCTCGGCCGGACGCCCTTGCGACATCACCGGCATCGCCGACTACGCCCAGCTCGACGAGGCGAGGGGGATCCAGTGGCCGCACCCGGCCGGCTCCCCCGCCCCGGCCCCCCAGCGCCGGCTTTTCGCCGACGGGCGATTCTTCCACCCCGACGGCCGGGCCCGGTTCGTGTTCGAGAAACCCGCCGCCCCCCCCGAGGCGATCGACGAGAAGTTCCCGTTCATACTCCTGACCGGGCGCGGGAGCGCCTCGCAGTGGCACACGCAAACGAGGACGTCGAAGTCGGACGTCCTCCGGAAGCTTTATCCGACGCAGCCGCATCTCGAGATCGGACCCGCCGACGCGGCTCGCCTGGGGATTGTACCGGAGGAATGGGTCGTCATCGAGTCGCGCCGGGGACGCGTCTACGCCAAGGCCTTCGTTGCACCGACGATCCCGCCGGGCTGCGTCTTCCTGCCGATGCACGACGAGGCGACCAACCGACTCACGTTCGCTTCATTCGACCCTTATTCCCGACAGCCGTCTTACAAGGCCTGTGCGGTCAAGGTGGTGCCCGCGAGGGCCGCCCGATCCGAGGTCCTTGCCGAGAGAAGCCCCGCCTCCCAGACCGCTCTCGACACCAGCCCCACCGGAGCCTCGAGCCGATGACGCAGCCGAACGGCAAGGCCACGCGAATCACCCTCTTCGACCTCAAGACGCCGGCGATGCGAGCGTTCCATATGTCGTGGTTCGCCTTCTTCCTTTGTTTCTTCGCCTGGTTCGGGATCGCGCCTTTGATGTCGGTGGTCCGGGACGAGATGGGACTGACGAAGGATCAGGTCGGCTGGTGCATCATCGGCTCGGTGTCGATCACCGTGGTCGCTCGAATGGCCGTGGGACGGCTCTGCGACCTGATCGGACCTCGCCTCGCCTACACCGGACTCTTGATCCTCGGGGCGGTCCCGGTCATGGGGATCGGCCTGGCGCACGACTTCTGGAGCTTCCTGTTCTTCCGCGTCGCCATCGGCGCGATCGGGGCCGCGTTCGTGATCACGCAGTATCACACGTCGATGATGTTCGCCCCGAACTGCATCGGCACGGCCAACGCGACGACGGCGGGCTGGGGCAACATGGGAGGGGGCGTCACGCAGATGGCCATGCCGATGGTCTTCGCGTTCTTCGCCGGCACGGCGGGGCTCGGGAATGACCGGGGATGGCGGGCCGCGATGCTCGCCTCGGGAGTCGTCTGCCTCCTCACCGGCGTCGCCTATTATCGACTGACCCAGGACACCCCGCTCGGTAATTTCCGCGACCTCCGCGCCTCGGGGCAGTTGCCGCCCGCCCGGGCCTCCCGCGGCAGCTTCGGCAGGGCGGCCCGCGACCGTCGGGTTTGGGTCCTGTTCGTCCTCTACGGGGCCTGCTTCGGCATCGAGCTGACGATCGACAACATCGCCGCGCTCTACTTCGGCGACTACTTCGGCCTGGGCCTCGGGGCCGCGGGGATGGCCGCCGGTTCGCTCGGCCTCCTCCACCTGTTCGCCCGGACGCTCGGCGGGTTCGTCAGCGATCGCTGCGGGGGACGTTGGGGGCTCCGCGGGCGGGTCTCCTGGCTCTTCCTCGCGATCCTGGTCGAGGGCCTCGCACTCATGGTCTTCTCGAGGATGTCGACCCTGGCGTTCGCCCTCCCGACGATGTTGGTTTTCGGTGTGTTCATGAAAATGTCCGAGGGGGCGACTTACGCCATCGTCCCCTTCGTCAACCGCGAGTGCCTCGGCTCCGTCGCCGGGATCGTGGGCGCCGGCGGCAACGCGGCGGCCGTCGCCGCCGGGTTCTTGTTCCGAGGCAGCCTCCCCTGGCCGACGGCCCTGTTGATCCTCGGGGTCCTCGTCACGGCATCGTCCTTCCTCGCCCTGACCGTCCGCTTCTCCACCGCCGACGAGTCCGAGGCCGCGCTCGCCTTCGAGCAGGCCGCCGAACAACGCCGGCACCGCCCGGAGCTCGTCGCCATGCCCGCCTAATGGCAATCGGATCATACAAAATCATATAAACCGAAAAAATCATTCCGAGGCCCGTACCCATGCCCGACCCGAACGGCCTGACCGAGGCGCAAAAAAACTACCTCCAGGGATTCGCGATGGGCGCCGACGTCGCCCGGGCCGTCCGAGGCTTGCCGATCGTGTCCGGGAGCGGCTCGGTCCCCGGGGTGAGCGTCCAGGTCGGCCCCCGACGCCCCGGGCCGGACGCGCTCCAACTCGACGCGCAGGATCGACAGCTCGCCGAGGGGAAGACCCTGACGAACGAGGAGACGGCGAAACGGGACAAAGATCCCTTCGCCCTCTGGGACGAGATGCACGCGAACGCCCACGCAGGCCGCTTCCCGAAGGGGACCGACGTCTTCCTCTACAAGTACTCCGGCCTCTTCTTCGTCGCCCCGGCGCAGGACTCGTTCATGTGTCGGCTCCGGATCGCCGGCGGACACCTCAGCTCCTGGCAGTTCCGGGGCGTGGCCGACATCGCCAGGCGCCTCGGCGGCGGCCACGTCGACATCACGACTCGGGCGAACCTCCAGATTCGCGAGATCGCCGCGGGCGACGCCCCCGAGGTCCTCACGGCCCTCGCCGACCTCGGGATCTTGAGCAAAGGGGCGGGCGCCGACAACATCCGGAACGTCACCGCCAGCCCGACGAGCGGGTTCGACCCCAAGGAGTTGATCGAGACCCTGCCCCTGGCCAGGGCGATGCACCACCACATCCTGAATCATCGCGAACTCTACGGCCTCCCCCGGAAATTCAACATAGCCTTCGACGGCGGCGGCCTCGTCTCGAGCCTGGACGACACGAACGACATCGGCTTCAAGGCCGTGCGCGTTTCCCTCGAGGACGCCGGCGACGACCTCCCGGCCGGTGTCTACTTCCGCCTGAGCCTCGGAGGCATCACCGGGCACAAGGACTTCGCACGCGACACGGGGGTGCTGCTCCGCCCCGACGAATGCGTCGCGGTCGCCTCGGCGATCGTCCGGGTCTTCATCCGGAGCGGCGATCGGACCGACCGGAAGAAGGCGAGGCTCAAGTACGTCCTCGATTCCTGGGGCTTCCCGAAATTCCTCGACGAGGTCGAGCGCGAGCACGGCGCCCCGCTCCGCCGCGTCGCCCTCGAGCGTTGCGACCCGCCGACCCCCGACGATCGCTGGGCGCACGTCGGCTTCCATCCCCAGGCCCAGGCCGGGCGCTGCTACGTCGGTCTCGTCCTCCCCGTGGGCCGTCTGACGGTCGAGCAGGCCCGAGGCCTCGCGGACGTCGCCGACCGCTTCGGCTCCGGCACGATCCGCCTGACGGTCTGGCAGAACCTCCTCATCCCCGACATCCGCGAGTCGGACATGGAGGCCGCCCGGATCGCCATCGAGGCGCTCGGGCTCGACTGGGACGCGTCGAGCGTCCGCAGCGGTCTGGTCGCCTGCACGGGGAGCGCCGGGTGCAAATATGCCGGGGCCGACACCAAAGGGCAGGCCCTGCTCCTGGCCGACTACCTCGAAGACCGCCTGACCCTCGACCGTCCGATCAACATCCACCTGACCGGTTGTCATCACTCCTGCGCCCAGCACTACATCGGCGACATCGGGCTCGAGGGGACCAAGGTGGAAGTCGGCGAAGCGATGGTGGACGGCTACCACCTGTGCGTCGGTGGCGGTTGGGGCGTCGAGCAAGGGATCGGGCGACGCCTCCTCGATTCGCTCCCATTCGAAGACGTCCCCCCGACCGTCGAGCGTCTCCTGCGCGGATACCTCGCCCTCCGCGGAGGCCCAGGCGAATCGTTCGCGAGTTTCGCTCGACGGCACGACCTCGACACGCTCCGAAGACTGGCCACCTCGAACCCCCAGCTCGACGACCGTCCGGCCTTCGACGAGCCAGCCCCCTTCCTCCAACCCGCGTGAGGGTCCCCCGATGGACGTCATCCCCTTGATCCCCGAGTCGGCCCCCTTCAACGCGGAACAGCGTGCCTGGCTCAACGGCTTCCTCGCGGGCTGGATCGGCCTCCAGGGCTCGGCCGCGTCGCCGGCACCCGACGCACCAGCCCCCTCCCCCATCGTCGCCGAGCCAGAGCCCTGGCACGACCCGTCCCTGCCGCTCGACGAGCGGCTCAGGCTGGCCGAGGGGAAGACATCGACGAGCCGGCTGATGGCCGCGATGGCGCAGCTCGATTGCGGGTCCTGCGGCTACGTCTGCCGGACCTATGCCGAAGCCATCGCCCAGGGGAAGGAGTCGAGCCTGGGCCTCTGCACCCCCGGCGGCACCGAGACCGCACGGGCCCTGAAGCGGATCGTCAAGGAAGATCGGCCGGCCCCGAACGTGACAGCCTCGAAAGGGGCGGCCGTCACCTCGGTCGTCGCTGGCGAAACATACTCACGCCAGAACCCGTTCACGGCAAGCCTCCTTCGGACGGAGGTCCTGAACCGTCCGGGCTCGGAAAAAGAGACCCGGCATGTCGAGATCGACCTCAAAGGCGGCCCGACCTACCGCGTCGGCGACTCCCTCGGCGTCTACCCCGAGAACTGCCCGGAGCTCGTCGCGGAGTTGATCGCCGAGTTGGGGGCTTCGGGCGACGAGCCGGTTACCGCCGCGGACGGCCAGGTCCTTCCGCTCCGAGAGGCCCTGATCCGTCGGCACTGTCTCAATGAGATGACCGAAGACCTCCTCGCCCGCCTCGCCGAGTCGGCCGCGGATGTCGCGGACGTCGAGGCAGTCAGGGCCTTGCTGGACGACGACGCGTCGACCCTCGGGCTCGACGTGCTCGACATCCTCCGCCGTTTCCCCTCGGCCAGGCCGAGTCCGGCCGACTTCGTCGCGACTCTGAACCCGCTCCAGCCCCGCCTCTACTCGATCTCGAGTTCCCCCAGGCAGCACGCCGGCCAGGTCCATTTGACCGTCCGTCGCGTCTCATACAAGCATCAAAGCCGCACGAGAAAGGGGGTCGCGTCGACGATGCTCGCCGACCGGGTCGCGCCCGGGGCGCCGCTCCGGGTCTTCGTCCAGAAGTCCCACGGCTTCACCCTACCCGAAGACCCGAACACACCGATCATCATGGTCGGACCGGGGACCGGCATCGCCCCCTTCCGGGCCTTCCTCCACGAGCGCGACGCCCTCGGCGCGACCGGCCAAGCCTGGCTCTTCTACGGCGACCAGCGCGGGGCGTTCGACTTCCTCTATGAAGACGAACTGGCCGACTTCCTCCGCCGAGGCGTGCTCACCCGCCTCGACACCGCCTTCAGCCGAGACCAAGACGAGAAAATCTACGTCCAACACCGCCTCCTCGAGCACGGCGCCGAGCTCTTCCACTGGCTCGAGGCCGGGGCCCACCTCTACGTCTGCGGCGACGCCAAGCATATGGCCGCCGACGTCGACCGCGCCCTCCGTACCCTCATCCGCGACCATGGTTCCAGGGGCGACGAGGCCGCGGCGACTTACGTCGCGGGGCTCAAGGCCGCGAGGCGTTACTCTCGGGACGTTTATTGATCCGGTCGCAGTAACGGCATGGAGGTGCCCCTACCAGGTCGAGCGATCAGGGCGGCAGGCGACGGGGGGCGGCGTTGTAGAGGGAGAGGGCCGGCAGGTCCCAGGCGACGGCCAGGGACAGGCCATCGGGGGAGAAGACCAGGAAACGCACCAGACCCGGTGGGCCTTCGACCGTCAGCAGTTCCTCGCGAGTGGCGACGTCCCAGAGCTTGAGCAGGCCGCCTCGGTCGCCCGAGGCGAGGGTTTTCCCGTCGGGCGAGAGCGCCAAGGCCAGGACGTCGTGCTGATGCCCGGTCAGAGGGGCGCTCTCGACCAGGGTGGACGGGTTCCTCAGGGAGATCTCTCGGCTCCCCGCGTACGACAAGGCCAGGACGGTGGCGTCGTCCGTGCTCGCCAACAGCTCGGGGATCCGAGTCAGGCGAGGGCTCGTGGCACGCAAATGGTCGAACTCTCGGCCATAGAGTCTCAGGACCAAATCCGGGTCCTGCGTCAGCACGGCCCCTCGACCGGTGAAGGCGAAGAAGGCCTCGGCCCCCGGCTCGCGAGTCTCCCGACCGGTCGCGACGTCTCGGATCGGAGCGACCTGGCCGTGGAACGCGAAGGAACGGCCGTCGGGCGAGAGGGAGATCCTGCCGACCAAGGAATCGCGCCGGCTCGGAGGAGCGATCGGATGCCCCTCCCGATCCCAGAAGGTCACGCCCCCTTTCGCGTCGCAGACGGCGAGGGTCGCACCATCGAGGGAGAACGCCGCCGACTCGACCGTCTCCGACGTCTCGAGCCTCGTCGACGTCCTGGACGCGCCGTCGGAAACGTCCCAGGTGGAAAGCGTGCCGTCGCCCTCAAGGGTCGCCAGCGTCCGGCCGTCGGACGAGTAGGACACGGCAGCGAGGCCGGTACGGACGGGGACATCCCGACGGTCGCGCGGGACGTCGACATCCCAGAACATGACCATGCGATCTCGGCCGCCGGTGACCAGGGTCTTGCCGTCCGGCGAGAAGTCCGACGACCAGATCCCCGACTCGTGACCGACCGCGACGCCGCGATCCGCGCCGGTGGCGACGTCCCAGAACCGGATCGTGCAATCGTCGCCGACCGCGACCAGGAGCCGCCCGTCGGGCGAGAAGGCCGACGAGTTGACCCGGACCGAGTGCCCCACGAACTGGCGGAGGACTCGACCGTCGCCGACGTCGTGGAGCCGGACGATCCGGTCGCTTGACGTGGTCGCCACGGTCTTCCCGTCGGGCGAGAAATCCACGTCCATCACGGCAGATTTTCCCGCGGCCTGAAGGGTCACGACATGCGCCCCGCTCGCCAGATCCCAGAGGCCCGCCTCGGTCGCATGCTGGCCGACGACGGCCACGAGCCGTCCGTCGGGGGACAGGTCCATGCTCTCCGCCAGGGAATTCCGCAGCGTTTCGAAGGAGACGATCGGCCGCTCATCCGAAGGATCCCAGACCTTGACGTTCCCCGATCGCCCGCAAGAAACAAGTCGTCGGCCATCCGGCGTGAATCGGACGATCACCGCGTCCCCCTGGTGGGCGGCCATCGAGCGTTTCTCGAGCCGAGTTTGCACATCCCAGAGTCGTACAACCCCCGAGTCGTCGGTCGTGGCCAGGGTCTGACCGTCGGGCGAATAGGTGACCCAGTTGACCTCCGTGGCCCCCCCTCGAGGTCGCAGTTCGGCGACACAACCGCCGGTTTGGACGTCCCAGAGCCGCACCGAGCCGTCCTCACCACAACTCGCCACGCTACGGCCATCGGGCGAAAACTCGGCGCGATAGACCTCGCCACGATGACCTTCCCACTTTTGCCGTTCGCCGTGGCAGAGCTTCGTCAGGTAGTCCCAGACGAACGATCGCAAGTCCTCCTCGCCGGGGCCTGGCCTCTGGCGACCGAGGACCTCGAGGCACGAGGCGGCCTGGTAGCTGCGAGCGAGGAGCGCCGCGTGTCGGATATCGGCGACGTAGCGTAGACTGCGGGCCTCCCGGTCGCGTTGGCGACGCTCCTCGACGGCGAGCCGGTTCGACTCGCCCTGGATGTGATCGAGCCTCGCCGCGTTCCAGCGGATGGCACCGCCGAGGAGGGCGAGCAGCACCAAGACCGCCGACACCAACGCGACCGACGTCGGGTGCCGTCGTCCCCAACGCCGAGCCCGTCCCCAACGGCCCGGGGGACGTGCCAGGGTCGGCAGGCCCTCGGCAAAACGGCCCAGGTCTTCGGCGAGGTCTCGGGCGGTCGGGTAGCGTGCTTCCGAGGCCTTCTCCAAACACCTCAGACAGATGCTCTCGAGGTCGGGAGGAATCTCGCGGCGTCGACGGCGGGGCAAAACCGGGTCGTTGCCGAGGACCAGCCGCAACGTCTCCATCGTCGACTCGCCGACGAACGGAGGCCGCCCGCAGAGCAGCTCGTAGAGGATGCAGCCCAGGGCGTACACGTCGGTCGACGGGCCGATCGCCCGGTTCCGCCCCTCGGCCTGCTCGGGCGCCATGTAGGGCGGCGAACCGATCGGGATTCCGCTCCGCGACGGCTCTCCCCCCAGGTCGAGGACCTTCGCCAGACTGAAGTCGGCGACCCTCGGCACCAGATCGGGCAGCATTCTCGACGCTCCCCCGGCCGTCGCCGAGGGGGCCGCCTGCAGGAGGATGTTGCTCGGCTTGAGGTCGCGGTGCAGCACGCCTCGTTCGTGCGCATGCTCCACGGCCCAGGCCACCTCGCACAGGAACCGAGCCGCCTCGAGGGCGTCGATCGGCCCCTCGCGGGCCGCCAGCCATTCGGCCAATGTCGGCCCTTCACAATAGGCCGAGGCGATGTAGCTGATCGCCCCCACCTCGCCGACTTCGAAGACGGGGACGATGTTCGGGTGGTCGAGCCCCGCGGCCGCCTGGGCCTCTCGCACGAACTGCTTGCGGACCTCGGGGGAGAGCAACGCCTCCGGTTGGGGGAGCTTCAGCGCAATCATCCGCCGCATGGCGGGGTCCCACGCCTTGAAGACGATCCCGAACCCTCCTCGACCTACCGTCCGGACGATGAGGAACCGGCCGAACCGCGTCCTCCCCGACTCGGGCGAAGACGGCCCCGCGGACAGGCCATCCTCGGCCGGCCCCAGGTCGGTTCTCGCCGGTCCCGCATTCGAAGCCGAGGCGACGGCATCGCGGTCGGACGGCGGCCAGACCTGGTGCAGCAGCCAGAGGAATCCCTCCGCCTTGCGCAGCTCGGACTGGAATGCCGGATCATCCGACCCCGGAACGCCTCCGACGAGGTCGGCATCGTCCTCCCCGGCCGCCAGGGCCTCGTCGTAGGCCGCCATCGCCTCCGACAAACGGTCCTCGTCCGGACTCTCCTCTCCGCTCGGAGCGGTCATGAGAGGGCGCCGAGCTCATCCCTGAGACGCAGGACCGCACGGCTCCAGAGCTTGCGGGCCGCGTCCGCGGAGCATCCCAGCCTCTCGCCGATCTCCGTGAACGAAATCCGATCCTGATGCCGCCATTGGACCGTCAGGCGATAACGCTCGGGCAGTCGGCCCAGGGCTTGATCGATCGCCCCGGCCAGTTCGTTCGCCATGGCGCGATCCATCGGCGTCGAATCGACGCTCACCCCGACCGTCTCGAGCGCAAACCCCACTTCGCGGTCGGTGGAGCGCTTCTCCGTCTTGTGATACCGCCTGCGGAGGTTCGCCAACCGACACTCGAGGATCCGGCGCAGCCACGCGAGGAGCTCGCCCTCGGTCTGGCCTCGGAAGTCGACGATATGCCGCTGCGCCTCGAGGAATGTCTCCTGCACCGCATCCGACGCCCCCGCCTTGGACAGGAGGTCCGGACCGAGCGCGTGATTGGCCACCGCGAGCAGGTACTGCCGACTCCCCTGGAGCAACGCGCCCAGGTCTTCCGGCGAGCCCGCGACGGCCGCCCGGATCCGCAGCCCTACGGCCTCGTCCCCCCGCGACGATTCCCCGCGCAAGCCCACCATTCAGCACCTCGAAACGTGGCCTCGGCCCACACATCAAACAATACCGAGTATACAAGCCTTCACGCGTCAAAACAAGAGACCCATGCCAGGGTCCGGATTTTTCGAGCCTCTGACACGTTCCGAGGGATGGGTCACGCAAACCACGCACCGAGACTCGTCCGGACCATCCTCCCACAAAAGGAGCCCGCCCTCGCGGGCCACAGGATCCTT
Organism: Singulisphaera rosea; assembly: GCF_054877945.1. Lineage (NCBI taxonomy): Bacteria > Pseudomonadati > Planctomycetota > Planctomycetia > Isosphaerales > Isosphaeraceae > Singulisphaera > Singulisphaera rosea. The sequence continues at coordinate 7,360 of NZ_JBTYIP020000019.1, read as the reverse complement.
ACCGGACCGCCCACCGCCAAGTCCCAAGTCTCGCTATGAACATGAAGCGTCGTCGGATGAATTATGTCCCTCAATTCCGAACGGTGATCCACCCGCTGGCGCATTGAGAGACCCTCGGCATTCTCCGGAAAACCGGGCTCCTGCGAGGATCAACGTCGACGACTCGTCGTCGGACCTCAGCGCCTGCGGAATCGTCGACGACATCGAGACGAAGACGACACGCACACAAGTTCTCTCCCGAGAGATCCGGGAATTCAAGTTGGTGCTGCGTCCACGCGACAAGTCGAGGTCGTGTGTAAAACGTCATTCGCATAAAAATTTTCCCCCCGGTAGGCAGGGCACTCTTGCCCCGCGGATTTCGCAGCGACTACCGCAGAAAGAGCGGGGCATGATTGCCCCGCCTAGACCGGGGGGATCCCTCGGGCCGCGTTGATACCGGGAAACGAAAGCTGGCACGGCCCACCCCCAAAAACAAGGCTTGGCGAAGTAACAGGGAGTCGGCGATGATTCGAGTCAGGAGCTTGCGCTTCGGGACCGGCTGTGGGCGCGGGCCTGCAAGCGGACCTGAGGATCGGGGCCGATCCGGCTTGCGTCTCGGGTCCCGTCGGCGCATTCTGGGGATTGGTTGAGGGATGCGCCGACCACGAGAGTCGTGGCGGCCCGAGATCACCAGCCCTCGAACCGGGCCGGCATGGCGGCGGGCCCGGTGGGAACGTCGTACGGAGTAAGGTCGGCCGGAAGGCCCCGAGCGTGGCGAGGATGACGGCCAGTTCGGGGACGAGGACGACCGGAGAGACTCGAGCCCGGCGGACGCGGGGAAACCCGGCCCGCACTGGGGCGCCCGCGGGGCGCCGAAGGCCCGGGTGGGATGGGGAATTCGACGATGCGTCCACATTTTAAGGCGGGAGTCGCCGGAGCCGCCCTGGTCATGAGCCTTGCCAATCCCCCCGGCGCTTCGGCCGGGGACCTGAACCGAAGCCGATATCCCGAGGCCCCCCGGTCCGAGACCCTCGACGACTACCACGGTACCAAGGTCGCCGACGTCTACCGACCGCTCGAGGACCCCGACTCCGAGCCGACCCGTGCCTGGGTCGAGGCCGAGAACAAGGTCACCGCGGCATTCCTCGACGCGATCCCGGCCCGCGAGCCGATCCGAGCCCGACTGACCGAGCTCTGGAATTACGAGAAGTTCGGCGTGCCGTATCGCGAAGGAGGCCGCTACTTCTTCACTCGAAACAGCGGGCTCCAGAACCAGGCCGTGCTCTACACGGTGCCGAGCCTCGACGCCGAGCCGAACGTCCTGCTCGATCCCAACACCCTCTCCCCCGACGGGACCGTCGCCCTGGCCGGGACCTCGATCAGCGACGACGGCTCCCTGCTCGCCTACGGCCTCGCCAAGGCCGGCTCCGACTGGCAGGAGTGGCGCGTCCGCGACGTCGGGTCCGGAAAGGACCGGGACGACCATCTGAAGTGGATCAAGTTCTCGGGTGCCTCGTGGGCCAAGGACCGGAGCGGTTTCTACTATAGCCGGTTCCCCGAGCCCAAGCCCGGCGAAGACCTCAAGGGGGTCAACTACTACCAGAAGCTCTACTTCCACCGCCTCGGCACCCCCCAGGCCGACGACACGCTCGTCTACGAACGCCCCGACCAGAAAGAGTGGGAGTTCCACGGCAGCGTCACCGACGACGGCAAATACCTCATCATCACCGTCGCCAAGGGGACCGACGACAAATACCGCATCCTCTACAAGGCCCTCGGCACGCCCGACGCCCCGATCGTCGAACTGATCGATAACTTCGATCATGAATATTCGTTCATTGAAAACGACGGCCCGGTCTTCTGGTTCAAGACCGACCGGGACGCGCCCCGGGGGCGAGTGATCGCCATCGACACGCGCCAACCCAAGGCCGAGAACTGGAAGGAGATCATCCCCCAGTCGGGCGAGACCCTCGGCGGGGTCGCGGTGGTCGGCGACCGGTTCCTCGCGTCGTACCTGAAAGACGCACACACCCAGGTCAAGGTCTTCGGGCTCGACGGGAAGCCCGAGCGCGAGGTTGAACTGCCCGGGCTCGGGACGGCCAGCGGCTTCGGCGGCAAGCGTTCCGACCTCGAAACTTTCTACGGGTTTGCCTCGTTCAACCGTCCCGCGACGATCTATCGCTACAACATCGCCGAAGGAAAGAGCGAGATCTTCCGCTCGCCCAAGCTCGCGTTCGACCCCAACGCTTATGAGACCACGCAGGTCTTCTACGCGAGCAAGGACGGGACCCGCGTCCCGATGTTCATCAGCCACAAGAAGGGGCTCGCCCTCGACGGCAAGAACCCGACCCTGCTCTACGGCTACGGCGGGTTCAACATCGCGCTGACCCCCGCCTTCAGCGCGAGCACCCTCGTCTGGATGGAGATGGGGGGCGTCTTCGCCCAGCCCAACCTGCGCGGGGGCGGCGAATATGGCGAGGAGTGGCACAAGGCCGGGACGAAGGCGAAGAAGCAGAACGTCTTCGACGACTTCATCGCCGCCGCCGAGTGGCTGATCGAGCACAAGTACACGAGTACGCCGAAGCTCGCGATCTCGGGAGGCTCCAACGGCGGCCTCCTCGTCGGCGCCTGCCTCACGCAGCGTCCCAGCCTCTTCGGCGCGGCCCTGCCGGCGGTCGGCGTGATGGACATGCTCCGGTTCCACAAATTCACGATCGGCTGGGCCTGGGTCGACGACTACGGCTCGTCCGACGATCCCGAGTTGTTCAAGTCCCTCCTGGCCTATTCCCCCTTGCATAACCTCAAGGCCGGGACCTGCTACCCCCCGACGCTCGTCACGACCGCCGACCACGACGACCGCGTCGTCCCGGCCCACAGCTTCAAGTTCGCCGCGGCCTTGCAGTCGGCCCAGTCGTGCGACAACCCGGTCCTGATCCGGATCGAAACCAAAGCCGGCCACGGCGCCGGAAAGCCGACCGCCAAGATCATCGAGGAAGCCGCCGACCGCTGGGCCTTCCTCGTCAAGGTTCTCGACGTCCCCGTCCGCTCGCCCGTCGGCCGTTGACCGTCGGCCCTTCATATCCCAGAGGGTTCTCCCCCTCGGGCAACTCCCTCTCTGCCGAAACCCGGTTTTTTCTTAATAACCGGGTTTCTGGCCCAAGAGACGACGACATCCCCCAAAGAGTTGCCCAGCCCAGCGTTCGTAGGGTGGGCATCGCCTTCCGACACCCGGGAAAGGCCAATGAGCCAGTGCCTCTTCGTGGCCGACAGCTCCCCTGTCCCTAATCCTCGTTTTTCCTTAAAATCGGGTTTCTGAGCGAAAAGATGACGACATCCCGGGAAGGGTGGTCGAAGTCCATTGCGTCAGAAACCCGGTTTTCAAGAAAAGGCCGAATCCCGAGGCAAAGCTTCAGCGAATCGTCCCCTTCGACGTTGACAGGGGATGGACACCAAGCCCGGGCGAAACCCGCTCATCCTTACCACTCCCCATGTCATACGGTCGTTACGGCCTAGATACCCTTAAGATAGAGGATCTGGGAAATCTAGACAATAAATCGCCTCGCGTGTGTCTTTTTTTTTCACCAGTAGAGGCCTTCCACCTGAACTATCCTTGCAGAGGCGGCGAATAACCAGATAGAGTACCCCCCGTAACGCTGAGTCGTGCTCAAGACGAGTGGATTTGAATTTTGCCAGCACCCGGAATTAATTCAACATATATTGATCCCAAAAGAGTAGTTGAAGGCTGCATACCAAAACCGGCCGATCGGGGGATGACCTCCCGGGGAGCTGGCGGCCTAACAGCCCCTCTTTGATCGTTTGCGGCGGATCCCGAGAGTCGATCCGACAGTCGCCCTCGAAGGCTGAGGGCTGAGAATGTCATCACCATTCTCGGCCGAGCTATCCGAGAGTCGGGAGGCGGTGCCCGGGGTGTCATCACCACCTCGAGCTCCGTGATCGGGAGAGCCCAAGGAAAGGGCCGAGGATGTCATCACCATCCCCGGCCCCGTGTTCGCCTGCCCCCCGTACCATTTTTGAGGAGTCAGACTAGGTGGCCATTTTAAACGAAGGCTTCGCGGTCGTCACCGGTGTTACGAAAAACATCGCCCGGACTTCGAGCCGAGCTTTCCGTGCTCTCGTCATCGCCGGCGTCGGGGCCGCGGCCCTGATCGGTGCGGGCCAGACGGCCCAGGCCGCCACGGGGCTCGGGCCCGCCCAGGACTACAACCTCTTCATCCTCGGCGACGCCAACAACACGAACACGGATTCCCAGGGCCGGGTCGCTGTCGGTGGGAACGCCACCTTCAGCAGCTATAGCGTGGCCTCCAGCCTGAGCTCGCCCGCGGCCAACGCCCTCGTCGTCGGCGGGAGCGTCTCGTATACGAATGGCACGGTCAGTGGCGACCTCCACTACGGGACGACCAAGAGCCTGTCCGGCGTGAACGTCACCGGGACCACCACCAACGACACCCCGATCAACTTCAACACCGCCGCGACCCAGCTCACCGCGCTGTCGAACTCGCTCTCCCAACTCGGCTCGAACGGCACGGTCACCCAGGGTAACCTCGGCCTCACCCTGACCGGGACGAGCTCCACCCAGAACGTCTTCAACCTGACCGCCGCCCAGTTCGCCAGCGCGAACAGCAACGGCCTCAACATCGTCTCCCCGAACGGCTCGACCGTGATCATCAACGTCGCCGGCACCTCCGCCTCGCTGGCGAACTTCCAGATGTACGTCAACGGGTCGAGCTCCGAGGCGAACTCCCAGATCAACAACATCCTCTTCAACTTCAAAGAAGCGACGAGCATCACCAACAGCAACGTCGCGATCTACGGCAGCGTCCTGGCCCCGAACGCCGACCTGAACTTCGGCTACAGCCACATCGACGGCACCTTGATCGGCAAGTCGCTGACCGACAGCCACGTCGAGACCCACAACTACCCGTTCGGCGGCAACGTCGTCGTCCCCGAGCCCTCCTCGATCGCCCTCGCGTCGATCCTGGGCCTCGGCGGCCTCGTCCACGGCCTCCGTCGCCGTCGTCGCGCCGCCTGAGCGTCGCCCTCGACCCCGACTCGCCAACATCTGACGCCCGGGCCGGACCTTCCGACCCGGGCGTTTCTCGTTCGAAGCGATCAATGGTCGGGCAGGGCGCAAGCGAAAGGTCGGGTTCAAATGCGGGGGGAGGGTTCACCACGAAGGCACAAAGATCACAAAGGAATTCAAAGACCGATCAATTCTTGATTCCTCTTTGTGTCCTTGGTGCCTTCGTGGTGAATCCTCCCCCTCTTCCTCGCGAGCTCGCCGAGAACCGAACACCTGCCTCTACCGCCCGGACCGGACTCGGGCCACGCGGAAGCCCAGGCGGTCACTCCGGTCGCCCGGTGTGATCCTGCCGCGGTTCGCCGACTGGCAGAGCCGCGCGGTACTGCCCCAGCCTCCGCCCCGGTCGACCCGGAACGCGGCGCGTGGGGGACCGAGCGGGTCCGCGTTGCCCGACTGGCCGTAGTAATCCTCGTCGTACCAATCCTGGCACCATTCCCAGACGTTTCCGAACATGTCGTTCAGTCCGAAGGCGTTCGGCCGCTTCTCACCGACCGGGTGGGTCTTCCCTTTGGAATTCGCCTCGAACCAGGCAAACTCGCCCAGCCCTGCCTCGTCATCCCCGAAGGAGTATCGCTTCGTGCTCCCCGCCCGGCAGGCATACTCCCACTCCGCCTCGGTCGGCAGCCGATAGTAATCGCCCCCCAACTGCGCCTTCTCGCGCTCGTTCAGCATCTTGCAAAACGCGACCGCGTCTTCCCAGGAGACGTTTTCCACCGGCAAGTCGTCCGACCCTTTGAATTGACTTGGGTTCTGCCCCGTCACGGCCCGGTACTGGCCCTGAGTGACCTCGGTCACGCCCAGGTGAAACGGTCGCGTGATCCGCACCCGATGCTGGGGCTTCTCGAAGAATTCCGCATCCTGTTCCGAAGCGGACGAGCCCATCAGGAACTCTCCCGCGGGGATCGATACGAACGTCATGCCGACCGAGTTGCTGAGCCCCTTCGAAGCACCCGGCACCGCGGCCGGTTCCTTGGCGCCGGCGAACCCGCCCGCCAGCAATCCCACCGCAACGACTCCCAACATTCTCATTCGTCGCATTCATCGCCTCCTGGCTCGCCTGGACTATGCAGGGCTCGAACGTAATTCAACCCTCAGCGTACATAGCCCATGGCAGCTCAGACCAGTCTCTATCGGGCGAGCCTCGCACCGATCGTTCCTTGGTCGATGTGAGGAAATCCACCCCAGGCCTCACGACGAGATCCGCCACGACCTAGAAAGGAAAGGACATGCAAAGAAAGGAAAGGACATGGGGAAAGGAAAGGACATGCAAAACAAACGTCCTACCAACGAAAACCCCGGAGCCAGCCGGGGCGATTTACGAACCTACTGACTGGAAAGAGGAAAGGACATGCAATGCAAACGTCCTACCAACGGAAAGGAAAAGGAAAGGACATGCAATGCAAACGTCCTACCAACGAAAACCCCGGAGCCAGCCGGGGCGATTTACGAACCTACTGAGTGGAGTGTACCTCGGGTCATATGCTCCGCCGTTCGGGGGTCCGACGCCCGTGACGACGCGACGCCTTCGCCGAGGATCCAGCGATCCCATGACATGGCCGCACCGACGATGAGACGGGTCGCCCTCGGCCTCAGTCCGGCCCTCAGATGGCAGGGCAGCCGTTGAGATTCGCCACCCGACCCAGGCCCAGACGAGCCGCGACTTCCTCGAGACGAGACCGGCTCGACGCCAGGAATCGCCCGAGAAGCCGACCCTTCCTCAACCCCTCCAGCCGTTCTTGCCAGGTCTCCGCGCTCGAACCCAACCGATCGAGGATCTCGGATACCTCGCGGGCCACCGTCGCCTTACCCTCCCGGAAGAGCCGGGAGGTGTAATCGACCAGGAGCAAGTAGCTCCCCAGCGGGAACCCTTCCAGCATTCCTTCCCGGGTCGAATCCAACGGGCGACGATCCTCGACCGGGCACAGCCAGAGGAACTCCTCAAGCCCTGACGACGCGTCCGAACCGGCCACGCTGCCTTGGCGTGATGCCTCGAGGTCTTCGCACCGCTCCTGGTCCTTGACGTGGTCGACCCGCACCTTGATCGACGTGTGCGGGCTCGCCTCGGGGACGTCGACGACTCCCGCCGCGACCGGGTTGAGGTCGATGTAAGCACAGGTCGCCAGGAGCGACTCCTCATCGAGGATTCCGACGCATTTGAAGCGCGATTCGAAGAACGCTCCCCGGCAATCGTCCTGGCGATTGGCGAGCCGAGAGAGGGGTTCCTTCAGGCACTTCATGAACCAACTGAGGCTCTGAAGCCGCCTTCGGGCGATCGCCACC
>NZ_JBTYIP020000018.1:0-207127 GCF_054877945.1 Singulisphaera rosea | reverse complement strand
CACGGTCCATAGGGACAGCGCCCGCCGAAGGCTGGCACGGCGAGTCTTCGTTGAGTGCACCGATCGCGAGTACAGGCGAAAGAAATTCAGAGAAAATGAAGGGCGGATGTGCGGAACATAGGCTGCATGTATGTCCGTTCCCATATCACCTCTCTTCCTCGTTACCCTTGTGTACTGGATTCTTTCGCGGTTAATCTTCCTTCTGCTTGTCCCATGGCCGATCCAACCATGCGAGCGTTGCAACGGCCGGCGCCCAGAAGATGTTCGGCTCCTTCAAGAGAACCGCGCCGACTGCACTTGCAATCCAAATAATTGCCATCGATATTGCGTGGGCTGCTTTCATGTTATTCGTCCTCCAACATTGTCATTAATGTGCTTGCCATCGCCAAAAGCTTTGCATGTTGCTCAGGATCGACATTTGCGTAATGCTGATCGATTGCGATGACCCCTTCCTGAATCTTTGTCATCGCGGCCTCGACAATTACTGTATCGCAATGAAACTCAGCAAAAGTGTGATAGCCGTTTTGGTTTTTGAAGATCATTATTTGCTCCATTGCCTTTCGTTTTGCTTTCTTTTCCGCTCCTGATAGAGCCGCCAATCCTCGGCAGCCTGCCATTTCAAGAGGTCGAGGGCCTTGATCCCCATTTTTTCCTCCGCGCGCTCAGCCAAGGCAACGGACACACCCCGCTTACCATTCATCAGGTCTGACAGATAACTGGGGCTGATCCCCAACTGGGCGGCGGCCCTCCTTATTCCACCAACGTCGTCGATCTGTTTCTGTAATCTTTCGATTGGGGTCATATCGTATTCCCTGCATTCGCTCGTTAATGAGTAAGCTGTAGAGCGTTTTGGCGTACATTGCAAGCATTATTTTCAGTGATGCATTTTCTGCTTGCGCAAACTTTCAAAGCGCGCGCAAGCTACCCTCATGGAACCCACTGTCAGCGCCATTCTCCACAAGTTTCTCGACTGGAACCGCAAGCACCGGTCGCCGAGGACGTGCGAGTGGTACGGGGGTCATTTGCATGGTTTTCTCGACCACCTGGGCGACCAGGCCGAGATGCATGCGATGGATCTGAAGCCCTACCACATCGTCGAGTGGGTCGACTCGCATGAAACCTGGGGCGACAACTATCGGCGCGGTGCGATCGTCGCCGTCCAGCGGGCGTTCAACTGGGCCGAAGAGCTCGGGTATGTTTCGGCCAATCCTGTCAAGAAGATCAAGAAGCCGCCAGCGAAGCGTCGCGAGGTGTTCATGACGCCGGAGGATTTCCAAACGATCCTGGCCGAGCTACGCGAAGGCGACCCGTTCCGCGACTTCTTCCTCTTCGTCTGGCTCACGGGATGCCGGCCGCAGGAGGCCAGGCACATCGAGCCGAGGCACGTCCAGCTCGACTCGGAGCGCATCGTGTTCCCGGCCGAGGAGTCGAAGGGCAAGCGGGCCAAGCGGGTCATCTACCTGCAAGGCGTCTCACTGGAATCCGTCACTAGGCTGATGGGAGAGGGCAGGGCAGGGAAGTTGTTCTTGAATAGCCGGGGTCAACCGTGGACGAAGTATGCCATTTGTAACAGGTTCCACCGGCTCTCACATAAGCTTGGCAAGCGGCTCTTCTGTTACTCCCTGCGCCATGGGTGGGCCACCAGGAAGCTCAAGCAGGGGCACGGTCATCTGGTCTTGGCAGCCCTCATGGGACACGCGGACGGCTCGATGATTTCGAAAATCTACTCTCACGTGGAGAAAGACGATGCGTACCTGAAGAAGGCGTTGGAGGATTGATCTATTCCGTCGCTCGCACCCAATCCGTCTCCAACCCAATGAAACGACGCAATCGCTCTGCCGTCGGTCGTTCCGGTCGCTTTTTTGGCTTCGGTGGCATCCAGATCGGTATCGGTTCGAACCGCATGCAGCGGAAGAACTGCGAGGCCCAGTAGGACGCCTGATCCTCGGGAACGAGTGATCCGTTGAGCATCCTCCATTCTTTGGCGATGATCTCCGCGGCTTGCGTCTCGTTGATCCCGGGAAGGCGGTTGGGCTTCGACTTGCGATAGGTGATCTCGAAGAGCAGGAGCTGGCGTTCTTTTCGGTGTCGCATCGGATTCTCCAGAATCGAACGAGGCGGCGATGGCGGCGCAGCCGGCCATTCGCGGCCTAAAGGCCGAATCTGGATTGAGCGGAGTCAAGAGAGAGGAGCCGGCTGCACGGAGTGTACTCACGGAGGAAGCTGGCGGACCGACCTTGATGGAGCGGTCTGCGACTGTCTACGCAACCCAATCCAACTCCACCTGCACCGGATGCGCCGCCCGATCCCACCTCGCTGCGGCCTGGTGCGACTCGATCCTCTCTCGCATGACCTGGGCCCGGCATTCCTTGCTCGGGGGCGTGTAGGTCCCCCTCCATTTCGCGTCGATCCCGATGTTCTGGGCGATGTTCGTGGAATCCGCTGAGGCGAACGGGAACCGTGTGAAGACCTTCGGGTCGAGCATCCTGAGTCCGTGGAGCTTGCAAACGGGCAGGCCGTTCAGGTCGCAGACGACGTTCATCGCCTGCGCCAAGCGATTCCACCAGGCCCGCGTGCCGATCTGGGCGAACTGGCTGGAGCTTCCGAGGCAGATTCGCGGCCACTCATAGGACAGCCGTTCCAACCGGCCAAGAGATTCGTGAAGGTGCCAGACTGGGGCGCCCGCGTGTCCCCACGGCCATTCCTCGATGAGCGCGTCGTTCTCGGCCTCGGAGCCCTCGATTACGTCGGGAATAACGGCGAAGTCAAAGTTCGGGACACGCCGGATGCCCGCGAGCCAGTCGTAGTAGGATTGCCAATCTTCGACGGGCTCTCCGCTCTTCCAGGCTGAAAACGCCCCGTTGTCGACGGCGAAGCTCTGGGCGACCTCGATGGCCAGTCCGAGCTGCTCGGGATAGCGGAACGAGACGAAGGCGTGACCTCCGGCGATGGCTCGTGTAGCCGCAGAGGCCGGCGTGATGGGTAGACCATGATAAGGAATCACGCTCGCCCCCTCTGATCCTCGGCAATGCGCCCCCGGCGACCCAGCCGCTGCCTCTCGTGATCGGATCGGTCTGCGCACCTGGAGGCTAACTCTTTTTCCTCGAGGATCCTGAAGCCGAACATCCCTGACCGAGCCGCCAGTACCAACCCCGCTGGCGAGAAATCCTCGAACTGATGCGGCCCCGGCCCTGTGAGGTAGAGGTTGCCCTCGCTCGTGATGATGAAGTCTCTCCCCACGTCGATGATGGCCGCGAACGAATGGGCGGGATCACCTGAAGCCGTGTATCCGGACCAGGCGAGGCGTCCGTTACGGACGGTGAGGTGGGCAAGCATTCGAGGCCGTGCGGAGGTTTTCGGGTTTCAATTTCGCCAGCAACTCCCGTGCGATCACCCGTCCAGGGCGAGTATCGATCCCATTGGCGACCTCGGTGAGCTTGGCGACGAGGATGTCTCTCTCGCGCGTGACTTCCGCGAGTTCTTCCTCAGCCGTGGTCAAATCGCTCGGCCCGGCCACCGTTCTGGACAACTTGGCCAGGTAATCGGCTTCATGGCACTTTGGCTGGTGAAAACGGAAATCATGCTTGCCGACATCCGCCTTGCGCGGCGCAATCCCTACGCAATCCAATGGCGTCTCGATCATCGCCCTCTACCCTCGTCAGGCCCTTCGAGTCGGTCCTGCACCAGCGCGAAAACCAACTCTTTCGCGTCCTGATAGTTCGCCGCCGGCTGCTCCCGATCGACCCGTTCCCATTGGGTTCGCATCGGCACGTAGAGGAACCCGCGCTCCCTCATCCGCTCGGTCTCGGGGTTCAGCCCATCACGGGAAGGCTTATGTTCGTCGCTGAACTGGATGCCCACCACGTTCTTGTCGTCCGATCGGGTGAGGCGGATACCCGCCGAGTAGTGACCCTCCATGCCGCGGAAGCCTTTGGGCGTGGGTCGCAGGCCGCTTGGCTGGGTCAGGCGTTCGACGAAGGAAGGCTCGGGCAGGACGAGCTCGGGCTCGGGATCGGGATGGGCCCATACGCCGAGTCGTTTGGCGGCTTGCTCGAGCGATGGGGCGGGGTGCTCAAGCTGATCGGCGGTCGTGAGTCCAGCCTTCTCGATGACCTCCTCGAGGGCGGACGCGATGGGAACGGGTTCTTGAAGGGTTGCGGTGAAGTCTGATTTGGATTTGCGGCGTGCCATGAACCCTCCTTGGTTGGGGAGAGCGGTGGCACGGATTCGGATGGCTGTCAAGCGTTTAGTGTGTGGGCGGTACGCGCGCGTACGAACCCTGAGGCGGAAACCATGGCGGGCTGATTGTTCCGCCGCTATCGTGTCCAGGAACTGATTTGGCCGTAACCTGTGCCGGGAGAACTATGCGATGGAACCGGTGAAGGTGAAGTACCGATCTCTCACGGATGATTTCCTGAGCAAGGTCGATCTGGATGTGATCGATAGGGACGCGTTCCGCGACTGGGGGAGGACGCAGAACCAGTTCTTCAGCAAACAAAAGTGGAAACCAATGAAGGAGGGCGAGAATGTGCCGGCGGACATGATCGAATATTTGATTTATTATTTAAATCATGTTCTGAAATTGGGGTCGTACAAGCTGACGGAGGTTTCTGCCGAAGGCGAACCCCCCACGAGAAGATCTGCGAGCATGCCTCCGCCGCGCGAAAATGTATGGGAAAAGGGATGGCCCTGGGTGATTAACGAGATGACAAAGGAATTCGTCATCTCGGAAGACGCTTTGTGCAAGGATGAGGATGACCTCAGGGCGGCTGCTGAGATGGCGATGCATTACCACGGTGTCATGGATGGCAAGCGCAAGACCAAAGCCGAAGCACTTGATTACTCTACGAAGAGTATGAATCGGGATCTCGCCGAATATACAGCGTACTTCAGGCGATGCTGGGAGGTCAACGAGTATTCGGTGCTATTCACCGTCGCCCCCGGGAGAGACGGACCGCGGCGAATCGGCATGACCTGTATCGTTCCTATCACGGAACAGTTTTATATGCGATTCCTCGAGGGCCGGGCCGAGGAAATCGAGGCCGGGCGGGATGACCTTCCGAAACATAGTCTCTGGCTTCATGTGAACCAAGCTTGTGAGGATCCCGAGATCATGAAGGCTCGCGGGAAGTCCGCTCGGGCCTATTTGCAAGTGCGGACTATGCTGTCACAGACCGCCTCGATTTGCCCGCTCCTGAAGAAAGATGAGATGAAGCCCAGGTCTGTGACACTCGCAGGCGATGCGGTGGCGACCAAACGTCTCAGGACTCTCGGCTACGTGTCCTCCGGACGCAAGACCCCTATTACGGGCAGAGACATCTGGGAGCATCGTTGCCCGATCAACGGGTCCAACTTCGTTGAAATCAGCAAGTACGGGCTCGTCAGGTCGGCGATTCAATGGGTGCAAGGAGCAGAAAGGACGAGCGAGCAGCTCGATGCGTAAGTCGCAAAATTACCATTGTCTTATCGCAGGAGATTTTCGCAATGACCATGACCGGAAAGCACGTCCGCGCCCCCATCTCCTCCCTCCGCCGCAACTCCATCCGCGACGGCCTCGAACCCGAGGATGTTCTGACGTCCCTCGCCCGCTCGTGGCTCTCCCGTCCCATCCATCCAATCATCTGGCGATCCGATTTCACCGTGGTCGATGGCCATCGCAGGCTCGACGGGTTGCTGCTTCTCGGCGAGACGGAAGTCGACGGCTTTCAAACCGACGCTGACCTCTCCGACGCTGAATTGCTCGAAGCGGGCTGGGCAACCGCCTACCACCGGAAGGGGCTCAGCGGCGCTGAGCAGTGGCGAACCCTCGAAAACATTGTGGCGGCCTATCCGTCCCTGAAGCAACGAGACATCGCCGAGAAACTCCACGTCAACGAAGGGACGGTCAGCCGAGGGCTTTCCCCCTCGAAGTGCGTCTTGGCGGTCCAAGAAGCCTTGAAGGCCGGGAAGATCGGCCTCGCCGACTGCGCCGACCTGGCTCGCCTCTCTCAGGAGGACCAGCTCGTCGGCCTCACGAAACGCCTCGCCGGCGGCAAGGTGCCGAAGCCGCCTCGGGATCCGGGTGAAACCCCTCCGGACAAGGTCGCGCGGCTCCCGATTCGCCTGGCGGTCGAAGAGGGCGATATCAGCGTTCACGGCACCGTCACTTTGGCCAGCATGCCCGGCGAGGAGATGGACCTCGACAGTGCGGAAGGCCTGCTTGTCCAGGCCCTCCGTGCCCTGCGGGACGCGAAGAAGCGTGGCATATCGCCCAGGACCTTCGCCAAGGCCATGAAGGACATGGCCGAGGCGAGCTGACGCCGCGTCGTTCGCGGCCGACCATCTCGACGTAGGGTGCGCCGGATCCCGGTGACGGACCCGGCACGTCCTGACCTTCGCCGGTTGACCTCGGTCAGGCGTTGGGCCGGGCTGCGCGCCGGACGACCCGCCGACCAAAAAACCTTCCCGAACAAGTGAGGAGCCTATGCGACGTCTGCTCGGCCTCTGGGGCGTGTTTCACGCCGCCATGTGCTACTCGTTCGGCCAGCGGTTCGACGGCCAGGCCCTGACCGCCAGCTTCGTCGTCGCCCTGGTCGCTTTCTCCGTGTTCCGGCTGTTCGGAAAGCTAGGGTCGCTGGGCGTGAAGAGGAGGCCCGGCGCCCGGGATGTGCTCGAGCAGGTGTTATTCAAGTGGACGGAGCAAGATTCCTACACGTTACGGGATCTTACACGCAATGCTATAGTGTTCGGAGGTACAGGTTCCGGCAAGACGACGGGTGCCGGTTTCGGGATCGGGAGCGCCATCGCGCGCAACCCTTCCACTTCGATGCTCATCCTGGCCTCGAAGATCGAGGACAAGGAGTTCTGGGGGGGGATTTTCGCCGCCGCCAAGCGAGAGCTCGTGGTGGTCGAGCCCGGAGGCGGCCTCTGCTTCAACGTGCTCGACGCGGAGCTGAAGGAAGGAGGGCAGACTCGAGATATCACCCAATGTTTATTGACCCTGGCCGAGGGGCTGGGCCGGGGTGACGGCGATTCGCATCGAGACCCATTCTGGAGGGAGGCGAACCGTCGCATGCTCCACAACGCGATCGAGGCGCTCAAGCAAGCCACCGGCCGCGTCGACCCGTGGGACCTCCAGCGGTTCATCACCGGGGCGGCGCGTTCCCCCGCAGACCTGAAGGATGACAAGTGGAAGGCGAGCTTCCACAATGAAGTGCTCATGCGAGCCTGCCATTGCGAGAAAACGGCGCTTGCCAAACACGACTTCGAGCTGGCTCGCCTCTACTGGACGGAGGAGATACCGACACTAAACGATCGTACACGAACTTCGATCGAGGCCGGAGTCCTGGGCCTGCTCCACGTACTGAACACCGGAATAGTACGCGAGCTCATCGCGGGCGAGACGAACATCACCCCGGCGATCCTGGATGAGGGCCGGTCAATCCTCATCAACATGCCGATCGTCGCCGGGGACGCCACGGCCACCTTCGTCAACGTCGCCTGGAAGTATGCCGTCGAGCGCCGGATCCTCCGGCGGAAGGCCGGCGGTGACGACCGAGTGATTGTCGTATGGACAGATGAATATCAGAAGGTGGCCAATAGCTACGACGCGGCTTACCTGGCCGAGTGCCGGAGTCATCGTGGGAGCCTCGTCGCTCTCACTCAGTCGGTCCACGGGATGTACGAGGCGATGGGCGAAAATCCATCGAATTCACTTTTGTCGAATTATTTATATAAAATCTTCCATGCGGTGGGCGATGCCAAGACGGCAGAGCTTGGCGTGGCGTTGCTCGGCCAGCGCCAGGAGACCATGACCGGGGGATCGGAAGATCCGAGCCGGAGCGCCGGGGAGGAGATGTGCGGTAGGAGCGGATTCAATAGCTCCTTCTCGTCCCAATACCAGCCCATCTTGCAATCGAACGCCTTCTCCACCGGTCTTGCGACCGGTGGGCCTCCCGACTGGATCGCGGAGGCCATCGTGATCAGGAGCGGACAACCCTTTTCCTCGGGCGAGGCGTGGCACCGCGCCGCGTTCCGCCAGCCCACAAGGAGACGCTGATGTCGAGAGAGAAAGAACCCGAGTCGATGTGGATGAAGCCGAGCGAGGCGATCGACATCTTCTATCCGCTGTGCATGACGTTGTCGACATGCTTCTACCCCTTCCTGCATTCGCACTTCGGGACCCATGCCTTCGCGTGGTACGGCCCGTTCGCACTGGTGCTCATGTTCGTCTGGATCGGCTTCGCGGAGGCCCCGGAACTGACTTGGTTCATGGGGGCCTGGCTACTGATGATCATCTATCGCCGCATCTGGTGCACCGAGAGGGACGAGATCTCGACCTATACCGGAGACCCCGTGGTCGCGATGAAGCTCCCCTTCATCAACACCGCGTCGAGAGGGAGGTTCGTCGAGCCGCTCCTGGTCGCCGGGGCCGGTGCGGGGATCGAGTCTTACTCGAAGGCCTTGAGCGTCTTCTTCCTGTTCGGGGCCGCGGCGATGGCCCTCGTCGCGGCGTTCGACAGGCAGATGCTCAGCCGTCGCATGCGAGAGATGCGAGACGCGGCCCTTTATCACGAGCACATGGGGCGGATGTTCCGCGGCCGCCGCTGAGTGATTTTGTCCCATTCACATCAACAATGATCGGAGCGGTCCATGGCAGACAAGGCGTATCCCAACCTCGGCGTCAATGAACCCGAGGTGAAGCCGGGGATTGTGCAACGGGCGGTCCAGGCCTTCAAGGAGGGATGGGAGAACCTCCGCGTGGGCGACGGCCATGCCACGGCGATGGGCCGTCTCGGTGGGCATGAGCTGACTCAGGCCCTCGCCGCCTTTCCCGACAGCAACGTCCGACCAATCGAAGAGCCCGGGGTTTGCGGCAATCCCACGGCCCAGATCGTGAGCGACGAGATGGGCTACAACGACATGCTCGACCGCGCCGCGGCCCGTGGCAACGTTCAGGCCCAGGACCAGAGCCAGGGCATCGAGCGCTGACGCTCCCGGCAACCCGTTAGAACCCAGGGCGGGATGACTATCTAGGCATCCCGCCCCAGCGATCCCTAACACCAACTGAAGGAGGATCGATGCGAAAGCTCCTGATCGCCGCCGTCGCCAATGCCTTGCTGTTGCTTCTCACGCCTTGCGGTGGCGTGTACCGGGTCGTCGCCTGGAAGCTCGGGACATTCGGCGGCCCGCTGACGTGGCCGGCTACCTGGTTCGGCGTGCTGGTCATCTATCCGGGTGCCTGCCCGCTTTCTCCAACCGCCCCGACTTTCAAGGCTTGCGCCTTGTCCTGGTGGGCCCTTATCTTCTGGACCCTCGTCCAGATGATCGTGAAATGGCGAAGCCACAAGCCTCCGCTCGACCCTGGCATCAGCCATTGTTGGCTCGGCAAACATGAATGGATTTTCGCAATCATCCTCGCACTGGTCGCCGACGCGTTCCTGCGGGAATACACGGGCCTCTTCCTCATGATCTGTTTCGCGTGCAGCGCCGCGCAACTCTGGATCGTCCGGGCGAGGCGGCGTGCCGAAGCCTGGTCGGGTGAAGATACCGAGCGGCTACTGGCCCCGTGCCGACCCGTCCTTGACCACGCCAGGGCCGCGATGCCGGTCGTGCGCCGTCATGCCGCGACCCTGGCGGGGTTCTTCTTCCCGGCGGGTGCGATCACGCTGAGCCTAGCCCGGCGTGCGTTCGGTGCCAAGCCGCCTTCGGTCGCGGAAACCGCCGAGAGTGTCCCCGCCCCCCATCGTCCCTTGACCTTCGGGCAGAGGGTGAGGAGCCATATGGTGGCTCATGTGATCATTTCACTCATCAGCGGGGCGCTCGGCTTCAACATCCTCATCGCCGCCGGCACCATCGTCCTGTCGATCCCGCTCTGGATCATGGGCGCGAGGGTCGAGTTCCCGGATCACGTGAGGGGAACAATCGACAGGGGTGTCGGGATCGTGAAAGAGGGGATGGGCGGTGTCAGGGACGAGGCCTCCGACCGATTGGCGAGGAAGAAGGCGGAGCTGGAGGAGGAAATCAAGGAGCGTGAGGAGGCCCTCAAGGCTCGCGTGAAGGCCGAGCAGGAGGAACTCAAAGAACGGGCCGAGCGGGCCGCCGGGCTGAAGGCTCTGGAAACCTTCTTCAAGTGAAAGGGAACTCCATTGAAGTGTCCGTTCTTCGCCTCGCGTTCAAGGAGATCGATCGTGAAGACCTTGCGAGCGTGGATCCTTCGTTGGCTCCGAAAGCCGAGCAATTCTCTCATGCTCATGTCTGCATTCATACTGTCCCTGCACCACCACTGGACGCAACTCACGTTCGGGGCGTTCTCCCTCGCGGCGGGGTCGATCCTCGCGAGAAAAGTCGGCATCTGACCCACAAAAGGGGACCGCGATGATCGAATTCCTCTCGCTCCTGATCATCCTCGTCACGTTCGTCCACGGCGCCGTCGTCGCCTGGCTGCTGGCCTTCCGCCGGGCCGACTACGTGCGCCTCGAAAAGCCCGTCCGACCGTCACCTCTCGCTATCGCCACGAATCCGGCTCGCGACGCGGTCCTGATCGACCGTTGATACCACGCCGCTTCACCCATCAAGGAGCTTCGCAATGGAAGACATCATCAAGCAGTTTGGCTGGGATTCCGTCGCCGTCCACTGGCGGCACATCGCGGGCGCGGCCGGGGGCCTCGTGGTCCTTGGCCTGCTCCTCCGGCCGATCAAGCTTTTGCTCGCGAAAGCCCCGGATCTTGCGAGGAGGATGGCCGGAGGCATCAAGGCCAGACCCCGGGCCGTCCTCCTCCTCGCTGTCGTCGCGTGTCTCGGCCCCGCCTCGTTCGCGGCGGGATACAAGCTGATGCCCGCCAAGGTCGTGGAGAAGCCGGTAGAGAAGGTCGTGGTGAGGGAGGTGTTCCGCACGCTCACGGGGTCGGACAACGAGCAGATCAAGACGCTCCAGTCGCAACTGAAGCAATACGAAGGCTACATCGACGAGGCCAGGCGCGAGGCCACCGTCGCCGACCAGGAGCGTCGGCAGGCCGAATATCAGAAGACGGGCGCGGACGAGCTGCGAGCCAAGGCCGAGCGGCAGGTGGCGGAGTTGAACGCAAGGTTGGAAAAACAGGTGGCCGAGCTGAACAGGAAATCGGTCGATCTCAATCCGTCCAAGGACAGGTCGACGATGGAGAAGCTCTCGAAGGCATTCGATGACCTTCATGCGTCGGGCGTCGGTTCCGAGGTCGACCACATGAGCAAGACGACCACCGGGTGGCAATCCAGGTTCGTCACGTCCCCGGACGATGATTCCTACTACCATCGGCAGTGTGCCGCTTGCCAGCGGAACGCGACGATCAGCAAGGAGATGGCCGGGATCCTCCGGCGTCATCCACGCTGGACGCGATCTTACATGCCGGACGAGTCCGCTTTGCTCGCCGAGGAGAATGCGGCGAAATCGGAGGTGGAGCGGAAGGAACTGGAGGAGAAGCGAAAGGAAGCGGAACGGTACTCTCGGCTTCTGACGGCCTTCGGCGAGACCAAATCCATCGCCGAATGGGCTAAGGATGACATCCGGGGAGAGGGCGTTGACGCAAACGCCATTGCCGGCCGAATCAAAGACGGATGGGAGCCGCGGAAGGCAATCGAGCTTGATACAGATTTTTCTACATATGTTGCTGGTTCAGGCATGATAAGAATTCGTGGGAAGGAAGCGGAGAGCTATGGCGAGAGTGTTAGAGAGCGTCTCGAAGCGAAGAAGAAAGCGGATCTCGCCGCGCGACGCAAGGCGGCCGACGAGGAGGAAGCCAGGGCCAAGGCGACTGGGGCGGGCTCGGAGGCGAAAGACTGAACACCTCATCGTCTTCCACCACAAGGAGCCAACATTGAAATCACAGCATCTCGAGGAACACCACTACCCGATCGCCGCATCGGCCGCAGCCCGTATCGTCAACCTGATCGACCCGTCGCTCCCCAAGAGCGAGGCGTTTGGCAGAGTCCTGATCATCGTGCTCGAGAGCATGCGGCTGTCGGCCCAGGAGCTGAACGACGCCCGGTTCAGCCCCTCGGAGAACTGAGGCCCATGTTCGTCTGGAACGTGCTCCGGGGGAGGGACAATCGCGTCGAGACGGTGGAGGGGTCGCCCTCCTCGCGGCCTCCGGCCTCTTGGCGATTCGATCACTGGACCGCGAGTCTAGCGAGTCCCAGAGGTCGTCTCGGGAATCGGTGCGGACGTGAACCTCCGGGGTGGAGTGTCAAACTCAGGCGACGAGCACGATGCGTACACCGACCTCCACGACTGCCGTAGCCCAAACGGTCCTAGTGGTCTGTCAAGCTTCTAAATTAGGGTGCAGTGGTCGATCGGACGCCAGCCGATTCCGCAGGAACCAAGGAGTACAACCCTAAATCAGAAGTTTGACAGAGCACTAGATCCAAACAAACGGAGATTGAGCAACCATGAGCGCGACACCTTCCGGCGGCATGACCGCCGTGATCTCTTGCCCGCATTGTCTCCGCCAATACGAGGCCGACCCTTCGCTGGAGGGTCGACTGGGGCAATGCGGTTCCTGCCTGGCCCAGTTCGCCATCAGCGTCCCGACGTTGAAGACGGACGGCGCTGACCCCGTGGTCTTCCGGCGATCTATCGGACCCAGCTACGCCTTCTTCAGGGAGGGCTGCGAGACGCTGGCCCGGAACGTCTCTTCGATTCTGATCCAGGCGGGGCTGCCTGTGACGCCGGGGACCGTGATGAGTTTCATCAGGTCGATGCCGCGAGATCGAGACGATCTTTCCCTCGAGGAATGGAGACATGGCTTCTGCAATCAGGCGCTGAAAGAGGGCTACGTGCGATGTGACGGTGAGGAGAGCAGGTCGAGATTCCGCGTCCTCGTGGAATATTTCTGCGACCGCATCCCGAACATGCCAAAGCGAACGCTCGACATGCTGACCGACGCCTTCGTCGGGATCTTGAGCGGCATCCACTGGGAGGATGGTGCCGTGGCGTCGAACCCGGTCGCCGGCCGGGAGGAGCCCGAAAGTCCCGGTCTGTTCCGCCGATGGGCGGACTCTCTCGGGTTCGGGACGTTCACGAGATCGAAGTCGGCGTGATCGAGTGGAGATCGACCGGACAGCACGACGCGAGGATACGCCGAGGGAGCGGCGGCAGGGGAGGAGGGATCGCATGCGTGGTTTCGAGGAGGTTGCGGAACCCTACCTCGACTTGAGCCGGGAGCAGGTTTCCCGGCTCATCCTCTCGCTATTGATCGAGGACGGGATCAGGCGGAGGCTGGCCGTCTTCCGTCAGGAACCGGCCCCGCAGCCAGTCGAGCGCCTCGAAGAATTCGACGTCGCTCGGCCTGGTGTAGTGCTTCTCGGACATCCCCCGGGGTGAGTCGGCGAGGAAATACGTGGTGAAGAATTTGTACTGGGGGTGCTCGCCGAGGATCGTCGAACTGGTCTTCCGCAGGTGCTTCAGGCCCAACCGGCCCTTCTTGCGGCCCATCTTCTTGGCCAGACGCTCCCAGGCCGATCGGATGGAGTCGTATTTCCGATATTTCCCCTCCTCCAGCCATTCCCTGACCAATGGATTGCCGTCATCGGTGAGCAAGGCCAATTCGCCCTCCGCTCGGGACTTTTTGAGCAGGTCGAAAGTCTCCGGCCACAGGCGGTAGGTGACGACGGGGCCGTTCCGTTCGCGGGTCTTGCTCCGCGCCCGACGGACCAGACCCCGCGTCCAATCGACCTCATCTTGCCGGAGCTCGGCGACGTCGTTCTGGTACATGCCGCAGTTGAGCATCAGGAGCAGGTAGAGCTTGGTCCGTTCGCTGAAGCCGTCGCAGGCCGCGAGCATGGCATGGACTTCCTCGACGGAGAACGTCTCGATCGTCCTGGCGGCGGAATGATTGAATCGGAAACGGCGTTCGTCGATGTTGCCGGGCAGGGCGATGAGCTTCATCTTGACCAGGCGGCGGATGAACTGCTTCGCGGTCATCAGGAGTTCGTGCGCGGAACTCGGGGCGTATTCGCCGGCCTCGACCTTGGCGGAGAGGCGGTTGAAGTAGCCTTCGAGCTTGGCCTCGTCGATGGAGTCGATCGACGCACCGGGGCCGACCCATTCCGCGAACGGCCGGATCCGGCGGCAATAGGCGTCGTACCGTCCCTCGGAGATTTGGCCCGATTGGCAGACCGAGCGGAGGAGCGTCTTCCATTGGTCGACCTGGACGGCGACCGTGCGATCCGGGGAGGGCGAATCCATGCTCGATAGCATGGCGTCGGCCTGCGCCTTGAGGCCGTCATAGGACCCGCCGCCGAGCAACGCCTCGACGGCCTCGCGTCGGGCGTCGTCGTCGAGTTGGGAGAAGTCGCGGACGAGGGCGCCGATCCGGGCGGCACGCCGGAGCCGGTCGTCCTCGGGCGGGATGTCGGCGATCTTTTGCTGCTGTTCCCACCACTCGTTGGCCGCGCGCCAGGATGCATCCTTGGTATCGGGGACGCCGAGTTGGCGGCAGGAGACGACGTAGACCTTGCCGTCGTGGACCTTCCTCCAACGGCGGCCGGAGGGGACCCAGGTCATCGCCAGGCGCTTGGCCATGGTGCCTCGGGGAGTAACAAGCGGAGTAGCAAAATGCCGCTCCCTCGATGCTACCCAATGGGGTGCCCGAGAGGCAAGATTTTGTTACTGGGACTTGTTACGATTCGGGGCGATTTGTTACGGGATTCGGAGGGAGAGGAGTTTTTTGATGGGTTCTAAGTCGTTGCTGGGAGGGGGTTTATGTCGATTCAAAATGTTAAAATGGGTGGATTTCTGGCTTTTCCAGTGCCGCACCTTCGGCCTCTCGGTCACCTCTCCAAACGTCGCCGAAGTCAAGAAGGCAGTCGGAGTTACGGGAGGACGAGGTTGGTTGGGAACCTCGAGTCTCACGATCCCACCCGGGTTGGGTGGACTCGACCCGCCATAAGATAACCGGAATGGCGGTGTCCTGGCAATCCCTCCCTCGCCTTGCTTGGGGTGCAAGACGCGGTTCGCAGGGACTACCTCATGAGGTAGGATGTCAAGCTAGCTTTTCCAATTCGTTTCGTTCCGCAAGTCCAAGGAGGGATTTCCCATGCCTTTCCGTAAGTCGTCTTTGATGGATGCAGCGGGGATCGGAAAGGTGGCCGAGGGGTGGGGGAAAGTCGTCGCGCGGCGCGTCGAGGAGCAGATCGGCCCGGACCTGGACCTCGACGCCGATGAGATCGAGCAAATCGCCAAGACGGCCGCCTGCGCCGTGGCCAAGAGCGCGATCGAGGAACTCCTCGAGAAGAAGGCCGCCGCCCTCGGCCCCGAGCAGTCCTGCCCCCAGTGCCAGCGATCTTGTCCCGTCCGACGCGAATCCCGAACCATCGTCTTCTGGGGGGCTGAGGTCGAGTATCGCGAACCGAAGTGCCATTGCCCGGCCTGCCGCCGGGATTTTTTTCCCTCAGCGGCCGACGTTGCGACTGAACTCCCACCACTATAGCCCCTCGGTCCAAGAGAAGGCCGTCCGGGCCGGCGCACGGGGATCTTCCTTCCAAGAGGCGGCCGTGGTCCTCGAGGAACTCGCCGAGGTGAAGCTCTGCGGCCGTCAGCTGGCGCGCATCGCCCATGAAGTCGGTCACCAGTTGGAGGCGCGACGCGATCAGCAGGTCGAGCAATTCCGTCGAGGAGAGCTCCCGCGCGACGTGACGACGCGACCTGCGCTGGCGATCGTGGAAGTCGACGGCGGCCGGCTCCAGGTCCGTGGCACGGGGGAGGGTCCGGGCGCCCATGAGGCCGGATGGCGCGAAGATAAGTTCGCGTTGCTCGCCACGGCCGCGAGGACCGTGTCGGCTTCGGACCCCGAGCCGGAGTTGCCCGAGTGCTTCCGGGATCGCGAATACGTCGAAAGGCTGTTGAGCGGGATTGCCGGAGAAGGGCCCTTGAGTAGCACGGCGGCCCCCGAAGGCCCATCGGACTCGTCGCCATGTCCGGCGGAGGGCCGACCGGATGCGCGAAAGCGGCCGGAGCTGTTGGTACGGACGTATGTGGCCAGCATGAGCCCGAGCGACGAGTTCGGGCCGATGGTCGCTGCCGAGGCCCGGCGGCGGAACTTCGACAACGCCTCGGGCCGTGTCTTCATAGGAGACGGATCGGCCTGGATCTGGACACTCAAGAAGGAGTGCTTCCCGACCTATCAAGCGGTGGTCGATTTCCTCCATGTCCTGGGCCATGTGTTCGCGGCGGCCAAGGCGGCGGTAGGAGGGGTTTCGGAGCGTTGGACGTTGTTCCAAGCCTGGGCCGAAGCGATCTGGAAGGGTCAGACGGCCCGAGTCCTGAGTGAACTCCGGGACCTGCGCGATGGGCAGGGAGCGATCTCGGACCAGGAGTTGAAGGAGTTGGCCGAGGACGACCCGCGGAAGGTCCTGGCTCAGGAACTCGGTTATTTGGAGCGGAACGAGTCACGCATGGGCTACCCGCGCTATCGTCAAGAAGGCTTGCCCTGGACGAGCAGCCACATCGAGTCGACGGTGAAGCTCTTCAACCGGCGGGTGAAAGGTTCGGAGAAGTTCTGGGGAGAGTCGGGAGCGGAGACGATCCTCCAACTTCGGGCGGCGGTCCTCTCCGAAGACAACCGGCTGCAGCACCACCTGAAGACACGTCCGGCCAGCCCATTTCGTAGCTATAAGGCTAGGGAAAAGGCGAAAGCTGCGTAATCCCCCAGATTACGAACCGCGTCTTGCACCCCCTTGCTTGGAAGTCTCGGCGACCAAGGCGATGATTGTCGAATGGCGACACCAAGATTTCTCGTGGAATCGCGTTCCCTTTGAGAACGAGGTACGACGATGTGGTGTGAGGCGCCGACGTCGCCCGTTGCGCGAAGCCGGTGAAAGGAAGAGAATTTAGAGGCGAGGCTCGGGGGCGGGATCCGGCTCGTAATGATTTATGGTCTCAGGGCTTGCGAAATGTTGTCACGTTGATGGTGAACAGTCGCAGCAAGGCGACGTCTCTCCTCGGTGAGCCGCCGTGAGGGAATGTTGCACGTGAGCTTCGGGTCGCCTCGGGTTAGGGAATCGGGAACTGGGTGACGCGGGTCAAGTCTGCGGTCCCCGAGAAATCGTCGGGAGATTAAGATGGTAGGGGAAAGGGCTCCCATGATGGCAGCCCGGCGACCGGGTCGGCGGTGCGGGGTTGGGCACGATCATGGCGAGGACTCGAGAGATTCTCCTGCGCTACGGCGGAGCCGTGTTGGCGATCCTGGTCGCCACGGCTTTGCGGTGGATCCTGACTCCGCTCGTGGGGGATCGCTTCCCGTTAGGTACCTACTTCATCGCCCTGGTGGTGGTCGCCTGGTACGGGGGGCTCGGGCCTTCGTTGCTGGCTCTGGTCATCGCGTTCGTCGCCGTCCCGACGTTCACGGATGTCCGTGGGGGATTGCCCTACTGGAGCGTCGAGGCCGAGATCAATTCGTGGCGGTTCCTGTTCACGGGGTCGGTGGTGGCATTGCTCGGAGGGGCGATGCGGGCTGCTCGGCAGCGGGCCATCCTGGGAGAAACTCGGGCGACGCAGGCGCTCGATGCGGAACGGGTCCAGGGCGATCGTCTCAGGGTCACACTCCAGAGCATCGCCGAGGGGATCATCGTCACGGATTCCCGAGGGTATGTGACGTCGCTGAACCCCGTCGCCGAACAGATGACCGGCTGGACGTCGAGCGATGCCACGGGCCTCCCCCTGTCTAAGGTGTTCCGCACCGTCGACCAGGTGACGCATCGGACGGCAGAGTTGCCCGTCATGCGGGTCATCGAAGGGCGGATCGTCCAACCGATGGACCAGACCGAGCTCGTCGGCAGGGGGGGGCGGCGGATCGCCATCGAGCACTGCACGGCGCCGATCCAGGATGACCATGGGGACATCACCGGGGTTGTCATCATCTTCCGGGACGTCACGGAGCGCAGGAAGGCCGAGGAATCGCTGCGGGCGAGCGAGGAGCGGTTCGCCCGGTTCATGCAGCACCTCCCCGGGCTCGCCTGGATCAAGGACGGTGAGGGACGCTACATCTATGCCAACGACGCGGCGGAGAAGGCGTTCAAACGCGCCCGCGAGCAGCTCTACGGCAAGACCGACGACGAGGTCTTCACCGCCGAGACCGCCGCCCAATTCAAGGCCAACGATCGCCGAGCCCTTTCGAGTCGGAAAGGTGTGCAGGTGATCGAAACTCTCGAACATGAGGATGGGTTTCTCCATCACTCGGTCGTCAGCAAGTTCCCCATCCCACCCCAGGAAGGGGCGGCCCCGCTCGTCGGCGGCATGGCGATCGACATCACCGGGCTGAAACGGGCGGAGGAGGCCCTCAGGCTGAGCGAGGAGCAGTTCCACACGCTCGCCGATTCGATCCCGCAACTCGCCTGGATGGCCCGGCCGGACGGCTCGATTTCCTGGTTCAATCGGCGCTGGCTGGAATACACGGGAGAGCCTCTCGCCCGAATGGAAGGTTGGGGCTGGCAGTCGGTCCACGACCCGGTCGAGCTGGGACGGGTACTCCCGGGTTTCCTTGCCGCGATCGCCACCGGGGAGCCCTGGGAGGATACCTTTCCGCTGCGACGACACGACGGGACGATGCGCTGGCATCTCTCCCGCGCACTGCCCGTGCGGGATGAGTCGAAGCGAGTGGTGCGCTGGTTCGGGACCCACACCGACATCACCGATCGGATGGAGATGGAAGACGCCTTGAAGGAAGCCGATCGTCGCAAGGACGAGTTCCTCGCCACGCTCGCGCACGAGTTGAGGAATCCGCTCGCCTCGATCCGCAATGCCTTATTCCTGATGGGAAGGGACCAGTCGGCGACGAATGGCCAGCCGTATGAACCCGAGAGGGCGATGGCCGAGCGACAAGTCGTCCACCTCGCCCGACTGGTCGGCGACCTCATGGACATCGCCCGGATCAGCCGAGGCAAGATCGAGCTTCGCATGGAGCTCATCGAGGTTGCCTCGGTGATCCGTCGGGTCGTCGAGTCGGCCCGACCGGGGCTCGTCGAGCACAACCACGCCCTGGAGGTCGCCCTGCCCCTCGACCCGATCCCGATCGAGGCGGATCCGACTCGGCTCGAGCAAATCCTCGGGAACCTGCTGAACAACGCCTCAAAATACACCGAGCCGGGAGGCCGAATCGAACTCTCCGCCCGGAGGGACGGGGACGATTGCGTCATCCAGCTCAAAGATACGGGGATCGGGATCGAGGCCTCGATGCTACCGAAGGTCTTCGACATGTTCGTCCAGGTCGAGGATCGCTCGGTCAGGGCCCAGGGCGGCCTCGGCATCGGGCTGAGCCTCGTCAAAACCCTGGTCGAGAAACACGGGGGCTCGGTCGCGGTCAAGAGCGATGGGCCGGGGTGCGGAAGTGAGTTCATCATCCGCTTGCCCGTTGCGAAGGTCGAAACCGGGACGCTCGCGGAGGCTGATCGAGATGAGTCGACGGCCGACCGGCCGTTGCCTCGACGTCGGGTGCTCGTGGTGGACGACAACGTGGACGCGGCGACGAGCCTGGGGAAACTGCTCCAGAGGCTCTACGGTCAAGACGTGAAGGTCGCCCACGACGGCCCCACCGCACTCGAGTTGTGCGAGCAGTTCCGCCCCGAAGTCATCCTCCTCGACCTGGGGATGCCCGGCATGGACGGGTACGAGGTGGCGAGTCGCTTGCGAGAACGGCCCGACTTCGGGGAAATCCGCTTGATCGCACTGACCGGCTGGGGCCAGGAGTCGGCGAGGCAACGGACCCAAGCGGCGAGTTTCGACCTCCATCTCGTCAAGCCCGTGGATCCCGAGGAACTCCGCCTCGTGCTGGCCGAGCTCAAGTACTGAAAGGGGATGGGCCCTGCGACAACTCGCCAAAAGGCGTTGTCGCAGGGCCCATGAAATTCACGCGTCGAGATTCGATCAGGCGAGGACGGTCTTGACGACCTCGGCCAGCTCTTCGCCGGTCTCGCTGAGGGCGTAGTAGTTGTTCTTGCCCTGGCGGCGGGGAACGATGATCCCGCCGTGACGGAGGAGGGCGAGGTGATGACTGACGGCGGGCTGGCTCATGTTGAGGTTCTCGCTCAACGCCCCGACGTGCTTCTCGCCTTCGTCGAGCATCAGGATGACCTGGAGCCGGGTCGCGTCGCTGATCTGCTTGAGGAGCATCGCCGCCTTCTGGGCGGACTTCAGTCGGCCCGCCGCCGCGGCTTGGGCCTTGCTCGCCTTGGTCGCCGGGGTCTTCGGGGTGGTCTTCGCTCGTCCGGTCGCCGTCGCCATCATTCCGTCCTTCGTTTGAAAGGTTCCCGGTACGGTCGGGGATAGCCCCTCCGCCTCTCCGAGATTCAGGAAGTCACCAAAAAAAGAGTCGCCTTGGCTGGAGATCCTTCGTCGAAACACAATAGGGAGTGTTCGACACTTCATGGTTAGTCACGAAGATGAATCCTAAAGCGATCTCATTTCGTGTATTGTTCGCATGAAGTGACGCTTCGTCAATCCGAATTTCGCTTATCAGAGAATATCGCCAGGATTTTGTGTCCGATCGATGGGGTTTTGCCGTCCTTGAGGCCGATCCGGACGAAACGCAGACGATATTTTGTTAAAATGTCCTAACATGATGAATTTTTTAGTGTCAATGGTGTGGCGAAGTCCCGGGCTCGATTGTCCCCCAGTCCTCGACGGGCGACGGTCGCACTCGGGCGATTGTGGTGAGCTCGGCCTCGGCGTCGAGGTCCGGAAATCTTCAAGGGCGAAGTAATGTGGCTACCTGTGAGGCTGTCGGGCCGGTCGGGGGGGGAATCGGGCGGAACGCGGAGGGCGCGGATCCGAGTCGACGGTCTAGCATAAACCATGATCGAGCGTCGTGCGACTCCCTTTTACCGCCGGATCGGAAGAATTTAAGGGAGTGTCGTAGTGAAGATCGTAAGAAGGACGACGGCCGGGGAACAAATGTCGAGGGTCGAGACGCGTTGATTCGCCAAGCCACGCTCCGGTTCGTCCTTAGACCGTGGCGATTGGTCCTCGGTTAGGGCCGGCTGCGTCTTCGGCCGAACGTCCGGGGGTGGGGCCGCTGGGACGTTCAGTCAGGGTGGGAGGAGAGGGGAGGGGGGATATCGACTTCGAGGCGCGGCGAATCCGACGGATGCGATCTTCGTCGGCCGGACGTGAGGGGGCCTCGGTCGGATGACCGAGGCCTGGGCGACTTCAAGAGGTGGGCGTCGAGGTCTTCGACGTCGACTTCTCCGACGCGGCCTTCTTCTTGGTCTCGGCCGCAGCCTTGCGCCTGTTGGCGAGCGACTGCTTCTGGGCGTCCGTCAGCACGCCCTCGCACTCGGTGAGCATCTTCGCCTGAATGTCGGCGATCTGCTTCTGCAGGGCGGTGATCTCGTCGTAGTGCTTACCTCGGATTGTGTAGATGCTTTCCTTCTGTTCCGGAGTCAGCCCGAGCTGGCCGAAGAAGTCGGGGACCCGTCGCGAAGGGTTATAGGTGCGCTTCGCCGACGGCGGTGCCTCTTTATCCGACGACTCTTTCGTCGCCGGTTCCTGGGCCGCCGTCGCGATCGCTCCGAGGAGGGCCAAGCCTATAAGGCCCATACCGACACCGCCGAATCGCCGAGGCAAAGTCATCACATCCTACCTTTCAAAACGAAGAACATTGAAAGCGGTCACGATCTCGGTGATAGTGTACAAACCGTTTGGTACCTGGCCAAGTGCTTTTTTCAATGGTTCCCAATTTTTTCGAATCGGGGTCGAGACGGGGTACTTCGAGGTGTTGATGCCCGTCGGTCATAATGATTGACGATGGCGTGCGAACACTTTCTGGCGGCACGGAGTGCGATGTGTTTAGTGCGGATCTCCTTGATCGTGGGGACTTTACCGAGCCATCGCCAGGCGTTACCATGCCCTGAATCCGGACGTCTTTGCCGCCCGGTGGAACCGCGCGGCGAGTTGCCGCCAAGGTTTTTCGACCCACAATGATGTCCGGTCCTGGAGATTCCCTGTTATGGCCTCGGACGCTAAGCCCACGCCGCCCCCCGTGACCCCGACGGTCGTCCAGCGCGACCATGGGATCCGGGTTTTCACCTATCCCAAGCTGATCTTCATCTTCCCGACGTTCCTCGCGGCGATGATCTGCGGGATCGGGATGACTTTGATCGGGGACAAGACGGCCGACCCGCTCAAGGCGAGCGCGTCCGCGCCCGGGGCCAAAGTCGACCACGTGGTCGGCACCAAGACCCCGGTGGTTCTCAAGGATCAACGGTTTCTCACCTCTCAGAACTTGCTCGGCGTCCTGTTCCTCGGGATCTTTGCCTTCAACCTGCTGATCATGGCAATCGACTTCCCGAGGTTTACGGTCGTCGCGATCTTCCTGGTGGTGCTCCTCGTCTTATTCGTCCTACTCTGGATCGGAGCGTACTTCGACTACGACCTGATGGACCCTGCGAAGTGGCTTTTCGGCCAGATCTATACGGTCGCGAACTCCGGCTTCTACTTCATGTTCTCGATGATCCTGTTCGTGATGTTCGCGATCATCTACGTCACGCGATTCCTCGACTACTGGGAGATCTTGCCGAACGAGATCCTCCACCACCACGGCCCGCTCAGCGACCTCGAGCGGTACCCGACCCTGAACCTCAAGTTCGACAAGGAGATCCCGGACGTCTTCGAGTTCGTCATGCTGGGCGCGGGGCGACTTGTCCTGCACGTGACGGAAGAGCGTAAGGCGATCGTGCTGGATAACGTCCTCTTCATCAATCGGAAGGAGGAGGGCCTGAAGCGCCTCATGAGCCGCCTCGAAGTTCGCGTCACGACCGACCAGGAAGTGGCCCAGCCCTGACACGGAGCCCTTTCCAATCGCCCGACGAGGCGAGTGCCCCTCGCCTCTTCCGGTCTTGCAGCGATCGTCGACCTTCGTAACAGGTCGGGACGCTTGCGAATTCCGATGGGCGGTCGGCCTCCTCGAGAGGATAGGGCGAGGCGTCTCGGGAGGATGGTCCGAGCAGACGCGCGGTGCGTGGCCCAGTCTGGGACGATGGCCGGTGAAACGAGAAAGAGGGACGGGCATCCCGCGTCGCGGGTTGCCCGTCCCTCGTCGATTAGGATCGACGCCGTTTGGTCCGTCTCAGACGGCGGCCTGCCCCTTGACCTTCAAGTCTCCGGTCCGAGCTGGGAGGATGCGGATCTCGGATTCGTCGGAGGTGACCGGGATGTGCAGCTTCACCGAGGACTTCGGCATCCCGAGAGGCTTTCCCGAGTTAGCGACGTTCTCGGTCTCCTGGAGGAGCTCCTCGAGGATCACCCCGTTGAGGGTGTTCTCGACGTCGCGGAGGACTCGGGCGATGTAGGCACCGTCGAGCACGCGATGGTCATAGATCAACTTGACTGTGACTTCGCCGGAGGGGGAGATCGGGCCGAAGGTCAAGGTCGTCGTGAGTGGGGAGATCGGGTGGAGCGACTCCGCTCCCAACGCCCCGTAGCTCGTCAGGCCGAACGTGCCGAAGCGTTTGGCCCGCTTGTACCCCGAGACATTCAGCGTGCTCCACCAGAAGAGCCGTCGAATCGGCCGGGGGACCCGGCTGAATTTGAGAGCCCTTCGGTAGACGCCGACGCGCTCCAGCGGCTGATTCTTATAGTACTGGAGCGCATCCTGCAACTGGCCGATCGACTGCTGCTCGGGGGCCCGGAAGAGCCCGACGAAGACGACGTGCTCGCCCTGGAACGTCCTCTCGATGGCGAGAGCACAATTCATCCAGGGATGTTCGTACATCCGCGATGTCGGGAATTCCAGGAGCGCCCGCCGGAGCCAGGGATGTTTCATCCCCACCAGCGAGTACGCCTTCATGAACAGTACGGCCCAGGACGGTCGCTTCGGATGGTTCACGCGAGGGTCGCTCAACGCGGAGACGTTGATGACTCGGCTCACGGGAGTCGAAGGGACCTGACGGGCAAAGTGCACCAGATCGATGATGAATCGTCTGGGCCCGGAAATCGGAAGAATCCTTCCCTTTGGCTCGTGCATCCATGCACCTCGCCCAGGCTGAACCGCCGACCCAGATCCACAAGCGGTCCGGATGGGAAATCGGGTCGGCTTGAGGGCGGCACAGTAACGAAATCGTCCGTTCGTGGGAAGCCGAAGGTTGAGAAAAGGGGACCGGGTCCGGTCGGGCGCGGGGATGTAGGTTCCTTCGGGTGTTGTTGGCGAGGAATGAGGACTCCCCAAGGGGAGGGTTGCCGTGCCATAATCACGGACGAAATGCCTGATAGCGGATCAAGTCTCGCGTTAGGATGATGGCCGATGCCCGATTCCGAAGGTCCGTCGGTGTTCGTTCATTTGCTCCCGAGCTTGATCCCGGAAGGGGCACTCCGGGGCGGGATCGCGGTCGTGCTGGACGTGCTCCGGGCGACGACCGTCATGATCCATGCCCTGGCGTCCGGGTGCGAGGCCGTGATCCCTTGCGGTGAAATCGAAGAGGCCCTGGAGGTGGCCGGGCGACTCCCGCACGGCTCGGCGATTCTGGCCGGCGAACGCCGAGGGTTGCCGATCGAGGGGTTCGACCTCGGGAACTCGCCGGGGGCGTTCACCCGCGAAGTCTGCCAGGGAAAGACGCTGGTCATGACCACGACGAACGGCACGCGGGCGATCCTCGCCAGCCTCGAAGCCGACCGTGTCCTGATCGGGGCGTTCCCCAACTTCGCCTCGACGATGCTCACCCTCCACAACGAACGTCGCGACCTCCACGTCGTCTGTGCCGGGACCGACGGGCAGATCAGCTTCGAGGATACCTTGCTCGCCGGGGCCTTCGCCCAACATATGAAGGATCTGGGCTCGACCCTGAGCAACGACGAGGCGGAGATCGCCGCCGGCGCCTGGTCGAAGATTCATAATTCGCTCTGGTTCAAGGGCGGGGATCCCGAAGGCGAAGCCAACCCCCTGGTTCGCTACCTGAAACGTGGGCGGGGAGGGCGACGCGTCACGGAAATCGGCCTCGTCGAAGACATCCATGTCGCGGCACGTTTGAATGACTCGGACCACCAACTGACTGCCGAATTGCTCCGAGATCCTTTGAGAATCGTGGCCATTCCTTAGACCGAGTGCCCGGAAGTGCCGGGATCCACCGTAATAGAGTTGGAGTACTCCCGTCACGACGCCTGGACGACTCGCCTGGATTCGCAGAGAATGTGCCTGCGGCCGCCCGGGTTCCGAGCGAAGGTGCCGAGTTTCCCCGTCGTTCGCGACGAAGAGAGCGGCCATCGACGGGCGATCCGCGAGGTTTGCGGTGACATTCGACGGTCCCAGTCACGAACCAGACCCTGCAACACGAAGTC
Organism: Singulisphaera rosea; assembly: GCF_054877945.1. Lineage (NCBI taxonomy): Bacteria > Pseudomonadati > Planctomycetota > Planctomycetia > Isosphaerales > Isosphaeraceae > Singulisphaera > Singulisphaera rosea. Next base: position 181,848 of record NZ_JBTYIP020000018.1, on the reverse strand, counting down.
AATGCCGGTGAGAGCGGCGGGATCCGCGATCAAGTTTGAGAAATCGGCGGTATCCCCACCCGCATCCAGAGGACGACGACGCGATGGACATGGATAAGCTGGTCTCGCTCTGCAAGCGCCGAGGGTTCATCTTCCCTTCGAGCGAGATCTACGGCGGAATCAACGGGTTCTGGGACTACGGGCCGCTCGGTGTCGAATTGAAGCGGAACATCAAGGATGCGTGGTGGCGCGACAATATCCAGTTGCGCGACGACATGGTCGGGCTCGACTGCTCGATCATCATGCATCCGAAGGTCTGGGAAGCGTCCGGCCACGTCGGCGGATTCAGCGATCCGATGGTCGACTGCCGCTCTTGCAAGGGGCGGTTCCGCGCCGACCAGATCACGGTCCTGAGGATCCAGTATCAGGGGGCGGAAGGCGCCGCGGCCGTACGCTACTACAGTGCGGTCGGCAGCGTGGACGACGTCCGCAAGGCGAACCAGAAGGACCTGGATAAGGACCGAAAGAAGCTGGGGACGGCCCAGGAGGCCGAGTTCAATCTGGCAGCCCAATCCCAGGGCCCCGCCGACGAATATGCCAAGGTCCCTTGCCCGACCTGCAAGGAGGCCGGCACGCTCACCGAGCCACGCAACTTCAACCTGATGTTCGAGTCGCACGCCGGGGCCGTCGCCGACGACGCGAACAAGGTCTATCTCCGTCCCGAGACGGCGCAGGGGATCTTCGCGAACTTCAAGAACGTGGTCGACACGGGGCGGGTCAAGGTCCCCTTCGGCATCGCTCAGGTCGGGAAGAGCTTTCGGAACGAGATCAACCCCCGGAACTTCATCTTCCGCTCGCGCGAGTTCGAGCAGATGGAGATCGAGTTCTTCTGCCATCCCGACGACGCGGCCCAGTGGTACAAATACTGGCGAGACACGCGGTTCCAGTGGTACGTCACGCACGGTCTCCGGAGCGACCGGCTCCGCCTTCGGGACCACGACCCCGACGAGCTCGCGTTCTACTCGACGGCGACGGCCGACATCGAATACAGCTTCCCGTTCGGGGTGAGCGAGCTCGAGGGGATCGCCCACCGGGGCGAGTACGACCTCACGCAGCACCAGAAGTTCAGCGGCAAGGACCTCAGCTATTTCGATGAGGACCGCTGGGAGCGAGACAAGGCAGGCCTGGGCTTCACGTCCTTCAAGGAGTATTTGAAGCGTCGCGAAGGGGAGGCGAAGGCTGGTTACCCGTACCAGTACCTCCCGCACGTCATCGAGCCGTCGGCGGGGGCGGACCGGGCGACCCTGGCATTCCTCTGCGAAGCCTACAACGAGGACGAAGTCGGGGGCGAGTCCCGCACCGTCCTCAAGTTCCACCCCCGCTTCGCCCCGATCAAGGCAGCCGTCTTCCCGCTCGTCAAGAAGGACGGGATGCCGGAGAAGGCCGAGGCGATCTATCGCGAGCTGAAACGGCAATTCCCGGTCTTCTACGATGAGAAGGGGGCGATCGGCCGACGTTATCGGAGGCAGGACGAGATCGGAACTCCGTTCTGCATCACGGTCGACGGCCAGACCCTGACCGACGGCACCGTGACACTTCGCGACCGCGACAGTTGTCGGCAATGGCGAGTCCCCTCGGAGGGACTGCTCTCGGCGCTCCGGGACCTGTTCGAAGGCCAGCCGATCCCCTCGGGCGTCGGGTCGTGATCCGGAGGGCAACCCGATGAAACCTTGCATCAGCCAAGCCACAACCTTGAGCACGCCCTTCGAGGAGGACCTGACGGCCTATTCCCAGGCCGGCTGGTCCGCCGTCGAACTCTGGCTGACGAAGCTCGAGACGTTCCTGGAATCGCACTCGATCGACGAGGCGAAGACGCGGCTCGCCGAGAACCGGCTGGAGGCGGTCGCCGCCTCGTCTCAGGGGGGCCTCCTCCTCTCGCGAGGCCCCGAGCGCGAGGCCCATTGGGACCACTACCGCCGTCGGCTCGACACTCTCGCGGAGTTGAAGGTGCCGACCCTGATCGTCGTCGCGGATTTCGTCCGCGAGATGGTCTCCGATGACTACGGCCGCGCGGCGGAGTCTCTCGTCGAGGCGGCCGAGCTCGCCCGAGGGGCAGGAGTTCGGCTGGCGCTCGAGTTCCAGAAGTCGGCCAGCTTCTGCGCCAGCCTGGACACGACGCTGGCCCTGATCGCCCAGTGCGGAGTCGAAGGGATCGGGGTCTGCCTCGACGTCTTCCACTACTACACGGGGCCCAGCAAATTCGAGGACCTCGCCTACCTGTCCCCCCAGAATCTCGCCTGGGTCCAGCTCTGTGACCTGAGCGGGGTCCCCCGTGAGCTCGCGGGGGACGCCGACCGGATCTTTCCGGGCGAAGGGGATTTCCAGATCGATCCGATCCTGGACCATCTGGGTTCCATCGGTTACGAGGGCTACGTCTCGCTCGAGGTCCTCAACCCCCAACTCTGGCGCGTCTCGGCCGATCGGGTCGCCGACCTCGGCCTGCACGCGACGCGGCGAACCCTGGGGCGTTGGGATCGGACCGACTCGTTGGGAGGATCCTGAGCGTGGCCTCGGTGGCATTCCAACCTTCGATGGTCGTCTACCGCGAGGAGCAGAACTTCGACTGGCGCGTCTACGTCTTCGTCGTCGCGAGCGAAGTCCTGGTCTGGCTCGGTCTCCTCTGGTTTCACCAGCAACCCGTCCAGCCTGGCGGTGGGCATCGCCTCGGCCTGGTCGAGCTGTCGGTGGTGGCGGGGGTTGGGTTGGTCCTCCCCGCGCTCCTGGTCGTCGGACTCCTCCGGATGACCACCGAAGTCGGCCCGACGGATCTCCGCGTCTGGTTCGGCTGGATCCCGACGTACCGACGGATGATCCCGCTGGGGACGATCCAACGAGTGGAGGTCGTCAGTTACCGCCCCCTGGTCGACTATGGGGGATGGGGGATTCGTCAGGGTCGCGACGGAGTTCGCGTCCTGAACGCTCGGGGGAATCGCGGGGTCCGGATCGACCTTGCGGATGGGACGCGATTCTTGATCGGGAGCCAGCACCCCGAGGACCTCGCTCGGGCGTTGGAGCGGGCGATCCGGCCGGGGTCTTGAGCGTCGCATCCTCTCCCTGAGCCAGGCCTCCCTTCCGCTGTTGGTCCGATGAACGTGTTGACACGCCTTCGACGGCGCTTAGACTAACGATTACAACAGCTTGCGCGGGACTGTTTGCAAATCCTTCCCGATTCGACCCGAAACAAATTCGGCTCATAACCGCGAACACTCCGGCGCGGAAGAACGTACTCATGATGAAGGCGCTTGACACTGATGCGGCGGAAGACCTCGCCCAGACCTCGGACGAGGCCCTGCTTGCCCGCTATCGTGACTCGGGCCAGACCAAGGATTTCGACGCCCTCGTTCACCGCTACGAAAACGAGCTCTACCGTTACCTCGCCCGCTACCTTGGCGACAAGGCGCTGGCTGAGGATGTCTTCCAGAACACCTTCTTGCAGGTTCACCTGAAACGAGCGTTGTACGAAGACGGTAGGCCGGTCCGCCCTTGGCTCTATGCGATCGCCACCCACCAGGCGGTCGACGCGTTGAGGAAAACCGGCCGCCACCCGACGGTCAGCATCGACCAGCGCGTTGCCTCAGGCGAGGCCGACGCGGGGAGCCTGGTCGATATCCTGGTGGGCGAAGAGTCGGATCCGCTGGACGAGCTGCAAGGGCAAGAACGAGCGGAATGGGTCCGTGACAGCGTGGCCAAGCTCCCGGAGACCCTCAGGCAGACGCTGATCCTTGCCTACAACCAAGACCTGAAATATCGCGAGATCGCCGAAATCTTGAAGATCCCCGTTGGGACGGTCAAGTCGAGGCTGCACGCCGCCCTTGCGAAGCTCCAACAAATGGCCAAGTCGGCGAATCGAGATGGACACGGTTAATCCCATGAACTCATCAGATATGATCGACTACGCCTTCGGCCAGCTCGATGGAGCCGCCGGTGAGCGTGCCGAGCGGGAAATCGCGGACGACCCTGTCCTTGCGGAATCGCTCGATCGGCTCGGGAGGGCGCTCCACCGCTTGCTCGACGACGGCGACTCGTTCGACCCGCCGGCCGGGCTAGCAAGCCGTACGATCGCATTCGTCTCCGAGAACCGGAGGCGTCGTTCGATCCTTGATTTCGTGCCGACCAAGATCCCGTTTCGGTGGGCGGATGTTGCCGTCGCCGCCGGGATCCTCCTGGCCAGCCTCTTGACGTTGATCCCGGCCATGCGACGTTCGAAGGATAAGATGGATCAAGCCGGTTGCGCCTTCAACCTTCAGCAGTTGGGCGTCAGCCTGGCCCAGTACGCCGCGCAGCACGGACATTTCCCCTACGCTCCTCCGGGCTATCCCAACGCGCCCTCCGGCACGTTCGCGGCCACGCTGCACGACTCCAACCTCCTCCACGACCTCTCGGCCCTGCACTGCCCGTGCAATGGCCCCCACGATAAGACAGCCACGCTCCCGAAGCTGGGCAAGCTCGCCGAATTGCGGTCCGCCTCGTCGGACCGACTTCGCAAATTGCTCTGCTGGGATTATGCCTACCACGCCGGATATCGACACGAGTCTGGCAAGGTCGGGGCCGTACCCGCGGTGCTCACGTCCCGGGTTCCGCTCGTCGCCGACCAACCGCCCCACGACGCGAGCCTGATCCTCGAGGGGAATAGCCCCAACCACGGTCGCCGCGGTCAGAACGTCCTCTTCAGCGACGGCCACTCCTCCTGGTACGACTCGCGTCGGGTCAGCCCCGACGACCTCGACGTCTTCCTCAACGCCCGAAATCAGGCCGGTCCTGGGGTGAACATCCAGGACGCCGCCCTCGTCCCGAGCCTCTGCCCCTTCACCACCGGCTGGTAAAACTCGGGGTGCACGTTCCCGACAACGTACGTCGTCTCTCGGCGGCCGGGCGAATTTCGCCCGGCCGTCTGCGTTTGCGGCCGATCAGCGTCCGGAACGATTCCGGTCGAGGGTGAGAATCGCCACCATCGTCTTCGCATCCTCGATCCGCCCGTCCAGGACCATCTGTACGGCGTCCGCCCACGGGACGACCACCGGCTTGAGCTGCTCGTCGGGTTGGTGGTCCGTCGGGCCGGGACGGAGATCTTCGCAGAGGTAAAGATACATCCGCTCGTTCATGACTCCGGGCGACACGTACCAATCGCGGATCCGGGTGATCTTCCCCGCGACGTAGCCCGTCTCCTCGGTCAGCTCCCGAGGCGCGGTCTCGTCGGGCGATTCGCCCTCGTCGATCGTCCCCGCGGGGACTTCCAGCAGCGTCTTATTAATCGAATATCGATAGTTCTCGATCAAGCAAACATGATCGGGATCCACCATCGGAACCAGGGCGACGGCCCCGCGATGCACGACCACCTCGCGCTCGGCGGAGGAGCCATCGGCCAGGACAACCGTCTGCAACGCCAGGTCGATCTTCCGACCTCGGTAGACAAGACGCCTCGGCTTTGACGTTTCCGACATGGCGGTGCGTTCCTTTCCCCTCTAATAACAAATACGGACGTGGAAATCTCCGTGACACCACCTTGCATGGAGTCGAGCACTCAACTCTCGGTCGAGGATCATTCGAGGGATGGTCCGTCTATGCAACGGCCCGGGGCGAGGATCGCCTCCGGGCAAGGCTCGAAGCGAGGACGGCGGATAACGCGGGGGGGGCGGGCGTCCCTTGCCCTCGAAGTGATTCAGGAGTGATCGTGATCTCGGATCGTGAGGACGGGGCAGGGGGCTTCGCGGATGATGTGCTCGGCGGACGACCCGAGGAGGGCGTGGCTGAGGCCGGTGCGGCCGTGGGTGACGATCACGATCAGGTCGACCGACTTGTCGACGGCCTCCTGGACCATCTCCTCGACCGGATTGCCCCAGCGCGTCGAGGTGACGATCTTCGCCGGCTGGCCCCAGGACGGGTCGACGACTTTCGCCAAGGCCTCGCGCGCGTTTGTCTCGCTCTCGGTATAGAACTCGGGAGGGAGGATCGGGGTCAGCATCGGGTCGGGACCGGCCGGGACGATATCCGAGAGGATGTGCAGCAAGTGGAGCTCGGCACCGAGCCGCTCGGCCAGGCCGCAGGCGTACCGGACGGCCTTGGCGGAATGGGCCGTGAAGTCGGTCGGCGCCAGGATCTTTCGGATCTCGATCACGGGAGCGGCTCCCTCAGCGTTCTTCGCGGACCAGGGAATGGAACCGTCGCAGGAGGTCTCGGGTGACCGGTCCCGGAATGCCCGTGCCGATGGCCCGGCCGTCGCACTCCACGACCGGGATGACCTCGGCCGCGGTCCCCGTCAGGAAGCACTCCTCGGCGGTATAAACGTCGTGCCGATCCATCGAGCGCTCGACGACCGTGTACCCGGCCTCGCGGGCGAGTTCGATGACCGCATCGCGCGTGATCCCCTCGAGGATCCCGGAGTCGATCCCGGGCGTGTGGATCTCGCCTCGGCGGATGACGAAGATGTTGTCGCCCGTGCACTCGGCGACTTCACCTTTGTGGTTCAGCATCAGGGCTTCGAGGCAACCGGCGTTGGTCCCCTCGATCTTGGCCATGATGTTGTTGAGGTAGTTGAGCGACTTGATCCTGGGATTGAGCGCACTCGGGTGGTTGCGCTGGGTCCCCGCGGTGACGATCTTCAGGCCGTGCTCGTACAACTCGGGAGGATAGAGGCTGATCGCGTCGGTGATGACGATGATCTGGGGATCGGTCGTCTTCCTCGGATCGAGTCCGAGGCTCCCGGCACCTCGGGTGACGATGACGCGGATGTAGGCGTCGATCAGCGAGTTGGCCGCGAGGGTGTCGGTGATCGCCGCCGCCATCTCTCCCTTGGAGATCGGGATCTCGAGGTGGATCGAGCGGGCGGATTCGTAGAGCCTGTCGACGTGCTGCTTGAGGCGGAAGACTCGGCCGGAATACGAACGGATTCCTTCGAAGACGCCGTCTCCGTAGAGCAATCCGTGGTCGTAGACGCTGATCTTAGCATCCGCTTTATCGAAGAGCTTGCCGCCGATGTATACCTTGAGGCTCATCCGAATCGCGCTCCGCCACTCGGGCCGGGTCAAATCCGCCCTCTGGGGGGCGGCAAGCCCCCGCCCTTGCCCGACCGTTGGTCAGGCGAGCGCGGGGGCCCACTCCTCGATTCGTCCCTCGGCGAGCCGAACAACCCGGTCGGCTTGCTGGGCAATTTGACCGTCGTGAGTGACCATGATCATAGTGAGTCCGCGCTCTCGGTTCAAGTCACGCAGGAGCTCGAGGACCCCATGACCCGTGGTCGCGTCGAGGTTCCCGGTGGGCTCGTCGGCGAGCAAGAAGGCGGGCGATCCGGAGAGCGCCCGAGCGATCGCGGCGCGTTGCATCTCGCCCCCGGAGAGCTCCGTCGGGTAGTGGTCGAGCCGGTGTCCGAGCCCCACGCGTTCGAGCAAGGCCGCGGCCTCTTTGCGGATCCTCACCCGGTGCGACATGTACGACCAGAGGCCGTGTCGGATCAGGTGGGGCATCATCACGTTCTCGAGCGCGGTGAGCTCGGGAAGCAGATGATAGAACTGGAAGATGAAGCCGAAGGTCCGGTTCCTCAATCGGTCCCGCGTCCGTTCGGGACGGTCGTCGATCCGGCTACCTTCGAGGTAAACCGCACCGACGTCGGGCTCGTCGAGCATCCCGAGCACATGCAGCAACGTGCTCTTGCCCGACCCGCTGGCGCCGACGATCGCCACCAACTCGCCGTGTTCAACCTCCAGGTCGACGCCCCGGAGGACGGGAACCTGGCTCTTCCCCTTGCGATAGCTCTTCTCGATCCCCGTCGCCGATAGATGGATGGCCATCTCGATTGTCTCCCCGGAGAATCCGTCGTCCGTGTCAGATCCGGAGGCATCAACAGGCGCGAACGTCGGGCGGAAGGCACGGATTCAGGGTTCACCGTCCCGGCGGGGCGTCCCAGGCTCACCTTCGCCTAACCCTTTCCTACCTTCCGCCTTCTGCGTCTTCCGACTGCTGTCTCCTGTTTTCTGTCTACTGTCTACTGTCTAACTGCTTACTCGAAGCGAAGCGCCTTGACCGGATGCAACCTTGCGGCCCGCTGGGCCGGCCAGACGCTGGCGGCGGTGGCGATGAAGAGGGCGCCGAAGACGACGCCGACGACGGTCCAGGGTTCGACGAGGGTCGGGATCTCGTTGAAGTAGTAGATGGTGTCGTCGAAGACCCTTCGTCCGGTGAGTACGCTCAGCCCCTTTTCGATGGGGTTGATGTAGTAGACGAAGAGGAGGCCGCCGGCCATCCCGACGCTACTGCCGACGCTCCCCAGGAGGAGTCCGTAAGCGAGGAAGATCCCGCGGACTCCCGAGGTCGAGGCGCCGAGGGCCTTCATGATCCCGATGTCACGGGTTTTCTCGACCACGATCATCGAGAAGATCGCCAGGATCCCGAAACCGGCCACGGCGATGATGAAGAACAAGAGGATGTTCAAGATGCTCTGCTCGACCGAGACGGCCGCCAGCAGCGGGCCTTGCTTCTGCTCCCACGTCGAGACGCGGAAGTAGAACGGATGCATCTTCTCGAGCGCGATCTGGAGCTTGTCTCGGACGACGTTGATGTCCACTCCGGGGCGAACCTTGATCTGGATCTGGTTGACGGCGCCCCGGCCGTCCGGCTGGAGCTGCGAGCGGATTCGCTGGAACCGTTCTAGTGGTACATAGACATGAGTCGAGTCATTCTCGCTCATACCGCTCTTGAAGTAGCCGACGACCGTATAGCTGTCGTAGCCGGGTTCCGGCTTCTGGCTCGCGGTCGGGAAGACCAGGCCGATCTGCGCACCGGGCCTGATGATCACCTCGTCCTTGCCGTTGAAATGGTGGGTCCCGAGTGCCCAGCCGATGACCGCGCCGAACTCCGAGGACTGTTGCTCCATGTCCGCTCGGAGGATCCGTTCCATCTCGTCGTCGACGGAGCCCGAATCCTGGAGAACCTGGCCGGCGGGGGTCGTCGCCATGCGGAGGCTTTCCGGGACCTTGAACGAGGGCTCTATGGGTTTGCTGAACTGGTTGTAGAGATACTTCGCGAAGTCTCCGGTCATCGCCCGCTTCTTCGGGTCGACGCCGATGATCAGGACCTGTCGGGTATATGTCTCGGGCCCGACGTTGAACTTCATGAGCCCGAAGGTCTCGAGCGCCGGGGCGGTTGCCTCGATCATGTCCCCGGCGACCTCGTTGATCCGCGTGATGACCTGTTCCGAGTCGTAGAACCCGTTGATGTCGCGGACCGACTCGACGACGACGTCGGCGAGCACGCCGTGGAGGCGGTCGCGCATCTTCTCGGAGAACCCGGCCATGACCGAGTTCACGACGATCATCGTCGCGACGCCCAGCATGACGCTGATCACACTCGCCAAGGCGATGTATCGGGTGCGAAGATATCGCCAGCAGAGCAAGTATTTGTACACGTCAGGCGCCTCCATACGCCCTGGGATTTGACCTTCGACCCGATGGTTCGCACGGCGTGCGCCCCGAAGAGACCGAGATCGTTCGGGCCGCCACGGCCCATTCGAGGCGTGGCCAACCTTGGCGTGCCTCGGCGATCGAGAGAATGACGATGCGTTTGGACGGGTCGGCGTTCCCTCGACGCCTTATGAGCTCTGAGGCCGCATCAGCGGGAAGAGGACGACGTCTCGGATGCTCGACCGATTCAACAGGAGCATGCAGAGCCGGTCGATCCCGATCCCCAAGCCCCCGGCGGGGGGCATCCCGTGCTTCAGGGCGCGGACGAAGTCGTCGTCCATCACCGCCATCGAGTCCTCTTCCTTCTGCCCGGCGAGCTGGTTCCGGAACAGGGCCTCCTGGAGTTGCGGGTCGTTCAGCTCGGTGTACGCGTTGGCGAGCTCCATGCCTTTGACGTACAGCTCGAAACGCTCGGCGACCGCCGGGTTCGAGGTCTTTCGCTTGGTCAACGGGCAGATCGCCGCGGGATAGTCGATGACGAAGACGGGGCCGTCGAGGCGATCCTCGACGACCTCCTCGAAGAGCTCGCTCGTGACGACGTCCGGGTCTTTCCCGCGGGTCTCGAGCCCGAGGGCCGAGGCCCGGGCTTCGATGGTCGCGAAGTCCGAGGGGTCGACGTCGGCGTGGATTCGCAGGAGCTCGGCGTAGGTCACGCGAGGCCAAGGGGGGGTGTAATCGACCGTCGAGTCGCCCCAGGCCCGCTCGAAGCCCCCGCCGATCGTCTCGATTGCCCCGACGATGAGCGCCTCGGTCAGGTCCATCATGGAGTGGTAGTCTCCATAGGCCTGATAGGCTTCCAGCATCGTGAACTCGGGGTTGTGCTTGGGGCTGATCCCCTCATTCCGATACACTCGGCCGATCTCGAAGACCTTTTCCATACCACCCACGAGCAGTCGCTTGAGGAAGAGCTCGGGGGCGATCCGCATGAAGAGCTCGATGTCGAGCGTGTTATGGTGCGTGACGAACGGCCGGGCCGCCGCCCCCCCCGCGATCGACTGCATCGTCGGGGTCTCGACCTCGACGTACCCCTTCTCGCCCATCACCTTGCGGAAGGCGGCGACGATCTTCGACCGACCGAGGAACGTCTCGAGGGATTCGGGGTTGCTCGAAAGGTCGACGTAACGCTGGCGGTAGCGCTGTTCGAGGTCGGTCAAGCCGTGCCACTTCTCCGGGGGCGGGGCGAGGCACTTCCCCAGGAAAGTCAGCGCCGTGGCGAAGACCGTGAGCTCGCCGGTCTTGGTCAGCCCGAGCGTGCCGTCGACGCCGATGCGGTCGCGGAGGTCGAGTTCGTTCGCGAGGGCCCATCCGGCCTCGCCGAGCTGATTCTTACCGACAAAGATCTGAATCCTGCCGGTCCAGTCGCGGAGCTCGAGGAAAATCACCTTCCCCTGCCCGCGCCGGAGCATGATCCGCCCGGCGACTCGGACGGTTGGCCCGACGGTGTTGGAGTCGGATCCTTCGGGCAAGCCGAGGGCCCGGACGGACTCGATCGGTTGGTGGCCGTCGAAACGTTGCCCCCAAGGGTCCAGGCCGAGCGCCTCGATCCGCCGGAGCTTCTCCAACCGCACCGATTCCAAGCCGTCGAGGGATTCTTCCGACATCGCACGCCTTCGTTTCGTCGAGCCGCATTCCGAGGCAAACTTGAGCCAAATTGTAGAGAACTCCCAACTTTGGTCAACGCCAACCGAGTTGTGGGCAGAAACTCGGTCTCGGGGACCGTGAACTCGTTGTCGACAGCGTTGGGTCGGTGGCCTATATAATGAACAGGAACACTCAATGAGACCCGGCTTCCACGCGAATGGTTCGGACTTGGCCGCCAAGGCCCAGATGACCGCTTAGAGGAATGCGGCCTCTCCGTGCCTCGACTTCAGCGAGACCGAACGATCGCAGTTGCTATGGAGGAGAGTGGCATGGACGATGGGAGGCGAGCGACATCCCGAGTTCGAATCCTGTCTGTTTTGATATGTTCATCAATAGCTGTGATTATTGGATTGGTCGTTTTTCTCGCCATTGTCTACGGCGCAAAATCCCCGGTTGCCGAGCGGGGACTGGGGATCGCCGGAGTGATCAAGCCGATTCCTTCGGAAGCTCAGCCGCGCTCCATCACGCTCGATCCAAAGACTCGGCCAGCCGTCGCGCCCGCTCCCAGTCCTCCGGCGAATCCCGGCTTCCTCGTGGGGACGGCCGAATCGTTCGAGCCTTTGCCTCTCGCCCCAACGCGCCGAGTACGGATTGCCTACTTTCAAGACCAAGCTTGCTGCGACCCGCTCGATGATCTGACACGGATCGTGAGTTCGGAGTCGACCTGGAGTGGGGATGTCCTCGGTCCCCAGGAAATCCGAGCGGGAGACCTCGCCTCCTATGACGTCGTGCTCTTCCCTGGAGGACGAGCCACGGGCCAACTCCATGCGTTGGGAAATGAGGGCCGTGACGGCGTCCGGCGCTTCGTCGCCGGAGGGGGTGGGTTCGTGGGAATTTGCGCCGGCGGCTTTCTCGCGACGCAACGATATCTGGACCTCGCCAACGTCGAAGTCCTGACCGGGGACCGGATAATTCCTGGCGTCGGACTCCGTTCGATCCAGGCCCGAGGGCCCGGCCAGGCTCGAATCGAGTTGACCGAGGCGGGTGAGTCGATCCTCGGCGGGGTTCCGAAGGTAATCCTCGTCGAATTCGCCGGCGGGCCGATTTTCATCGAGACCGGCAAGTCGGACCGGCCCACGGTCCTGGCCCTGGCGCGCTACCTGACGGAGCTCGCGGATCATGAGGCCCATCGCGGGACCATGATTCAAACCCCTTCGATGATCGCCACCCGATTTGGAGAAGGCCGAGTCATCGCATTTAGCCCCCATCCCGAACGATTGCCGGCCAGCGAGATCTTGGTCAAGGCCGCTCTGCGTTCGGCCGCGAGGCCGCCTTCACCGACCGGCTCTCAACCGGAACCCGCGATGTAGTCGTGGATGAAGCGGTCGACGAATCTCCGATGTCAACGGAGGCCCGTTGTCAGCGTGCCCTCGCCTCGCGTTCCGAATGGTGACACAATAAGGGGATGGCAGGATCGGTCGCGAGCCTCGAATTATCGTTTACCGAAGTCCGCGTCTCGGACTGGCGTCGGGCGGTCGATTGGTACGCGCGGATCCTTGGGCTGAAGGTCGTCCTGGAGGATGCCGAACGTGAGTTCGCGCTCCTGGCCGCGGGCGACGCCAGGCTCGCCCTGAGGGGGTTCGCCGAGTCCGTCCCGCCGGTGTCGGGGCTCCGCCTCGTCTTTCACGTGGCGAGTGTCGATGAGCAGCGGGCCCGACTGATCGGCCTGGGCGTCGAGGTCTCGCCCGCCGTCGATCATCCGATCGAATCGTACCGGGAGGCCCGATTGCGGGATCCCGAGGGTATCCCCCTGACGATTTACAGCCTGTTGCCTTCTCCTTCGCCCCCCACGACCGCCTGACGTCGACCCTACCTTGCCACAACGACCGAGCGACCCGCCTTCCTGCCGCCGCGAAGTCGTTCCGGCGTCGATCACTGAGGATACTGGGAGCATCTGATGCAGTTCGTCCTCGCCCTCATCGTCTCCAGCGTGGCCCAGGCACCGGCCCCTGTTGAGAATGTCTCGACGTTCCCGCCCCGGACCGCGTTCGAGGAGCGCAAGGCGCTCCACGTCCCCGAAGGGTTCGAGGTGCAGCTCGTCGCGTCCGAGCCCGCGATCCAGAAGCCAATGAACATTGCTTTCGACGATCGCGGCCGACTCTGGGTGACGGGGACCGTGGAGTATCCCTACCCGGCCGCCAAGGGGACGATCGCAAGGGACACCGTCAAGATCCTCGAGGACTTCCAGCCCGACGGTCGAGCCGGCAAGATTTCTACGTACGCGGACGGGCTCAACATCCCGATCGGGCTGTTGCCGAACTCGGGAGGGCAGGGGGCCCTCGTCTACAGCATCCCCACCCTCGATCGCTTCGAGGACGTCGACGGCGACGGCAAGGCTGATCGCCGGGCGCCGTTCTACCAGTCGTACGGGTTCCGCGACACCCACGGCATGACAGGCTCGTTCAGTTGGGGGTTCGACGGCTGGATCTACGCCTGCCACGGGTTCTCGAACACCTCGAAGGTCGAGGGGGGGGATAAGGCGTCGATCACGATGAACTCGGGCAACGTCTATCGGATGCGGCCCGACGGGTCCCACGCCGAGTATTTTACGCACGGCCAGGTCAATCCGTTCGGCCTCTCGTTCGACCCGCTCGGGAATCTTTATTCGTCCGACTGCCACACCAAGCCCGTTTATCTCCTCCTGCGAGGGGCCTATTACCCGAGCTTCGGGAAGCCCGACGACGGCCTCGGGTTCGGCCCCGAGATGGTGGCCCACGACCACGGTTCGACCGCGATCGACGGCGCGACCTATTACGCCGCCGACCAATTCCCCGAGGCCTATCGCGGCACCCTCTTCCTCGGCAACGTGATGACCAACCGGATCAATCACGATCGCATCGAGTGGCACGGTTCGAGCCCGAAGGGGATCGAGCAGCCCGACTTCCTCTGGAGCGAAGACAACTGGTTCCGGCCCGTCGACATCGAGCTCGGCCCCGACGGGGCACTCTACGTGGCGGACTTCTACAACCGGATCATCGGCCATTATGAAGTCCCGCTAACCCACCCGGGTCGTGACCACGACCACGGCCGGATCTGGCGGATCATTTATCGAGGGCCGGACGGCAAGGGGAAGGCCGTCGCCCCTCGACGGGAGATCGCGACCGCTTCGACCGACGATCTGATTGACGAGCTCGGCCATCCGAACCTCTTCGTCCGGACCCTCGCCACGAATCGGCTGGTCCTCCGCGAGGACTACCGGATCGACCCTCGGCTCGTCTCGATCGTCTCCTCGGACGGAGAGGTCTGGCAGCGCGTCCACGCCCTCTGGTCCCTCCAACGCCGAGGAACCTTGACGGACGACCTGCTGGAGAAGGCCGCCGCCGACCCCGCTCGCGAGCTCCGGGTTCACCTGATGCGCGTCCTCTCCGAGCGTCGTCCCGCGACCGACCAGACCCTGCGGCTCGCCCGGCAAGGCTTGAAAGACTCCGATGCGTTCGTCCGGCGCCTGGCCGCCGACGCTCTCGCTCAGCACCCCGACTTCGCCAATATCCGGCCGCTCCTCGACCTTCGGGCCGATGTCCCCGCCGATGACACGCACCTGCTCCACGCCGTCCGCTTGGCACTTCGCGACCAGCTCCGCCCTTCGCAGAACTGGGGACAACTCGCGGGCCTTGAGCTGAACGAGACCGACGCTCGCCGAGTCGCCGACATCGCTCCGGGCGTCCCGAGCGCGGAGTCCGCCAACTTCCTCGTCCACCACATCCAGCGGAGCTCCGAGACCCCGGCGAACCGGGTGCGCTACGTCCACCACATCGCGCGCTACGGGAGCGGCGGCACGGGGGGCTCGCTCCTCGCCTTCGTCCGCGGTCGTTCCGAAGACGGCCCCGGGGCGCAGGTCAAGTTACTCAAGGCGATCCAGCAAGGGCTCCAGGAACGAGGCGAAGGTCCCGGGGCGGACCTCCACGAGTTGGCCGCCGAGCTGTCCAGGTCGTTGACCGACTCGAAGGATCAAGAACAGGTCGTCCTGGGGATCAGCTTGGCCGGCTCCTTCCAACTCCGCGAGATGCGTGAGCGACTTGAAACAATCACCAAGAACGGCGACGCTCCCGAGACCGTGCGTATCGAAGCCCTTGCGGCCCTCGTGACGATGGGCCCGCAGGAGACCTCGGGGTTGTTGGCCCTGGTTCTCAACGACGCGACCGCCCCCGTCTCCCTCCGCGAACGATCCGCCTCGGCGCTCTCGTCCATCGACCAGGCCGAGTCCCGCGAGGCCCTGCTCAAGGTCCTTCCCACGGCCCCCGACCGTCTCCAGACGACAATCGCCGCAGGCCTGGCGGCGAGGAAGCCAGGCGCCCAGGCCCTGCTTGACGCGGTCGAGACGGGCAAAGCCTCGGCGCGACTCTTGCAAGAACCACGCGTCGCCAATCCGTTGTCGAACTCCGGCGTTGTCGACTTGAAAGGACGCCTCGATGTCCTCTTGAAGGGGCTCCCGCCCGCCGACCAGCGACTCAAGGAACTCCTGGACCATCGTCGCACGGGTTTTGCCTCATCCCGGCGCGATCCAGCCCAAGGGGCCACCGTCTTCGAGAAAACCTGCGCCGCCTGCCACCAGTTGTCCGGCAAGGGGGCGCGCGTCGGCCCTCAGCTCGACGGCGTGGGAGTCCGTGGCGTCGACCGCCTCCTCGAAGACGTCATCGACCCGAGCCGGAACGTCGACCAGGCCTTCCGCGTGACCAACCTCGCGCTCAACGACGGTCGGATCGTCACCGGCCTCCTCCTCAAGGAAGAAGGGGCCGTCTACGTCCTCGCCGACGCGCAAGGCAAGGAGGTCCGAATCCCCAAGGATCAGGTCGAGGAACGCACCGTCTCCCAGCTCTCCCCGATGCCCGCGAATTTCGTCGACCAGATCCCCGAGTCCGAGTTCTACGATCTGCTCGCATACCTGCTCTCGCAGAAGCAGGATCCGAAGACGCCATGAGTCCCGTCGCGGGCGGAGGCGATGCGCCTCCGCCCGTCGGGAGGTCGTTTGATTGACAGGTTCGCGAATTTTGTTTTAGAATGTTTTTATTGGTAAAATTAATAATTTTACAATGTTTTAGTTTTGTTGCAAGGCCACTGTTCTGACCATGCCGAAGGATAACACTTAAACCTCGTCATCCATTTCGACGGATTGCCTTCACAGGTATTGAGGAACCATCTCCCGCCAATATCGGGGCTTATGAGCCTCCCCCGGCCATTGATGAAGGGCCACTCGTGCCTGCTTCTCACGCAGGGCACATTCGAGGTGCCGGTTATTCTCGGCGATCGGGTCGTCGGCCCCGACGACCAGGGTGATCTCGAGATGGCGGAGTGTTTCGAGGCGGTGGGGCTCCCAGAGATTCGGCAGATAATGGCTGGGAGTGTGGAAATAAATAGAATCGTCGTAATGGCCGTCGAAGAGGCCACGATAGGGGCCGATCGCCGCGGTCAGGTCGTACCGGCCACTGAGGGCGACGACCTTGCCGAACAGTTCCGGATGCCTCAAGGCGATATTCACGGCATGGTAGGCGCCCAGGCTGCAACCATGGGCGATCATGAAAGGATTGGGGTTCAAGTCTCTTGTCAGCGGCAGGACTTCCGAGAGGATGTAGTCTTCATATCGGCAATGCCGATGAATTCGATCGGGGGGTCGCACCCAACTGCTGTAGAGCCCTTCTTCGTCCACGCTGTCCACACAAAAGAGCTGGATCCAGCCCGCCTCGATCTTCGAGCGGACGGCCCCGACCAGGCCCCAGTTTTCGTAGTCGTAGAACTTTCCCATCCGGGAGGGGAAGACGAGCACGCGAGCCCCTTCATGGCCGAAGGCCAGCAGCTCCATGTCTCGTCCCAGTCGGGGACTCCACCATTTGTGATACTCACGCTTCATATCCCCAATTTAGTCGATGGATTTGAAGCATCGGTTAAAAAATGGTGTCTCGATGCGGAAGGATTCGATCCGTCCAGAGTCGATAGCCGGACGGGCTGAGATGCAGGCCGTCATCGGCGTAAAGCCCGGGCTGTGGGCGGCCATCGGATCCGAGCATGGGGGTGTAAATGTCGATGTAATGGGAGTTGGGACGCGAGCGGATCTGCTCGAGGGCCAGCTCGTTCGCCGTGCGGATCGCCTGGTCCAGCCACCATCGAGCGGGGCTGGGCTTGATGGAAATGAACGAGAAGGGGATCAGGCCCAGGTGCGAATCGAGCTTCCGGAGGAGCGATCGCAACGATTCGGAGACCTCGTGGGGCGATCGGCCGTCGCCGATGTCGTTGTCGCCCGCGTAGAGTACGAGCGAGGTCGGCCGTCGAGGGACGACCAGGCGTTCGAAGAAATAGTCGCATGCTGCCAGAGTCGAGCCACCGAAGCCGAGGTTAACAATCCGGTGATCGCCCAGGTCGTCGACCAACGTCGACCACAGCCGGATCGACGAACTGCCGTAAAACGCCACGGGTCGACTCCCGTTCGAGCCGAGCATCGCGGCTCGCTCCAGAGCCTGGACCTCCGATTCATACCACTCCACGACAGATCTCCCTCGGACTCAAGCGGGTCTCAAATCGTCATGAGCCGCGACAGCGGCTGCGACGCGTTGAGCGTGCCAGCCATCGGCGACGAGTTGCCAAGCGTCGGCGACTTGTGCCTGGGAATCCCTCAATCGGAGACGAAGGGGCCCGTTTGACAGACTCCTTACTTTTCGTCGAGTCCACGCCGGAAACTGAGCCATTCGTCTTCCATTATCGCGTGGTCGTCATTGATTTACCGCCAACGGCTCAAGGGACAAGGCCCGCGGCAAACTCATCGGAATTGGCGACCTGCGGCCGTACCGCCCACGGACCCAAAGCCTCTTCGCTGTCGCAATGGCACTTGCGTCGATCGAGTCGATGGTCTCCTTCGATCGCCTGGGCCCGCTTCGAGCTCCGGTCATTCACCGTCCGTTGGATTCCTCGATGAAAAATCGATGACCCGACTCTCCGTGCGATGAACGGGCTTGAATCATGCCCGATCCCGAAACCCGCGGCTGACGTCGTCGAGAGGCCGACACCCGATTTCGGATCTAGTGCCAAGACGTGATTTCGGGCAGGTCCTCATGGCAGGATCGCGATGATCCGCGTCGGGCCTCCGCTCCCGCCCCTAATCTTCATGGGGAGGGCGATGAGGGTGGCGCCAAAGTCGGGAACTTTTTCCAGCGAGGCGACGTTCTCCAGGCCGTAGACGCCGGCGCCGTTCAGGATCTGGTGGGCGATGAAGTCGGTCGACGGGCCGTGGTCGAGGCTGGCAGTGTCGATGCCGACGCCGGAGACCTTGCGGCGGGAGACGAGCCACTCGGCGGCCTCGCGGGAGATGCCGGGGAAGTGGAGGTTCGCGGTGTCGTTGGGACGGTCGGTTCCGAGGTAGCGGGACTTGTCGGGCCAGAAGCGACCCCAACCGGTCCGGACGACGACGATGGCGCCGTCGGGGATTGGACCATGGGCTCGTTCCCAGGCGTCGAGGTCGGTGACGCGAACGCGGTAGTCGCGATCCTTGACGCAATGATTCCGGACGTCGACGACCACGGCGGGGCCGATGAGACGGGTGAGGGGGATCTGGTCGGTCGTCTTTTGGCCCTCCCCGAAGTGGATCGGGCTGTCGAGGTGGGTGCCGCCGTGCTCGCTCGCGGCGAAGTTGGCGGAGGCGTACCAGTGGCCGTCCGCGGTGGCGCCCCACTTGGTCTTTTCCCAGTGGAACGATTGGTCCGTCGGCCAGTAGATCGTGTTTTCGTCGAACGAGTAGGTCAGGTCAATGGACTTGAACGCGATTTCGGCGGACTTCGAGGTCGCGGTCGGCTTCGTGCTCGTTTCCTCGGCAACAGGGGTGCCGGTCCCGAGGATCCCGGCGAGGAAAGTCGCGGCGACGACCATTCTGCGGTCCATTACAGGGGCTCCGTGTGTCGAGGGCGCGAGGCGCTCGGTTTAGAGGTAAGACGTGCGGATTCTGACTACGAGTGGAGTCGAGAAGGTGTGCGACGACCGTCGGGGGCCGTTGCCTCGGACGGTGGGCGCGCGTATCTTTGCCAGGAGTGGAAACGTCGGGGCGTCGATCGCGGAGGTCATCGCGTGCGTTTGCCGTTTGCGGACAGCCCGGAGTTTCGGAAGCTGATCGCCCGGGATTCTCAACCCGACCTCATCCGAGTGGCGCTCGAGATCGCCCGCGACGCCTATCCCGAACTCGAGATCGAGTCGTATCTGCTCCGGGTCGAGGGCCTCGCGTCTCGCGTCCGCGAACGATGCCCGAATTCCGCCAAGATCCGACACGTGCTCGGGCAGATCAACTGGGTCTTGTTCGTCGAGGAAGGATTTCAGGGGAACCGCGACGACTACTACGACCCTCGGAACAGTTACCTCAACGAGGTGCTGGATCGAAAGACGGGGATCCCGATCTCGCTCTCCATCCTCTACTGGACGTTGGCCGAGCGGCTGGGGGTCTCGCTGGGGGGAGTCAACCTCCCTTCGCATTTTATGCTCAGGGTCGGGCACGCCGACTCGACCATCTTCATCGACCCGTTTCATTCCGGTCAACTCCTGGACCGTGACGCGTGCGAGCGTCGAATCGTCGACCTCGTCGGGGAGGCCGCGCTCCTGACCGACGACCAGTTCGCTCCTTGCAGCCTCGAGTTGGTCGTCCTGCGAATGCTCCGCAATCTGAAGGCGATCTATCTCCGGAGCCAGGAGTTCTCGACGGTCCTGCCCGTCCAGAGGCGGTTGGCCGCCCTGGGCAAGGACGAGCCCAAGGAGCTTCGTGATCTCGGGATGCTCTGCCTTCAACTCGATCGCCCCGCCGAGGCGATCGCCCCCCTCCAATCCTACCTCGAGGCCCGTCCCGACTCCGACGACGCCGACCCGATCCACACCCTCCTCCGCGCGGCTCGTCGCGAGGTCTCAACCTGGAATTGATCCGCCTGCATTCCGGTCGCTTTGAAGAAAAAAATGGTCGACTCGCGGGGAAAGTTTGAAGTCCCTCTTCGAGGTCGTCGATGAGAGGACTACGGCATTCACATTCAATTCAAAGGGGGTGCCGTCGGTCGGGAGGAGAGGGCGAGCCGAACACCGAAGTCCGCGAAGTGGTGCCGGTCGGACCCGGACACCACTCGGGATTTCGAGGTCGTCGGCCGTCCGCCGGGCCGGATCGGTTGTCAGGAGGAGGAACAATCACCATGCACACCTTGAGAGTGACGGCTCGTCTCCTGATCATGCCGCTTTGCCTGGCCGGGTGCGCCAGCACCCAGGGCGTTTCCTCGAAATACCAGACGATCACGTCCGTCGGCGACAAGACGCAACCCGTGGTCGCGGACAACGCCGGGGAACGGGTCGAGGCCGATCAACCGGCGGCCGACCGACCCAGGAGGACCGAGGGGCGGATCTCCGGGCGTGTTTACGATGAGAATGGGGATCCGGTCCCGAACGTTGACGTCCGGCTGGCTGTCGGGAACTCGCCGGGTGGGAAGGTGGTCCGATCGACGACCGACCGCACCGGGGCCTTCACCCTCAAGGGGGTCCGCCCCGGCTCGAAGTACGTCGTGATCGCGGAGAACGAGGACGAGGGGCTGTCCGGCCGGAGCGAGGTCGATGCTCCCGACACGGATGTAAAGATCCAACTCGCGGCGATGGAGACGGCTCCCGTCGGCCGTCGGCCCGTCCGAGGTGCAGGGGCCAAGACCGTCGACCGCGTCTCCGAACGCGAGCCGATTGACGAGGCGGAGGAAGATCGGTCTGCTCCGAAGAAGGGGTCGAAGTCCAGCATTAACCTCGAAGATGTCGCGCCCGCGGACGAGGCCGACGACGTCGAGCCTGCGCCGGTCCGCAGGAAGTCGACGAACGGCCGGAGCTCAACGGGCAAGACCTCGGGGTGGCAGAAGGCCAACGCGGATGACACCGGATCCGAGGCGTCGGGCGAGGAAGAACTTCCCGCGGAACCCGAGTCGGCGAAGTCGCGTCCGGCCTCGAAGGCCAACCGAGAGCCCGTCGCGCCGGCCTCCGATGAGGATGACGGGGCAAACCCGTTGCCTCCCGCGCTGGAGCCGGGACAGGCCGAGCACACCTCCGCCCGGCCATCTCCCGATCCTCGACCGATGCAACTCCCGGAAGGGCAGGCCATCGCCTCGCGAGAACCGGAGCCTGGACCCGCTCCCGAGGCGGAGGTCAGCCCCGTGGCGCACGAAGCGTCTCGAGACGAGATTCCCGAAGATATGGCCCTGGCTGCCGGCTCGGCTGGTGTGGTTGCAGCGGCCGCCCCTGCGCCGACCACCGACCTGAACGACATCCCAGACGAGATGGGAATGGCGTCGTCGCCCGTATCGGCATCGGCGGCCGGGGGGGCGGAGACCGTGGCCCAGGGCTCGACGGGGCTTCCGGCCTTGGTCGAGCCTTCGGCCCCGGCCTCCCACCCGGCGGGTCAACCTGAAATGGTGGCTGAGGCGGCTCCCCTTTTGCCCCCCGCGATGGAAGCGCCCCCGCTCGCGACTCTAGCCGAGGTCCAGTCGGAGTCGAAGCCCAAGAAACGGGCGACCTGGAAAGACCTGACGATGGCGATGGCGACCGTGGAGATCCCCAGCGAAGCCCCCGACGCACCCGTGACCCAGACTTCCGCGCGAGGCGCAGCTCCGAAGGCGGCCCGGGTCAGCTTCGTCTCAAAGCCAAGGGCCGCACCGCCGGGCCCTGACACGGGGAAGTCGTTCTGTGACTACGACTCCAAATATCGTCGGATCAACGATTTCCGCCTGCCCGACCTCCAGGGCAGGCCGGTGCGTTTCAAGGACCTCGACGCCGACCTGATCCTGCTCGACTTCTGGGGCACCTGGTGTCAGCCTTGCCTGCGGTCCGTGCCGCACCTCGTCGATCTCCAGAAGCGGCTGGGAGGGAAGAAGTTCAAGGTCGTCGGGATCGCCTGCGAGAAGGGGAACCCGCAGGAGTCTTCGCGACATGTTGCGGAGGAGATCCAGAAGCTCGGGATCAACTACCCCGTCCTGCTGAGCGGACTGGATGGCGATTGTCCCGTCCAGCACGCCCTCCACATCCAGGCCTTCCCGACCTTGATCCTCGTCGATCGCGAGGGGCGGATCCTCTGGCAAGACCAGGGCGCGACCCCGGCGAACCTCGCAAGGCTCGATAAGTTGATTGCCGGGGTCAGCGCGACTTCGGAGAAACTGCGCCGCTATTGAGCAATGCCGCCTGCT
Source organism: Singulisphaera rosea (assembly GCF_054877945.1). Taxonomy (NCBI): domain Bacteria; kingdom Pseudomonadati; phylum Planctomycetota; class Planctomycetia; order Isosphaerales; family Isosphaeraceae; genus Singulisphaera; species Singulisphaera rosea. Next base: position 159,554 of record NZ_JBTYIP020000018.1, on the reverse strand, counting down.
CCCCTCAGCGTCTCGAAGTCTCGGAAGTGGAAGACCCAGATCAGCGGGATACCCAATTTCTTATATACATAGGCTGGCGTGGCTCGAGTCAACAGGGCCTGATCGACCGCGTGGAAAGCCCCGGGCCGGTTCTGGATCACGTACCAAGCCGGGAATCCGATCCGATCCGGCCTGAATTCGTGCTTGAGCCGGCCGTGATCGCGAAGGTACTGCCAATTCGTGGGGTTGGTCGCGAACAGGATCTTCTCTCCCGGCTTGGTCTCGCGATTCAGCCAGCCGAGAGGCTCGTCCGTCAGCCCGTCCCAGAAGTAGGTCGGTTCCATCCCCAGCCGCGCGGCCCCCGGCAACCCTCCCACGAGCGGGCTGAAGTACGAGAGCGGGACCGGCATCATCAAGGCAACGCTCACGGCCCCTTCGAAGACTGCCGCGGCCAGGGCGACCTTTCCCCAGCGGCCGAGTCGTTCGATCGCCACCGCCGCCCCCAGGCCGGCGACTAACGCCAGGATCCCGAACGCCGGGAGGAACTGGCGGACGCCGTCATGACCCGGCGTGTGGGGCAGGGCCCGAAGCGTGAGCAGGAACGCCCAGTGCCCGACGGCCAGGAGACCGACGCTCTCGATTCGCGGTCGACGGACGACTCGCCAGGCACCGAGCAAGGCCAGGGCCAGGAACCCCACGGGCGTCACCAGGACGGTCCAGACGAGCGTGTTGTACCAGGGGAGCGACTCTCTGGGAGTGTCGTAGATATCACTCAGGAAAAGAACAGGGATGCGGACCGTCTCTGCCCGGGTCAGGTTCGAGACCAGGAACTTTTGCACCCCGCCGACGGGGTCGAGCCACCACGCCGGATTGAACGCATAAAGGGTGAGCACGGCGATGATCCCGCCGACGACGAGCGTCAGGATTCCGCGACGGCTCCGTTCGAGGGCGGTCCAGACGAAGAACGGGAGTGGGAGGAACCAGCCGGTCAGCTTCGTGTCCGTCGCCCAGCCGACGAGGATCCCGAAGACGATGACCCACGCCCAGCGGGGAGATCCCCCCTTCACCACGTCGCCGGTCCTGGTGGTGACGGCCCCCACGAACGCGACCAGGGCCAAAAGCCAGAGACACGAGAGTAACGCATCCAGGGTTGCGTAATGCCCGTTGGCGAAGAGGTTCGGCTGGAAGACCCACGCCCCGGCCGAAAGGGTCGCCGCCCAGCGCCCCCAGCGACGCGCCACGAATACCCAAAGCACCCCAGCCGTCAGGCTGAACGCGAACATCGGGCCGAAGCGGTCCCGGGGGAGTTCTTCCCAGGACGGGACGACGATGTCCCCGAGTAATCCCTCGATCGCGTAGAAGGGGGGATGGCCGTGCGGCTCCGCACGCGCGAACGGCCAGAACCAGGCGAGCACTTCGGGGCTGAAGAGTTTTCCGAGGGTGTTGATCTGATCGGGGAGAGGGAACCTCGTACCGTCCTGCTGGACGAGCTCGGTCTGCGGATTCGGCGGTTGCCAGGCCTTGGCGAAGCCCGCCGGGTCCCGGATGGCCTGGAACCAACTCCGGATCCTCGCCTCGCGGCCGAGGGTGTACCCTTCGTCCCAGACCATCGCCAGGTGGGGCTCGGTCGCGATCATGAGCGCCAGGGTGGCGGCCGCGACCGCGAGCCCCCAACCGCGGAGCGACCACTCCGCACGAGACGTCGAGGGCCCGGCGCCACTGGTGTCGGTCTTCATGTTGCCTCGAGTCGCCCGGGCGGAGGAACGCCCGGGCCAAGCAAAGCCGCAAGGTGTCGATCGGCCTCGAGGTGGTCCGGCCTCCCCGTCAGGCCGTCGTCGTCTCGAGCAGGCCGTTCACCGCCTGCCATTCCGGGGCCACCGACCGGATCAGCGCGATCTCGTTGCAGTTCGGGAAGAGGGGGCAACGGACGCACTCATTCCAGATCTTGTGCGGCAGATCCGCCTTCTCGATCCGGTGGTAGTCGCATTTCTCGAAGAAGTCGGCGACGTAGGTCAAGGTGAAGACCGACCTGATCTCCAACTGCCTCGCCGCCTCCCAGCAGGCATCGACCAGCATCCTGCCCACTCCCCGGCCCTGGGCGTGTGTGGCGACCGCCAAGCATTTGAGCTCGGCCAGGTCTTCCCAGAACACGTGCAAGGCCACACAACCGATGATCTGGCCGTCGTCGTCGGTCACGACGAGGAACTCTCGAATCGATTCGTAGAGTTCACCCAACGACCGACGGATCATCAGCTTACGATCAGCGAAAGTGCGAATCAATTCCTGGATGACCGGCACATCACCGACGCGAGCGGGGCGAATGTTCAATCGAGGGATCCCCCAAGCCCCGGCTTTGACCCCGGGCGTTCTTGCCTGTGCTGTTGAGACGACCCAGACCCTTCCGGGTGTCCTCGAGCGGACGGAACATTGTAAAAGAACGCCCCCACGAATCAAGAGCGTTCATCGAAAGAACATGGACTCCTTGACGATTTTCGACGGTTCGTCAATAATTGCCGTCATGGGGACCCTGACGCGGAAACAACGCGAGGTACGTGAACGCGAGCTGATGCTCCTCGACGTCGCACGCAAGATGCTCGTGGAGCAGGGCTACCCCAGCCTCAGCATGGATCGCCTGGCCGAGGCGACGGAGTATTCCAAGGGGACGATCTACCAGCACTTCTCCACCAAGGAAGACCTGGTCGCGGCCCTGGCCCAGCAGAGCATGGAGCGTCGGACGGTTCTGTTCGACAAGGCCCTCCACTTCGACGGCCGGCCGCGCGAGCGGCTCACCGCGCTCGGGATGGCCGACGAGCTGTTTGTCCGGCTCCACCCGTCCTACTTCCGGTCGGAGCTGATCATCAAGCTGGCCGACCTCGAAGGGCGAGCCTCCACCGAAAGGATGGGGGCATTGCAGAACCTCGAGTGTCGCTGTTTCCAGTACGTCCGGGACATCATCGACGAGGCCGTCTCTCTCGGCGACCTCGCCCTTGTGCCCGGCCTTTCGCCGAGCGACGTCGTCTTCGCGATGTTTACGATGTCGATCGGCACCCATCTCGTCATGGTCAATTTCCGGCCCCTCCTCCACCAGAACGGCGTCACCGCACCCCTCGAATCGCTCCGCCTCAACATGCAGATCTACTTGGATGGGCTCGGATGGAAGCCGCTCCACACGGAGTGGGATTACGCCAAGACATTCGAACGCATCTCCCGGGAGGTCTTTTCCGATGAATGGCGGCGCGTCACAGCCGGTTAAACCGGCCTCTTTTTTTTCTCGATTTTTGACGAAATGTCGAAACTCGGCGCTCGGTTTCTTCGTTCTCGTCGTCGTGGTTGCCCTGACGGTCACCGGCCGTTGGTTGATGGCCTCGGTGGCGGCTTCGAGGGCCTCCGCGGTCGCCGAGGCACCGGTGACCGCGATCCGAGTGATCGAGATCGCCGATGAGGTGGTCGAGTCGGGCACCCGCTACAGCGCGGTGGTCAAGGAGCTTCAGAAAGCTGAGCTCTCGTTTCGCGTCGGCGGGACGGTCGAGTCGCTCTTGCAGATGAAGGGGCCAGGGGGACGGCTCCGGAACCTGCACGAAGGGGACACGATCGCGAAGGACACCCCGATCGCCCGGCTGGATCAGGGCGATTACGAGCGTCGCCGACGCCGGGCGGCCGAGCAGTTGGCGACGGCCGAGGCCCACCTGGCCGAGGCCCAATCTTCGAAGGCGCAGGCCGAGCTCGACCTCCGACGCGCCGAGCACCTCGTGAAGACGAGCTCGATGACGGTCGCCGAGCACGACTCGGCCCGCACGAAGCATCGGAACTCCGTCGCCGCCGAGGCCGCCGCCAAGGGTCAGGTGGCCGCGGCCAGGATCGAGCTCGAGCAGTCGGAGGTCGACCTCAAGTACTGCAACCTCACGGTCCCGTTCCCGAGGAGCACGATCGCCGCGCGTTACATCGAGAACAACGAGCGCGTCGCCGCGAATCAGAAGGCGTTCCTGGTCATCGACGTCTCCAGCGTCGTGATCGCGTTCAACATCCCCGACTCGTTGGTCAACCGCCTGGCGATCGGGCAGTCGGTCGAGGTGAACACCGACGCGATCCCGGGCGAGCATTTCGCGGGGGTGATCCACAAGATCGCCTCGACCGCCGACGCCGGATCGCGGACCTACCCGATCGAGGTCCGCGTCGACCGTCCCCGAGGTCTTCGCCCCGGGATGGTCGCCAACGTCACCTTCCGGCACGAGGCCAGGGCTTATCTGCTCCCGTTGACGGCGATCGTGCCGTCTCCCTCGGGCGGGACGTTCGCCGTCTATCGGGTCGTCGAAGACTCGGGCCGAAACACGATCCGCGAGGTGCCGGTCCAGATCGGCGGCGTCCTCGACAATCGCGTCACGATCCTCGTCGGAGGCCCCGCGGGCGTGAAGCCGGGCGACCATGTCGTCGCGGTCGGGACCCACCGCCTCCACGACGGCGAGTCGGTCCGAGTCGTCGAGTGAGCCGGACCCCGATCGATTGAAGACGTTCACGTACATGACGGGCGACGTCCGCCCGTGGAGACGTCCATGACGACCTCGCAGTATTTCGTCTACAAGCGGCCGATCGCCTGGACCTTGCTCGTGTTCACCCTCCTCTGGGGTGTCTATGCGTATCTCTCGATGCCCCAGCGCCAGGATCCGTTGATCCAGGTCCGGAGCGGGGCCGTGCAGACGCTCTATCCCGGGGCGAACGCCGAGGAGGTCGAGCAGGAGGTCACCCGCAAGATCGAGAAGAAGATGACCGAGAACCCGGCCGTCGAGCATGTCCGCTCGATCAGCCGGCAAGGGCTGTCGGTCGTCTTCGTCGACCTGTTCGACTCGACCAAGAACGCCGAGCCGGTCTGGCAGGACCTCGACAACAAGCTCGCGTCGATGACCGACTTGCCGGCCATCGGCGGCGAGCCCGTGAAGCCGAGGCTCGACAAGGATTTCGGCGACACGGTCGCCGTCATGCTCACGATCAGCAGCCCGCCGATCTCCGACTTCGAGATCGATCGTCGGGCCGAGCTCATCGGCACGCAGGTGGAGAAGGTCCGCGTCGAACGCCCCGAACCGCTCCGCGACCGTCGCTTCACCGGCGTGCTGGTCCACCCCTCGACGGTCTCCCCGGCGATGATCGAGCGGATGGGGAGGCTGCTCCTCCAGGATCTCGCCGACCGGGGCCTCGCCGAGGACGGTCAGTACGTCGCCCAGCCCGGCGTCGGTGCGGTCGACTTCCGCTTGAGGCCTGGCGGCGACGAGAAGAGACTTCGCGTCGAGGTTGCCCGCTGGCAGACCGACACCATCGGGGCCGGATTGGGGCATCCCGACGTCTGGCCGGGCGTGCTCATCGGCGATCTGAAGGGCCTCGCGGCCGAAATGAAGCGGCTCTGTCAGCGTGAACCCGGCGGCGTTGCGCGCTATTCGTACGAAGAACTCCACCGGTTCGCGGATCGAATTCAGGACCGACTGCGGCAGTCTCCCAAGGTCGGCAAGATCGAACAGATCGGCGTACAGGACGAAGAGGTCTATCTTTATTACAGCAACAGACGGCTCGCCTCCCAGGGTTTCGAGCCGACCTCGCTGGCGCAGGCCCTCGGCTTCCGGAACATCAACCTACCGGGCGGGACCGTCGAACTCCCCCGGCAGAACCTCGTCGTCAAGCCGAGCGGGAAGTTCCTCCGCGAGTCTGAGATCGGCGACCTGGTCATCGACACACGAGGCGGCGCACCGGTTTACCTCCGCGACCTGGTCGAGGTCGTCCGAGGCTATGAAGACCCGCCGAGGTTCCTCAACTTCCGGACCTTGAAATACGACCCGGCGCATCCGCCGACCAACCTTTCCTCGACGACGACGACGCCGACCGAACCGTCGGGGCACGCCGACGCGAAATCCAAGGAGTCGAAGGCACCGACGGGCCAGGCCTGGACGTCTCGGGCGATCACCCTGGCGGTCCGACATATCAAGGGAACCCAGATCTCGGAATTCAGCCGAGACGTTGACGCGGCCCTCGCCTCGCTCAAGGGTGTCCTGCCCGATGACCTCAAGATCGAACGGACCAGCAACGAGCCCGCGCTCGTGGACCACAAGATCGAGCAGTTCAAGGACTGCTTCTTCGAAGCCGTCGTGATCGTGGTGGTTGTGTCCCTCCTGTTCATGGAGTGGCGTAGTGCGCTCCTGATCGCGATCTCGATCCCGGTCACGGTCGCGATGACCCTGGGCTTTTGCGCGTTGCTCGGGATCGACCTCCAGCAGATCTCGATCGCGGCCCTGATCATCGCGCTCGGCCTCCTGGTCGACGACCCCGTCGTGGCCGGCGACGCCATCAACCGCGAGATCGCCCATGGGGTCAGACGCGACGTCGCGGCCTGGCTCGGGCCGCAAAAACTCTCGAGGGCGATCCTCTTCGCGACCATCACCAACTGCGGCGCCTTCCTGCCCCTCCTCCTGGTCACGGGGGTGGTCGGCGAGTTCATCTACTCGCTCCCCGTCGTGGTGACGGCCTCGCTCGTCGCGAGCCGGCTGGTCTCGATGACCTTCATCCCCTTCCTGGGCTATTACCTGCTCAGGGGGCAGCACGGCATGGAGTCGAGCTCGGACGAGGGGGGCAAGGGCTCGTGGTTCGCCCGGCTCTACTACGGGTTCTCCGAACGTTGCCTGGCGCACAAGTGGGCGGCGATCGCCTCGTGCCTCGTGATCTTCGCCGGGGCCGCCAGCCTCGTGCCGCTGATCGGGACCAACTTCTTCCCGAAGGATTTGCACACAGTCTTCACCGTCAACCTCCTCCTCGCCGAAGGGACGCCGATCCGCCAGACCAAGGCCGAGGCGATGGCGACGATCGGCCTGGTCGAACGCCTGGCGGGCGATGAGGTCGAGGCCTATACCACGTTCGTCGGCGCCGGCGGCCCGAGGTTCTGGCTCTCGATCGTCCCCGAGCAGCCGGCGGCGAACTATGCCCAGATCCTCGTCCACACCCGGAACTCTCGGGCGACCGAGGCCCTCGCGGTCCGCCTCAAGCGGGAGCTCCCCCCCTTGCTGCCGGCGTCCCGAGTCGTTGTCCAGCAGATCGAGACCGGGCCTCCGATCGGGATCCCCGTCCAGGTCCGCCTCCAGGGGGCCGAACTGGCGACGATCCGGAAGCTGGGCGAACAGATCAAGGGATTCATGCGTGAATTCCCCGGGAGCATGGACATCCAGGACGACTGGGATCCCGAGTCGGTGCAGATCGCCCTCAATGTGGATCCGGATCGCGCGAATCTCGCGGGGATTACCCACCAGGACGTGGCCGTCATGATGAACGGCGGCCTCGCGGGCTATGTGCCGACCCAGATCCGAGAGCGCGACCGACTCATCCCCGTCGCGCTGAAGCTCAGGCCCGACGAGCGGAGCCGGCTCGACGACATGAAGACCCTGAACACGTTCAGCATGCGGACCGGAGATCGGGTGCCGCTCGACCAGATCAGCTCGTTCCGCGCGGAGATGATCTCGCCCAAGATCTTCCGCCGCGATAACGAACGCTGCCTGACGATCAAGAGCGACACCGTCCCCGGCGTCCTGCCCAGCCGTCTCGTCGAATTCCTCGACCAGAAGCTCCGGGTCGCCTCCAAGGACTGGCCTCCCGGCTACCGCTACACGTTCGGGGGAGAGAAGGAGGAGCAAGAAAAGGGCTTCAACTCGATGGCCGTGGCGCTCATCGCGTCGACCCTGGCGATCTACCTGGCGCTCGTGCTCCAGTTCAACAGTCTCACGAAGCCGTTCGTCGTGTTCGCGGCGGTCCCTTTCGGCATGGTCGGCGGCCTGATCGGGCTGCTGATCTTCGACGTCCCGCTCGGGTTCTTCGCGATGCTGGGCCTGACCTCGCTCATCGGGGTCATCATCAGTCACATCATCGTGCTCTTCGAATACATCGAAGAGGCCCACGAGCGAGGCGAACCTTTGCGGCAGGCGGTCATCGACGCCGCACTCGTCCGCCTGAGGCCGGTGCTCGTCACCGTCCTCGCGACCGTCGGCGGCTTGATCCCGCTCGTCGTCAAAGGGGGGCCTCTCTGGGAGCCCTTGTGCTACGTCCAGATCATCGGCCTGCTCGTCGCGACCCTGGTGACGACCGTCGTCGTCCCCGTCCTTTATGTGATCTTCGTCGAAGACCTCGGGATGATTCGCTGGGACGCCCCAGGCGAACATTCGGAGGAAGGGCCTCCTCGCGAGTTCGTCCACGACGGCCATCGCATCCACATCGAGCCGCCGCGACCGACCGCGATGCCTCTGGGCACCCATTGAACCGAGGGAAATTGGTCGCCGCTCCGAACTCCGGTCCTCTCTCCATGACCGGGTTTCTCTTGGGAGTGGCTGAACACCTTCACCGCGGCGCTTTCTATTTAGCAGGACTTTGTATTTCGCCGATCTTTTGTAGGGCTCTTAGGATTTCTAGGGGACGATCACGCTGGGAGAGGTGACCGACAAAGCCTGATGACGCGAATGGGCGGGGATATGCCGTTTCGCTGATCGGGTAAGTCTTCACTGCGGCGGGTTCCGAAGATCGGCTCTTTCGACATACGGGATGGTTGCGGGGTATCCCCGAATTCGCGGGGATTGCCGAGGCCAGGAGCCGACCGGGCCGAGAGGGCCCGAGGCGACGAGACGACGCGTGGGACTCGCGCGTGTCAAACGGACCAGGGAGGGGCCGTTCCGATGCGGATGTTGCATCGATCATTTCTCGCGATGGTGGTCGTCGGCGTGGTGCCCTGGGGTGGCCAGGCGGCTCGGGCGGAGAATCTCGATCAGGCCTGGTCGATCGCGCTCAACGTGAACGCCCGGTTGCAGTCGCAGCAATCCCAGACCCAGTCCACGGCGTTGAGCTATAGCGCGGCGAGGACGGCGCGGCTCCCTACGATCCGGAACACGACCCTCGACGCGATGGTGGTTCCCCCGGTGGGCCTCGGTGGTGCGTTCGGGAATACGGCCACGGGGGCGACGACCGGCGGGGGTGCGGGGGGCGCCACGACCCCGGCGGCCGCGAGGCTTGCGAACACGAAGATCCCCGGGTCGAATCAGACCAATTTCCCGATCAGCCTCACCACGCTCAATTACTCGATTTACAGCGGTGGCCGTCTCCAGGCCAACGTCGAGGCGGCGAGGGCCACGTTCAACGCCCAGCGCTCCGAGGAGTTCCGGACCGCGCTCGACCTGAAGCTGACCGTCGCGGAGGCGTACGTCGGAGTCCTCCGCGCCTTGCGGAATCTCCAGGTCGCGCAGAGCGACGTGTCGAGGTTGGCGGCGTTCGCGAAGGACGTCAAGAATCGTCGAGAGCAAGGCCTCGTCACTCGCAACGACGAACTCGCGGCGGATGTCTCGCTCTCGAACGCCCGCCTCACGGAGATTCAGGCTCGTCGGAACCTCGCGGTCGCCTGGTCGACCTACAACCGATACCTTTGCCGACCGCTCTCGCAGGGTGTCGACCTCGAAGATCTCACGGCCAGCGGCGCCCCGAAGGATCTGGGGGCTTTGGCCAGCAGCCCACTCGGCCGAATTACGGGGGGGCCAGAAGCCGGCTCCGGGGCCGGACCTGGTGAGGACGAAGTCCGCGAGCTCTCGATGAGGGCGATGCGGGGAAGGCCCGAGCTGGCGGGTCTGAGCGAGCAGGCCAGGTCCCTCGCCTTCCAGGCCGAGGCGACCCAGGCGGGGATCCGTCCGCAGGTGTCGGTGCAGACGGGCTATGCCTATCTCGGGATCGACGTCCTGCCGAAGAACAACTTCTACATGGCGACGTTCAACCTCGACTGGACGATTTCCGACTTCGGCACCACCCGCCGACGAGCCGCCTCGCAGCGACTCCAGGAGACGTCGACGCTCAAGCGACGCGACGACCTGGCCGCCGACATCGCCCTCGAAGTGCGTTCACGGTGGCTGGACGTCCAGGAGACCCGGCTCCGCATCCCGGTCGCTCGCCAGGCCGTCACGCAATCGGAAGAGAACATCACGGTCGTCACGGATCGTTATCGGCAAGGTTTGAGCACTTATACCGAGGTCCTTGACGCCGAGAACCGGCGAGTCCAGAGCTTCACGAACCTGTATAACGCCAACTACGACTCCGTCCTCGCCATCTTCCGGCTCCGTCGCTCGGTCGGCGAACTCTGAGACCGAAACGAGGGAGGACTCACCACAAAGGCACAAAGAACACAAAGGTAAAAACAAAAAGAAATTGATTCTTTTGTCTTGACTTTGTGTTCTTTGTGCCTTTGTGGTGAGTCCTCCCCGTTCTTGTTCCCGATCGCATCCAGCCTTAGAACCGAGAGGTAGGCTCAGGGCCGGAGCGGGAGGCCGTGGCGGGGATGGCTTTCGACCCGCCTTGGCGGAAGGGGAGGACGCGTTCCTGGTAGAACGACTCCATGTGTCGGTAGTCGGGGCCGTGGGAGACTTCCACGAGGCCGAATGTCCTCGAGATCTCGTCCGTGGCCATCTCGAGGGTCCAGCCGCAGTATTTCGTGCGATACGCGATCTGGACCATCGACGCCCGGTTGATGCCGTGGTGGCAATGCAAGTACACCGGGTGGTTCTTCGGGTCGGCGAGGACCGCGGCGGACTGCTCGAGGTGGTCGGAGATCACCCGCCAGTCGCCCATGGCGCGTTCGTCGACGATCGGGATGTGAATCCAACGGTACCCGAGCTCCTTGGCCATCTCCTTCTCGCGGACGGCCAGGGGATGATCGGGGGGATGGGCGAGGGCCAGGACCGTCTTGATCTTGTACTGTTGGACGATCCTGCGCATCGGCCAGGGCTGTTGCCAGGCGCCTCGATAGATCTTGCCCGGCTCGACCACGGCGAACTGGTCGGCGAAGACGTAGTCGCGACCATGTCGCCAGATTTGTTGTGCCGTCAGGATCCCCAGGCCGGAATACAAGCCCCGGCGGATCCAGACACGTCGGTTGCTCATCTCGAAATGCTCCGAACCAAACGGGCAGGGGTCCTTCCCTCACCGGGGGCGCGGGATGTTAGCAGAGGCCCCTGTCGTGGGCAAGCTCGGTTGCCCAGGTTGCGACCATCCTTATCATTAGGGATCGGATGATCACTCGGCGAATCTTCAAAGATTCGTACTGGGCTCAAGCAGATTGGCGTCGCTAGAAGGTCAAGATCGGTTAATATCGGCCAAAACCCGGTTCGACCCCCGATGTCGAGGTCAAGGATGACATCCCGACAGGCGCTCTGGCTTCTCATCGTGATCTCCGCCCTGTTCCGGATGGCCTGGTCGAGCGGCCTGGGCCTCGGCAATGACGAGGCGTATCACTATCTCTTCTCCGTCCATCCGGATTGGAGCTACTTCGACCACCCGCCGATGCTCGCCCTGGTCGAACGGTTGGGCATTGCGCTTTGCGGGGGCGTCGTCTCCGCGTTCAGCCTCCGGCTTGGGTTCATCCTCCTCTTCGCCGGCTCGACCTGGCTGATGGCTTCGCTAGCTTCTCGGATCTACGGCCCGAGGGCCGGATTTCTCGCGGCGCTCGCGTTGAATGTCACGGCCTACCTCAGCGTCGCGGCGGGGAGCTTCGCCCTGCCCGACGGTCCGCTGCTGTTCTTCTGGCTGTTGACCTTGGATTCCCTGGTCCGGGCCTTCGAGAACCCGACGAAGAACAGCCCCTGGGTCGCCGTGGGCCTGGCCTGGGGCGGGGCGATGCTGAGCAAGTACCATGCGGTCTTCCTCCCGCTCGGCACGGTCGTCTATCTCGTCGTCGAACCGCAGGCTCGCCGCATCCTGCGGACGCCCGGGCCTTACGTGGCGATGGTCCTGGGCCTACTGGCGTTTGCGCCGGTGCTATTTTGGAATGCGATCCACGGGTGGGCCTCCTTTGCCTTCCAGGGAGGGCGAGCCCTCGGAGGTCTCGCCTTCCGCCCGGACACCTTGCTCGCCGCGATCCTGGGGCCGGTCGTCTACCTCCTCCCCTGGATTTGGGCCTCGCTCGTCTTGATCCTGTTCCGGAAGGGGAAATCCTTCCGCGAACCGGTCGGGGAGTCTCGGCCAACGGCGGAGCGACTGCTCTACTGCCAGGCGGTCGTCCCCCTCGTCGTTTTCCTCGCCGTCGCCTGCACACGCCCGCTCCTGCCGCACTGGACTCTGGTTGCCTTCCTCTCGCTCTTCCCGATGCTCGGCCAGGTTTGGAGCCTGCGCTCGCCTCGGCTTTCGACGAGGTGGATCCTCATCGCCACGCTCCCCCCGGTGATCGCGACCCTGGTCCTGGCCCAGGCTCGCCTGGGGATCTTCCAGGTCGGGGGCCACGGGACCCTCGGCCTCTTGAGGGTCTCGCGTGATCCGACCCTCGACCTCTATGGCTGGGACCAGATCGGTCGCGAACTCGAACGCCGAGGCTTGCTCGACCGCCCTGGGACCTTTCTGTTCACGAGCGCCTGGTATTATAGTGGGCATCTCGGGTTCGAGACTCGGCAGTCGAAGACCCCGGTGCTTTGCTATAACTCGTGGGATGCGAGGAGTTTTTCGTACTGGAGCCGGCCCCGGGATTGGATCGGGCAAGATGGGATCCTCGTCTCGTTCAATGACCGGCTGGCCGAGCCGGGGTGCTACGAACGCTTCTTCTCGAAGATCGAGCCGCTCGGCACCTTCGACGTGGAACGCGCGGGGGCCCCGGTTCGTCGCGTCCGATTTTTCCGTTGCGTCCGGCAGATCGAACCGTTCCCGTTCGATGGCTTCCAGAAGCCCGTCGAAGAACGCCGAGTCGCCAGGCGCGTGCTCGACTAGGAGGTCGCCGGCCCGAATGGTTGAGGACGTCTCGCCGATCGTGAGTTTACCGGGTCGGTAAAATGGGGCAGAGGGACGAGGTGGTCTCCGAGGGCTCTCGGCATGGAGCTGTTCAGGACGTCAGGCTTTCCCGCGAACGATGATCCGGTGGGCATCGGGGGGTCGGGTAGTATGGTCGAGCAGCAACTATTCGTCCCTGCCGAACGGCCGTCGGGGCCGATTTCGAAAGTCGTCGGGCTTTATCAGACGCTCCTGAGACGAGGTTTGGAGCACTTCTTCCCTGACGGAGTCCTCGAGGCGGAGAGCGACCGAAGCTTCATCAACTGGGACGGGTCGCCGCAAGAGGACCACTATCGGGTCCGAGATGACCCCGATGGCCTCGGCGTCCAGATCGACTGGTTTCGGACCCGTTACCTGTTCCTCCCCGGCAGCCCCTCGCCATTCCTCCCCGCCGAGCGTCGACTCATCGAGGTCATCCTCTGCGCCCTCGACCTCCGATTTCGTAGCCTCTTCGACCTCGACGTCGCCCATCGTCTCGAGCGGTTTCATTACGTCCAGGAAGACCTGATCGTCTCGGACTACCTGAACACGGACGACTCGTTCCGGATCCCTCCGGCCCTCGAGGCGCTCCGCGTCGCCGCGCTGTCGACCTATGAGAATCGCCGAGTGTCGATCGGGGCCCTCCTGCTCGGGACGCCGAACGATCCCTCCGCCCCAGGCTGGGTCAACCCGCAAGGTGCCCCTCGGTTCAACATCCGGCTGACCGCCATCAAGGGGTTCCACCGCCTCTGTGACGGCATCCGGACGGTCTTCCTGGTCGATCAGCAAGGCGACCTGATGCGATCGGTCGACATCGGGCGTTGGGCCGAGCTGACTCAGGGATCTGTCCCGCTCGAGCAACCCTGCCCGAGGAACTACGTCAACCACGCCAAAGCGACGAGGTCCGGTGATCATGTCTGCTTGGTCTTGACCCCTTCCCAGGAGATCAAGGTCTTCGCGCGGGGGACCATGGCGTTCGCCTTCAGCGACGCCCGCTGGCGGCTGCTCGACATCCCGGCGAAGTACTCGGCCTGGTGTCGGGCCGTCGACAAGGGATGCTCCACCGACCTCGCCGAGCGGCTCTTCCAGGTCGCGATGAACTTGAGCGAGGACCGCAAAGGGGCCCTCTTCGTCGTGCTCCGGGACCCGGCCGAGTCGATCTCGAAGCTGATCGCCCCGGCCGACCGGATCGTGGGAGAGGTTGCGGAGGACGACCCGCAAGATCCCGACAACCTCTCGCCCAGGTTGGCGAAGCAGTCGCTCCACCACGTGGTCCGGGGCCAGACGCTCATCGAGATCGACGGCTCGGTGCTCGAGGCCCTCGCCGCCATCGATGGCGCGGTGGTCACCGACCTCGACGGGCGGCTCCTCACATTCGGGGCAATCCTCCGCATCGACCCCGAGGCGTTGAAGATCGCCCGCGCCATCGAAGGGGCGCGCACGCTTGCCGCCATCGCCGCGTCGTATCACGGGCCGGTCCTCAAGGTGAGCGAAGACGGCTCGCTGACGATGTATCTGGGCGGGCGCCGGCTCTGGGAACTCTGAGTCGGGCCTCCCGGATCGCGTGAGTCTCTCGATCCGACGACCGACCGGTTTCATCATCCGAGGCGCGGAAGATATAATCGCGTCCCGCTGAAGTGAGATTCCCCGGGCTCAGGTCACCTAGATTTTCTCCATGATCAATCGACTCCGGAGCTGGCTGCATCGTCACCCGTCCTGGCTGGCGTTCCGCGAGATGGGCCAGGAAGGCTACAAGAACGCCTGGCTCAGGAGGTCGTACCAGAAGCGGATCCTCAGCACCCCCCCAATGCGGACCGGACATGGCGGCCCGGTCGAGATTCGCGTGCTGACCTGGCGGCGCGACTGGATGAACCTGATTTGGGCCCTGAAGAGCTTCTATCACGTCGCCGAGGTCGACTACCCGCTCTTCATCCACGACGGCGGGTTGCTCCCCCACCAGGCCGACGTCTTGCGGCACCACTTCCCGGACGCCACCCTCGTCCCAGCCGCCGAGGCCGACGCCAAGGTCGTTGACATCTTCACCAGGCGCGGGCTCAAACGCTGCCTTGAATACCGCCTGAAGAACGTCAGCACCCGTAAGCTCTTCGATTTCTTCGCCTTCTCCGAGGCCGAGTACCTCCTGGTCATCGACTCGGACATCGTCTTCTTCCGAAAGCCTGAGCTCCTCCTGGTCCCCCCGGGAGGCGTCGCGGTCAACCGGTACAATCGCGACTGCGACTACTGGTACAGCATGGAGCTCGACGAGCTGGACGAGGCGTTTGGGATCCGTCCCCCGGATCGCATCAACAGCGGCCTGGCGCTGATCAAGCGCGACTCGATCGACTTCGACGACATCGAACGTTGGCTCGAGAACCCGAAGCTGTTCGAGAACCGTTGGGTCACCGAGCAGACGATCCACGCCCTGTGCTCGCAGGTTCACGGCGTCGAGTTGCTCCCCGAGACGTATCTCGTCGACACCAAGCCGGGACTTTCCCCCGAGCTCGTCTGCAAGCACTATCCCGGCTTCTTCCGGACGCTCCTCTACCAGGAAGGGATGGCCCACCTGGTTCGGACCGGATTTCTGAAGGCCTTGCGCTCCGATCCGCGTGCTATAAAAACGTCGTGACGCGCCTCGAGAGCCCAACCCGACTTCGACGGCTCGGCGTGTCGGGGGCGCTCGCACGTCCTCCACAACGCCAGGGTCGGGCAGGATCACCAGTACGATGACCAACGCGGAATCGCTCACCGATCGGTCGTCCTCCCCGACGGGCCGTCGTCGCCGGCACGAATCCTCCGAGGCCAAGCCCCACTTCTGGTTCTCGGTCTTCGGCATCGCGTTGCTGAGCCTGGCGGTCGCACGAGTTCCCCGGGCGCTGGAGCTGGATGCGCACGCCTTCGGTGATTTCGGGGCGAACCTGACCGCGCAGGCCTTGCTCGACCAGGGGCTTCGCCCCGCAGTCGACTTCGGTTGCATCTACGGACTGTTGCCGCTTTGGGTCGGGAGGATCTGGTTCGGTGTCCTCGGCAGGAACTCCGAGAATTTCATCGCGGCGACGATTGTCTGCAACATGGTGCTCGCTTGGATCCTCTCCCGATTCGTCGTGGAGAATCGCGTGGGACGTCTCGGGATCGCCCTTCTGGCGGCGATGATCCCCCAGGCCTTCACGACCGCCTACGGCTCGTTCACGCACGCCCTCGAGCCGCTGCTCCTCTCCTGGATGTTGCTGGCCCAGAGCCAGGGTCGTCGAGCCTCGGCGCTCGCCGCGGCCACGACCTGCCTCTTCGTGAAGCCCAGCATGGCGTTCATCGCCGGGGCGGTCCTGATCTTGCTCGATCTTCACGCATGCTGGCGTGAAAGTCCCAGGAATTCTCGATATTGGTGGAGGATCCCCGCGACCGCGGCTTCGGTCGCGATCGGGCTGGCCGTCGCCCTCTCGGTGATCTTCGGGCCCGAGTCTCTGATTCGTTCCCTGTCGCCGGTCTCGGGGGCGAGGATCTACCGCCTGCATCATTTCGGATTTTTCTTCGGCCACGGGCGCAACTTCTGGGCCCCGCCGGGCGTGAGGTTGACTTACTACCTTGGGACCTTCACCGCCACCTGGATGGTCGCCACGGCGGTGCTCATCGGCTCCGGGTTGTTGGCACTCCGGCGGATCCTCCTCGATCTGTCGTCGGAACGCCGGTCGCAGGATGAGACGATCGTCAATGTGATGCTCATGCACCTGGCTTTCATCTTCCTGTTCTTCGGGACGGCCGGGCACTGGGCGACCTATTCGTTCCTGCTCCCCTTCGGGCTCGTCCTTCGTCCCGGACTGGGGTCGAAGCGAGACCCTTGGACCTGGCTCCTGATCGCGCTCGCCTTGCTCGCCGACACCAGCGCCGCGCGGGACATCCCGAAGCTCTGGAACTCCCGAATCCGCAGCGATATTGTCGCCGGGCTTTGGGCACCTCCCGACGAGATCACCGAATGGAGCCGTGTCCTTGTACTTTGCCGAGGTGCCGAGGCGGTCATGCTCCATCGCGGGGGCGACACCGAAGTCCTCTTCCCAAGCTTCGGCAAACCCCAAGCCCTCTATCTCGACCGAGGCGCGGAACGACCCGCGGACGTTGAGCGGAAGCTCTGCCAGGTCTCAACGGCGTCGGTCGTGGTCCTGTCCAAGGTTGGCGGGATGACCACGCCGGATTACGACTTCCTCGCCGAATGGCCCGAGTTCCGGGCTCCACTCGCCAAATTTGAGCTCGTCCTGGACGGAAAATTCTTTAAGGTCTACCGAAGGAGGTAAATTTGGCCCGAAATTTGTTCTATATTTCTCGATGGTGGAATATGAGGGCCCGCGATTCTCTGTGAGATCAGGAATGATCAAAACCACGATCAAACGGCTCGTCCCGGCCGGTCTGTGGACCCGTCTTCGCATCTCACGGATCGAGAACGACCTCAGAGGTTTTCAACGACGAACCGTCCGCCACAATTATGGCGGGTTCCCGATGCAGATCTTCCTGGCGGACTCCCTGGGACAGGGGTGGTACGATAACGACTGGGACATGCCACCCGAGATCGACCTGCTCCGAAACCACCGCCTCAAGCCCGGGGCGAAAGTGCTCGACGCCGGGGCTCATCAGTGCATCGTCGCGATGATCCTGGAGCGAATGGTCGGGCCGAACGGCTCGGTCCTCGCGGTCGAGGCCAATCCTCATAACGCGGAGGTTGGCCGAACGAACCGCGACCTCAACCATGCCGAGCACCTGACGATCCTCGAGGCCGCGGTCGCCGAGCATTCCGGCATGTTGACCTTCAACCGAGGCCTCAACGGTCAGGTCGACGATGGGAGCGGGCAGTGGGGCCAAATCGAGGTCCCGGCACGATCGCTCGACGACCTCGACCGACAGTTCGGCCCGTTCGACGTGCTGTTCATCGACGTCGAAGGCTTCGAATGCCACGCCCTACGAGGTGCCCGAGAGACGCTCGCGAGGCGCCCGGACGCGTTCGTCGAGGTCCATGTCGGTCATGGCCTCGAGAAGCTCGGCGGTTCCGTGGAAGAAGTGATCACCTCATTCCCCGACGCCTATTACGAGAAGTTTATCGCGTCGGAGGCAAATCCCAGCTTCCGCCCCTATCGGGCCGATAGCCCGCTCCTCAACGACCGATTCTTCCTGGTGGCGGTGCGACGGGACGAGGCGGCCTCCGTCGAGAGGAATTAAGACGGTTGGTCCGAGAATGCCCCGGCGGAGAGCCGGGGCATCGGACATTGGGAGAGGGTCTGAGCGCTCAGGAATCGCTCGAGGTCGAACGCCGACGAGCTCGGGCGATCCCGTTGCGCACGGGAACGAGCCCTTTGGATTCACTGGGCCGTGCTGTTGCTCGAGCTTTGGAACCTTCTTCGCGGGTCTCGTTGAGGAAGGCGCGGGCGGCCTGGAGATCCGATGCCCCGATTTCGGGGAGACGCATAGTTTGCATGGTCACTTCGATAAAATTGAGCAATGTGGAGCGATGGGAATGGAAGACACCATGTCTCCCAAAACCTCATGAAGACGGACGAGTTGCGATCCTGGCCAAATCTCATGGCAAATGACGGGCCAATCTCGAACGCATCGAGCGTTCGGCGGTGACGCCACGGCGGAAGGGTTTGGCCGTACCCTTGGAGGAATGTGGGACGGACGTGTCGGCCTGAAAAGGCCGCGTCCGAACGGGTTGCTGGATGGTCTGACCTCGAGGGGAATCGTTCTTCGGAGGTTGGCGTGCGGATGGATCCTTTGCGTAGAGCGTGCTCGAGGACGTGAAGACACTTCGGGGCGAAGATCCTCCTTGCCCTACCTCGAAAGACCGGCGACAATAGATCTCGAAAGACTCGCCGTCTCATCTTATCAATAATCGGGTTCCGCATTTTGAGCAAGAGGATTCCGCTCGGATTCCCACGCCCGATCGATACTCCTCAGCTCCCTCCACGATGACCGAGCACTCCTCGCCCTTCCACCGTGCGATCTATCTCACAGGACCGACTGCCTCGGGCAAGACAGCGGTCGGCGTGGCGCTCGCCCGAGAGCTCGATGCCGAGGTGATCGCCCTCGACTCGATGACTTTGTATCGAGGAATGGACATCGGCACGGCCAAGCCGTCGCTCGACGAACGAGGTGGCGTGCCGCATCACCTGCTCGATATTCTCGACCCATGGGAGTCCGCGAGCGTCGCCGAATTTCGATCTTGGGCCGCGGAAGCCATCCTGTCGATCGAATCACGCGCGCGACGTGCGTTGTTCGTCGGGGGGACGCCACTCTACCTCAAGGCTCTCTTGCGCGGGCTATTCGAGGGGCCCGCGGCGGTCCCCGAGATCCGTCGCGAACTCGACAAGGAGGCCGATCGGCTCGGTCCGGGGGCGCTCCATTCCCGGCTCGCGGCGCTCGACCCCGCCTCGGCGAGCCGACTCCACCCGAATGATCGCCGGCGAGTGATCCGGGCCCTCGAGGTGTTCGAGGTCACGGGGCAGCCGCTCAGTGAACTTCAACGCGAGCACGACCGGCCCGCTCCGGCTGGGGTCGCGGTGTTTGCCCTCGAACGTCCTCGCGATCGGCTCTGCGACCGGATCGATCGACGTGTGGTCCGGATGTTTGCCGACGGCTTCGTCGAGGAGGTGCGATCGCTTCGCGACGGCCCGAAGACGATCGGGCCCGTCCCCGCGCAAGGGGTCGGGTATTCCGAAGTTCTCGGCCTACTCGACGACGAGTTCTCGGAGCCCGAGGCGATCGCGCGGATCCAGGCCCGGACGCGCCAATTTGCGAAACGGCAGGCAACCTGGTTCCGGGGACTCGAAGAGGTTCATCCTTGGCCGGTCGGCCCGGAGGAGCCGGCTGAGTTGACCGCGAGGCGTCTTGCCGAACGGATCGCGACGGCAAACTGACCTTCCTCGATCTCATGCAATCTGATATCTAACGCCGTCAGCTTCCCCCCCGATCCCCGGCCTGGCCGGCGATCAGCCAGGGGAAAACTAGGCCTGTCCGCTCCGAAATCTCGAGTGCGGTATCGCATCGTTCGGGGCCGTTCCCAAGGAGGGGACCGATTCCCATGGGCCGGCGATTCGTCTTATTGATCGTATTGGCGTTCGCCGTCGCTTTCGGCGTCCCGTTCGTGCTTGCGCAATCGGTTGACAAAGGAAGCACGAGCGAAACCCCGGGCGCCGGGGCGAAACCCAAAACCAAGGGAACCGGTCTACCCGAACCGGAAGCACTGCCGGGTGTTGAGCCTAACCCCGTCGGCGAACCGGGGGCCGTGCCAACCGCCCCCGAGAAGGATGCACTCGAGCCTCCCGCGATGGGTCCGGCCCCGGCGCTTCCCCCGCCCGAAGACGTCGACTCGGCCCCTGCGGCCCCGGCCACGCTCGACCCCGAGGTGAAACCGGCCCAGACACCGGCGGCTTCGGCCCCTCCCGTCGCGGCCGGAGCGCCTGGTGAGAACCCGCTTCCCCCCGCCATCGAGCCCGCACAAGGACGCCCGGCCCCGGCTCCCGGAGCGGTCGGCGATGCCGAATCCTTCGTCCTTCCCGCCGACAAGCTCGAGTCGGACCACCAGTCGGTCGGCCTGATGATCGAGGTCCTCGGCCCCAAGAAGGTCAACCTGAACAAGCCGGCGCTCTACAAGATCGTCGTCAAGAACACCGGCACCTCCGACGCCTTGCGCGTGGCCGTCCGCGACGAACTCCCCCCGAACCTCGAGTTCGTCTCGAGCCAACCGGCCGAGGAACGCGCCTCGGAGTCGCTCCTCGTCTGGCGACTCGGCACGATCCAGGCTGGGCAGGAGCGGGTCATCACCCTGAACGTGAAGCCGACCAAGGTCGGGGACTACCACCACGCCGCGACCGTCACCATGATGGCCGGCGCGAAGGCGCGAACGGTGGTTCAGGAGCCCAAGCTCCGCGTCGAGCAGATGGCGACGACCGGGAACATCCTCAAGGGGCACCAGGTCACGTTTAAGATCCGGGTCACCAATCCCGGGAGCGGGATCGCGCGAGGCGTCACCGTCCGGGCGAAGTTGAGTCCCGGATTGAAGGCGACCGTCGACGAGGCCAATCGGCTGAACCTCTTCCAGATCGGGCTCGGCGACCTCGAACCCGGCCAATCCATCGACCTCGATCCCTTGGTCTGCGACACCACGAGGGGCGGGTCGCAGTCGTGCCAGGTCACCGGGGTCAGTCGGGATGTCGTCCCCGATCAAGATGGCTCCCAAAGCACGCAAACCGTCACGGTCGTCGAGCCGAGTCTGGAACTGGTGTTCACGGGAGATCGCGAACGGTTCACCGATCAAGTGGCGAACTATTCCATCGCCTTGAAGAACCCCGGCACGGCGGCCGCCAGGAATGTAAAGGTCGGCATCACGATCCCCGTCAATGCCACCCCCGTGGGGACCTTGCCGAGCGGGATGTCCTGGAACGGCAACGCGCGTCGACTGCTCTGGTCGATCGCCGAGCTCCAGCCGGGCGATAAAGATATGGTCACGCTCCCGTTCCAGGTCCGCGTGGGGGCGCCGGGCTTCGTCCATATTGCCGCCGAAGCGAGGGCCGACGGGGGACTCTCGAAGCCGGCAACGTGCCAGACTCAGGTCCAGGGAATCGCCGTCCTCGAGATGGACGTCGAGACCGATCGGCGCGTGATCGACGTGAATGACGAGGCGAGGTATCACATCAAGATCACGAACGTCGGTACCAAGGAGGCCAGCAATATCCTGGTCTCCGCCAGTATCTCGGATAGCTTGAGCGTCAAGGAGACGATCGGCACCGACGAGCCCGCCAAGTTCGACCCCGTGAAACACGAAGTCATCTTCCCGCCGATCCCGCATCTCGCCGCGAAGACGTCGATGACGCTCGGCATCCGGGTCAAGGCGGCCAAACCGGGGCAGGGGAACTGCCGGGTGTTCCTGATGAACGACAACGAGCTCGAGAACAAGATCGAACAACTCGCCACGACCCGAATCACCGGGTCACGACGGCAATAGTCGTCCGTTTTTCGGGAGTTCCCGGCCGCGACGGCCGGGCGAGGCCTCGTCGAAGGTCAGAGGGCCGGCGGAATGATTGGATCTTCGCGCCGGTTCGCGTAGAATCGCGGGACATGGACGGCCTCAGGGGCCTTGCCGACGAGACGCACACCGAGGCGAAGGACAACGCGATGCGACTCCGAGATCGTCCGCACCCCCGCGCGGACGTCCTGCTGGGGATCGTCCTGGCCCTGGCCTTGCCCGCTCCCTTGGCCCTTTCCGCCGACCCGGCGACGAAAGGGCCGGCGAACCGGCTCGCCAAGGAAACCAGCCCCTACCTCCTCCTCCACGCGCACAACCCGGTCGACTGGTATCCCTGGGGACCCGAAGCGTTCGCGAAGGCCAAGGCCGAGAAGAAGCCGATCTTCCTTTCGATCGGCTACAGCTCGTGCTACTGGTGCCACGTCATGGAGCGCGAATGTTTCGAAGACCCCGAAATCGCCCAGCTCATGAATCGGGGGTTCGTCAACATCAAGGTCGATCGCGAGGAACGGCCCGATGTCGACCAGGTCTACATGGCGGCGCTCCAGGCCTTCTCGAACGGCGGTTGGCCGCTCTCGATGTTCCTCACCCCCGACGGGAGGCCGTTCTACGGAGGAACCTATTTCCCCCCCAAGGATCGCCTGGGGATGCAAGGTTTTCCCACGGTCCTCAAAGGGGTCGCCGAGGCCTGGCGCGATGAACGTGCCCAGATCGAGGAGTCGGCCGATCGGCTCTCCGGCCTCGTTCGACGCTCCTTGGATGGGACGGGGACCGGACGTCGCCAGGCGATTGGTGTGACTTGCCTCACGCAGGGACGAAACGAACTCGTCGAACAGTTCGACCCCGACTTCGGCGGCTTCGGCTTCAACCCCGAAAACGCTCGGCGGCCGAAGTTCCCCGAGCCGGTGAACCTCGTCTTCCTGCTCGACCAGCACCGACGCGACCGCGCCGCCAAGGTCGCCGCGACGGACTCCAAGACGGAACCGCTGGCGATGGTCCTCACGACGATGGACCACATGGCACGCGGTGGGATCCGCGACCAACTCGCCGGCGGCTACCACCGGTACTCGACGAGCCGGTACTGGATCGTCCCGCACTTCGAGAAAATGCTCTACGACAACGCCCAACTCGCCTCGGCGCACCTGCTCGCGTTCGAGGCGACCGGTGACGCTCGCTGGCGCCGAGAGGCCGAAGATACGTTCGCCTTCATCGCCAGGACCATGACTGCCCCGGAAGGCGGCTTCTACTCGGCACTCGACGCCGAGACCCAGGGCGAGGAGGGGCGTTACTACGTCTGGTCGCAGGAAGCCGTCACCAAGGCCCTCGGCGCCGGTCCCGACGTCGAAGCGTTCACTCTCGTGTATGGGATGAAACGCGAGCCGAACTTCGAAAAGGATCGCTACGTCCTGCTCGAGCCGAGGAGTCGCGCCGAGCAAGCCTTGACGCTAAAGACGACCCCCGACGTGGTCGAATCCCGGATCGCACCGCTCCGCGCCAAGCTCCTCTCGGTCCGCGAGCAGCGCCCCGCACCCTTGCGCGACGACAAGGTCCTGACGTCCTGGAACGGGCTGATGATCGCGGCCTACGCCGACGGGTTCCGGATCCTCAAGGAGCCTCGCTATCGACTGGCCGCGGAAAGGGCCGCGGACTTCCTGCTCTCGAAGATGCGGACCCCCGATGGCCGGCTCCTCCGATCGTTCCGCTCCGGCCGGGCGAAACTCCCTGCATACCTCGAAGACTATGCCTTCCTCGCACAAGGGCTCCTGCGGCTCCATGCCGCGACCGGAGACCCCCGCCGACTCGAACAGGCGCGAGAGCTGACCGACCGAATGATCGCCGATTTTCTCGACACGAAGGACGGGGGGTTCTTCTACACGGCGACCGACCACGAGAGCCTCGTGGCCCGGCCCAAAGAGGCCATCGACGGCGTCCTTCCCAGCGGCAATAGCGTCGCGATCCGGAACCTCGTCGCGTTGGCCAAGGCGACCGGTAAGTCCTCGTATCTCGACCTCGCGGGCAAAACCCTCGAGACCTTCAGCGCCCGCCTGAATACGACCCCGGCGTCTCATCCGCTCATGCTCGTCGGGCTCGGAGAATATCTCGACGCCCGACCCAACGCCGCAAGGGCCGTCACCTCACCCCCGGTTGAGGATCCCTCGGGAGGGACTGTCACCGTACGTGGCGAGCTCGTCGCTCCGGTCGCCTCGGGACGCGACGTCGATGTCGTCGTCAAACTTCAAGTTAAAGAGGGTTGGCATGTGTATGCGAATCCCGTCGGGGTGGAGAACCTGATCCCGACCAGCGTCGAGCTCGCCCCGGACCAGCCCCTCACCGTCACCAAGGTCGAGTACCCGACCGGCGAGGCCAAAGTCCTCGCGTCGAGCGGTGACGAGAAAGTCTCTGTCTACGAAGGCCAGGCCAGGATCAAAGTCCATCTCCGCCTCAAGGATGACGCCAGGACGATGCCGGAGACGGTCGACTTGAGGGTGCGGTACCAGACGTGCAACGATCGCTCCTGCCTGGCCCCGGCGACCGTCTCCGTCCCGATCACTCTCGAGAAACGATGAGCGTTAGGCCCGAAACCTGGTTTCTCAAAAGGCCGATTTCTGTGCGGATGCACCATGACATCCCTGGTGGGTTGTCGACGTCGAGTGCATCAGAAACCCGTTATTTAAGAAAATAACGGGTTTCGGGTAACCGGGCCGGTTTGCGAGACATTTTGGGGAAGTACCGACGCCGAAGGCCGCGAACCGGCCGCGGTGTCGCACTGTCGAAGGTCTGAGGTACGGTAATCAGAATGGGAAAGTCGACGTCGGGGATGCGCCCTACTCTTTGCGGACTGTTGAATCTCGACAAGCCCTCCGGGATGACGTCTCGGGCGGCGCTCGACTTCGTCGCGCGACCGCTCCGGGGGAACAAGGTCGGGCATGCCGGCACCCTCGACCCGCTGGCGTCGGGGGTCCTGGTCGTCTGCATCGGCGCGGCGACGAGGCTCATCGAACTCGTGCAGCGGATGCCGAAGTCGTATCGGTCCGTCATCCGGCTTGGCGTTCGCAGCGACACCCTCGACGCGGACGGAACGCAGACCCCGGTCGAAAACCCCCGGATGCCGACCGAAGCGGAAGTGCTCGCGGCCCTGGCGACTCAAGTCGGGACGATCGACCAAATGCCCCCCGTCTTCTCGGCACTCAAGGTCGACGGCAAGCGGGCCTACGACCTGGCGAGGACCGGACAGTCGGTCGAGCTCCAGGCTCGCCCGGTCCGGATCGACCGGGTTGAGTTGCTCTCGTACGAATGGCCGAAGCTCGAGGTGGAGGTCGATTGCGGGAGCGGGACCTACATCCGTTCCATTGCCAGGGATGTGGGCGAGGCCCTCGGTTGCGGCGGCATGATCGAGGTCCTCGTGCGAACCCGGATCGGGGCCTTCAGGCAGACCGACGCGGTGGATCCGACCGCATTGACGCCCGAGTCGATCCCCGGCCTCCTCCTCCCTGCGCTGGAGGCGGCCGCGGAGCTGCCGAGCCTCGCGGTCCGAGGGACGGACGTGGTCGAGATCCTCCAGGGTCGTGCCATCCGTCCCGATGCCCTCGACGATCGGCCCGAGCTACTAGGCGAGGTCGCCCTCGTCGGTCCGGGGGGGGGACTGGTCGCGATCGGCGAGGCGATCCCCGGGACCGGCCGAGTCTTTCCGCGGAGGGTGCTCGCTCGAGCGGGCGCTTTCGACGAGGCCCCGAGCCGATTCTCCTGAACATTTGACGGTCACGCGACGAACTTATTGATGGCGGGTCGTGTCCGTATCCGTCGGAGTGGGACATCCCTGCCGTTGTTGACGCGGTTACCGGGAATTCCTAAAATCCGGCGTGATTCTTCCGAATCCCGCGCCCTCACTACTCTTCAAGAGGACCACCCCCACCTTGATCGAATACAAGAGCACCGATCGGTTAGATCGTCGGGAAAAGACCATCCTCGTCGGGGTCCTCCTCCCCGGGGCTGAGATCAACCTCGACGATCCCCTGGACGAAATCCGGGGGCTGGCCAAGACGGCCGGATTGATCGTCGTCGGGAGTATGCTCCAGCGTCGGCATCAGGTGGACATCGCCACGTATATCGGTTCGGGCAAGCTCGAAGAGCTCAAGGAACTCGTGCAGGCGCACGAAGCCGACCTCGTCGTTTTCGACAACGACCTCGGCCCCGCTCAGACGAGAAACCTCGAGAAGCACCTCGGCGTCAAGGTGATCGACCGCACGGAAGTGATCCTCGACATCTTCGCCACCAGTGCGAGGACCCACGAGGCTCATCTCCAGGTCGAGCTCGCCCAGCTCGAATATGCGTTGCCGAGGCTCAAGCGGATGTGGACCCACCTCTCGCGCTACAAGGGCGGGATCGGCGTCCGAGGTCCCGGTGAGAAGCAGCTCGAAGAGGACCGCCGGCTCGTCGGGCACCGGATCCAGGACCTGAAGGCGAAGCTCACGAAGGTCCAGGAACGCAAGGAGCGGGAAGTCGCGGGGCGAAGCGACGCCCCCACGGTCTCGCTCGTGGGCTACACGAACGCCGGCAAGAGCACGCTGATGAACGCCCTGACCGACGCGGGCGTTCTGGTCGAGGACAAGCTCTTTGCAACCCTCGATACTCGGACCAGGCGCTGGCGATTCCGGGGCGGAGGCCAGGTCCTGCTCTCGGACACGGTCGGGTTCATCCGGAACTTGCCCCACACCCTGGTTGCCTCGTTCAAGGCCACCCTGGAAGAGGCACGCCAGGCGGATTTGCTCCTCCATGTCGTCGATGCGTCGAGCCCCGACGCCGAGATGCAGATCCGCGCGGTGAAGACCGTACTCGACGAGCTCGGGCTGGCCGATCACCCGACCATCCTCGTGCTCAACAAGACGGACCGCGTCCCGGATCGCTCGTTCCTCGACGTGCTGGAGGCACACCACCACGACTCCGTCGCGATCAGCGCGGCGCAAGGCGATGGTCTTGCGAGGCTCGAGCAGGCCGTCCGCGAGGCCCTGCACGAGCGGGCCCTCGATGCCGAAATCGAGACCGGCGTCGAGAACGGTCGAGTCCTGGCCTACCTCGCGCAACATGCTCAGATCCACAGCCGAAGCTATGAAGACAACCGCGTTCTTTTGCAGTGCCGCCTGCCTCGACGCTGCCTCGACTTCCTCTGCGAACATGGCGCCGACGTCCGCAGCAACGGCCAGCGTCTCTACGCTTGAGGACCACCCGGGGCCTCCCCGTATCGCTCCCCGACCCGGAATCCCGGGTTCGGGCGCGAGGCGGAGAGGTCCCGCGTCGAAATTGCCGGGCGCAACCCCTTGCCGCTCGTGAATGTCCGTGGTAGACTCGACCCAGACGTTGAGGGGTGTTTCGCCTCTCCCTCACGCAAGTTTGCGGGTGTAATTCAGTGGTAGAATGCCAGCTTCCCAAGCTGGACGTCGTGGGTTCGAATCCCATCGCCCGCTCTTCACCTCCTTCCTTCCCGACTCATCTCGTGCAATCTTCAGCATTGTTTCCACAATGCCCATTCATTGTCCGTGCATTTCAAGATTTCTACGAGCTATCAGCTCTCCGTTCGCCGTGACAAGCGCAGGAGTATTCTTTTGTCGCTAGGCTCGCGGCGAAAGACTCCTTCGAGTCGCCAGGATTCACCAAGCGAGTAGCTTTGAATATTGTTAGCATGCTAACTCAGCCGGTCGCGTTGCGTTGGTCGCGGCCGTTAGAATTCGACGAGTCGGAAGCTGGCGCGTGCCCCACACATAGGGCCTCGACTTCATCGCGAGTGGGGTAGGACATCCTCCCACCCTCTCGCGTCGTCGTCGCCCGGTAGCCATCGTAAACGCTCGGGCCGTAATTCTCGGCGACGGTGCCTGACCAGCGTCCGATCTCATCGGGAGAGGACGTCTATAGCTATGGGCAGACCGAAGGTTTGATACGATTGCGCTGAGAGATCGGTCTTTTTTTTTGTTCAAGCGTTGACTAGAAGTCGGCAAAGGCGTATCGACCGCTTTCCGATGAAGGTCACCGGATCTATACCGACCGCGTAGGAAGGGTGTGCCCCCTTTCCTCGGCTTGGAGATTCCGAGTCTGTGACCTAGTATTGCAGGAGTGAACGTCGTGCGACTTGGTTGGGAGCCTGCAATGGGGCTTCTCGGTCGTATGAGTCGACCTGGGAATTGAGTTTCCTTTTGTGATTCGTGGATTTACATTCCTAACCCGACGATTATAAAGTACATTATTCCTTTCGATTCCCAACCTATGTGCTCGAGTTGAGATCCCAGCCCAGGGGTGTTGCCACGTCCATGTGTCGGGGAGACATCTGGGCCGGTGCCTTTCGGCCGGCTTTTGGAAGTGGTCACGCGAGAGGAAAGTCCTTTGCGGGGTCGGATCCCCGAATGCTGGAGAGGATTGCCCGTTGAGATATGCCCCGACCTGTGACGGTTGTAAGGAACCCGTGAACCCTGGTGCCAATGTCTGCCCTCGGTGTGGCCATCGGCTCCGATCGAGGCTTGGGATCCTGGGGCACCCGATCGCCGTCTATGCGGCCATTGGCTTGGGTCTCCTCTTCGTCTTGGCAATGGTCTTGGAGATCCGGTCGCGACAGCAATTCAAGGCAGCCTCGGCAGGCGTCGAAGGGCAAGGGGCTGGCGGTCTGTTCCCCGGCGACCCCGTGGTCCTGGAGCGGTCCGGTGGCGAGGACGTCTACCTCGCGCTCGATGGCGGCGCGATCGACTCGATGATGGACTCTCTCCAGTCCGCAAATACCGACGCGATCCAAAGGATGGTCAAGGCCGGCAAGGTGATCGTGGTCCCGAACGGGACGGTCGCCAAGGTCGTCGAGACCGCCGCCTCCTCGAAGCGGGTCCAGATCATGGTCCGCCCTCACTACGGAACCCTGGCCTGGCTCCCTTTAGCCGACATCCATCCCCGCCATCCTACCCCAGTCAACCTCCCCTCCCCGCACTGACCTTGAACCCGACTCGGGATCGCACCTCGCCCTGATCCTGGCGTACTCTCCAATCCGGGCCTTTGCCTCGGTTGGACTCGCTGCCTCAGCTCTCGGCCTTCGTGACGCTCACGTGAGTCAAATCTTCAATCGGGATTGGGTTCGGTTGTCAGAGATTGGAAGATTGGAGAATTGGGGGGACTTGGGTTGTAATTTCGACCAGGCTATTGAACTGATCTTTGGGGAGGATGATTGCAGACTCTTTCCAACTCGCACAATCGGACCTAGTCTCCTTAAAATTCGCACCAATTCTTTCAAAATCCCCATTTGGCCCAAATCTTGCTTCTTCCCTTGCCGTCCTCGGCACTCGCTGACTGAAGCGGGGTGAGGAAGACCCTCCGCGGTCACCATCCGAATTGAACCCGACCGAAGCTTTGTCTCGCTTCCCGACATTCCAGGGAGGGAGCGACGATCCTGCACGCCCAGTGTTGGGAATCGTCGTCCGCGCCTCGTGCTCCAGGGATGGTCTGGCGTGTCATCGGGACTTCGAGATTTCCCACGCGACGAACCAGCTCCACCTTGATTGAAGGGGAACATACCGATGTTCAACGTGACCCGACTCACCGTGGCGGCCCTGATGCTGATCGTGACCACGTCGCCCTCCTTCGCGGACGGAGAGCCCGAGAAGCAATGGGTTTGGCTCGCCAAGCAAGGCGTCTGGGGCTACGGATATCAGATCCAGGAGGGACCCCACTCCGGCCTCTGGCGCGTCGACCCCGACTCGAAGCGGGTTCCCGAGGAATCCGTGCCAGCGGCCGATCTCTATGGCTTCGCCGCGATCCTCAACAACTACCGAGCGTCGGCCGGACTTTCCCCTTTGGTCTATGACCATGACTTGTCGTTGTGGGCCTCAAATAACAACGCGGAGCAGGTCCAGCGTGGGATCGGTCACCACGTCGCCCAGAACTTCATCCAGAACTGCGCGTGGAACACCCCCGACGCCGCGAGCACGGCCTCGGAATGGATGAATTCACCGGGCCATCGGGCAAACATGCTCGACCCCTCGGCGCAGCGCTTCGGCATCGCCTACGGTCCGGGGCCCTACTGGACTATGAATGCCCAGTGATTCTTGTCGACAACAATTCAGGGGGAGAATCGACCGGATCGCGGTCATGACCCCTAAGAACTCGCTAACGGCTAATTTGACAAGACGTTACGCACATGCAGGCCCCGGGGAGATCGTTCTCTCCGGGGCCCGTGTGGGTTCCTCGCAACCCGATCGACACTCGGGCCGATTCGATCGATCATTCGGGTCGCGACGATTGAAATCAGAATGCGATGATGACTCGAAGTTTGGTGTGATTCTTTTTGACATGAGTGCGTGGTCTTAATTATATTAGCCGTCAG
Source organism: Singulisphaera rosea (assembly GCF_054877945.1). NCBI lineage: Bacteria > Pseudomonadati > Planctomycetota > Planctomycetia > Isosphaerales > Isosphaeraceae > Singulisphaera > Singulisphaera rosea. The sequence continues at coordinate 129,441 of NZ_JBTYIP020000018.1, read as the reverse complement.
AGGCATTTCCAATTTGTCCCGCCCGCGAAATCGTTGACTCTTCCCCTTCCCCCCGGGATGGCCAACGCCGGGATCTCGTACGCCCGCTGAAACAACATCTACGAAGAGGTTGCAAGAATGCAACGGCGGATTCCTCGCAAGAATGCGGAACGTTTGCTGAAACCGGGGGTGGAGGGGGTCGAGAGCCGTCTTTTGCTCTCCACATTCACCGTCACCAATACCAACGACGACACGTCGACAGGATCGTTGCGCTGGGCGATCGGGCAATCCAACGGGACGCCCGGGTCCAACCTGATCGATTTCGCGATCCCGGGGACGGGCGTCCAGTCGATCGCGATCACTTCGGCGCTGCCGAAGATCACGGTCCCGGTCACGATTGACGGCACGTCTCAATCCCCGACCTCGATCACGCCCATGGTCGAGCTCAACGGCTCCGGGGCTGGTGGTGGATTTGGCAATGGTGTCGACGGGCTGGATATCTCGGCCGGGAATTCGACCGTCAAGGGTCTTGTGATCAACCGCTTCACCGGCGAGGGGATCGCGCTGTCGGTTGCCGGGAAGAACACGATCGAGGGGAACTTCATCGGGACCGACCCGACCGGAACGGTGAAGGAAGGGAATGGCCAGGATGGCGTCCTGGTCCTGGTGAACAGCAATCAGAACGCGATTCTGAATAACGTGATCTCGGGGAACACGCAGAACGGCGTGTATCTCAACGGTCAGCTCTTCGCCGCCTCGAACCCGATGACCTCCGGGAACGTCATCACGGGCAACTTCATCGGGACCGACGTGACGGGCACCCACGTCGTCGGCAATGACGGGGCGGGCGTCTACGTCCAGAATGCGCCCTCGACGACGCTCGGCGGGACGACCGCGGAGACCCGAAACATTATCTCGGGTAATGGTTCCGACGGCGTCGAGCTCTACGACAACTCCGACTCCACGGTCGTCGAAGGCAACTATATCGGAACCGACGTGACCGGTTCGCTGGCCCTCGGCAACGGGACCTTCGGCAGCGGGATCATCTTCAAGGGGATCTCGAACAGCACGATCGGCGGGAATACCCCGGGCGCGGGCAACGTGCTCTCGGGGAACAACGGTTACGGGATCGACTGCTTCGTCATCGGGTCGAGCGACCTCACGGTCCAGGGCAACTTCATCGGGACCGACGCTGGCGGGACCAAGCCTCTCGGCAATCAGTCCGCCGGCGTGCATATCTGGGGACCGAGCAACGTCCTCATCGGCGGGACCGACCCCGGCGACGCCAACGTGATCTCGGGGAACAAGGGCTCCGGCATCACGACGTTCGCCGATGGGCCCGGGCTGACGATCCAGGGCAACTTCATCGGGACCGACCTGTCGGGAACGTTGAATCTCGGCAACGGCGGGGACGGCGTCCAGGCGACGTACGACGGGATCACGATCGGCGGCACGGCGCCTGGTGCCGGGAACGTCATCGCCAACAACGGGTATCTGGCGGCGTTCGACCACTCGGGCGTGGTGGTCACGAGCAAGAACACGTCGGTGCTCTCGAACTCGATCTACGACAACAGCGACCTCGGGATCGAGCTCGACAACGGGAATGAAGGCCAGGCGGCCCCGAGCTTGAACTCGGCCGACTCGATGGGGAGCGTGAGCACGTTCACGGGAACCCTGACCGGGGCCGTGGGCCAGTACACCTTGCAGTTCTTCTCGAACCCGGGCCTGAATGCCTCCGGACATGCCGAGGGCAAGGTCTATCTCGGCAGCGCGACCGTCGCGATCTCGGGGACCTCGGCCGACTTCTCCGTGAATATCCCGTCGGGTTTCACCCCCGGCGACCTGATCACCGCCACGGCGACCGATGCGTTGGGGAATACCTCCGAGTTCTCGGAGCCCTTGATCGGCACGGGCACGGGCAACGGGTTCGGCCCGCCCACCATCGACGTCACCGCGTCGTCGTCGACGGTCCCCGCCGGGCTGCAGGTGACCGATACGTTCACCATCAGCAACCCCTTCACGGGTGACGACTCGGGCGTGGTCTTCAGCGACACGATCCCTGCCGGTACAACATTCGTGTCGGGGACGACCTCGACCGGCGTCCCCGTGGTTTTCGCGAACGGGGTCGCCACGGCCTCGATCGGCACGCTCCAGGGGGGGGACTCCGTCACCGTCACGATCGTGCTCGCAACCTCGGGCTCGACCCCGACGTCCTTTACGAACACCGGCCAGGTGACGTCGATCATCCCGCAGGTGGCCGCAGGCGCGGACACGACGTCGGTGACGACCCAGGTCACGCCGTCCGCGGACCTGTCCGTGGTGGTCACCGGTCCCACCGCCGCCGAGCCGGTCGGACAGGATCTCACTTACCAGGTGACGGTCACCAACCACGGGCCGTCCGACGCCACGGGAGTCGTGTTGACCGACACCCTCCCTGCGAACGTGACCTTCGTGTCGGCCAAGGCGGACAACGGCGCCTCGCCGACTGAGGCCTCGGGGACGGTGACCGACGCGATCGGGGCACTCGCCTCGGGAGCCTCGGTGACGGTGACCATTGTGGTCACTCCGACCACGTCGGCCCCTCCTTCCATCACCGATACGGCCAAGGTCTCGGCCACGGAGGATGACCCCGACGCCTCGAATAACTCGGCGACCCTCGACACCGACGTCTTCCCCGTCGCCGACCTTGCCATCACGTCGGAGACGGCCGCTCCCTCGTCCGTCCCCATCAACCAGCAGGTCACGCTGACGATCAACGTGGCGAATCACGGACCCTCGACGGCGACCGGCGTCTCGATCGTCGACACGCTCCCCTCGGGGCTGACCTTCGTCTCGGGCTCGATCGACGGCGGGACGGTCACCGAGTCTGACGGGGTCGTGACGGTCCACCTCGACTCGCTCGCCGATGGAGCGACCGCGGTCCTGACGATCCTCGCGAAGGCCGCGGTCGTCGGGAACTTCAGCGACGCAACCACGGTCTCCTCCGCGGTCAATGATCCGTCGACGGGGAATAACCAGTCGAGCGCGTCGGTGACGATCACCCCGGTGATCGACCTTGCCGTTAGCCTCAAGGGCCCGTCGGGCCAGGTCTATACCGGCGACGTCCTCACTTATACCGCCGTCGTGACCAACCACGGTCCGTCGCCAGCGACTGGAGTCGTCTTCACCGACCCGTTGTTCGCGGGGGCGACCTTCCAGTCGATCGAAGGCGACAACGTCAGCGGGACCGAGGCCGACGGCGTCGTGACCCTGCCGATCGGAACCTTGGCGGCGGGTGATTCCGTCACCGTGATCCTGAAGGTCATCGCGACCCAGCCCGGGAGCGAGACCGATACGGCGACGGTCGCCGCGAACGAAACGGACTCGGATCCCTCGAACAACGCCTCGAGCGTAGTCACGACGCTGATCCTCCCCCCGAGCCTGATCGAGTTCACGTCGGCCTCGTACACCGTCCGCGAGGATGCCGGTGTCGCCGTCATCACCCTGGAGCGGGTCGGCGGTGAGCAGCGCGACGTCACGGTCCACTTCTCGACGGTCGGGGGTGGTAATGCGGTGGCCGGGGTCGATTTCCAGCCGGTCTCCGGAACCGTTCATTTCGCTCCAGGCGTCACGCAGGAGACGGTGACCGTCCCGGTGATCGCCGACCCGTTCGATAATCACGATGAGCTCGTCAGGCTTCAGCTTGATACGCCCACGGGAGGTGGGATCCTCCAGGCCGGGCGTCCCGGGGGGACGGCTCCGACGAACGCGACGCTCCGAGTCGTCGACATCGATCCGGTGCTCGTCGGGCCTGAAGTGACCGACGTCAAGTTGATCGGGCTGGTCAACAGCATCAACGCCATCGAGCTCGACATCAGCGGCCACTTGAATCCGGCGACCGCGACGGCGACCGCCAACTACTCGATCATTGCCCTCGGGGGCGGGGGCAAGTTCGGCCTCCCCGCCGGGACCCACGTCGGCGTGGCAACCGCCTCGTACGACGGCTCCGGCAAGGTTACGTTGACCCCGCAGTTTGCTTTGCCGAGCAACGAATTCTTCGAGGTCGTCGTCCGAGGTACCGGCGATGGTGCGGTCGCCGATCGTGCGGGCAACCCCTTGAACAGCACCCTGGGAGTGACCCCGGGGAGCGACTACGCGATTACCGTGGCTCGCGGCAATACGCTCGTCTACACCGACGAAAACAGTTCGCCGGTCGTCCTGAAGCTCAGGGGGCCCGGGACCCTCGACATCGAACGGGCCGTGGACGGGCATGTTCAGCGGCTCCAGGTCCTCGGCGCGACGGGGCGTCGGACGACGATCTCGGGGGCCGTCCACTCCCTCACGCATCACACGACCATCGGCACCATCCTCGGGCTCGGGCAGTTCGGGGGCGTCCGGGTCAAGCTCTCGACTCCGCCGTTCTTCGTCACGAATCCCGTTTATCCGAGCGGCCAGTCGCTGATCGACACGCCCGCCGAGGATGTCCTCATCGGCGGCACCGTCGCAACCCCGAGTGGCCTGGGCTCGAGGGCCATCTTCTCGAAGGCCATCCATCCTCGAGGCCCCGCGTCCTCCTAAAACGCAGGCCCTTCCTGACACGGGTCGACCTGCGCGGTCGATTCCGTTTCGGGGCCCCGGGAACCCGATGCCTGAAACGGCGTCGGGTTCCCGGGGCTCTTTTCGTTGGATTCCCTCTCCCTGAGGCTCTCGCGACACTTCCCCCAACGCCAGGTTGATAAGTCGTTATCGGTGCCGAGTGCCAGGCCCAACGCCCAGCCGTTTTGGGCTGGTCCGGCGGTATAAAATCTAAAAATGTGAATGTGATAGAATGGAAATAAGATTTCGGTTGCGAGGTTCATTCCTTCGATGAATCGAAGTGAACCCCTGCTCCCCGCGACACATTTGCGTGAGGGGCCATTGTCAAATGGCCGCTCGGGCCAACAATTCCGGAGTGGTTGGAGACAGAGATGTGGTTGTCGAGGTGTCACGGATGGTCGCTTGTGACGTATTCGTTTGATTTGAGGAACCTCTGCCTCGACAATCGATGTTGTCGCGCGTCGTCGTGATGTTTGGCCAGCCCGTCTCGGAAGCTTGGAAGGGCAGGTCTGGCCGGAGGAATGTGTTTGAGCCGGAGCGTCGAGGCGTTCCGACGATTCCCGGCTTTCCCCCCCGTCCGGAAGGGAGCCACACGACGTGCCTCAGGAAAACTCGGTCACGTTATGGATCGATGGCGTCAAGGCGGGTGATGGGTCGGACGTCCATCGCTTATGGGATCGGTATTTCGAACGTTTGGTCCGATTGGCCGGATCGAGGCTGCCGACGCACACGCGGCGGTCGTTCGATGAGGAAGATGTCGCACTGAGCGCGTTCCAGAGCTTCTGCGAACGCGCTGCGCGAGGTCAGTTCCCCGAGTTGAGCGGCCGGGACGATCTCTGGAGGCTCCTGGCCGCGATCACGGTCCGCAAGGCCGTGAACTCGATTCGCCATCAGACCCGTCAGAAGCGGGGGGGGACTCGGGTGCAGGGCGAGTCCGCGTTCTTCACCGACACGGATAAGGAAGGACTGGGCCTCGCCGAAGTCTTGAGTCGCGAGCCGACGCCCGAGGAAGTGGCCCTGTTCGCCGACGATTACCACCGCTTCCTCGACCGGCTCCAGGAGCCGACGCTCCGCACGGTGGCCCTGCGTCGGCTGGAAGGGGATTCGACCCGAGAGATCGCCGAAGCCTTGGATGTGTCGACGAAGACGGTCGAGCGCAAGCTGCAACTGATCCGCGCCATCTGGAGTGAGGAGAGTCCGCGATGAACCGACGCCCCGAGGTCGACGGGCCTGCTGTCCCGTTGGCGTCCTTCATCCGGATCGACGCGGCCTGCGATCAGTTCGAAGACGAGTGCCGGGCGGGGCGACAACCCGACCTCGCCACCTATCTGGACGGGGTCTCGCAGGAGTGCCGCGAGCCGCTTTTCCGCAACCTCCTGATCCTCGACTTCGAATACCGTCAACGTCGCGGGGAGCTTCCCGACCTTTTGCAATACCGCGAACAATTTTCCGACCTCGGCGAGGTGGTCGACTCCGTCTTCCGTACCTTGGGCGACCGACCTGCGGAGAGTGCCTTCCGATCTCCCGACACCGAGTTGGCCGGGTCGGAAGACGTCGACGGCGAGAGCGAAACTCGACTGGTCCGCCGCGCCGGCCCCCACCGGGATCGGGTCGGACTCGGATCCGAGGCACTTGCCGACCTCGAGTCGGCCGGGTACGAAGTCCGCCGACTCCTCGGCTCGGGCGGGATGGGGATCGTCTTCGAGGCCCACCAGATCTCGCTGAACCGGGTCGTGGCGCTCAAGGTCATCCGCTCCGACAGCTTCGCGTCCGAGGCCGAGCAGCTCCGTTTCCAGAATGAGGCCGAGGCGGTCGCTCATCTCGACCATCCCCAAATCGTCCCGGTCTACGAAGTTGGCAGTCGCCGGGGTCGGCACTTCTTCAGCATGAAGCTGATCTCCGGAGGGAGTCTGGACGCTCGCCTCGAGGAGTTCGCCCAGGATCCGAAGCGATCCGCGAAGCTCGTCGCGATGGTCGCGGAGGCGATCCACCACGCCCACCAACGAGGGATTCTGCACCGCGACCTGAAGCCGGCGAACATCCTACTGGACGAGCAGGGGGCCCCCCACGTCACCGATTTCGGCCTCGCGAAGCGGTTGGATGGCGACGTCGAGATCACCAGGACCGACATCCTGGTCGGTACTCCGTCGTATATGGCCCCCGAGCAGGCCTCCCGCGGCCGCGTCGCCGTCTCGACGGCGACCGACGTCTACGGCCTGGGGACGATCCTCTACGCCCTGCTCGCCGGTCGCGCCCCCTTCAAGGGGTCGAGCCTGATCGAGACACTCGACCTGGTCCGCACCACGTCTCCCGAGCCACCGTCTCGACTGAATCCCCGGGTCCCTCGCGACCTCGAGGTGATCTGCCGGAAGTGCCTCGAAAAGGATCCGGCCCGACGTTATCCCAGCGCCTTGGCCCTGTCCGAGGACCTGACTCGCTGGCTCCGTGGTGAACCGATTGTCGCAAGGCCGGTGGGGACTCGCGTTCGCGCCTGGATGTGGGCGCGACGCAACCCCGCCCTTGCTGCGACCGCCATGCTCGCGGGACTGTTCCTGATCGTCGGCTTCACGGGCGTTACCTGGAAGTGGCGTGAAGCCGTCCGAGAGCGGGCCCGGTCCGACGCCGTCGTCGACCTGATGATCCAGCGCGTCTTCGTCCGGGCCGATCCCGAGTTCAACGCCCAGGTGCAGAACCCGACCGCTCGCGAGTTGCTCGACCACACCGCCGCAACCCTCGGCGGTTGGCTCGACGGGCAGTCGGACGTCGAGGCCCAGGTCCGTACCGCCATCGGGGGCGCGTATCTCTCCCTCGACCAGTTCCGGCAGGCCGAGGACCAACTCCGCTCAGCGATCCGCTTGAATACTCAGGCCGATGGCCCCGACGGTCGGACCGGCCTCCGGGCTACGAACTTGCTCGCGACGCTCCTCGATCGTACGGGCCGCTCCGGCGAGGCTGAGACCTTGCTCCGAGGCAATCTCGACCGCTGTCGACGAGCGCTCGGGCCTGACGAACCGATCACGCTCGACGCCGGAGAACGCCTGAGTACCGTGCTCTGGCACCTCGGCAAGCATGAAGCGGCCGAGGCCACCCTCCGGCAGAATGTCGAGGACCGGACCCGAGTCTTCAAGGCCGAGCATCCGCAGACTTTGCGGTCGATCTACCTCCTCAGCCGACTTCTTCGGGAACGCAAGCAGTTTCGCGAGGCCAAAGACCTGGCCTACCGCTACGCACACGACATCCAATGCGCCCGAGGCTCAAATCACCCCGACCGGATCGTCGCCCTGACCAACCAGGGGGATGTCGAACACGACCAGGGGCTTTCCGCGGCGGCCGAACATTACTACCGACAAGCCGTCGCCGAGGCGGGGCGGATCCTCGGCCCCGATCACCCGGCGACTCGAGCGGCCGAGGCCAAGCTCAAGCCCTCCGACGCCTCAACGAATCCGAGCCCTCCCGTCGAGCCGCAGGGCTGAGGCTCGTGCTCTCGATAGGGCTTCTGGGCTTCATATCGTTGACGATTGGCGCAGGACCAGCGTGGTCGCGGATTGCGGCCCTTCGTGATAGGCCTCTCCGCCGTGGATGACCAGGCCGTGGAGGCCAGGGTCCCACGCCATCGGCGAGCACTGGTGTCGGGGATGGAGCGGGTGACAGGTCGCAGGCTTCCAGCCGCTGAGGGAACTCGTCAGGATCCCTCGGGATCCTCCTACGCCCTCGAGCATGACCATCATCTTCGCCGAGCGATGGTAGCCCAGGCCGTGGTCGTCGCGGACGTCGGTCTCGAATCCGCGAGGCATCTTCGTCCAGGTCCCTTCGCGGAAAAGCCAGCATTCGCCGAACTGGACCGCTCCCCTGTCGTCGGAAGAACCCCCGTGGAGCAGGCATCCCCCCATAGTCGGATTGTAGGCGAACGCGGCATAACGGCGGGCCGGCGGTTGCGGACCACCGACCAATCGCCACGAGGAGCCGTTGAAGACCCAGGTGTCGCCCAGGGCTCGGTCGCCACTCCCGACGCCTCCGAATAGGACGACCAGCCCCGATGGCTCATCATAGGCCAAGGCATGGCCGCATCGAGGCTCCGGTCGACGCCAGGACCAAGGTCTCCGGCGCCGCCATCGACGGTTGGCAAAGAGCCACGTGTCGCCCAACAGGGAACCGTCGTCAGCCTGGCCGCCGAACAGGACGGATACGCCGCGGTGCTCGTCGAAAACCATCGCACCTCGGTGTCGTGCCCGAGGCGGAGCGGACACGTCGACTGGGGACCATTGCTCGTCCCTCAACTCCCACGTGTCCGACTGTAGGTGCCAATCTTCGTCGTCGTAGACCACGCCCCCGAAAAGGATCGTCGCCCGAGCGATTTGGTCATAGACCAAGCCATGCCGGCTCCGAGGACCGGGCCCATTTTTCCCTGTCTTGATCGCGTGCCAGGAGAAGGTCGTCATTCGCCGTCATGTCCCTCGGGTCATCGTCACTCTCGCCTCGACGTCCCTGACTCTGCGGTCCTCGTCGTCGTTCGCCTACGTCGGCCGGATTGCCGTTTGGGATGCCTCTCCGTCTCGTTGGCGTCACGGATCCTGTCGTTAACGGAAGCTTCGGACGATCACTGGTCGAGCTTACCGGTCGAGTGGTCGGGGCGCAAGTGAAGGGTGGCGAAATCTCTCTTGCGAAATCATCCTTAACAAGCCGAGACCTAAGGAAGGCCGAGCTCTCGGTCAAGTCTTTCACGGGATGTCTGAAATACTTATAGAATGTGGATTTGATTTTATTGCAACAATATTAAGAATTTATATGGTAAATTACTTTTTATATAATATCGATGCCGAAACGCTCGAATTTCCTGTCCTCAACGACGATCCATCTCCCATAAGTCCTGACAGCCAAAATCCTTGTTTTCGCGGTTACCTTGTCAATAATCCACAAGAAGCCGAGTGTCAGGACGCTCGTTCCCAAGTTCTCCGTGGGAATGCCGTCTTGGACGCTCTGCGTCCTGTTTTCCCGCCTCTAAAGTGCAACCGTGCCATGGGGAGGAGAGACCTTTTCGCTCGGGTCGTTCTCGCCGGAGAGGGGTCGCACCGAGAGTTGTGATGTGAACCGGTTGGTCCGCTTTGAAGGTTTCCGGGGCCTTTCCGAGATCGAGAATCAAGACGCAGGGCGCCCCAGACGGCAATCCCACGGGGACCATGGGAACGAGAATTTTAATATTTATTATATAAAATATTAAATTTGTGTGAATAACTTAGTGTTTATTGTGAAATCACGTTTTAAAACTCGCCCGGAGATTGGGGGTGGTGTCTGGGCTTCGGCACCTTGGGCCCTGGGGGTGTCGCGAATCCCTCCCGTTTGGCCATGAACATTCCAGGCCGCAGTTCTTCGAAAGGAGGGCACTTCGGCCGAGTACCCTCACGCTCAAGATGGCCGGATGAGCGTGGGGCCTTGCTGATGGTTACCTCCTCACGAATGGGAGCACTTGGAGAGAGACGGCAGGCGGGCCGAGTCATTCGGGCCTCATGAGGTAGGTTCGAGACGAGTCTGGTCCCCTTGGCTCGAAGTTGGGCAGGATACGAGTTTTCCGTCCCGGTCGGTGGATTCTTTCGAGAGAGCCGATGACGTCTTTCTCTGTGGGCACTGACGGCGGTCGTTGTTTTGAGAATGCTGCGTCGATCAAGGCCACGGGCCTCGGAACGGGTGGGATCGTCGGGAGCGACGGGCGGGAATGTCGAGTATTCGGGGGTCATTCGCCAGGCACGGATCGAATCGCCTCCGTGCCACCCGCGACCGTGTGCTCCGGTTCGCTCGGCGGGGCCAGGGATCGTTTTCGAGGTGAAATATTATGGAATCCCGATTTTATAAAAGAATCGATGAGCTTGTATTGAAAGCAAACCGGGTCGACCCCGCGGTGCGCGAGGCTTGGCTGAGGGCGGCGTGCAACGACGATAGTCGACTTCGGTCGGAGGTCGCCCGACGGTTGGGCGAGGGACCGAACGAAATGCGGCCGAAGGCTCCGGCTTCGGGAAAGGCAGGAAACCGGAATCCGACCGCGAGCTGGCATCCTTCGGGGCGTCCTCGACCATCCGGAATGCGGCGAATCACCGGCGAGGCTCGCGAGTTCGAGGGGCCTGGCCCCGGAGGGTTTTCGCCAAAGGCGGCCGTCGTCGCGGGTGTGCCTCCGAATTCCACGCCGGAGATCGAGCATGTCGTCAGGGCGAGACTTCGCGAGTTGCCGATGATCTACATCCTGTTCCTGTCCATGGCGACATTCTGGAGGTATGTCGTTCTCTGGGATGAGGACCGTCTCTTGCACGCCCTCGACGGATCGCTGATCGTCATGCTCGGTGGGATCGTCATCGTCCTCTCGAGTTCATGCGCGATCCCCCTCTCGCGATTGAAGAGTCTGGAGATGGGCATCATCGGAGTGCTGGGCTGCCGGGTCGCGATCGTCGAATATCGCCTCGTGCTCCTCTTCTCCCTGCGCGGGGATTCGATGCTGGCCCAGTTGACCGTGAAGAACATCGTGCTGCTGACCACGGTTTTGATCCTGACGCATGGACTTTATGTCCCGAAGACCTGGCGTCGGGCCGCGTTGGTGGGAGGGCTGATGGCCGTCCTCCCATTCGCCACGCTCGGCGTGCTCTTCCTGCGGCATGGCGAGGTGATGGGCTGGCTGGTGCAGGGGTGGCGCTCGAGCGAGACGCCGCGCATGGTCCTCTTCGGATTCGACGCGATGACCTTGCCGATCGTGGCCGTCGGATCGGCAGTGGGGGCCCGGGCGATCTCTCGCCTGCGTCGACAGGCGGCGGAGGCGCGTCAGCTCGGCCAGTACCATCTCCGTCGCCAGATCGGGGCCGGAGGGATGGGGGAGGTCTACCTCGCTGAACACCGGTTGCTGAAACGTCCGTGCGCCTTGAAGTTGATCCGCCCGGGGAGCGTGGGCGACCCGAGGGCCATCGCCCGATTCGAACGCGAGGTCCGTCTGACGGCGACCCTCTCGAACCCGAATACCGTCGAGATCTACGACTACGGCCGCACCAAGGACGGGACCTACTACTATGTGATGGAATACCTCCCGGGGCTGAGCCTCGCGGGCCTGGTCGAGACCTTCGGCCCCCTCCCGGCCGGCCGGGTTGTCTTCCTGCTACGCCAGGTCTGTCGCGCGTTGAGCGAGGCCCATGCGGCGGGGTTGATCCACCGCGACATCAAACCGTCCAATATCTTCGCCTCGAGGCGAGGCGGGATCGACGACGTCGCCAAGCTCCTCGACTTCGGCCTCGTCCTGGCCCGATCCGGCTCCGAGAACCCCCAACTGAGCGGGGAAGGCCAGGTCCTGGGGACGCCGCTCTTCATGTCGCCCGAACAGGCGACCGGAGACGTCGAAATCGACGCCCGCAGCGACATCTATTCGCTCGGGGCGGTCGCATACTTTCTCCTCACCGGGCATCCCCCGTTCGAAAAGGACGACGGTATCCGAGTCCTCATCGCGCATGCGAAAGACCCGGTGACGCCGCCTTCGGAGTTGGTGCAAGGAATCCCCGAGGACCTCGAACGTGTGGTCCTGACGTGCCTCGCGAAAGCAGTCGACGACCGTTTCGTTGACGCTCGAGCCCTAGAAAAGGCCTTCGCGCGATGTGCCTGCGCCCGAAATTGGGACGAGGAACACGCCTCGCGTTGGTGGAGTTACGCCGACCGCGTGATCGAAAAAGATCGTCGAACGTCGGCCGAGACTCCCGCAAAGACTTGAGTCATCGACAGGGCTTGATCCGCGGGTTCGGGCCAAGCCTTCCACAACTCGCGCGAGCCAGGGGAACCTAGCTTTCGAGGTTTGGGACAGATCATCCGATGGGGAATCGCTTCGAGTGCGTCCCGGAGAAGACCGGGGCGCACTCGAGATCGGAACTTCCAAGAGAAGACGTGGGCTTACTTCAGTTCTTCGATGGTGAGGTTGCGGTACTGGACCGGATCGGAGTGCGACTGGAGGCCGACATACCCATCCTTGCGGAGGATGCCAGGGTGGGCCTTCACGGCCTCGGGGTGCTCACTCAGGTCGGCGTCGACGATCACGGTTCCGTTGAGCTTGATGACGACCTTGGGACCCTTGGTGTGGACTTCCATCTGGTTCCATTCGCCCGGGGGCTTCGTGTGGCCTCGCTTGGCTGCCACGACACCGTAGATCGAGCCCGTGTACTGGAACGGCTTGAGATCCTTGTACATCGGGTGGTCATCGTCGAGGACCTGGAGCTCCATGCCGGTGTAAGCCGGGTCGCCGGTCCTCGGTGAGCGGATGAAGACCCCGGAGTTGCCACCGGGGCCGACTCGGTATTCGAGCTTGAGGATGAAGTTCTCGTACGTCTTGTTGGTGCTCAGCCAACCGCCACCTTCTCCTTTTGTGACCAGCAGGCCGTCTTCCACCAGCCAGTTCCCTTTCTTCCCGCCGACTTCCGTCCAGCCTTCGGTGGTCTTGCCGTCGAAGAGCGGCTTTGCCTCCGGCTCAGCCGCCGAAGCCAGGGTGAACAGCGCGAGTGTGGGGAGGGCGGAACGAAGGAGCTTTCGCAGCATGAGCGTAATCCTCGCGAAGGCGTGGCACGTCGGTTGTCGACCTGCCGCAAGAACCTCGGGCAATGAATGACCAAGGATTTTGACACGCCGCTGGGCAAACCGCCAGGGACTAGAGGGAGTCGTTCAGGGGGCTCCCGAGACACGTCCGACGCCCCGGGGCCCGTATCAAAGGATCGAGGAGACGTTCCCCCTCGATGACTTCGAGCAGGAACCAGGTCGCGCCGGGCTTCGATGGCGGGGATACCCCGGGGCGGTACACTCCGCCGTCCAAAAGGAGATTTCGTGTGGGCGCAAGGGGTTCACGCGGCTAGGATGGCCGAGGGTCGAAGGCTATGGGACCACATCCTTGCGGAAGTCCTCCGCGACGTTCCATCTCAGGAGGAGAGGAAGGATGGTCGAAAAACGACAGGGCCATTTGTTAGTCGTCGAAGATGAACATCTGCTTCGAGGCCTGGTCTCCCAGTTCCTCCGCGGAGAAGGGTTCCAATTGGTCGAGGCGGCCGACGGTCCCGAAGGGGTTGAGAGATTCTCCGATTCGGGGCCGTTTGACCTGATCCTGGTCGACCTGAATCTCCCGGGATTCTCCGGCGTCGAGGTCTGCCGACAGGTCCGCCGCTTGAATCCAACCCAGAAGGTGATGATCTGCAGCGCGGCGATCCTCAGCGACCATGAGAAGGACCTCATGGCTCTCGGGATCGAGCACTACCTGACGAAGCCCTACCACCCCGAAGACCTGCTGAAGCACATCGACTTCGAGTTGCAAGACGTTGCCGGCGGGCCGCCCTTCCAGGGCATCCGGCTCCATGCCGCTTCCTCAACCTCCACGACGAGCAATGCCGCCCGACGGCCTCGCTAGCCAAGCCAGGGGCCATCGATTAACATGATGGCAATGGACCCGCACGCGGACGCGCGCGGGTATCGCTTTTGCATTCACCCAGGTCCCCTCTGCCGAAGGACGGTTTCATGGCTGGGAAACCGCTGAATCGCCTCGAACTTCGTCGCCAGAACGACGCCGCGGAACCGCCCGACCCGATGGAAGACGAGTCGGATGAGATCGTCGAAGACTCCGATGATGAGGATGGCCAAGAACGGAAAACGAAACGGCGCCCCAAGGCGGCTCCCAAGAAGGCGAAGGCAGCAAAGCCGGCGAAGCCCGCCGCTCGGATGCGGATCGTCTGGGTCGTGACCAACGACGCCTTCAAGCCTGTGGGGACGTTCGAGTACTCGCAGAAAGAGGCCGCGGAAGCCCGCGCCGCCGAACTGACCGCGAAGGGCAAGGGCACCCACTTCCTCCAGAAGGTCAAGGAGCCCATGCCCGACAACGCTCCGGGCCTCGGCGCCTCGATCCCCCGTCCCGCCCCGGCTCCCGTCTCCGCCGCCGTCAAAGAAACCATCACGGCGGTCGAGGACGAAGAGGAAATTGACGACGAGGACGAGAACGAACTCGAACCCGATGACGAGATCGAGGACGAAGAGTAAGTCGTCGACTCGCCACGACCCTCCCTAAAGCTTCGCCCTCCTCGGCGTCAGGCTTTGCGGTTCCCAGAATGTCGGGCCCCTTTGGGCCGAACTCCTCGGTATTAACGGGGGAGAACGGCTCAAAGTCCGGGCCCCTTCCTCTCTCTGTTCCCTGTGTCTTGAGCCCTTCAGGCTTTGAACCTTCGATCAGAGCGTTGATCAAAGCGGGCTGCGCTCATCCAAACCTGTGGGATGGCAAAGCCGAGCCGTGATTTCGCATCCAAGGTTTGATGCCAACCTTGGGCTTTCCCTCGCCGCCGACCCGACGCGGATTGTCGACGTCCTCGAACCTTGCTGCTCGGGATCGCGTTCGATCGAAGCAAAAAAAACCGCCGGGATCGGGGAAAGGTTCCCGATCCCGGCGGCTTTTTGGTTGAGGTGGCGAATCCGGTATTGCACTCTGAAACTCGCGATCTAGTCACGATCTTCAGAACTCAGTACCTGATTCTATCTTAGTGGGCGCACCATGACTCGAACATGGGACCTCACCCTTATCAGGGGTGCGCTCTAGCCAACTGAGCTATGCGCCCAATCCAAACCTCCACCGGACGAGGCCTATTGTAATGACTCCGTACACGGAGTCAACATGCTGCCGTCCCGACTTCGAAAGTTCGAGGGGAATGCCTCTTGTCGTTGTGCCGATGACCGAAACTTCGAGAGCGACATGCGGGGATCGTCTGAATGCCGTGCCTTCCGCATGGCTGGCTTTTCATTTTGAACGCACGGCCCATCATCCCGACGGCCGAAGGATGGGGACGGAAACAGGGTTGTCGACACCTCGAAGGATTCCTGGCGATTCTCGATCGTCCCCCTTGACCCACCTGCCGGAAATCGTTATCCTCTCAAACGTTCTGGTGTTGCGGGCAGATAGCTCAGCTGGTAGAGCACAGGACTGAAAATCCTGGTGTCGCCGGTTCGATCCCGGCTCTGCCCATTTGATTGAATCCTGGTTTCCGGGATTTCCCAAGTCTCACGACCCCGCGACGTTCTCGTCGCGGGGTTTTTTGTTGGCCAATACTCATCTCTGGCATTACGTCGGAACGACCCGGGTGTCATTGCCTCGATTGGTCCGTCGCCATTGGCCGACCCGTCGACGAGCGGGAGGGTGGTGATCTGTCGGCTATCACAGGAGGGTATTGTTGTAGGAGTTCGGAGCGGCATTTCTACGCCACCCGAGTCTGTTGGTACGAGGCCAAGGCCAGGATCATCCGTGGAGCGGTGTGGGCGTATATCAGCAATTCTCTATGCAAATTATTCATGACCGCTTAACCCTATGTAAGAAGGTCGGAGGCGACTCCTGGGCGAACATCGGTATGCCGGACCGACGCACCCGGTTCCTTGATCCAGACGGTGACGGAGTTTTAATCTCCAGGTCGCATTGTTCGGGGCTTGACCTGTCCGTTGACTTTCCAAAGACAGCAGGACTCTCTCGAATGACCTTCCGTAGCTCTGGTTTCCTATGGATCCTCGCGGTCTCCGGGGCGGTGTTGTCGTCCGCGGCCGTTGCGGGCGAACCCGTGGATGTGGCGTTTACGGCTAAGCTCGACGGCAGCGAGCAGCGTTATGTGATGGTGATGCCCGATGGTGCTCGACCGGCGGAACCGGTCTCGGTGCTCATCGCGCTGCATGGCCACGGATCGGACCGCTGGCAGTTCGTGAGGAGCGAGCGTGACGAGTGCAAGGCCGCGCGCGACGCCGCCGCGAAACGGCGAATGATCTACATCTCGCCGGACTATCGCGCAACGACGTCCTGGATGGGGCCGGCGGCCGAGGCCGATATGGTCCAGATCATCGGGGAGCTGAGGCGCCGGTTCCGGGTCGGTAAGCTCGTGATCTCCGGCGCATCGATGGGAGGCACGGCGGCCCTGACGTTCGTTGCTCTACATCCGGACCTGATTGACGGCGTTGTGTCGATGAACGGCACCGCGAACCTGGTGGAGTACACCCAGTTCCAGGATGCGATCATGGCGTCGTACGGCGGGTCGAAGCAGAACCGGCCCGACGAGTACCGTAAACGCTCCGCCGAACTGGCCGCCGAGACGCTGACGATGCCGATCGCGCTGACGACCGGAGCCCGCGACACGATCGTGCCTCCCGACAGCACCCTGCGGCTCGCTCGGCGATTGGAGGAGAGGAAAAGCCCCGTGCGATTGATCCACAGGCCGGAGGGGGGCCACACGACGAGCTACGCCGACGCGACCGAGGCGTTCGACTTCGTCCTGGGACGAGTACTCGACACCAAGTAACGGACGCCGAAGCCCCCTTGAAGGGAAGAACGCCGACGCGAGTCCACGGGGTGGGGGTCGCTGCCGGCCCGTTTCCCAGTGTCGATGATGAGTTCTTCTCTCTGCATGTCGCTGGACTCTATGAGGACGGGGTCTGGCCCCGGGATCAGAGGTGCCAATCGACAGCCTTGGATGCCAAGAGATACGGGCTCACCAAGCTTCACGTGCCCGAATAGCGGATCCCGCGCACCAGGAACCCGGTATAGCTGCTAAAGAAACAGCCATCGCGATCGGCGGCACGCAGTCCCTCCGCCCAACGATCGGCGTCCTCCCGGCCGACATCCCCGGCTTCCGCGAGCCGCTCGACGGTTGCGAAGAAGCAATAAAGCCGGTCCGCTACGTCCAGCTCGCGGAGCACCAGGGTCTTCGGCGCCGCGACGACGTCCCGGAGGCCAGCCTGCAGGAAGAGGGGGACCAGCCGCCGGCCGATCCAGCCCGAGGGGAAACGGTCGCACCAGGTATTCAGGAAGCCTCGCGTCAGCGCGCGTTCCGACGAGTCGACCGTGAGCGTCTCCCAATCGTTGTCGTATGCCACCAGCATGCCGCCGGGGCGCAACACGCGGACCATCTCGCGGATCACCGATGCGGGATCGGCGACGTGCTGCAGGACGCGGTCGATCCGGCAGGCATCGAAGCTCCCCTCGTCGAACGGCATGGCGGCGGCATCGGCGACCTCGAATCTCAGCCCCTCAACCCCGCCGTGTCGTGCACGGGCCGCCTCGATCATCGCCCGACTGCTGTCGATGCCGACGATCGTCCCCCCCGGCCTCACGAGATTCGCCAGCGCCGCGGCGTCGTCGCCAAGTCCACAGCCGACGTCCAGGATCCGATGGCCCGGCGCGGCGCCGAGCCCTTCATAGGTCTCGCGCTTGCACTCGGCGAAGAACGGTATCGAATCCACGAGGGTTAGGCACCTCGAGAACACCGCAAAGTCCGCGGCACGGTCCACGTCTTGAAAGCCGGACGCCAAATCATCGTCCATCGATGCGGTTCCCCGATTGGTCAAGTCCTCCCCAGCGGCGTAGGGACCAGCCGTTCCGAATCTACACGGTTGGCGATACACTTGTCACGCCGCTGTACTCCGCGCCTTCTCGGGGTCGGAACCACCTGGCGATGCACCCGCACGAATCGGACGCATTCGGCCCCTCGTCGCGTTCGCCGCGGGGTGCGAGCTCCGCTTTGCCTCGGTTCGTCGCCAGCCGATCCCGAACTGCGCACGCGACCGACCGGCGGGCCGGCCGGCCGGGTAATGCTTGCAGGCCAGGTGAACGGCAAGCTCATGCCGGACCAGCATCTGATGACGTCAAATGGATCCTTCAACGGAGAGTCGACATGACGCGGCAGGAAAAGGCCAAATCGCTCGGGGTCGCCTTTACCAAGCAGGAGCCGGGATACCTGGCGATGGTCGTTCGGACCGGGAATCTGCTGATCACCTCGGGGCACGTGAGCGACATCAAGGGCAAGCTCGGCGCCGGGCTGACGGTCGACGAGGGGAAGGCGGCCGCCCGCGATTGTGCCGCCAAGATCCTGAACTCGGTATGGAATATTCACGGGACGCTGGAGGGCCTGAGGGTGCTGAAGCTGTTGGGCTGCGTGAACTCAACCCTGGAGTTCGATGAGCAGCACCTCGTGGTGAACGGGTGCAGCGACCTGTTGCACGAGATCTTCGGCAAGGACGGCGACGGCCATCACGCTCGCAGCGCCCTCGGCTTCGCCCAGATCCCGACCGGCTCGGCCGTTGAGGTCGAAGCGATCTTCGAGATCAAGGCTTGAGCCGAGTCGGGGGCGGGATGGTCCGTGACGGGACGTCGGAGTGGCCGGGTTCTCCATGGAGGCCCGCCTCCGAGCTCCTTCGGGGGCGGACGCGATCACCAAACGTACTGTCCCAAGGAGGGCCTGGCTTCTGTTTCCTTCGGGCCGGCCGAGGGCGGCGGGATTCAGAGGATGCGCCCCGAGAATCGGGGAGAGGAACGGACCGAGAAGCCTGATCCGGGCCTGGAGGCGTTCTACGAGCCCCGGTCACACCGGGACACTAACTTTGACAAGGGGTCACCGCCGGGCCGACTGGTCGGCGACCACCAGGACGAGGACGACGAGCCCTGCGGCGAAGCCTCCACGTGCCAGGGAGCGGCCGAGGGGGAGAGGCCGAGTCGGCGTAGGACGGGAACGCCGACGGCCCGCTGCCGGGAGAGGAGCGGGCCGTCGGTGGGCCACACGAGCACGGCCCGTCGGTCAGATCGAATTCAGGGCTGCGACGATCCGCGGGTCGATCGATGAGATGCCGCCCCAGGCGGTGGGTACGCCGTCGGCCCACGACTCGAAGTCATCCACGAGGTTGCCAGGGTGCTGGTCGCTATGGTCGAGGAAGCGACGAAGGATCGTCCCGAGCTCGTCGCGACGGCGGAAGATGGCGCGGACGACCTTCCGAGCATCGGTCTCGCCCGGGCCGGCGTAGCCGGTCCACTTCGAGAGGCGGATCGCCAACGGCCTGCAACGGAAATTGTCACAAATTAAATTAAATGTGTTAGTATTTTGAGGTTTAACTAGTGAAATTGTATTGATTTTATTGGTTTCGCCCGGCTTCGCCGTGCATCGTACCGCGGTGGCGCGGAACTTGATCTTTGCGGTTGGGGAAAGCAGGTCGCAATCGATCGGCGACGCGCTCGACGAGAGGCTATCCGTCGAGCGGGATGCCTATCGAACTCGAGCCCGATGCGTCAGGCTTCGTTGGGATGGAGATCACCCGCCGGGGGAGTGGCGAGAGATGCGGAGCGCGACACGCGGTTTCGACCGGACCTCTTCGATTGGTAGAGGGCCTGGTCGGCCAACTCGACGAGCGCGGAGCTGGTGGGCAGGTCGGCGTCGGCGGTCGCGATGCCGAGGCTTACGGTGACGGCCCGATGTGGCCAGGGGTGTCGCTCGATACGTCCGCGGACCCGCTCGGCGACTCCCATGGCGTCGGGACCGAGGGTGGAGGGCAGCAGGATGGCGAATTCCTCACCGCCGTAGCGGGCAACCACATCGGGCCTGCGCGTGGATTCGGCGAGCAAGTCGGCCACGGTGCGGAGGACCACGTCCCCAGCCTGGTGGCCGAAGGTATCGTTGTAGCCCTTGAAGTGGTCGACATCGAGCAGGATCAAGGACAGGGGATGGCCCCGTCGGCTCGCGAGGGCGAAGTGCAGTTCGAGGTCTTCTCGGAACCGGCGGCGATTCTTCAAGCCGGTGAGATCATCGAGGCTCGCGAGCTCGATGAGCTTTTCGTTCTGCCGCGCCAGGGCTTCATGGACCGCCAGGATCCGTGCGGCGATTCCCAGACGGACGGCGAGCTCATCGGGATCGAAGGGCTTGATCAGGAAGTCGTCGGCGCCGGCGCGTAGCCCCTCGAGGCGATCCTCCCGGCTGTCCTTCGAGGAAAGCAGGAGGATGTAGGTGTAGGCGTTGTCGGATTCCTCGCGAATCGTTCGGCAGAGTTCCAGGCCGTCGAGGCGAGGCATGATCCAGTCGGAGATCAGGACCTGGGGACGTGCGACGAGCCAAGCATCCCAGGCCTCGGCCCCGTCGAGAGTCACGGTGACTTCGTGGCCAATCTTCTCGAGGGCCCGACGCAGGAACCTGGCGGCCGTGGGGTCGTCCTCGGCGATCAGGATCCTCATGTCCGGCATCCGATTCGGTCTGGCGAGGGCATGGGGCTTCTCGTGGTCCCCTTCGGAGAAGGACGAGGCCTAGGGCCGACGCACCCACTCCGATCGATGAGTCTCGGGCCTGTGTACCGCACCGGATGAGCCTCCGGGGTCCGAGATCAGGCGGACGCCGTTGAGATGAACCCCTACCGCTTGATCAACACCTTGATTTTCATTCTCAACCCCACTTCCGAAACAACTGTGAATCCTGATGCGACCAACCTGTCGCGTCAAGTCTCAAGGCTCCAGGCGACTCGGAGCCCGGTTCGATGGCACTCGCCAAGGGTAGATGTAAAGCAAGGGGCATGCCAAGAAGGCCAATTCCCCCAGGAATTTGGGGGACGGAGCTCGGCTGACGATTTCTCGAAAAGGCACTCTTATTTTAGCATGCCGATCCGCGGTAGCGAGAGTCTAGCCAACACTTGGCGGTATCAGGGTGTGATCTTCCGTTTGATCGCCACGTTTGGTCCCGTTTCGAGGCCTGCGACGTGCGTTGTGGCCAGTGCTTCGGAACCGGCGAGATGATGTCGACCAGGTCGATGGCATGGCCGTTGGAGGGGCGTCCGATTCGGTGATGCGGCGAGGTGAGCGGGGCGGTCGCCGCTCGATGCGAGGGCCGGATTGCCTTTGGTGGCACACCCAAGAAAAATTCGCGCAGGAATCCTTTGTGTGGCGTGGGCGGGTGGCGTACAGTGTCGACTCGCTCCCTCCTCACGTATGGATGATTCAGGGCGGCCGAGACGGCCCACCGGCGCGAGGCCGCGATTCGAGAGACCGTGCATGAGCCCCGAAACTGCCGTCGGGCCTGCCAAGGCTGCGCAGGCAAAACCCTTGTATCCGTTCCCCCCCTTGCCCGAACATTGGCGATCGCTCGCGAGGGCCTTCGTCCACTCGGCCCGGGAGAACGGGGCACGTCCCGCGGTCAGCGATAGCACAGGGGCGAGCTTATCCTTTTCCGAGACTCTGCTCCGGGCCCTGGTCCTGGGACGTTACCTCTCGAGGACGCTCGGCCCCGCGAAGTACGTCGGGTTGTTGATCCCGCCGACAGCCCCCGCCGCGGTCGCGAATCTCGCACTGACGCTCTGGGGCAAGATCCCCGTCAATCTCAACTATACGGCGGGTCAAGACCTGATCGACTCGTCGATCGCGCAATGCGAGATCACCCACGTCCTGACCTCGGCGAAGGTGCTCGATAAGTTCAAGGTGAGGCCGAAGGGGACGCTCGTCTTCCTGGAAGACATCGCCAGGCAGATCCGCCTGGCAGACAAGCTATGGGCGGCGGCGGTCGCGAAGTTCGCCCCGATCGGGACCATGGCGGCGTTCCTCCCCGGCCTTCGGGACGAGAACCTCGACGACACCGCCACGATCATCTTCACCTCGGGCTCGACCGGCGACCCCAAAGGGGTAGTCCTCTCTCAGCGCAATATCCTGAGCAACGTCCACCAGTTGAATCATCATCTGGTACTCCTCCCGGATGAGTCGGTCCTGGGAGTCCTGCCGTTTTTCCACTCCTTCGGGTTCACGGTCACGATCTGGACGCCGCTCTGCCTCGGGAAGCGGGTGGTGTATCACATCAATCCGCTCGATGCGAAGATCATTTGCAACCTCTGCGAGAAGCATAAGGTTACCCTGCTCGCGGCTTCGCCGACGTTTATGCGTGCCTACCTCCACCGGTTCGAGCCGAAGCAGTACGCTTCGCTCGTCCACGTGGTCCTCGGGGCGGAGAAGCTCAAGCCCGAACTGGCCGGCGAGATTCGCGAGAAGCTCGGTTTCGACCCGCAGGAAGGCTACGGTTGCACCGAGCTCTCGCCCGTCGTCTCGGTCAACCTCCCGTATGACAAGGTGCTCCCCGATGGTCGGACCGTGAAGGGCAACCGGATCGGTACCGTCGGGCTCCCGGTGCCGGGGACGGCGATCAGGATCGTGGACCCCGAGACCGGGGCGGAATTGCCCGGTGGGGTCGAGGGGACAATCCTGATCTCCGGGCCGCAGGTCATGGTCGGTTACCTCAACCGTCCCGAGGCGACCGCCAAGGTCCTGAAGGACGGTTGGTACAACACCGGCGACCTCGGCTATGTCGATCCCGACGGGTTCCTCAAGGTCACCGACCGGCTCAGTCGGTTCTCGAAGATCGCGGGGGAGATGGTGCCCCACCTGGCGGTCGAGTCGGCGATTCAGGAGGCGACTGGGACCGACGATCAGGTCATCGCGATCACGTCCATCCCCGACCCCAAACGCGGGGAGCGACTCTGCGTCATCCACACCCCGGTCCTCGGGATCGCACCGGATGAGGTCGTGAAACGTCTCAATTCAGGCTCGATGCCCCGACTCTGGATCCCCTCGGCCGAGGACTTCGTCGAAGTCGAGGCGATCCCGATTCTCGGCACCGGCAAGATGGACCTTCGCCGACTCAAGGCCTATGCCCTGGAAAGACTGGTGAAGTAAGCGATCGGGGCCGTCATCCCTGATGCAGGCCCATCAGAAACGACGAGACGGACGATGGTGGGAGGTCATCTCATCTCCATCGTCCGTCTCGGATCGATTCTTCTGGCTTTTGAGCGACCGAGAGGTCTGGGGCCAGGGCTCAACTGCCGCAGGGCGCCCCGGCGAAGGCGGCCGCCATCCGTTCCTGCAACTGTTCGGGCGCGACGTCCTCGAGGTGCGAGGCGATCGACCAGTGGTGCCCGAACGGATCCACGAGCCTTCCGTAACGGTCGCCCCAGAACATGTCGGCCGGCGGCGCCGTGGCCGTCGCGCCCGCCTCGATGGCCCGCTCGAACGCGGCGTCGGCGTCTTCAACATAGAGGTGCAAGGTCACCGGCGTTCCGTTCTGCGGGGCATTCGAGCCGAATTCGGGGAAGTCGTCCACGAGGAAGACCCTCGAGGTGCCGACCTGGATCGCGGCGTGGATGAGCTTCGAGCCGTCGGGCCCCGGGATTCGGCAGATCTCCTCGGCCCCAAAGGCTCGCTTGTAGAACTCGATCGCTTCCGCGGCCCCCTTGACGATCAGGTGGGGCGTGACCGAGTGGAACCCTTCCGGAATCGCGTTCGACATGACGTCCTCCCTGTAACTCTTTCGGGATGGTGAACCTGTCCACACGGACAGATCTCGTTTCCAACCCTCAGCACGGTAAGGATCGGCATTTTCTCGACGCTTGTACAGTAAAACCGGAAGGTGTCGAGGACGTCTACCGCTTACGGGAGCCGGGATGCAAGCGACTCCACTCGAGCGGAGCTAGACTTGCTCGTCGGTGTTTCGTTCGCGGCCGATTCCGGGGGTGTCGGCAGGTCGGCCCTGACTCCGAGGTCTCGTGTAGGCCCATGCCCAGGCGATGAGCACGGCCTGCAATGGTAGTCGTGCGAGCAGGAGAGACTTCGGGACAGAGAATTGCTCCGCATGTTGATACATGAAAAGATTGGCCGGGAAGACGGCGATCAAGAGCGCGACGAGGCCCCAGGCGGCCGGGCGTGAGGTCTGCGGCACGAGGAGGAGGATCCCGAGCAGGATTTCGAAGACGCCGCTCAACAACACAAGCTCACGATGCCAAGGTAAATATGATGGCATGATGCGCATGTAGAGATGGGGTGACACGAAATGCGCGACGCCACCGAGGATGAACAGGACGGCGAAGGTCCACCTCCCGAAGCTCCTCAAATGAGACCATGCTCGGCCGGTCATCGGTCCTCGTTCCTTGTGTTGCGGGTCGTGCGGGGCCCGGCGTCGAATCTTGGATTCCTTAAGAGACCAGTAGTTCCGAACGGGTTCCGCCGCGTGTAGAATAAATCAGAGGTCAGTCGTTCGCCACGCATTCGGAGCGCCGGATGGAGGTCGTCCTGCGGATCACATCGGGTCCGTGCTTGGGCCGGGAGTTTGCCCTCAACGGCCGGGGTACGGGCGTGGTCGGCCGATCGTCGAACGCCGGTTTTGCGATGCAAGAGGATCGGCTCCTTTCCCGCGAGCATTTCCGGATCGATCTGAGCCCACCCCACTGCATCCTGCAAGACCTGGGCAGCACGAACGGGACCAAGGTGAACGGCCTCCGCGTCGAGTCGGCCCCGCTTCGCGACGGCGACGTCATTTTCGCGGGCGAGAGTTCGTTCGTCGTGGACGTCGAACGGACCGACATCGACGGGATCAAGCCTCTCGTCTGCCTCGGGTGCGGTCGGACGGCGAGGAAACAGGCCGGCGGCACCTCCAGGGAGGAGATCGCGGCGGGTTGGCTCTGCGACGATTGCGCCGAGATCCGCCGCCGATTCCCCCCGACGCATCCCGACTATTTGATCGAACGGCGGATCGGGGCGGGGGGGATGGGTGAGGTTTTCCTCGCCCGACAACTGTCCGTCAACAGGCCGGTCGCGATCAAGATGATGACCCCGACCGGGGCCGCGGCCGAGCGGGCGAAGGATTACTTTCGGCGCGAGATGCTGGTCCTCAAGGACCTCCTCATGCCGACCGGCCAGTGCCATCCCAACGTCGTCGCCTTTTACGACATCTTCGAGATCGACGGCCAGTTCCAGCTCATCATGGAGTACGTCGCGGGACGGAACGCCTTGCAGTGGATTGGCGGCCTCCCCGGGCCACTCACGGTCACCTCGGCGGCGAGGATCGGCCGGCTGCTCCTCTCCGCGCTCGATTACGCACACTCCCGGGGTTACGTCCACCGTGACATCAAACCCTCGAATATCCTCGTGATGGGGCCTCCCCAACGCCCCCAGGTCAAGCTTTCGGACTTCGGCCTGGCCAAGAGCTTTCGCGAGAACGAAGGGTTCGTCGGCCTGACCCACCAGGGGGACATCGGGGGCTCGGTCGGCTTCCTCTCTCCCGACCACATCCGCGACTTCCGCGACATCAAGGAAGCGGCGGACATCTACAGCGCCGGGGCGACCCTGTATTATCTCCTGACCTTGCGATACCCCTACTTCGACTTCGACCCGAGGCGGAGCGATGCCTACCGGATCATCCTCGAGAACCCGGCGGTCCCGCTCCGTGCTCATCGCCCGGACGCCCCCGAGGGGCTCGACCGCGTGATTCGAAAGGCCCTCGAGAAAAATTCTCGGGACCGCTGGAAATCGGCCGCGGCGATGTCGGAGGCCCTCCGCCCCTTCCTCGACGGGAGTAATTGAATGTTCGGCCGCCGACGATTGCGCCCGCGCCGACTGGTCCGTTGGTTGGAACGCCGAGGTGCCGTTGCAGAACTTCTTGGCCTCGGATCGTCGGACCGAGAGGATCTTGTCTGGGAGGCCAGGAGTTTCATCGCTTCGGGGAGATATGCCGATGCGAACCGACTCGCGGAGCTGCTCGCGACCCTCTGGCCCGATGCCGATGTCGAGGCGGCGTTGATCCAGGGGGTCTGTTCGCAACTCCGAGGGGCCCTCGAGGTGGCCGAGGAGCGGTTCGATAAGGCCCTGGAGTCGGAGCCTGAGAACGTCTACGCGCTCGCCAATCGCGCCGAGGTCCGGCTCTTGAAGGGACGAAATCGCGAGGCCGCCGCCGATCTGGGGCGGGCCGAGGGCTCGGGGCTCTACCCTTCGATCGGTGTCGAGCTTACGAATCGGATCGCCCGGCTTCGCGAACTGGTAGAGGCAGAGTCGTGACCCTCTTGCCATGAGCCAGCGATCTCGCGGATCGATCAATCCGTTGGGGTCGTCCTCTCGCGAGTTCTGGGGATGAGCCATCCCTTTCGGCTGCGGCGTGAAGGCTACAAGGCCTTTCGCCTGGCGTCTCGAACGTGAACTTCGATGCTTTCTCGGCGAGACCATTGGACTCTGTTAAAATTCTTATTAAGATTATTGGTCCGGTCCTACCGCAGAGAAAGGGGTCAACAACTTTGGAGCGTTTCGACACCGTCGCGATCGTCGGAGTGGGCTTGATCGGTGGTTCGATCGGGCTGGCGCTCCGGACTCGAGGGCTCGCGGGTCGAGTCGTCGGGATCGGTCGCGATCAGGCGAGGCTCGCCGAGGCCGTGCGTCGAGGCGCGATCGATTCGAGCACGACCGACCTCGGGCGAGGGGTCGCCGAGGCGGATGTGGTCGTCGTCTGTACGCCCGTCACGCGGGTGGTGGACGACGTTTGCCTGGCTGCGGACTCCGGTCGACCGGATGCTTTGATCACCGACGCCGGGAGCACGAAACGAGCGATCGTCGAAGACATCGAGCGTCATGAACGGGCGCGCATGAAGTTCGTCGGTGGCCACCCGATCGCCGGTTCCGAGCGAAAAGGGGTCGAGCATGGTGACCCTCGCCTGTTCGAAGGTCGGGCCTGCGTCCTGACGCCCACGCCTCGCACACCCGCCGACCGTTTGGAACGGGCCCGGGAGTTCTGGGGGAGCCTGGGGAGTCGGATCATCGAGACGGACCCGGTCGCCCACGACCACGCCCTCGCGCTCACGAGCCACTTGCCCCATGCGGTCGCCGCGGCGCTGGCCGGGACGGTCCCCGTCGAGGCGCTCCCCATGGCGGCCGGAGCCTACCGCGACGGGACCCGGGTCGCCGGGTCCGACGCCGGGCTCTGGTCGGGGATTTTTCGAGCGAACCGCACTTCCGTGCTCGAGGCCATCGATCGTTTCCAGGAACGACTCTCCGAGCTGAAAGTCGCCCTCTCGGCCGACGATGACCGGGCGATCCGCGAGTGGTGGGACGCCGGCAAGGCCCGTCGATCCCGGTTCGACGCGGCGAATCGGGCCGGGAACGCCGACGCATGATTGGCCGGGCGCCATTGGATTTACTTATTCAAATGTAGTGATTGGCGACAAAATCGAACGCGAGAGCTCGAGTGAGGACCGTCTCCCGCCCGCAATCTTCGATCGTCCCCGAGTCGACGAGCTGCAACGTGGGCCCCGCCCGACCGGGTCGCCCCGCCGTGGGCCCGTCGTCGTGCGTGGGACCATCCCGAATACGCATTGACTTGGATTGATATCGACATCCTCTGTAAGGCGAGTGTTTGCACACTATGTTATGGCATTTGCAGATCGACCCTGCCGCCGGCCGGGCCGACAACGAAGGACGTCGAATCGCGAACGAGGCGGCCGAACTCGGCCTGCACGGCCCCTGGGAGATCGCCTCGAGCCGGGGGTTCCTCGTCGAGGGCACCCTCGGACGCGATGACCTCGGACGCGCGGCCGAGGCGATCCTCGTCGATCCGGTCGTCGAGACCTATACGATCCGTCCGTGTCAGGAGCCGTCGGGCGTTGGGGGGACCGTCGTCCACGTCCTGCCCAAGCCCGGCGTCACCGACCCCGAGGCCGAGAGTGCCCTGGCCCTCCTCGTCGACCTCGGCTTCGGCGTCGAGAACGTCCGGACGATCCGCACGTATCGGCTCGACGGCCCCAACGACGGCCTCTCCCGGCTCATCAGCCGCGTCCTCGCCAACGACGCGGTCGAGCAGGCCATCGTCGGCAACCTCCCGTTCGAAAAGCTCGGCCAAGGCCAGGCCTATCACTTCCGCCGCGTCGATGTGCCGATCCGAGGGATGGACGACGCAGAACTCGTCCAGCTCAGCAAGGCGGGGCAACTCTACCTGAGCCTCGCCGAGATGCAGCAGATTCGCGGCCACTTCGCCGACCTCGGCCGAGACCCGAGCGATTGCGAGCTCGAGACCCTGGCGCAGACCTGGAGCGAGCACTGCTCGCACAAGACCCTGCGAGGGTTGATCAAATTCGAAGGTGCGGTGATCTCGAATCTCTTGAAAGAAACGATCTTCGGCGCGACCCGCAAGCTCGACCTCGACTGGCTGGTCAGCGTCTTCGCCGACAACGCGGGGGTGGTCCGGTTCGACGACGATTTCGACGTCTGCTTCAAGGTCGAGACGCACAACCACCCGTCGGCCATCGACCCTTACGGCGGGGCCAACACGGGGCTCGGCGGCGTGATCCGCGACCCGATGGGGACGGGCCTCGGCGCCAAGCCGATTTGCAACACCGACGTCTTCTGCGTCGCCCCGCCCGACGTCGATCCCGACACGCTCCCGACGGGTGTCTTGCACCCGAAACGCGTGCTCAAGGGGGTCGTCGCCGGGGTCCGCGACTACGGCAACCGGATGGGCATCCCGACCGTGAACGGGGCCCTGGTCGTCGACCCGGATTACCTCGCGAACCCGCTGGTGTTCTGCGGCACCGTCGGGGTAATCCCTCGAGGGCTCTCGACGAAGACCGTCGAGGCCGGCGACCGGATCGTCGCCATCGGCGGCCGGACCGGTCGCGACGGGATCCACGGGGCCACTTTCAGCTCGGCCGAGCTCACGGGCGAGAGCGAGAGCCTCTCCGGCGGTGCGGTGCAGATCGGCAACGCGATCACCGAGAAGATGGTGCTCGACGTCGTACTCCAGGCGAGGGACCGTCGCCTCTTCCGCTCGATCACCGACTGCGGCGCCGGGGGCTTCAGCTCGGCCGTCGGCGAGATGGGCGAACACCTCGGAGCCCTCGTCGACCTCGACCGCGCCCCGCTCAAGTATGAAGGGCTGTCGTATACCGAGATCTGGATCTCCGAAGCCCAGGAGCGCATGGTCCTCGCCGTGCCTCCCGAGAACCTTGCGGAACTCCAGGAGCTCTGCGGCCGAGAGTCCGTCGAGGCGACCGACCTCGGCGAGTTCGTCGACACCGGTCGGCTCACGCTCCGCTATCAGGGGGAGACGGTCGCCGACCTCTCGATGGAGTTCCTCCACGACGGCCGACCCGCCGTCGTCCGCGAGGCAACCTTCACTCCTCCCCCGACCCGCGACGTCGTCTTGCCTCCCCACGGTGATCTCACGAAGGACCTGCTCGCGGTCCTCGGGACGTGGGACGTTTGCAGCAAGGAATGGATCGTCCGCCAGTACGACCACGAGGTCCAGGCCCGCACGGTCGTCAAGCCGCTAGTAGGCGAGAAAGACGACGGGCCCGGCGACGCCTCGGTCGTGCTCCCGGTGCGCGGCTCGACGCGAGGGCTCGCGGTCGCCTGCGGGATCAACCCGAGATACGGGCGCCTCGACCCGTACGCGATGGCCGGTTGCGTCATCGACGAGGCGGTGCGCAACTGCGTGGCCGTGGGGGCGGACCCCGACCGTATCGCGTTGCTGGACAACTTCTGCTGGGGTAACACCGAACGCCCCGAGACCCTCGGCTCTCTCGTCCGGGCCGCGCAGGGGTGCCACGACATCGCCCTCGCCTACCGGATGCCCTTCATCTCCGGGAAAGACAGCCTCTATAACGAATACACCCACGAGGGCCAGAGCCGAGCCATCCCTCCCACGCTGCTCATCAGCGCCATCGGCCAGGTCCCGGACGTCCGGCGCTGCGTGACGATGGACTTGAAAGAACCCGGCAACATCCTACTCATCGTCGGCCGGACCCGGCTCGAGCTTGGCGGGTCGCACTGGCTCCTCGCCCGAGGGCAGGACGGAGGGCGGGTCCCGACGGTCGAGCCGTCCTCGGCGATCCTCGTGTTTCGCTGGATTCACGAGCTGATCAATCGGGAACTGATCCGGGGCTGCCACGACCTGAGCGAAGGGGGCCTGGCGGCCGCCCTCGCGGAGATGGCCCTTGCCGGCGGCCTTGGAGTCCTCGCTTCGCTCGGCGGCATGCCTCGCGACGATGACGCCTCGAACGTCGCCGCCCTGTTGTTCTCCGAATCGCCGACGCGGTTCCTGCTCGAAGTCCGGCCCGAGATGGCCGACGCCCTCGTCGAAGAAGCCGTCGGCCGAGGTGTTCCCTGTGCACGAGTTGGGGAGGTCGTCGGACCCCCCGGTCGGGACGTAGCCCCTCGGCTTACCGTCCTCGGCCTCGACGGCTCGCCCGTCATCGAGGCCTCCATCGCCGACCTGAAAGACGCCTGGCAAAGCCCGCTCCGCTGGTGAGAGGGGTCGATCCCGCGGAGATGCCCGCAATGGGAGTTTTCGACAAAAAAGGATTCGTCATGCTAAGATTTATTACATTTGTCGATGGTTCGAACCTCGACGGGGTCCTCAAGCACCTCAACCTCCGCGTCGACGACTACGGCTCGTTCTATCGCCACGTCTTCGAACAGAGCGTCCAGTATTGGGGCCGTACATTCGCCGAAGGGTCGTCCTGGCCGACCGCGCAGCATTCGCGAATTTATTGGTATGTCGTCGGGAAGATGGATGAATGGGACCTGAACGACCCGAAGGCCGAGTCCCGCCTTCGTAGCCGGTTCGAGCTCAACCCTCGGCTCCGGGACAGCTACCTCGAGGACGTCAGCCGGCGGATGTCGGACCTGCCGATGGATCGTAAGATCGAAGAGGCGTGGAACCTCTGCTTCAACGAGACTCGCGACTGGTACGAGGGGAAGCGGCGGGCCCTCGAGCGCAAGAAGCGATTCTACCACGGCGTCCAGGCGGCGACCGACTTCGTCGAGATCCGCCAGGAAGGGCACTGGAAGGTCGACCTGCTCCACCATACCTTGAACGAGAAGGGGCTCGACACGAGCCTCGCGGTCGACATGGTGGCGCTCCAGGATACCTACGACATCGCTCTCTTGATCTCGGGCGACGCCGACGGGATCCCGGGTATCAACTACGTCAAGGGGCGCTCGAAGCACGTGGGCGTGACCGAGTTCCGTCGCGGAGCCCCGGCCGATTTCCCCGCGAAGGGGGCGTCGTCCCGGCTCAAGATCGCCGCCGACTTCGTCGTCCAGGTGTATGAGGCCGACCTGATCCGTCGCAATCTCGCCTACCGCGCCGAGGTGGATTACCCCGCCGCCTCCTATGTGCCGAACGAGGGCAATTATTGACCATGGTACGTCCCCGCGCGATCGTCCTGCGTGCTCCCGGAACGAATTGCGACGAGGAGACCTCGGCCGCCTGGCAGGCCGCCGGGGCCGACGTCGAGTCCTTGCACGTCTCCCGACTCCTCGAGGAGCCGGCGGCACTCGACCGGTTCCAGATCCTGACCCTGCCCGGCGGCTTCTCCTACGGCGACGACCTCGGCGCGGGCCGAATCCTCGCCACTCGGTTGGGGACCGTGCTCGACGAGGCCCTGCGCCGTTTCCACGAGCGAGGTGGGCTGATCCTGGGCATCTGCAACGGATTCCAGGTCCTCGTCAAAGCCGGACTGCTTCCGGGAGGGAGGTCTCCGACGACCGCAACTCTGACCCATAACGACTCCGGCCACTTCGAGTCGCGCTGGGTCCGACTGCTCCCCACGCCCGGGCTCTCCCCGTTCGTCACGGGCTCCGAGCCGATCGAGCTCCCTGTGGCCCACGGCGAAGGGAAGTTCCTCCTCGCTGACACCTCGGCGCTCGAAGTCCTCTCCGCCGCGGGGCAGGTCGTGCTCCGTTACGCCGACGACCAGGGCCGGCCCACCCAAGAGTATCCCGCGAACCCCAACGGATCTCCCTCCGCGGTCGCGGGGCTCTGCGATCCCACCGGCCGGATCTTCGGCCTCATGCCCCACCCCGAACGGTTCGTCATCCCGCAACACCACCCGCGCTGGACGCGTCGCCCTTCGGACGCACGGTGCGACGGTTTCGGGTTCTTCCAGAGTGCGGTCGATGCTTTGCGAGCGTGACGATTGTTCGGTTTTGCTGGAAATGTGAGGACACTCGACACGGTTTCCCAGGAGGATGAGGACCGTGGCCAGTCCGCCGGGGCGTTTTTTTAAGCCTTCATCTCCAGGGCCGGAGAGAGCTCGTATGCCGATGGCTATGCGTGGACAATCCGGCAGTCGCTCCCGACCTTCCCGATCCCATTGAAGCCTCCCGATCCCGAGATCTCATTCGATCTCGGGGACGTCTTTTCGAGGACGTTCGAGAGGGCCCGCTATGCGCGATCGTTGCCCTCGATGTATGCTCGGCCGCTCCGAGCACCCCTGTCGGACGACGATCATGGTGGGTGACGGCGCAGGTCGAAACGTCCAGGCCGACGCAAGCTTGAGCCTTACACATCCGGGTCGATCTGGTCGAGGAAAGACCGGATGGCGCGGAGGACTTTCTCGCCGCCGACCGCGAAAAAGTCGTTGTGCCCGGCGCCCTCGACGGTGAATCTCATCGTCGGGGCCTTGGCGGCGGACGTGAGTCGCTCGAACATGGCGTAAGGGATCAGTTCGTCGCGACGGCCGTGCCCGATCAACATCGGGCAGTGGATGTTCGGGATCTTCGACAGGTTATCGAAGCGGTGGCGGAGCAAGAGCGAGGCGGGCAGGAAGGGAAAGTTGGCCCTCGCCATGTCGCCCATGCTGGTGAACGTGCTGAACGCGATCAGCCCCGCGATCTTCTCGCGCGAGGCCAGGTCGATTGCCACTGCCCCGCCGAGCGACCAGCCGGCGGCGACGATCTGCTTCGGGTCGACGTCCTTGCGGGTCCGGAGGTGATCCAGGGCCACGTCGGCCGTCGTCTGGCAACTCGACTCTGACGCCTTCCCGCCGCTCATGCCGAAACCGAGGTAGTCGGGGATCATGACGTTGACGCCGAGCCTTCGGAAGTGCTCGAGCTGGTCGACGGCATCGGCGACGCACATCGCGTTTCCGTAGAAGTAGAGCAAGGTCGGGCGGGACTTCGCCTCCGGCAGGGGAGCACCTTGGGGCGTGAGAGCCGGTCCGAAGAGGGCGACGACCTTCTCGCCCCGTGGGGTGGAAATGGTGACGAGTTGTTCGTCGGCTCGGGGACGCACGACCGTATCGGGCTGCCCTTGTCGCTTGGCGCCCGGGAAGATCAGGTCGGTCTGGAGGGAGAAGAGCATGGCAAGCAGGCCGAGATAAACGAAGACAGGGATGCGAATCCAACGCCAGATGCGCCGGCCGAGTTTCCCCCGAGGACGCCCCTGGCGGAGGTCCGGGACGGGGACGTCGCGTTCGCGCCGGGCCGGCTTTTCCATGACGCATGATCCTACCGCCATCGGGGGCCTCCCGCCATCACGAAAGAAAAGCCACGGCGCCGAGGGGCGCCGTGGCCGGTCGAATTCGGGGCGTCGACGAGAGCCCTCGGACGCGGGGCTTGGTGCCGAGGGGGCGGATGGGCTTAGAGCCCGCTGCCGAACCCCTGGGACGATTCGCGGTCGGTGACCATGCCTTCGGAGGGGACTTCCTTGCGGGGCGGGATGTGGGGCCCGCGGAGCACCGACTGATTGCCCCGAGTGTGCTGCGTGTGCCCGCGGAGCGGCCCTCGTCGCAGGGGCGGTTCTCCCGCTTGCGTGGGCATGGCGTTGGTGGCACCGGCCTCGACCGGAACGTCGTATTCGGCGTCGAGATCGTCGTAGCGGGAGACGTAGCCGGGCAGTTTGGAGCGTTCCAACTCGTCGGCGTACGAGGCGAGGACGGCGCCTTGGATCTTCTCGCGGCACATCGAGTTGATCGGATGCGCGATGTCGGCGTGCAGCTTGGCGCGGCCGTCGGCGTCGCGGATCGCGCGGTTCTCGTCCAGGCGGCTGCCGCACTGGTTGCAGAACCGGCTCCGAAGGTGGTTCTTGGTGCCGCAATGGTGGCAGCGGTCGGTGAGCTTGCGTGAAGGCATGGCGACGAAGAAGCCCTTGGCACCCTCGATGATCTTCAAGTCGCGGATGACGAACATGTCATCGAAGGTGATGGAACAAAAGGCTTGCAACCGTTCGTTGCTGCCCGAGTTGTCTTCCATGAGCTTGATGCGGACTTCGGTGATCTCCACAGCCGGTACTCCTTTACGAGGCGTTCTCTGCTGCTCAGGTGCCGCAGGACACGACCCGGACTCGTCCTAGTCCGAGCGTTTCGAGGTGGCGGGCGGCGGCCTGCGCCGCGCCCAGGTCGCGGCCAAGCCCGAAGTAGGCCGAACCGCTGCCGCTCATCAGGTGCCCGTCAAGCGACGGGCCGAGGTCTGCCAGGGCGTCGCGGACCCGCGACAACGCGGGGGCGAGCGTCTCGGCGGTGGGCTGGAGCCGGTTGAACAGGCCCCGCCCCAGGGCATCCGGTCTTCCATGGACCAGCGCCTCCACGACCGGCCCGATCGGCCGAGGCCGTTCGGGAGGGGTCAGGTGTCGATACACTTCCGCCGTGCTCAGTCCGACGGGCGGACAGACCAGGACGAAGTTTAAGGGACCCGCCAGGGGCACGGGCTCCACGCGTTCACCTCGGCCTCGGCAGACAGCGGCCGGGGCCTGTCGAAAGAAGGCCACGTCGCTGCCGATCTCCCCGGCCAAGGTGTCCAACCGCTCGGGCGGGGTCCGCAAGTTCCAGAGTCGATCCAGGGCTAACAGTGTCGCCGCCGCGTCGCTCGAGCCGCCCGCCAGCCCCGCTTGCGCCGGGATGGCTTTCCGCAGTTCGATGGTCGCGCCACGATCGCAGCCCGAACTCTCCTTCAACCGCTCGGCCGCCTTGACAACCAGGTTGTCTCGGCCGGTCGGCATGGTCGGATCGTCGCATTGAAGCGTGATCGTCCCCGAAGGATCGTCGGCGAAGGTCAACGTGTCGTGCAGGTCAACCGCCACCATAAGCGTCTCAACCTCATGGTAGCCGTCGGGCCTGCGGCCCAGGATCTCGAGGAACAGGTTCAACTTCGCCGGGGCGAGGACTTCCACGCCCCCGGCATGGGGACGGACGATCATTGGAACGGCGCCCAGCGCTCGGCCGTCGCGGCAAGGCCTAATTCTCGGGATTCGACGGGGATTGTGACTCGCCAGTAACCCATTTCTCAGCCCCGATTTTCGTCCGAGCCGCCGAGCTTTTCGGAAGCCCCGGGTCGTCTCATCCCGCATCAGTCCCGATCTGCGGTTCTTCTATCCCGTTCCCAGAATCATCGCAAGCCGAAAAATCATTAAAGACGGCGGGCCGGGCCGGGCGATTACCTGGAATCGGCGCCGTTTGTAAGAAGCTCAAAATCATGGTGCCTCGAGCCGGAGCCTCGGGGGTTTGGGCGGTCTCGGTATTTCGGCTTGTCCGTCCTCTCTGCGCCACGGTCGTCACGCTCGGTCACGAGTTGAGCGACGACTTGGGCGCAGCACCTCGGACTGCCGAGGCGTTCAAGCAGCGAACCTCGATCGCTCGGTAGAAGAGGTAGGCAAATCCGAGGCAGACCGGCGTGAAGATGAGGTATCGCAAGGCGACGGAGGCCGAATTGTCGTCGAGGGGAAGGGCGGTCGACAGCAGATTCAAAATCGGGAGATGCGTCAGGTAGAGCGAGTAAGAGAACAACCCGACCGTGCCCAGGGCGTGGAGGATCGGCTTGCCTCGCAGCGAGCCCGACGATTCGACCCGGATCCCATAGTTCAGCGCCACGAAGACGGCCAGGGCGATCGCGACGGGTGAGATCAGCAGCGTGGTCCATTCCAGGACCATGGGGAAAGGGGCCCAAGGGGTTTTCGTCGCCAGCCAGTGGCTCCCGGAGAGCCTCCCGAGGATCTCGCCGCTGGTTGCCAGTCCGATCGCGAACAAGGTGATGGCGACCCGTCCGCTCGCCCCCCAACGCGGCAATCGCCAGGCACCCGCGAAGGCTTCAGCGGCCACGGCGCCGAGCACCCAGTTGAACCAGAACGCGAACGGCCACTTGGGCCACTCGCCGACGCTCCAGGTCCCGCTCCCCAACGATTCGGGGAGCCAGTCGACGGCCGCGATCGTCCAGACGACCGAGACCACGAACGCGACCGAGAGCGCCAACCCCGCGGTCGTCCTCATCCGGATCACGAGATAGAGGGCATAGAGCGCATAAAGCTGTTCTTCCATCGAGAGGGTCCAGAGCGGGAAGTTCCCGACCCCCGACCAGAAGTTCGTGAACAGATTGGCGACCATCGCGAGGTGGACGGCGAGATCCTCGGGGAGCGACGAGATCCTCTGGAACGAGCCGATCACCGACGTGCTTGACCATCGGTACGCCAGCATCCCGACGATGATGGCCGCGAGGTAGGGGGGATAGAGTCGGTGGAACCGACGCCACCAGAACGATCGCCAATTCGCCCCGCCCCGGTCGCCTCGGGCGATCTTCTTCGCGACCCCGAGGTGGATGCAGAATCCCGAGAGCACGACGAAAATCGGGACGCCCAGCCGGCCGTATTCCAAGGGGAGTAGGAGCCAAAACCGAAGGTTCGCCACGCCGGGCTCACCCTGGTGCGGGATGTGGACGAGCAAGACACCGAGTGCCGCCAGGCCCCGCATCACGTCGATGGAGAGGAGCCGGCCTCGCGCTTCCCAGAATGAGGGCGACGCCTCGCGCTCCCCGGCCCGTACCTGCGTGGTCATGACGAACGGTACGAGTTCTCGTACGCTCCCGGGAGGAAAGACGTTTTCACCGCGGACTCGAGCCGACGAAGTGAGCTTAGGATTGGATTCCCAGGTCGGGTGGGAAAACGAGGGGGGCTCCGTCGAACGGCTCGAACACATCGCCGGCCGACCGGGCCCTAACGAGCGAATGGAATGCCGGTGGAAAGAGGGTGGGAAAGACTTCGATTCAAGGGCTGACGATCCGGTTCATCCTTGCTTCGGCCCGGGGCCACCACGATCCGCTCCGGGCCCGGCGCGAGGCCCATCGGGGGCAGGACGCTCGCCGAGCAGTCTTGCTCCGAGTCGGCGGAGTTCGGCCACCTCGTCGGGCTTGTCGAGGGCTTCGTAGCAGAGAATCAGACCGTCGATTGCGTCGAAGTACGGACGGTTCGAAGGTCGGTGCCGCGGGAGTCGTCCTCGGAAATCCGTCGGGATCGCGCGTTGGGCGAGCTCGAAGGCGTAGCCGAAATGACCTCGGGCCAGCGTCGGGTCCTGGAAATCCTCGAGCGCGAGCCAGCCGAGCGCGACGTGGACCCAGATGTTGTCGCCGCACCCTTGCAGGGCATACCTCAGGGCGTCTCGGGCCGCTTCCGGATCACCGGCCTTGCGGAGCTCGATCCCTTCCTCGTAATCGAGCTCCATCTCCCGGACGCAGCGCGGGTGGACGAGCTCGAAGTCGGATCCGCCCAGGCGCGACAGGTTAAGACCTCCGGTTCGACGCTTAGGCGCCCCACCCCCCTTGGGCCCCTGCGGTTTGCCCGACGGAGTTGGCCCCCCGCGTTTCCCTGGGTCGGTTGGTCGACGCGGCCCACGGTTGCCCGCTTCGCCCCGATCCGGCATCGTTTCGACTCCCTCGCTCTCGTTGATCGTTCCCGAAAGTACCAAGCATACCCGGACGACTCTGCATTTTGCGAGAGATTGGGAGACCGAGCCCGGATCGCGATCTGTGCCTAATCGCGGTCGACCGGAGAGACCGACAACGCCGCCGAAGTTGAAGCGAGTGGCTCGTCTGCACTCGTCGTTCGCAGACGTCTGAGGCGGGCGAGACGGACTCGGTAGAAGGCGACGGGTAGCAAGAGATCGATCACTTCGTCGGCGATCAGGACACCGCCGAGTACAGGCGCGGCCATGGGCTTGATGACCTCGGCCCCGACGCCATCGGCCCACAACATGGGCGCGAGGCCGAGGATGATGGTCCCCTCGGTCAAGAGCTTGGGCCGGAGCCGGCTCACAGCCCCCTCGAGCACTGCGCGTCGGAGCCCCTCGACGTCCAGGGCGGCGATGCCGCCCGCTTTCGCCACCGCCTCGCGGAGGTAGACGAGCATGATGATGCCGGTCGAGGTCGCCATGCCGAAACAGGCGATGTAGCCGACCCACACGGTCACCGAAAACTTGAACCCGAAGAGCCACTGGAAGAACACCCCGCCGGCGATGGCGCCCGGGATGGCCAGCATCATCAGCGCGGCGTCGGCCAGGTCATGGTAGGTCCAATAGAGGATCAGGAAGATCGAGACGAGTACGAACGGCACGATCACCCTCAAGGTCACGCGGGCCCGAGCTTCGTGCTCGAACTGGCCGGTCCATTCGAGGATCGTTCCCTCCGGGAGTTTGACGTCACGCGCGACGATCTCCCGGGCACGCGCGACGAAATCGGCGGCATTCGCGTCGCGGACGTTGAGCCGGACGTAATTGCGCAGGAGGCCGTTCTCGCTCTTGATCGTCGCCGGTCCTTCGACGACTCGGACGTCGGCCACCTCCGCGAGGGGGACGAGCACGGGCTTTCCGTTCGATTCCTTTCGCAACGAGGGGACGAGCAGGCCACGCACCGCACCCTCATCGCTTCGCCAGGCGCGGCCGTAGCGGACACGGACGGGGTGGCGTTCTCGTCCTTCCACCGTGGTGGTGGCAACCTTTCCGCCGAGCGCGGATTCGACGGCCTCGTTGAGCACGGCGATCGGCACCCCGGACGTCGCCGCCCGCTCTCGGTCGATGCGGACCTCGACATAA
The DNA here is from genome assembly GCF_054877945.1 of Singulisphaera rosea. NCBI lineage: Bacteria > Pseudomonadati > Planctomycetota > Planctomycetia > Isosphaerales > Isosphaeraceae > Singulisphaera > Singulisphaera rosea. The sequence goes on along the minus strand of NZ_JBTYIP020000018.1, from coordinate 90,702 downwards.
CCCTTGCCGCGGACGGGGTCGGCGATTACGTCCGAGGAGCCGGGCACGCGCTTGAGCACCTCGGCAACCGAGTCCGACACTCGGACGATGTCCTCCAGCCTTCGGCCCAGGACGCGGACGCCGATGGCGGTGTTCACGCCGGTTGCGAGCATGTCGACCCGGTTCTGGATCGGCATGGTCCAGACGTTGGCCCACCCCGGCATTTGCACGGCCAGGTCGAGGTCGGAGCCGAACCCGACGAGGTCGGAGCGATCCTTCCGCCAGAGGAGTAGGCTTGCGGCGAAAGGCTTCGATAACTCCGTCTGGATCGCGTCGAGCGCCGGGATTGGCTCGATGGAGCGGGGCACTCGGCGTGTTGCGGGCGCGTGTTGCTGCCCAGCGGAACTGACTGGTCGCGTCGTAGGACGCTCCCGCAGTTGCCGGATCGCTCGGACGCGGGCACCAATCGCGGGGTCGGTCACGTCGGCCCGATCGACCAGATCTTCCAAGACGATTCGCGTGTACGTCTCCGCCGCGCGGGGGACGAGGTCTCGGTCGAGCTGCTGCGTGTAGGCGGCCCACGCGGCTTGCTGGGGGGCGTAGCCGGGGTCGTCGGGGTCGGTGATCGGGGCGAGCAACGAGCGCTCGAAGTCCCGGTTGCGCTGATAGGCGTACTCACGCAGGATGGTGTCGAGGAGCGCGAGCGCGGCGGCGGTTGCCTGCTCGACGAGGGCCTCGGTGTCGGCCGGAGGTTTGACCAGGCCGCGGGCGACCAAGGCAGCGAGCACGGCGCGGGTCTGGCGCGTGGCGTCGACGGGGAGGAGCTTGCGCCTGGGCCATAAGGCACGGGGGCGGAAGTTCACCATGGTCTCGAGCATCTCGATCGGCGCGGGGTCGATCGGGGAGTCGGCCCGACCGGCCTTGCCAACGACCATGTCGACCTCGGGGAACCGGCAGAGGATCATGTCGCTCGCCTTGAGGTCGTCGCTCACCTCCGTCACCGAGGCGCGAGGCACGGTGACCGGCATGTTCATCACCATCCCCTCATCCACGGGGGTGATGAACTCGCGTCCGAGCGGCGTCATCGCGTGGTCGGCGACGAGCGCGATGACGATCAGGGTGACCCATGACAACGTCCGACCCACTCTCGTCCGCGAGGCCAAGGCCGACGCGACGAGGGCGGCCAAGAGGGCTCCCAGAAAGAGGGCACGACTGCCGAGAGGTGCCAGTCCGACGACGAATGTGACACCCAGGAGCCAGACCAGAGGCGCGGGGCGGTCGAGTAAGGAGGAGAGGATCGGGCGGTAGACGTCGATCACGCTCCTCACGATCCAGCTCTCACGCTCGCCGCGCATCCGTCCCTTCAGCAGGTACGTGCAGAGCGCGGGGACGAGCGTGACCGCCAGTAACGCGACCGTGACGAGTGCGAACGACTTCGTGAAGGCGAGCGGGCGGAACATCTTCCCTTCCATGCCGCCGAGTGCGAACACGGGCAGGAACGAGAGGACCATGATCGCCACCGAGAAGAAAATTGGCCGTCCGACGGTCTGACAGGCCGGCAGGATCACCGACCGGATGTCGCCGCGGACGGGTTCGTCGCCGAATTCGTCACGCAGGCGATGCATGGCGTTTTCGACCATGACGATCGACGAGTCGACGAGCACGCCGACCGAGATGGCGATCCCGGCCAGCGACATGATGTTCGTCTCGATTTCGGCGACCCCGAGAGTCCTCAGCAACGCCATCATCGCGAACGATCCGAGCGCGGCCAGGGGCAGCGTGATCGCGATGACGAAGGAGGCGCGGACGTGCAGCAGGATCAAGACGACACAGATCGTCGCCGTCACGATGGCTTCGGCAATCGTTCCGGTCACGGTGCCGATCGCCCCTTGAATCAACGGGGTGCGGTCATAGAACGCGACGATCCGCACTCCCGACGGCAGGCCAGGCTGAAGGTCCCGGATCTTCGCCTTGAGTCGTCGTGTGACGGTGAGGGGATTCTCGCCGTACGCCATCAGGACCACCCCGCCGACGACCTCGCTGCCGTCCTTCTCGAGGATCCCACGCCTGGGGCCGGGACCGATGCTTACGGAGGCGACGTCGCCCACCCGCAGGACCGTTCCATCGGCGTCTCCGGCCAGGACGGCGCGTTCCAGGTCGCGGACGGCGAGGTTCGGGTCGAACGCATCGTCGTCACCCTTGGCGCGGCTACCGAGCCAACCGAGGCTCCTGACGATATACTCCGCGTTCCCTTTCTGGACGATCGGCCCGCCGACCGTCGAGTTCGACTCGCCGACCGCGCGAACGACCTCGGCCAACGTCACGCCTCGCGTGCGGAGCTTGCGAGGGTCGACGTTCACCTGGTACTCGATGGGATAGCCGCCGACGCTCGCGACCTCGGCCACGCCCGGGACGGCGCTGAGTTGGGGTTTGACGTACCAGTCCTGCAACGCGCGCAGCCGACCGAGGTCGAGCCCACCTCCCTCGACCGTGTACCAGTAGATCTGTCCGGTGGCGAGGGCCTCGGGCGGCGGATGCGGGGCCACGCCCTCGGGGAGGATCTTCCCGGCCTGCGCCAGTCGCTCGAGCACGCGACGGCGGGCGGTGGGGAAGTCGAGGCCGTCGTCGAAAACAACGTGGATCATCGAGAAATGAAAATCGCTCGATGAGCGAACCGTCCGCACGCCGCGGATCCCCTGGAGGTGGATGGAGAGCGGATAGCCGATCAGATCCTCCACCTCGCGCGGGCTGTGGCCCGGCCACTCCGTGAAGACGACGACCTGGTTTTCCGACAGGTCGGGGATGGCGTCCACGGGCGTCTGATAGGCGGCGTACACGCCCCAGGCGGCCAGCACGAATCCGGCCGCGACGACCACGAGTCGGTGGCGAATCGAGAGTGCGATCAGACGTTCGATCATGCGCCCGCATTTCGTCGAAGGGCCGGCCGCCCGTTTCAGCGGGATTTCGGCTTGGGAAGGAACTTGTCAGGCGCTTCTCTCAGGCGACTCTCGCAACCCTCGCAACAGAGTCGGACCGTCTGGCCGTTGATCGTGACCGAGACGGGTGGACCCATCGAGCCGAGTGGTTTGCCCGTGACCGGACAGACGCCCTTGGGATTGGGAGCCATCACCTTGTCGACTGAGGGAGTGGCGGAGTCGCCTCGCCCCGTCCGACCCGCGCCGAAGTAGTTCGCGGCGAGGCTCGGATTCAATCGCGTCTCCGCATCCAGCAGGAAGGCGCCACGGATCGCGACGCGCTGGCCGGGGTCGAGCCCGCTCGCCACCGGGTAGAAATCGCCACAGCGCGGGCCGACGGCGATCTCGACGCTGTCGAAGGTCCCGGGCATTTGCTCGACGAACACGACCGTCGTCGTGCCCGTATCGACCACGGCCGACTCCGGCACCGTGAGCACTTTCCCCGGCGGCCGATACGTGACGACCCGAGGCACCAGTTTCATGCCGCCGCAGGGCTCGCATGATGCTCCTGGGTGATAGGTCATGACGTTCGGGTGCATCGGGCACCACCAGCCGACTCGCTGGTTGTCGAGCAAGGCCTGGCGTTGCAACTCCTCGTTGCGGTCGACGGGGCAACGCCCTCGATCGGTGGCGAGCACCTCAGGGTGCTGGGGGCAAGTGTAGACCGCCAGCAGGTCCCCCTTGGCGAGCGCCGGCGGATCGGACGGGAGCGAGCGGAATGGCTCGAGCTCGGCCACGGGTTTGCGTGCGGTCGCAAAGATTCGCGTCCCGGGGGGGAACGCCCGACCGGGTTCCTCGAGGCGGATGACGACGCTTGATCGGGAGGTTCGCGGGTCCACCTCGAGCGTGCTCACTTTGCCGCGAACGCTCGGCAGTTTCGCGACATCCCCGAGGGTGAGGTCCACGGCTTGCCCTTCGACGACGAATGAGCGGTCGATTTCGGGGATGTGGCAGGTGGCTTGGCCATCGTCGCGCACGACGCCGGTCAGCGTGATTTCCTGTGCAATCGGTTGGTAGTCGACGGGTGCCGAACGGATCCCGGCGAGCAGCACGCGGTAGGGAGAGATCTGCATCCGAGCCAACACGCCGGAGGGGAGGGGGGCCATCTCGCCGATCTTGCGACGCACCAGGGCCATGTTGCAGATGTCGCACTTGCCTGGCCGCGTCGAGACGACGACCGGGTCCATCGGGCAGAAGTATTCGATGTTCGGTGGCGCCGCCCGGCTCGAGGTTCCGCCTTGGATAAGCCCTCGCGTCCAGTGGTCCCAGTAGTTGCGTAAAGTGTCCCACTGCCCCGCCACGAGGGCCGCGCAAGCCAGGACCACGATAAAGCGAAGCCGTATCTGAAGCGCACGGAGCGCGAGGCGAGCCGCACTCGCGAATCGCTTCAGCCGCGAGAGAGGTTCCGGGGGCATTTTCGTGGTCGGCGCGGGTTCGTGCGTCATGGCTTCTTGGCGGGTTCTCCCGCGCGGTCGACTGGTGGCTCCATGTCGTGCTGCCAGATACTCTCGTAATCTTCCCGGCGGAAAATCCACATCGGGTCGACTCCGATCGCGAAGAATCGCAGGATTTCCGGCTCGTCCTTGCCGCTGTATGTCACGCGCACGGCGAACGCGCGGGCGTTCTCCGCAGGCACTTCGCCGAGGATTTCATAACGGGCGAGTTTCTGGTCGGCCCGGCGCGTCTGGTCGACGATGTGGACCTCTGGCCGCGTATCACTGCCAGACTCGCCCGGCGGGAGACCCTTGAGCCATCCTTCCATCGCGCGAGCGAGACCCGCCCGCGCGGATTCGGCCTTGGGGACGTAGCTCTCGTAGCCGATTTCCGGCTCCTGGCGGCATCCGGCGAGCAAGGCCACCAAGGCACCTCCGAGCATGACGGAGAGAACAGGACGACACGGAAACCGGTTCACGGTCAGGCTCTCCCCAAGGCGGACTCGAATGTGAGCGAAGGCTCAGCCTCAACGCCCGCGCGTCGGGGGGCGTCTTGCGTTGGTTTTGGTTGGCGGCTCTTCGCCCATCCCCCCCTGTTTCTTGTAATCTTCCTCGCGGAAGATCCACATGGGCGAGCGGCCCACCGCGATGTAGTCGACGCGGTTTTCCGCCGGCGGCTTTTTCATCTTGAGGACGGCCCCATAGCGCTTTTCGGTTTCCGTCTGAGTCGGTTTTTCCTCCAGAATCTGAAAGCTCTCGAGCGCCTGGCCGCGCTCCCACTCGGAGTCGACGAAGTAGATGGGGTGCTCGCCCTTCATGAGCTGCGCGGGCTTCCCTCCCTTCTGCCAGGCGGCGAGGGCCGTGTTGAGGTCCTCGCGTGCGGTCACCGGGTTGGGGATATAAGCACTCGTCGCGCTGCCGCAGCCAGGCGACAGCGCGAGCGCCAGGGTGGCCGCCAGGGCCGCCCCGAGATTGCGTCGGAACATTCGGCCGCTCCCTCGTCGATTAGAATGCATCGGCGGAAATGACTTCGGCGCCATTCCGCGTCCCAAGGGCACGCCAGGTGGCCAGGCTGACCGAGTCCTTGACGAACTTGACCGAGCCGTCACCGAAGAGAATGTTCACGCCGCTGGGATGTCGGCTCGTCGACGACACCTGCATGGACATGTTCACCATGCCCGTATTGGGAAATCCCGCGCACGAGTTCTGGTTCGGAGTCGAGACGTGATTGTACGTGGTGCAGCACATGTCCGCCAGCGACCAGGAGATCCCTTGGACGCTGGTGAGCGGAGGCGAGCCCTTCGGCAGGGCCGTGCAGGTCTGGTAGGTCAACGGCAAGGTCGGCTGGTTCGGCATGATGAGCAAGTCCGTCCGGAAGTCCGGCTTTCCCTGGCCGCGAAGCTTCTCCGCGAAGAAGGCCGTATTGCTCGTGCCGTCGACGACGTCGGCGATGCTCACCTTGCTGCCGTAGTAGAAAATTCCCTGGGGGACGGGGCCGTCGGTGCAGACCGTGCACGGGTTCGAATCGCCGAGGTCGCACACGTACGTCCCGATATTGCCGAGGTAATTGATCGCACCGTTCCAACCGGTCACCGGCGGGGAGTCGGACGGGCAAAGGAACACGTTGATTTGCGTGCTGCACCCCGTCAGGTTCTCACCGTTCGGGTCGGGATAGGCCGGCATGAAGGTCGAGACGACCCCGTTCATGGCCGGAGTTACCGGCGGCAAGGCGAAGTTGAGGGTGTTGAAGACGTTGCCTTGCTCGAGGAACTGGAGGAGCGAGGCCTGGGGCGACCATCGGGCGTAAGTCGCCGCTCCGGCCACTTTGAAGTAGGCGGGCACCTTGCCCGGGGGAAGGACGAGGTAGCTGCTGAGGTAGTTGTGGCACGCCAGGCCGATTTGCTTCATGTTGTTGACGCACTGGGCCCGTCGGGCCGCCTCGCGCGCCGCCTGCACGGCGGGGAGTAGCAGGGCGATCAGGACCGCGATGATGGCGATCACCACGAGCAATTCGATCAGGGTGAATCCGGAACGTCGCGCTTTCATAAGCGATGCCCTCAAACGAGATGAAATGAGGATGACCGGGACACAACGCACGACCGACGTGTGATACGTCGCCATGTCACGATGCGAAACGCGAGCGGCGGAGACAAGTCCGCAGGCGTCGCAACGTCGACCGAGGGAGACGGACGAACTCGCGCAAGGACGTCAGGGCACGGCCGATCCGGCTGCGCGCGGGAGCGATGGGGATCGCGAGAGTCGAGGCCGGAAACGTGGTGGGTACAATCAGCGAGGAGGGCGTTCGATTGAAGGTCTTTCGATCACGGTGCGGGTGATCCGCTCCGCGTAGGCGAGGAAACGACGAGTCACTGATGGGGTAGCAGACGAATGTGGTCGAAGGACGACGGCCTCCACGTGGCGGCTGACCGGCATCGGCAGAGGGACCGGGACGGGCACGGCCGGCTTTCCGGAGCAAAGAACTCCGGTACAAGGTCTCGGCCGGGCGGGGGGGGCTCCCGAGACGTCGGCGGAATCTCCGAGCACGAGGACATCGAGCCGTTGCGACTGCGGCCCCGAATCGGAGCTCTTCGCGACCCCAGGATGCGAGCAACCGGCGTAGGCGTTCGAGGACCATGCGCAAAGCACCGCCAGGGCCATCATTGGGCCCGCGACCGTGCGAAAACCGCGCTTGGAAGGTCGAAACCACATCGCCTTCGTGGCCCCTGCGATGACCTTGCGACGGAATCGGTGGATATTGAAAGGGAGAATGTGGAACATGTTCGCCGTTCCACAACGTCCAACTCTAACGTCACCGCAACCACGCCACAAGCTCTGTAAATCGTGGGGGACCTCGATTTTCAAGTGGGCGAGGCTTTCTTGGCTCACGGCGAGTGGTTCGTCCGAAGTCCTAAGGGAAACTCAACCCTGCGCCTGTTTGTGAAGAGATGACCTGACACCCCAAGCCCAGTCTCCGTCTCGAGCCGACGCTCAACGGTAGGGCCCAGCTTTAGTTCTGGTCGAGACTCGTCAAAGGTAGGCTGATTGTGCCGGACACTCGTCGCCATCGAGGCCCCGATCCTCGCGATGCCGAAGCTTTTGGTATCCCCGCGCTCCCCTCGCTCCGCGGGGCGGTCGAGGACCTCTCTTGGCTCCTCGAGCGAGACTATGCGATGACCTCGGCGCTCAAACTGGTCGGTGATCGCTGGTCCTTGACCGAACGCCAACGGATGGGTATTCGCCGGAGTGCCTGTTCCGACTCGGCCAGGGCCAGCCGGCAGTCTCGCGAACTCGCCCCAACGGACCTGGCTGGGCGGAAGGTCTTCATCGACGGGTTCAACATCCTCACCACGGTCGAGTCCGCGCTCGGTGGAGCGGTCATCCTGCGAGGTCGAGACGGTTGCCTACGTGATCTCGCCGGAGTTCATGGGACGTATCGAAGCGTTGGCGAAACGTTCCCGGCCATCGACCTTCTCGGCGACGGTCTCGCCAGCCTCCAGGTCGAGCATGTGACCTGGCTCCTGGATAGCCCCGTCTCGAACAGCGGCCGGCTCCGCGGCTTCCTCCTCAGGGCCGCAGAGAGCCGTGGGGCGAACTGGCAGGTTGATCTCGTGACGAATCCCGACACGCTCCTCCAAGGGGCATCGGAGGTCATCTCCGCCGATAGTCTGATCCTCGACCGCTGTACCTCCTGGTTCAACATGGCCCACTTCGTCATCACTTCTCGCGTCCCCGCAGCTTGGGTCATCGACCTAAACTGACGGGCGAAGATCTTGTGCGGTTTGTGTGCAGGGCAGCCTTGTTGTTGGGCATGACCTTGGAGGAGGTCTCACGAAACGAGGTTTCATAAATTTCTGCAACTCTCTGGAATTAAACAGATTAAGTGCTGGGGACTTTGGTCGATTTCGACCCACTTGGCATTGAAGATGCTCTTGGGGGATGACGTTGATCGAGTGGGGTCGTGCCTAACTCATCACACCTTTTATCCACGAAGTTCTCGCCACGCCCGTCCTCAGAGTGAGGGCTCGAGGCGCATCACCCTCGGAACTCGGCATTGCCATCTGCGATGGTGGAGCCGGGCGACTAACGGGATGGCGGAACCGGAAGGGCACCGAAGCCGGCGCGGAGATTTCGACCATGACGAAGGTCAAGCGGGCATTGTTGGTGGCAGGATGGGTCGGGGCGGGGATGCTCTCTTGGCCGGCGCTCGCCGGCGCCGAGGAGGCGGCGGCGACGCCGGCTCCGCTTGCGATCAACGGTGCGGATACGGCATTCGTCCTGGTCTCTGCGGCTTTGGTCATGCTGATGACCCCCGGCCTGGGGCTGTTTTACGGCGGGATGGTCCGGAGGAAGAACGTCCTGGCGACCTTCCAGCAGAGCTTCATCATGCTCGGCGTGGTCGCGATCCAGTGGATACTCTTCGGCTATAGCCTGGCCTTCGGCAAGGATTCGTTCCACGGCCTCATCGGCAGTCTCGAGTTCGTCGGCCTGAACAACGTCGGCCTGGCCCCGAACGGCGACTACGCTGCGACCATCCCGCACCAGTTGTTCATGGTCTTCCAGCTCATGTTCGCCGTGATCACCCCGGCCCTGATCTCGGGGGCGTTCGCCGAGCGGATGAAGTTCTCGGCCTACCTGGCGTTCACCTTCCTTTGGGCGACCTTCGTCTACGACCCCGTGGCCCACTGGGTCTGGGGGCCTGGCGGCTGGATCGGTGCGATGGGCGCACTCGACTTCGCGGGAGGCCTGGTCGTCCACATCATCTCCGGCGTCGCCGCCCTCTGCTGCGTCCTCGTGATGGGCAAGCGGAAGGGCCTCGACACCGAGGAAATGCACCCGCACAACCTGATGATGACCGCCCTCGGCACGGGCCTGCTCTGGTTCGGCTGGTTCGGATTCAACGCCGGTAGCGCCCTGGCCGCGAATGAGTCGGCGGTCGCCGCCTTCGTCAACACCAACACCGCCGCCGCCGCCGCCGTCGTGAGCTGGTCGCTGGTCGAGTTCCTCCACAAGGGCAAAGCGACCGTCCTGGGCGCCTGCTCCGGGGCCGTCGCCGGGCTCGTCGCGATCACGCCCGCCGCCGGCTACGTCACCCCGATGGGAGCCATGGCCATCGGCCTCCTGGTCAGCGGTGCTTGCTACGGCGCGATCCTGATGAAGTCGAAGCTCGGCTACGACGACTCGCTCGACGTCTTCGGCGTCCACGGCGTCGGCGGGATGTTCGGTGCCCTCGCGGTCGGCCTACTCGCCGCCGGCGTCAGCAAGCCGGCCAAGGGACTGTTCTACGGTGACGCCGGCCTCCTGAAGTTCCAGGCCATCTCGGTTCTCGCGGCCGTCGCCTATAGCTTCATCGTTACCTTCGTGCTCCTCAAGGTCATCGACCTGACCATCGGGCTCCGCGTCACCACCGAGGAAGAGGAAGTCGGCCTCGACCTCACCCAGCACGGCGAACGCGGCTACATCATGGGGGCCGGAGAACTCCTCGGCGACCTCCCGGCCCAGGACCGCCTGGTACCGTCCGTCTCCTATCGGACCATGGAAGATAAGGTTACGGTCTAACCCACGTCGCACGATCTCAAGGGCTGCACTCGCAACCCCGGCCGGGCCAAGATGGCCCGGCCGGGGCTTTTTTGTCCCCGACCCGACATCGGGCCAAAATTCGTCATGCAACGGAGCCTCGACGTGAGAAGGAGCAGGCAAACCGGCCCGCAGATCACGCGGATGGATAAAAACTAAAAATGGTAATGCGAGAACTTGTTTTGATTGTTGTTAAATAAGCTGAAAGCACTCTTGTTCGGCCCACTCTCGGGTCGTTTGTGTTCTCGAAATGAACATTCCGTGCAAGCACAAAAATCGGATGGCTTGTTGAACAGGAAATATGACCTCTCTGAATTTGTATCGCCCACGAATTGAGCCGCTCTTGCTTGGGCGTCGGTTACCTCGTCGCTCGAGCTAGATCCGGTTGAAGGGCGTGAGTCACTTGATCCTCGGACGCCTGTCGAGTAAATTCGTTTTGGTAGGCCCGAGGGGTGACCCGGGGGCTGCGTGTTGGGAGTCTCGCGGTTCCATCGGGCCTGTTTCGGGAGTGTTTTCGCCTCGCGATCCGTCGTCGCGCATTACATGAGTGACGATAGGGACGTTTGGCGATGCAAGCCACCGGATTGGTCGGCCCCTCGGGAGAGATCGTATGTCGCAGGGCGCGGCCTCGTCGACGCTGGCGTCGTTCAGCGAGGATGATGTTCAGGCGATCGATCGTTTACGGGACGTTTATGCCCGCCTGAAGTCGGAGCTCGCCAAGGTCATCGTCGGGCAGGGTGATGTGATCGAGAGGCTCTCGATTTGCATCTTCGCGCGGGGGCATGCCCTGTTGATGGGCGTCCCGGGGCTGGCCAAGACCTTGCTGGTCAGCAAGCTCGCGGAGACGATGTCGCTGAAGTTCAGCCGGATCCAGTTCACGCCCGACCTGATGCCGATGGACATCACCGGGACGGACATCCTCCAGGACGGGCACGACGGTCGCCGCGAATTCCAGTTCGTCCACGGGCCGGTCTTCGCGAACATGGTGCTAGCCGACGAGATCAACCGTGCCCCACCGAAGACGCAGGCGGCGATGCTCGAGGCGATGCAGGAGCAGAACGTGACGGTCGTCGGCAAGTCCTTCCGGCTCGACGCGCCGTTCCTCGTCCTCGCGACCCAGAACCCGGTGGAGCAGGAGGGGACGTATCCGCTGCCCGAAGCGCAGTTGGATCGGTTCATGTTCCTGATCGAGCTGGGGTATCCCTCGGAGGCCGAGGAGATCCAGATCGCCCGGACGACGACCGGCGGTGCCCTGCCGACGCTCGACCACTTGCTGACCCCCCAAGAGGTCATCCAGCATCAGGACCTGGTCAGGCGTGTCCCGGTTCCGGACCACATCTATTCCTATGCGGCACGGCTTGTCCGCAAGACGAGGCCCGACGGCGACACGGCCCCGGCTTGGCTCAAGCCCCTGGTCTCCTGGGGGGCCGGCCCTCGCGCCGTGCAGTACCTGGTCCTCGGGGCCAAGGCTCGGGCGGCCTTGCTCGGCAGTTATATGGTGCGGCTGGAGGACGTCCAGGAGGTCGCCGTGCCGGTGTTGACCCACCGGGTAATCACGACCTTCGCGGCACAGGCCGAAGGGATCGGAGCCAAGCAGATCGTCCGCCGGCTGGTCGAGGAGACGGACTCCGAGGTCTAGGGCCTTGGCGATGGAATAGGTTGAGTTGATATCGCCAGATTTGTTCGGATGAGGACCTCCCCCCGGTAGGCGGGACATTCTTGCCCCGCGGCTTCTACTCGGGAAACCGCAAAAGAAGAGCGGGGCAAGAGTGCCCCACCCACAGGGGGAACGTTCGTGCGGTTTCGTGCCCCTGTCGAGGTAGTCCACCGAGGGCGTTGGTTCCGATGTTCCCCGACCGCCAAGCTCGAAGTTTCCTCGACCCGCTTGCCCTCTCGAGGCTGGCGAGCTTTCCCCTCTTCGCGCGCCGGCCGATGCAGGGGAACGTCTCGGGGCGGCATCCGAGCCCCCACCGTGGCTCGAGCGTCGAGTTCGCCGAGTATCGGAAGTACGTCCCCGGCGATGATCTTCGACGGCTCGACTGGAGGGCCTACGGGCGGTCGGACCGCTTCTTCGTCAAGGAGTTCGAGGCCGACACCAACCTCCGATGCTGCGTCGTCCTCGACACGAGCGGGTCGATGGATTTCGCCTCCGGGGACGTCTCGAAGATCGAGTACGCGCGGAGGATCGCGGGCGCCCTCGGCCACATGGCGCTCCAGCAGGGGGACGCCGTCGGCCTGACCTGCGTCGCCGACGGGATCGTCCGGAATATCCCCCCAAGGCGCAATCCGTCTCACCTGGCAACCGTCTTCGACATCCTCGAACAGGCTCGGCCGAAGGGGGAGACGCGGATCGTCCCGGTGCTCCACGAGCTGTCCGAGACGATCCGGCAGCGTGCCCTGATCGTGATCCTCTCGGACCTGTTCGTCGAGCCCGAGCTCTTGCGCGGGGCGTTCGAACACCTCAGGTTCCGCAAGCACGACGTGGCCGTTTTCCATCTCCTCGACCCGCAGGAGCTCGGCTTCCAGTTCCGGCGGCCGACTCGCTTCCTCGACATGGAGGGGGGGCCGGCGATCTTCGCCGAGCCGAACGAGATCGCCGAGCGTTACCACAAGGCGCTCGCAGGTTATCTCGAGTCGCTCCTGGGGATCGTCCGAGAGTCCGCGGTCGACTACCATCGCGTGTCGATCGACGAAAATTATGAGCAGGTCTTGATGCGATTTCTCGTCGGTCGGGCCCGGGCGCGAGGCATGCGATGAGCTTCCTCCAGCCGATGCTCCTGGCCGCGCTACCGCTCGTCGCCCTGCCGATCGTCATCCACCTGATCAACCAACGCCGGTACCAGACGGTCCGATGGGCGGCGATGATGTTCCTGCTTGCCGCGAACCGGATGTCGCGCGGGTATGCCAGGATCCGCCAGTGGTTGATCATGGCGTTTCGAATGCTGGCCATCGCCGGGCTGACGTTCGCCGTCAGCCGACCTTTGGCCGGGGGTTGGCTCGGGGTCTCGGCGGGGGGGCGAGCCGAGACGACGCTCGTCATCCTCGACCGCTCGCCTAGCATGCAGCAGGCGGGAGCCGGGGCGGGGGGGACCAAGCTCGAGACCGGGCGTCGGCAGTTGGTGGAGACCCTCAAGACGTTGGGCTCGGGACGTTGGGTGCTGGTCGACGGGTCGTCGAGCAAGGCCCGAGAGGTCGAGTCGCCCGATGCGCTCCTGAACGCGACGAGCCTCGAGGGGACATCCGCGTCATCGGACTTGCCCGGAATGTTGCTCGTCGCCCGCGACTATCTCAAGGTGAACAAGTCCGGGCAGGCCGAAGTCTGGATCTGCTCCGACCTCCGCGAGAACGACTGGAACGCCGAGGACGGGCGCTGGAAGACGCTCCGTGATGCCTTCCTCGAGTTCTCACAAGGGGTCCGCTTCCACCTGCTCGCGTACCCCCAGATCGCGACGACGAACCTCTCCGTACGAGTTACCGACGTCCGTCGCCAGGAGTCCGGAGACGCGGCGGAGCTGCTCGTCTCGTTGCGGCTGGTGCGTGAAGGGGGAGGGGACGAGAAGGCCGTCGTCCCGGTCCACTTCGACATCGGCGGGGCCCGCTCCGAGGTTACGGTCGAGATGGCGGGCGCCCGGTTCGACCTGAAGGATCACCGAATCCCGCTCGAGAAGGGACACGTGCGCGGCTGGGGCCGTGTCTCGATCCCGGCGGATGCGAATCACGCCGACAACGACGAATGGTTCGTCTTCGACCGGCCTGTTCCTCGCAAGGCGATCGTCGTGGCCGACGACCCGCAGGTTGCGAGGCCGTTGCAACTCGCCGCGGGGGTCGCCCCGGCGGCGGACGTGACGTGCTCCGCCGAGACGGTCACCGTGGAACAGTTGTCCGCGGTCGAGTGGGACACCGTTGCGTTGCTCCTCTGGCAGGCTCCGCTCCCGGAGGGAGAGGCGGCCAAGCTCGTCCGCTCGTTCGTCGAGCGCGGGGGCCGAGTCATCTTCTTCCCACCCCGCTCGCCTGGAGCTTCGGAGCTCTATGGAGTTCGCTGGGGCTCCTGGGTGGAGCCCGACCGAGCCCTCGTCGTCGAAAACTGGCTCGGGGACCAGGACCTCCTGGCCCACACCCTGAGCGGCTCGGCGCTCCCGGTCGGGACGCTCCAGGTCAAGAAGTATTGCGGCCTGACCGGCGAGTTCACGACGCTTGCCACCCTTCGAGGAGGCGTCCCGCTGCTCGCCAGGGTCGCGACCAATGCCGGCGGGGTCTACTTTTGCGGCACGACCCCGGCCGTCGGCGACTCGTCGATGGCGACCGGCGGCGTCGTGCTCTACGTGCTCGTCCAACGCGCGTCGGCGGCCGGGGCGACGTCCCTCGGGAAGACCCGAGAGCTCGTCGCCGGCGAGCCCGTTGGTGAGGACTGGGCGCAATGGAAACGCCTCTCGGGGGCCGACCAGGCGATCTCGACCGAATACCCCTTCCACGGCGGCGTCTACGCCTCGGGTGACCGACTCTTCGCCGTGAACCGACCCGTCGCCGAGGACTCGGCGGCCGTACTCGGTCGGCCTCGCGTGGCGGGACTGTTCCAGGGGCTCGACTTCGCCCGGGTCGACGACCGAGCGGGGAATGTTGGATCGTTGATCCGAGAGGTCTGGCGGCTTTTCCTCCTCGCCATGATGCTGGCGATGGTGGTCGAGGCCGGCCTGTGCCTGCCCCGGACTTCGCAACCTTCGGGGGGCCGTTCCTTATGAGCGTCTCTCGGTCGCTCACGTTTCTCTGGACCCCGTGGGCGATCGTCGCCTCGCTCGTGCTGGTGGCGGCGACCGCGGGCATCGGTTTCGTCGCCTGGCGGCGGAGCGGCTACTCTCGTTCGATGGGCCTCCTCGAACTCCTCCGCCTCTCGCTCGTCATCCTGGCCGCGTTGATGCTCAACCAGCCCGAGTGGATCGAGGAGTTCCGCCCCGAGGAGAAGCCGACGATCGCCGTGCTCTGGGACGACTCCACGAGCATGGAGACCCGCGACGCCTTGACGGCGAACCGTCCGGGCACTCCCCCCTCGACGCGTCGCGAGGCGATCGGAGCCCTGGCGAAGGCCTCGTCCTGGAGCAGACTCCAGGGGCGCTGGAACGTCGTCATCCAGCCGTTCGCCTCGGCGAAGGCGGGGCACGGGAGCGACCTCAACGAACCGCTCGCGCATGCCTCGGAAACGATACCGAACCTGCGCGGAGTTGTTCTGGCGTCCGACGGGGATTGGAATGAAGGACCGCCCCCGGTCCAGGCGGCGGCCAAGCTTCGGCTGAAAGACGTGCCGGTGTTCACGGTCCCGGTCGGCAGCCCGACGAGGCTCCCCGACGTCGAGCTCTTGAGCCTCGACGCACCGACCTTCGGCGTGGCCGGCAAATCGGTGCGGATCCCGTTCACCATCGAGAGCTCACTCCCCCGCGAATATGCGACGAGCGTAACGCTGCGAACCTCGGATGGAGATGAAGTCCGGAAAGAGATCAAGATCGCGCCGATGGGACGCACGAGCGACTGGATCGTCTGGAAGCCGAGAGGGGTCGCCGACTACACCCTCAACCTGACCGTACCCCAGCACTCGGAAGAGGCCCTCGCCGATAACAATCGGATGACCGCGCCGATCTCGATCCGGGAAGAACGACTCCGGGTTCTGGTCATCGAGTCGTACCCCCGTTGGGAATATCGCTACCTCCGCAACGCGCTCTCCCGCGACCCGGGCGTCGAGGTCTCGTGCCTCCTGTTCCACCCGGGTCTGACCAAAGGGGGGGGCGGTAACAAGGATTACATCAAGGAGTTCCCCGGCGGGCTGGACGAGCTCTCCCGATATGACGTCGTCTTCCTCGGCGATGTCGGGATGGAGGAGGGCCAGTTGTCGTCCGAGCAATGCCGGCTGTTGAAGGGGCTGGTCGAACACCAGGCGAGCGGCCTGGTGTTCATGCCCGGCTGGCAAGGCCGGCAGTTCTCGCTCCTCGAGTCGCCGCTCGGCGACCTCAGCCCGGTCGTGCTCGACACCGCCCAGCCCGGCGGCTGGGGCTCGCGGACGCCCGACCATTTCGAGCTCACCGAACTCGGCCGTCGGAGTCTGCTCACCAAGCTCGCCGACACCGAAGAGGACAACATCGAGGTCTGGGAAGGGCTCCCCGGCTTCCAGTGGTACGCGCCAGTGCTCCGGGCCAAGGCCGGGAGCGACGTCCTCTGCGTCCACAAGGACGCGACGAATGCGTCGGGACGCTTGCCGCTCCTCGTCACCCGGACCTTCGGGGCCGGCAAGGTCCTCTTCATGGGGACCGACGGCGCCTGGCGCTGGCGCAAGGGGGTCGAGGACAAGTACCACTATCGCTTCTGGGGCCAGGTCGTTCGCTGGATGGCCTATCAGCGGAACATGGCCAAGGGCGAAACGATGCGGCTGTATTACGCGCCCGACCAGCCGAAGATGAACCAGACTCTCGCGTTGCACGCGAACGTGATGGACCGGAGCGGCGAGCCGCTCCCCAAGGGGGACGTCTCCGCGAGGATTACGGCCCCTTCGGGCAAGGCCGAGGTCGTCCGGTTCACGTCTGCCGGCGACGAGTGGGGGATGTTCAGCGGTCGCTATCAGGCGTCCGAGCCGGGCAAGCACCGCGTGATCCTCTCCTGCAAGGAGACGGGCGCGACGCTGGAGACCGGGTTCAACGTGCAAGGGGCCGCGGCGGAGCGCGTGGGACGCCCCGCGCGCCCGGAAGTCCTCGATGAGATCGCGCGGGTCTCGCGCGGTAAGGTCGTCGAGCCCAGCAAGCTCGACGAGATCGTCCGATCCCTGGCCGAGCTTCCCGATCCGCCCCCTGCGGTCCGTCGGGTCCAGCTCTGGAGCCACCCCGTCGTTGCCGCCCTCTTCGTCCTGCTCCTGGCCGGTTTTTGGGTGGGACGAAAAATCATCGGTCTTATATGATAGAGCCCACGGACGACTTTCGTATCCTTTCGCGATTGTGAGGTCGACATGAGCCTCGCGCAGGTGGACGACCGATTGCAACTTCCCGAGACACTCCAGGCGCAGCTCCTCGCGTTTCGCCGCCGTGTCTGGACGATCAAGCTCATCGAGGCCGCCTGCGCGGCGGGTTTCGGCCTCGTCGTCGCCTTCGTCGCGATGTTCGCCGTCGACCGCGTGTGGGAGACGCCCGACAGCCTGAGGATCGGACTCTTCATCGCGGCCGTGGTGGGCTGTGCGGCCTTGCCCTTCGCGATCCATCGTTGGGTCTGGCGGAACCGCCGCCTCGAGCAGCTCGCCCGCCTCTTGACCCGCAAGCACCCTCATGTGGGCGACCAGTTGCTGGGAATCATCGAGCTCGTCCGGAGCGACTCCGAGCAGGCGCGGTCGCGGACCCTCTGCGAGGCGGCGATCCGGCAGGTGGCGGCGGACGCCGAACGTCGCGACTTCAGCGACGCGGTGCCGAACCCCCGGCACCGGCTCTGGGCCTGGCTCCTCGCCGTCCCGGCGTCGGTCGCGTTGGCGCTCTTCGCGATCGCACCCGCAGCCGCCACGAACGCCTGGACACGGCTCCTCGTCCCCTGGAAAAACACCCCGCGGTACACGTTCGCGGCCCTCGAACCGACACCGGAACGGACGGTCGTCGCCCACGGCGAGCCGTTCGTCGTCGCCGTCCGGCTCGACGGGCACGCCGCCTGGCGGCCGGTCGATGGGCTCGCCCAGCTCGGCGAACAGAGGCCGGTCGCCGCTCGACTCCGCGACGGCCGTTACGAATTCAGCTTCCCCGCGCAGATCGAACCCGCCTGGTTGCACATCCGAGTCGGCGATTCTCGCCAACACGTGCGGATCGAGCCCAAGCTTCGACCCGAGCTGACCTCGGTCGTCGCGGACGTGTCGCTCCCCGACTATCTCGGCCGGCCACAGCCCCAACATAAGGACGTTCGGGGGGGGACCGTCACCCTGGTCAAGGGGAGCCAGGCCCGCTTCGCCGCCACCGCAAGTCGGGAGATTGCCGAGGCACGCGTAGACGGCCAGCCGAGGACCCCGGAAGGCCCGAAAGTCGCGAGCCCGCCGACCAAGGTCGATGGCTCACGGACGATGGAGTTCCGCTGGCGGGACGGCTTCGGCCTCGCCGGTAGGGAGCCCTTCAACCTGGCCATCAACGGCCGAGACGACGAGGCCCCCTCGCTGGTCTGCGAGGACCTCCCCCGCCATCGCGTCGTCCTCGACACCGAGTCGCTCCATTTCAAAGTCAAGGCGCAGGACGACTTCGGCGTCAAACGGATCGGCATCGAGTGGCAAGGGGCCGAGACCGCCTTAAACAACCACCCCGCGAAGGGCGAACGAGTCCTCGCGGCCGGGGATGTGACGAAAGAGGACCTGGAGGCCCTGGGTGCGTTCTCGGCCAAGTCCCTGGGCATCGAGCCACAGCCGATCAAGCTCCGCGTCTTCGCCGAGGACTACCTCCCCGGCCGAGGGCGAGTCTACTCGGCGACCTACAACCTTGACGTCTTGAACGCCGAGCAGCACGCGATCTGGCTCACCGAGCAGATGAACAAGTGGCATCGCCAGTCGCTCGAGGTGCGCGACCGCGAGCTGCAGTTGCACGAGACCAATAAAGAAATTCGGGCTCTCACGAAAGAAGAACTCGACCGGCCCGAGACCCGTCGAAAGGTCGAAGGGCAGTCGGCGGCCGAGCAGGCCAACGGGCGGAAACTGTCGGGTCTGGTCATGTCGGGCGAGGACCTCGTCCGCCAGGCGATGCGGAATCCGCAGATCGGCGTCGGCCACCTCGAGACGTGGGCCCAGATGCTCGGGATCCTCAAGGACATCTCGTCGAATCGCATGCCCTCGGTCTCCGACCTGTTGAAGCAGGCGTCGCAGGCCCCATCGCTCGCCTCGGCTCCGAAAGGCAATAATGCCCCGATGGCCGGCCAAATCCGCGGGTCGACCTCGAGCAAGCCCTCCGAGTCCAAGCCCGACGACAAGAAGAAAACCACCGCGGTGCCCCAGGTCGTGGACCGCGAGTCGAGTCAGAGCGGCGCGGAGAAGCCGAGCAACAAGCCGCCGTCGAAGAGTAAAGGGTCGTCGCCGAAACTTGGCCTGGCGATGACCACCCTGTCCGGCAAGTCGAAACCCGGAACCCCGCCGCCTCCTCCCTCGGCCGACGAGGCGCTCGACGAGGCCGTCGTCGAGCAACGGGACCTCCTGGCGGAATTCGACAAGATCGCCGACGAGCTCAATCGAGTCCTCGGCAACCTCGAGGGGAGCACGCTCGTCAAACGACTGAAGTCGGCGTCCCGGTCCCAGTACAAGGTCGCGGGCCGGATGAACGACCAAGTCGGCGACTCGTTCGGGCTGAAGCCCGTCGTCGTCACCGGCGCGGCCCAGAAAGTCTTCGTCGAGATGGCCGCACAGGAGGCGAAGGGGAGTCAGGATGTTTCCTTGATCATGGATGACATCCAGGCCTACTTTGAACGTCGACGGTTCATGCAGTTCAAGTCGGTGCTCGACGAGATGAAGAAGATGGACGTTGTCGGCAGCCTCAGGCAGCTCGGCGACGACCTGAAGGCGGAGAACGGCGTCTCGATCGCCCAGTGCGAGTTCTGGTCCGACACCCTCGACCGCTGGGCTGACGACCTCGTGGACCCGGCCTGCAACGGCACGTGCCCCGGCTCCAAGTCGAAGGCCAGCCTCCCCCCGTCGGTCGTGCTCGAGGTGCTCCAAATCCTTGAGGGCGAAGTCAACCTCCGCGAAGAGACCCGGGTCGAGCAGCAGGCCCGCCCCGCGCTCGCGGCCGAGGAATTCCAGCGGAAGGCGCACACCCTCTCCGGCACCCAGGGCGGGCTCCGCGGCCGAGTCGATGCGGTCGTCCAACGCATCAAGGATCTCCCCGACAGCGAGACTGAGTTCGGCAAAGAGATCGCCTTGCTGGGCCAGGTCTCGAAGGTCATGGTCGACGCCACGGGTATCCTCGACCGACCCGAGACGGGGAATCCCGCGATCGCCGCCGAGACCGAGGCGATCGAGCTCCTCCTGAAATCCAAAAAGGTGAACCCGAAGGGTGGCGGCGTCGGCGGCTCGTCTCCCGGTGGCGGCGGCACCGGCACCACCCAGGACTCGGCGCTCGCCCTGATGGGCGGGGGCGTCAACCAGAAAGAAGTGCGCGAAGACCACGGCGTCTCGCAGTCGACCGGCGACCCCGGCCAGTCCCTGCCCGAGGAATTCCGCACCGGGCTGGACGAGTATTTCAACCGACTGGAAGGACGCAGCGGCGGTCAATAAACATGGCTGGCCACCCCTCGCAACCCGGTTTTTCTCGAAAACCGGGTTGGCTCACGTAACGAAATCGGGGCCCGAGCTTCTTGTAGGGTGGGCAATGCCCACCCTACGAGATGACTTCCGCACCGATCTCGTCCCATGAGGCACCAGGTTTCTGAGGCGACAGGCGACAGGCGACGACTTTTTGGATGGGTTTGTCGGTGATGATTACCTCGGCTTCGTAAGGTGGACATCAAGGTCCACGGTCATCGGTAACGTCCGGTGAGCAGTGTCCATCCTCCCCGGCGTGACTGCAGGAGTCTGGCACGGCTGAGCTCTCGTACTGAGGAGGCATTCGATGAATCTCTCGGATTATCGAATCCATCTTCGATGGGTCTTCGTGCTTGGGATGATCGCCGTCACGGCGGACGGCCAAGAGCTTAAGCTGGAGCCGAACCCCGTCGAGGCGCGTCCCGTCAGGCGGGTCCTGAGGGGCGATCCGGCCGGCCGTCGCCCCGTCGGGGGGGTGATCGTGACGAACACGCCCGAGAATCGGGAGACGCTTCATTTACTTCTCAACGTGAAAATTGCGGAGATCGACCGTAGTTGTCGATTGTCGGAGAAACAAAGGGAGAAGCTCGCATTGGCAGGACGGGGCGACATCACTCGATTCCTCGATGAACTCGAAACGGTCAGGCAGCGGATTCGGTCGGATATGGGTGATCAGACGCAGCAGTTCCGCAACATCGAGCGGTTTCAGGTGCTCCGCTCCCGGAGTCGCACCGGACTCTTTGAAGAGGGCTCGGTTTTTGCCAAGACTCTGAATGGCGGTCTCCTCCAAGACGAGCAGACCGAGGCGTATGCCAAGGACCTGCGTCAAAAGCGCTACTTCCACTTCAAATCCAGGGCCGAGGAAGTGGTCTGGTCGATGGCCGAAGTTCTCAGCCTGACAGACTCGCAGCGTGGGCAGTTCCTTCAGCTGTTGCTGAAGGAGACGGAACCCCCCGTTGTATTCGGCCCTGATGACGTTTCGGTCGTGCTTTGCCTCGTGGCCGATTTGCACGAGTCGAAGCTGAAGCCGATCTTCAACGACGCCCAATGGAAGATCCTTCGAGAACGACTTGAGCGGGCAAAACGCCGTGAGCCGGAGTTCCGCAGGGCGGGTCTTCTTCCTGAGATTGCCGAGCCCGCGAAGCTCGAGCCCCGAGGGCGAAGCGTGCCGGCTCGGTCGTCTGACGAAGGACGAGGATGATATGTCTTCCATTCATGTTTCGATTCCAAAAATCCGCGATGCGTTTCCGATCGCGCGAAAGGCCGTGCTGGCGATTGGTCTCGTATCGGTGGTGCTCCTGGGGCTGCCGGGGGCCTCGGCGAGGGCGCAGCCCCTGGTCGAGCGGGTCGGCGAGGTCGTCCCCCGGGACGTCCGGGAGATGTACGACCGTGGCCTCCAATATCTCGCCGCCACACAGACGGAGGAGGGGGGGTGGAACGGGGCGATGGAGCAAGGGCCGGCCTGCACCGGTCTCGCGCTCCTGGCGTTCCTGGCATCTGGGGAAGACCCCAACTTCGGGCTCTACAGCAACCACGTCCGGAGGGGGCTCCGCCACCTGATCTCGGGTCAGGATTCGACGACCGGGATCATGGGGAACAGCATGTATCACCATGGCTTCGGGATGCTCGCCCTGGCGGAAGCTTATGGGACGGTCGACGACCGGGTCCTCTGGGGAGATCGAAAAGGGCAGCTCTCCGTCGGCCAGGCCCTGGAACTGGCGGTCCGGGCGGCGATTACCTCACAGAAGAAGAATCCCCTCGGGGCCTGGCGTTATTCGCCGAACGCGACCGATGCCGACACCTCGGTCAGCGGCGCGGTGCTCGTCGGGCTCCTCGCCGCGAGGAACGCGGGGATCGAAGTCCCCGACGCGTCGATCGACCGGGCCCTCACCTATTACAAGCAGATGACCTCGACGTCGGGACAGGTCGCCTACTCGGGCGGGCTGGGCGGATTCGGCGAGTCGCTCGCGAGGTCGTCGATCGGGGGGTTGGTGTACGCGGTCGGGCGTCGGAAGGACTTGCCGGAGTACAAGGCCGTCCTCGGGTATCTCGTGGAGACGCTCGAACAACCCGCTCAGGGCTATCCCGAATACGCCCGCTATTACCAGGCCCAGGCCCTTTTCCAAGGGGACCTCGGCGCCTGGGAGAAATGGAACAAGCTCCTGGTCCGCCAACTCAAGCAGGCGCAACGCCCCGACGGCAGCTTCGACGGGCAGTTTGGCGCCCCGCTCAGCACCTCGATGTCGCTTCTCGCCCTGGCGCTCAATTTCCGGTTCTTGCCGATCTACGAACGATAGGACAGGCCACCGATGCACAACCTTCGTCGGCAAGTCTCGCCGGGGCCGTTCCTCTCCAAGGGGATCGGGCGCCTCTTTTTCGCCTTGCTAGGGATAACCTCGGGGCCCGCTCTCGGTGACGAGGCAGCGACCCGCTCGCCGACCCCTTCCGTGCTTCGGCTCCAGAACGGCGGAGTTCTCCCTGGCGCATTGACCGACTCGCCCGATGGGGCAACCCTGCGCTGGCAGGCGGCGCCCTTCGTCGCGCCCTTCGACTTTCCCATCGACGAAGTCCAATCGGTCCAGTACACCCTCGAGGGAGAGCCGCCGAAGCCGGTCGGCGACTACTGCTTCGAGATGGGAGGTGGCGACGTCCTCTTCGGCAATCTCGTCGACCTTGACGAGCAGCAGGTCGTGCTCGAGTCGCCCCGCGCCGGCCTGCTCCACGTCGAGCGCCGGGTGATCCAACGGATCGACCGCTGGCGCGACCGGAACGGGCTCATCTACTCGGGACCGAACGGGACTTCGGGTTGGAGTGAGATCCTCCCCGCCGGGAGTTGGCGGGAAGACGCGGGGCACCTCTTGTCGGAGAATGAAGGGGCCACGATCCGAGGAGACCTGGGACTTCCCGGCAAGGCGGCCGTCGAGTTGGAGCTCTCCTGGAAATCCAAGCCCGACTTCGTGCTCGCTTTCGGGGTGAACGGCGACCCGAAGTCACTCCTCCGCGCGTTCCGATTCGAGGTCTGGGAAGGGGATCTGGTCGTCGTCCGCGAAACGGAGAAGGAAGCCGACATGGCCTCCGTGCAGCAGGTCGCCCCGGGGCCTGGCCGGGTCCGCCTCCAACTCTTCCTCGATCAGGAGAAGGGGCGGATCCTCGTCTTCGCGCCTGACGGGAAGCCCCTGGCCGATATCACGGTCGCCGACCTTAAGTCGCAGATGCTCCCTGGCGTCCAGATCACCAATAAGCGTGGCGACGTACGTCTGGAACGGCTGCGGATCGGACCCTGGAATGGCGAGTCTCCCCGCGCCGCGAGCCCGGAGAAGGCTCGGATCCACAACGGAGACGGCTCGATCCTGTACGGCCAGGTCGCGAAGTACGACGGCCCCAAGAAGGAGTTCGTGGTCCGCACCGATTCGGGCGAAACCCGAGTCGCCGAGGACAAGATCACGGCTCTGTTCCTGTCACCCCCGGCCGAAGAACCCGCGCGGGTCTGCCGCGCCGTTTTCCAGGACGGAAGCCGTATCGGCGGCGACCTGTCTCGAGTGGAAAAGGGCGAGTGGTGCCTCAAGCGTACCGGCGTGAAGGAACCGCTCAGTCTTCCCCAGGCCGGGCTTCGCTCGTTCGTCGTTGTCAGTCGAAATGCGAAGCCGGCTCAAGCCGGCGACGAGCGTCTGGGCCGGCTCGAGGTCGATGACGTCCGGATGCAAGGTCGGCTGGTCGACGGCCGTAACTCCGGTAATGGCAGTTGCCTGGTCTGGCGGCCTCTCGGCAGCAGTTCGGCCAGCCCCCTTCGGCGAAACACCTCGGGGCGGATCCTCTACAAAGACCCGGCCCCGACTCCCGTCGTCGCGGTCCCGCGCAACGTCGTCCGCATGGTCGTCGGCCAAGTTCGTGCGGAGGAAAATGTCACGGAGCCGGCCCCTACAAATTCCCAGTCGGGAGGCGGGCGTTCGCTCCACCTCCGCACCGGCGACGTGATCCCTTCCGAGATCGTGAAGATCGACGAGCAGGGGGTCACATTCAAGAGCGCCTTGACGGAGAATACCTTCGTCCCCCACGCGAAGATCAAAGCCGTGGAACTGGCCAAGGAGTCCGCGCCGAGCATCCGACTGAGCAAGGTGAAACGCGAACGGCTCCTCACCCTGCCTCGGATGCAAAAGGATAGCCCGCCGTTGCACCTGATCCGCTCGAAAGAGGGAGACTACCTCCGCGGTCGGGTCGTCGCCATGAATGAGAAAACGATCCAGGTCGAGGTACGCCTGGAGACGAAAGAAGTCCCTCGCGACCGTGTCTCTCGGATCATCTGGCTCCATCCGGACGAACTCGAGTCGACGAAGGGTCAAGCGAAGGAGGAGACGCCCCAGGAGGGGACCCGCGTCCAGGTCCTGCGTAGCGACGGGATTCGCCTGACGTTTCTCGCCGAGCAGCTTTCGAAGGAGACTCTCCTGGGGACGAGCGACGTCGTCGGAACTTGCCGGGTGCAACTCAAGGAGGTCGACCAACTCCTGATCGGGAACGCGATCGAGAAGGAGGCCTCGCAACTCGCCTACCAGCAATGGAAGCTCCAGCATGCGCCGGAACCGAAGGATGACCCCACCGGCGGGGATGCCTCCGGCCGACCGGCGGGGACGGAATCGCCCCTCGTGGGAAAGCTCGCCCCCGACTTTACCCTGAAGCTGCTGGACGGCCGACCGTTCACCTTGTCCCAGGGGCACGGCAAGGTCTACGTCCTGGATTTCTGGGCGACGTGGTGCGGCCCGTGCCTCCAGGCGATGCCAGTCGTCGAACGCGTCACCGACGAATTCCGCGAAAAAGGCGTCGAGCTCATCGCCGTGAACCTCCAGGAGTCTGCGAAACAAGTCACCGCCCTCCTCGAACGCCAGAAACTGAAGGTCACCGTGGCGCTCGACCTGGAAGGGGGCGTCGCTCACCTCTACGGCGCCTACGCCATCCCCCAGACCGTCATCATCGACGCCCAGGGGAAGGTCACGCATCTCTTCGTCGGCGGAGGTCCTCACCTGGAAGATCAACTCCGCAACGCGTTGAAGTCCGCGTTGGGAGAGGCCGTGCCCACCGAGCCGGTTCCCAAACCCTGATGGTTCTTGAAAAACGTGGATGTGATTTTGTAGTTGGTCTTAAATCGTCGCCGACTCTGGAGAGAGACCGAGTATGAAAAGGCTCCTCGTCAGTCATGGACGCGGTCTAGTCGGTGCCGTCGTGGGTGGAGTCCTCGGTTATAAGATCTTCGTCTGGTTGGCCGATCATCAGTATTACGGTCTCATGATCCCGGGGGCTCTCCTGGGCCTCGGCTGCAATGTCTTATCGTTGCATGCGTCGAGGGCACGAGGGATTGCCTGCGGCATCGCCGCCGCGGTCCTGAGCTTTTACTGCGAGTGGGTCGTCGCGCCTTTCAAAATCGATGACACATTCGGATATCTCGTGTCCCATGCGTACAATCTCTCGCCGGTCACCCTGGTCATGATCGCCGCCGGCACTGGCTTCGCGTTCTGGCTGGGGAAAGACGGCGCCGGTTGGTTTGATCCGATGGGGGCCTGGTCTCGGAAGAGCCACTCGAAAACCCGCTTCGAATGAGTGGGAGCTGGGGACGCGTCTTCGGAGACACGGGCTTTCTTCAGGGTGGGGACGCGTTAGAATTTCGATAGTCTCGCTCCTTGCCGCTCCCAAAGGTCGATCGGTGCGACGATCGGCCGACCGTTCGAGGAGGTCGTCATGTCCGTATCCACGCCCGGCCGGGCCCCCGCGTCGCCGCTCGACGACCCCGAACGCGCCAGGCAGGTTCGCCAGGCGGAGGAACTCCTCTTTTCAGGGCCTTCTCAGGAAGGGTTCGCCAAGGCGCTCTTCCGGGGCGAGTTTCGGAAAGATGTCGTTTTTCCGTACCCGCAGCTCTCGGCTTCCGAGAAGCCGAAAGTTGAGGCGGCCGTCGAGGCCCTCAGGCGGTTCGCCGACTCGAACATCGACGCGGCGGCGATCGACCGCGACGCCGACATCCCGCAGAGTGTGATCGACGGCCTGGCGAACCTCGGCGTCCTGGGCATGACCGCGCCCGAGGAATTCGGCGGCCGAGCGTTCTCGCAACTCGGGTACTGCCGGATCATGGAGGTGATCGGCGGCCATTGCTCGTCGACGGCCGTCTTCGTCAACGCGCACCACTCGATCGGGATCCGGGCCCTTCTCCTCTTCGGCACCCCCGAGCAGAAGGCCCGTTGGCTCCCCCCGCTCACGAGGGGTGAGAAGCTCGCGGCCTTCGCGTTGACCGAGACGGAAGCCGGCTCCGACGCGAGCAACGTCCAGACGACGGCCGTCCCGAGCGAGGACGGGCAAACCTATCGGCTGACGGGCACCAAGCGCTATATCACCAACGGCGCCATCGCCGACGTCCTGACGGTCATGGCCCGGACCCCCGACCCCAAGGGAGGTGAGTCGAAGGTCACGGCCTTCCTCGTCACCCCCGACCTCCCGGGCTTCGAGGTCGTCGAGGCCCGGATGCCCAAGTGTGGTATCCGCGGGACGGCGACCGCGCGACTGGCGTTCCACGACATGCCGGTCCCCGCCTCGAACATCCTCGGGCCTCTGGGCAAGGGGCTCAAAGTCGCGCTGACGGTCCTCGACTTCGGTCGGACCACCTTCGGGGCGAGCTGCACCGGTGCGGCGAAGACCTATGTGGTGGCGGCCGCCCGGCACGCGGCCCGGCGTCGCCAGTTCGGCCGTCCGCTCGCGGACCTCGAGTTGATCAAGAAGAAGCTCGCGTTCCTGGCCGCGACCGCCTACGCCATGCAGGCGACCACGGAGCAGACCGCCGCGCTGATCGACCGGGGCGCCGAGGATTACATGCTCGAGACCGCCATCCTCAAGGTCTTCTCGACCGAGATGCTCTGGCAAGGGTCGTACGAGACGCTCCAGGTCCACGGCGGCCAGGGCTATTTCTCCAACGAGCCCTACGAGCGGATGATGCGCGACGCGCGAATCAACACGATCGGCGAGGGGGCGAACGAGGTCCTCAAGGCGTTCATCGCCCTGGTCGGGATGCGCGACATCGCCGAGGGCTTCAAGGCGACCTTGGGCGGACTCAAGAGCCCAACGCGCTTCCTCCCGACCCTTTGGAAGTTCAGCCGCGACCACCTGGTGAAACGGGCCCGGTCGGTTTCGATCCCGGTCACGTCAAGTCTTCTCAAACCAGCCGCCGCGTCTCTGGCGCACCGGGTCTCTCGATTTTCGTGGACGATCGAATGGACCCTGATCAAACACCGCGAAGCCGTCCTGGAGCGTCAGTACATCCAAGAACGGATTGCCGACGCCGCGATCGCTCTCGTGACGGCGTCGTGTACTCTGGCCCGCCTTGACCATGAGCTCTCCTCGAACACCGCGACCCCTTCGGGGCGGGTTTCGGGACAGCTCTATCTACGCATGGCCAATCGGCGTTTCGACCAGGCCATGCGCGAGCTCGAGAAAAACGACGACGACCTCACCACGGACGTTGCCCACGCCGTCCTCAAGGAGAAGGCGGGATACTAGCAAGGATTGTCGGAAGTCCGAGAGTTCAACCCGGGCCCGGGACATAAATTTCACGGATCCCGCTTCGGCGACTTAACCGGCCATGACACGGTGGCCCCGAGCCCGGAACGGGTCGAACTGGGCACGCTCGCGCTTGAGGGCCTCGAAGGCCTCGAGCTTGGGTCGGAGCTGTTCCAGAATCTCGTCCAACGACCAAACCTGATAAGCGTGGCCGTCGA
Organism: Singulisphaera rosea; assembly: GCF_054877945.1. Lineage (NCBI taxonomy): Bacteria > Pseudomonadati > Planctomycetota > Planctomycetia > Isosphaerales > Isosphaeraceae > Singulisphaera > Singulisphaera rosea. The sequence goes on along the minus strand of NZ_JBTYIP020000018.1, from coordinate 62,711 downwards.
ACCCGACGTCGAGCGCAGGCCAGGCGGCGTCGTCCTTGACCGGGCTTGTCGCCGGTTCTTTCTGATAGATGGCGTGGACGTGTCCGTAGAGGTGGATATTGGGTGCCGCGACCGATGCATGGTGCTGGCCATTCCAGGTCAGCATCGGATAATGGTTGAGCGTCATCCGGACGTCGCCGTCGCGGATCTCGACCTGGTCGTAGGTCGCCGAGAAGAGGTCGCGAATCCGACGCTCGTCGTGGTTCCCCCAGACGAGATAGACGTTCCGGCACCGGATCTGGTCACGGAACCAACGCGCGTTGCGGAGATAGTCGGAGCCTCGGCCGAATGCCCAGTCGCCGAGACACCATAAGGTATCCTCGGGCTGCACCCTGCCGTTGATATTGAACACCAGGCCTCGATTCATGCGGTCGACCGACTCGCTACTGATCGAGAACTGGCGCATGTCGCGCCCTGCGGCCTCGTGCGCGAGGAAAGCCTCGCGGTCGTCGTCGGTCATGAATTCGAGCCGACGGCTGTACTTCAGGATGTTGGCATGGAATGCATGCGGATCGGAACAATAATAGGCTGCCATGTTCACTCTCTACCGGCCCGATTGCCGGTCTTCGGGGATTCCCCTGGGTTAGTCCTGAGACCATGATAGCAAGACTGGCGGTGCGCATGCCACTCGGAGTTCGTCCCGAAGTCTCGAACGGACAGCGATCGACGGGTCTCCGCAACTCCCCGCCGAATCGGTTGACGGGTGGAAACGAACTCGACCCGCTCGCCCGCGCCTCGAGAGGCGGCAGACGAGCGGGTCGACGCGTGGGCAACACCGACGGGTGCGGGGGAACCCGGCGGGAAGGGTGGTCGTCGCGTCACTGGCTCACGGGGTAGTAGATCGTCGTCCCGGTCGCGGGATTGAAGTAAACCGGATACCGGTATCCGTCGCCAGGTTCGTAATACTGCCCCGTCAGGTAAGGGGCGGCGGGTTGGGTCGTGGTCGTCGGGACATACGACGAGTAGCCGCTCGAGTAATAGCTCGGGTAAGACGAGCCATAGTAGCCCGAGTTGTATCCAGATCCGCCGTATCCGTATCCGTACCCGCCATAGCCCAGGCCGTACCCGAGGCCTCCGTAGTACCCGCCGTAGCCGCGGTTGTAGTAGCCACCGCCACCATGGTAATAGCCGCCGGTGTGATGGTACGCGCCGCCGTGATGATAACCGCCGCCGTAGTGGCCTCCGACATGACCACCGCCGACATGGCCACCACCATGGCCGCCACCGCCATGACCACCGCCGCCTCGTGCGTAAGCCGAGGAGATCGACGCGAGGCCGATCACCGTCGCCAGGGCCGTCACTCGCGCCGCGTTCGAGGAAAAGCCACGGAACCGAATCATCGAAGTGCTCCCCGCTAGAGTATGTCCGAGACTCGCACGTGTTGCCTTGTGTTTCCCGGACAACCTTCCTACGGGGGAGAAACGCCGACGGGCCACATCCAATCGGAAACTTTTTGAATTTTGTTCCGAACCGTACTTATCGACGGCGGGGAAATGCCGCGATCCACCGGTGGCGAGAATGCTCGTCGCGGGGACCGAGGTAGGAATTTGATCGCGTCCGTCGAGAACGTCGCGAGCTCGACATTCGACGAATCCAATGTGCTCAAGGCAGCGGTGGGAGCGAAGGAGACGTCTGCGAGGCAGTCGGCGCAGTCGGCGACGACTGCGTCGGATCGATCGTGTAGCTGAGTGCGACCATGCGTTCTTGCACGATACCCTTGCTCGGGCTGGTCCAGGGGCCGGGGCTCATGAGCAGGAATCCGTCCCGAGGGATCAACAGCTCCAGGTCGATCTTACACGAGACGACTTCGGGGATCTTGATCTGTCCGCCCAAGGTCTGGCGACTGTTACCCTTGTTGATATGAAGTTTTTCCAGGATCGGGAGGCTTGCCGAGCTCGAGTCATCCTTGGAATGGGACAGCAACGACTCGGAGATGGTCGTCGTGTGGAAGGTGACGAATCGAGTGTCGTCGACATTCAGGTGGGCGAGAAGCCCGTCCTCGGTGACTCGGCCCGAGGAGATGCGAATCTGGATGCCGTCGCGGACCTCGTCCGTCTCGGGTTCGAACTTGAGCGAGGTCGCGCGATTGATCGGCCCGTTCGCGGTGCGTTTCAGGTGGGCCACGTAACGAATCGGGGTCTCGTTGGCGATATTCACGGGCCCGCTCGCCGGGCTCTTGAACTTCGGCGCCTCGAGAATGTTGGAGTGGGGTTCCTGCTTGAGCGTTCCCAATAGATCCTGGAAGGTTGCCCGGTCGACCGCCCAGATCGATGTACCGCCCCCTCGAGCGATCGGCCGGAGCCTCGTGTCGAATTTGCCCCGCCACTCCGAGTTCGATACCGACATGTAACGAACTTCGAACGAGACGAGCGGCCCAGACGGCGCCTTACCCTGGCTCGACGTGTTCGAGGTGCCATCCTGCGAGGGTGAACCCGCAACCGCGGCATCACCGACCAGGACGGCCAAGAGAAGGCCAACAGCGAGACCCATGCACGCCCTCCACCCGAGACGGGATTTCGACCCGTGATGTACGAATCCCCGCGCGGGCGGGATCATAGATCGGAGTCGTCTCAGGGTCAATCGAGGATCTCGGCGGCGGGCTAACGAGTTGCGTTCGCAATCCCTCCGTGGAGCAGGGCACTCATGCCCCACGCCCGTTCGGCCGGGTGTCCACTTCTTTCAAGGCCGGGGACTAGGGCGGCAAACGGTTGGGTTGCACACGGTACGGCGTGTCTGTGACCCGAGAGCGGAGGCGAAAACGGGGACTGGCTCCGCAGCGAAGCGCAGGTGCCTGTCGCCGTTTTCGCCGGCAGCGGACGGCGACGGCCCGGGAAATCGGGACAGGCACCCGGCCTCCATGTTCATTCGCGAAAACCCCAGCCCGATCCTGCCGGGAGCCAGTCCCCGTTTTCCTCCGACGTGCGCAACGCGTGCGTGATCCGCTATAGAGCGCCTCAAGGCACGATCTTGAGGATCCGGTCATTGGTGCTGTCGGAGATGTAAAGGACCTGTCCGGGCCCGATGGTCACCCCGTGAGGCTGGGCGAGCTCGGCCTCGGTGGGAGGGCCGCCGAGGCCGCCGGTCCCCTTCTTCCCGTTGCCGGCAATGGCCTGGATGGTCCCGTCGGATGGGCGATAGAGGCGGATGCGGTGATTCTCGGTATCGGCGATCAGGACATTCCCTTGCGGGTCGATGCAAAGATGCTTCGGGCCGTCCATGGTCGCCTTGCGAGCATCCTCGCCGTCGCCCGAATTCCCGCGCTTCCCGGTCCCGGCGACCGTCCGGATCTTTCCGGAAGGGTCGACGACACGCAAGGCATTCCCCGAGCGTTCCAGAATATAGACATGTCCCTGGCGATCGACGGCCACGGCCCTCGGGTCGACGAGAGGGGCGGAGCGGGCGTCGGCGCCGTCCTCGGGGATCCCTTTCTTGCCGTTCCCCGCCACGGTGGAAACGATGCCGGTCTTGAGGTCGAGGACGCGGATGCGCCGGTTGTCGAGGTCGGCGAGGTAGAGCGCCCCCTTGTCTTCGTCGAGGGCCAGGCAATAGATGCCCCCGAAGTCGGCCTTCGTCGCCGGCCCGCCGTCCCCCGAGAACCCTTTACGGCCGGTCCCTACCACCGTCGTGATGTGTCCGGTGCGCGCGTCGATCTTACGGACGCGGTTGTTCCAGGTGTCGGCTATGAAGATGTCATCATTCCTCGTAATCGCGAGGCTGTGCATCCCATTAACTTTGGCCCCGGCCGCGAGGCCTCCGTCGCCGCCGTCCCCGGCTTCTCCCGACCCGGCGATGGTGGTCACCTTGCCGTTGCGGTCGATCTTCCGGAGCCGATGGCCGGTCATCTCCACGAAGTACAGCGTCCCGTCCGCGGTGAATTCCACACCGAACGGGCTGGTGATCCTGGCCTGCGTGGCCGAGGAACCGTCTCCCCCCGTGCCACCGCCTGCCACGAGGCTGAGCCGGCCCGCCTCGGCGGAACCGGGGGCATTGATCGACAAGAAGGCCGCCAGCACGACAACAACGAGGAATCTCATCAGGTCCTCCGGATGGGTGAACGTCCCGGTCAATCCATGTAGGTTATGAGGGCGTGCGAGCGGAAAGTCAAAGACTTCACCCCGCCCCTCGACATATCCAAGGAATGACCTTCGCGTGCCTGATAATGTGTCGGCTCGTTGCTCCGGCGTGGTCCTCGCTTCGGATCGTCCGAACTCAACCTCGCCGCACCCGGTTTGCTCTCTAATTTAGAGATATCGCAGAAGTGTGACTCGATCTCATCGGAGGGCGAACTCGACCGACAATCCACGTCGGAAGGACTCAATCCGGGGTGGACGCAGACGCAGTCGGCTAAAAACAAGGGCCATCGGGCGAGACTTGCGTCTCGCCCGATGGCCTGTTCGATCCGATGGCGCGGAGGTAGGAACTGTCAGGAGATGACGGTCTTGACGACTTTCGCGAGCTCTTCGCCGACTTCGGTCAGGGCGTAGAAGTTATTCTTGCCCTGGCGGCGGGGGGCGATGATGCCGCCGTGGCGGAGCAGGGCGAGGTGATGGCTGACGGCCGGTTGGCTCTGATTCAGGTTCTCGCTGAGCGCACCAACGTGCTTCTCGCCTTCGGCCAGCATCAGGATCACCTGCAGGCGCGTGGCGTCGCTGACCTGCTTCAGCAGCGTGGCCGCACGCTGGGCCAACTTCAGCCTCCCCGCGGCTTCCTTCTGGGCTTTGGTCACCTTCGTCGCCGTCGACTTCGCGCTGGTGGTTGCCGTCGCCATCGAGAACACCCTCCGGTTGCCGTCACCCGGCCAGCAGGGAACGCGACACGCGACCCGACTGCCATGTGACTCTTGGGTTGGATTGACTAATCGTGGATTCGCTAAGGCTTCCCGCGCCGTGCCCGGTTCGGCTCGTTGCATCCCCTTCGACGCAGGAGCGGCCACGGCGCTGTGACCTAAAGCAGCCTCATCTAGTCTATTGTTAGCATAAAGCAACCGATTGTCAATGTCGTTCTTGCGTATGCTGATGAAACGCGGTGAATCGCCTCTCCATAAAATGAGCCGTGGGACACATTGACCATCGAGCGGATTGAATGACTCCATGGATGAGGTCGAACGGACCGCTACTTTCCGCAGGACTTAGGGTCTCGGGCTGCGACGCATTCTGCCAGGATCGGAGCATGGCCGAGCGTGATGCGCGTCCTGAACGTATCTGTAAAACTATGTAAACAAAATCGAATGGGGAGGAGCGCGTCCGATTCGCCCCTCGGTTTATGGAGCACGACTTGATCCGAACCGCGGGGGGGAAGTTCCGACGTCGTTTGGACGTGTGTGCACCTCTTGCGGGACGCGCCCACGTTCGCCTTAGGAAAGACGTCGAAATCCGGAAGGTCTTGGCGACTGATCAATTGGGGACTTGTTGCCCTCACGTTCGAGGTCCAGTAATCCTCAAGGTCAGGTATAACCCGAGGGCGTGGCGTCGAGGGGGGCCGAGAAAGGCGGCGATGAGATCTTGCCCAACCCGCCAACCTCGACCACAATCGGTCCGCCGTCCGATGCGAGGGAGGGTCGGTGGAGTGCGTCCTCGACTGGTCGGAGTCGGTGTCGGTGTTGTTCGCGACGTCCCTCGGTCATGTCGATCCCGAACCGTGTTTCGCGAGATGCTTCCGAAGTTCAAAAATGGTGGAGCCGGTCCCGGGCATGCCGAACGTCTTCGAACACACCTTGCGCGTCGCGCCCCAGGACATCGATCAGATGGGGCACGTCAATAATGTCGTGTATCTTCGATACGCACAGGATGCCGCCGTGGCCCATTGGTATGCCGCCGCAACCCCCGAGTTGGTGGAAGCCCTGGTCTGGGTGGTCCGTCGCCACGAGGTTGACTATCTCAAACCCGCGTTCTCCGGCGACGAACTCGTCGCGAGGACCTGGGTCGGGGCTGTCGACGGCGCCACGTTCGAACGATTCGTGGAGATCGCCCGCCCCGGAGACGGCGCCTCGATCGCCCGAGTTCGCACCGTCTGGGTCGCCCTCGACCCCAAGACGCATCGCCCTCGCCGCGTCCCGGCTACGCTCCGCCCTCTCTTCGTCCCCGAGATCTCGGCCGAACCGACGACCGAAACGGAGCGTCCGGTCTAACCGTCTCCGTACGGATCTGCCTTCGTGATCCTTCCACAATATCCCGAGCGGTCGATCCCTCGAGGGTCGTTCGGATCGACGAAGTTCGAGTCGAATCGAGATCCCGCCTTCCGGGGGACTCTGTGAGCTTTCGGAGATGCGACATGAAACTATTGCGGACCCACCACGTTGCGATCATCTGTTCGGATTATGGGGCTTCGAAGGCCTTCTACACGGAGACCTTGGGCCTCGAGGTCGTCTCCGAGCTTTATCGGAGCGAACGAGACTCCTATAAACTTGACCTGAGGCTCCCCGACCAGACCCAGATCGAGCTCTTCTCGTTCAAGAATCCGCCCCAGCGACTGAGCTATCCCGAAGCCCGAGGTCTGCGTCACCTTGCGTTCGAGGTCGCGAATGTCGCCGAGGCCGTCGACGAGCTGCAACGCCGAGGGGTTTCCGTCGAGCCTGTCCGCATCGACGAGTTGACGGGGAAGCGCTTCACGTTCTTCGCGGACCCCGACGGCCTCCCGCTGGAGTTGTACGAACGTTGATCCGGGCCCAACTCCCGATCACTTCGGTCGAGGGCCGATCGGCAACAAACTCAGGATTGGACGACCCTCGACCCCGAACCACACTCATGAAGACCAACGCCGTTCGGCGACTCGACACCCTCGGAATCCTCTACCAGTTGCGGGAGTACGAGGTCGACCCTGAGGATCTCGCCGCGGAGAGCGTCGCGAGGAAGGTCGGCCTCCCCGCCGAACAGGTGTTCAAGACCTTGGTCGTTCGCGGTGACAAGCATGGGGTCTGCCTGGCGGTGGTGCCGGGGGATGCCCAACTCGATCTCAAGGCGATTGCGAAGTCGACCGGGGACAAGAAGGTGGAGCCCGTCTCACTTAAGGAGGTCGAGCCCCTCACCGGTTATATTCGAGGAGGGGTGACCGCCCTGGCCTGCAAGAAGGTCTACCCGGTTTATGCCGACGAGACGATCGAATTGTTCGAGGTGATCTCGATCTCTGCGGGGATGCGGGGTCTGCAAATCATCCTGGCTCCGGGAGATTACTTGCGGGCCGTCGCCGCCAAGATCGTCCCGATCGCAAAGGCCAAGTCGTAGTCTCCCGCGGCCGGCGTCTTACCTCGGTGTGAAGGCTTCGGCCCAATGCGTTGCCCAAGACCACGATCAAGGGACTCGCTCTCGCCATGGAATCCCCGGGTGTTTCTCGAAAACGACGACTCACGATCCTGAGCCTGAAGGTCCTGGCCGTCACGGTGGCCGCCTGGCTCCTGGCGGCCTACGTAATTCTTCCCGTGCTCTGGCGGCACTACGAACACCACCCCGCGCTCGAGTCGGCGCCCAAGACGACCACCACGAAGCAGGGGATCCCTGGCGACCCGCTCAACGTCGGACTGATCGGCACGGAGGCGGAAGTCGTGAACGCGATGCTGGGGTCGGGTTGGGAGCCGGCCGACCCGGTGACGGTCCGCTCGAGCCTTCGCATCGCGAGGAGCGTGCTCCTCGATCGCCCCTACCTCGACGCCCCGGTGAGCGACCTTTTTCTCTTCGGTCGCAGGCAAGACCTGGCCTTCGAGAAGCCCGTCGGAGACAGTGCCCGGCGTCGCCATCACGTCCGGTTCTGGAACTCCAAGGAACTCGGTCGCGACGGCGTCCCCCTCTGGATCGGGGCCGTGACCTTCGACCGGAGCGTCGGCATCAGCCATCGGACGGCCCAGATCACTCACCACATCGGCCCCGACGTCGACGCGGAGCGTGACGGCCTATTCGCCGACCTCCGCAATAAAGGATGGCTCACCCAAGTCTTCCAGGTCACCGGCGTCGGCTCGACTGTCCTGGGGCGGAACGGAGGTGGGGACCGCTACTACACCGACGGTGAACTGACGATCGGCGCCCTCGCCTCGGGCGAGCCCCGAGACCGTCGCCCCGAACGCCTGTCGAATCCGGTCGCCGTTCAGATCAAGCAACAGCTTTGGTCGGCCCTCCGTCCTCTCCTCCAATCACTCCCGAGTTCGTGAGTCCCTCGAACGTTCCGATCAGCCAATGCTCACAAGCCTTGCGTCGAAAGCTCGCCAACCCAGAATCCGAGGATTGGGTGAGCAACGACGAGCCCAATCGGAGGGGGAACTCTCCTCGGTGTTCGCCCCGAGTTTGATTGCGGTTGTCGGGCTCGATTTGTCGAGAAAGAGAGACGAGTCGTATCGGTTCGATGGCCTTTGCGGGATGGGCCGCGTCCTTGCCGAATCACGGTGGAGGTTCCAATGAGCCGGGTCCGGGTCCTCGTGGGCACGCGAAAAGGGGCGTTCATACTCAGCGCGGACGGGAAGCGCGAGGATTGGGATATCCAGGGACCATTCTTCGCGGGTTGGGAGATTTACCACGTCAAGGGCTCTCCGATCGATCCGGATCGGCTCTACGCCTCCCAGTCGAGCGGATGGTTCGGCCAGGTCATCCAACGCTCCGACGACGGTGGCGTGACCTGGCGGCCGATGAACAACGCGTTTGCGTACGACGGGGTGCCTGGGACGCACCAGTGGTACGACGGGACGCCCCACCCCTGGGAGTTCAAGCGGGTCTGGCATCTCGAGCCATCGCCGGTCGACCCGGAAATGGTCTACGCCGGTGTTGAGGACGCGGCACTGTTCCGTTCCGCCGATGGCGGCGGATCGTGGGAGGAAGTTTCGGGCCTGCGACGACACGGCTCCGGCCCTCGCTGGCAACCGGGGGCGGGCGGGATGTGCCTGCACACGATCATCCAGGACCCGGACCAGCCCTCTCGGATGTACATCGCGATCTCGGCGGCGGGGGCATTCCGCACCGACGACGCCGGGGAGACCTGGAGACCGATCAACCGAGGCTTGAAATCGGAATACATCCCCGACCCGGACGCTGAGGTCGGACACTGCGTCCACCGGATCGCCATGCATCGGTCGAGGCCGAACGTCCTCTTCATGCAGAAGCACTGGGACGTCATGCGGAGCGACGACGCGGGCGACTCCTGGCAAGAAGTCAGCGGGAACCTCCCCACCGACTTCGGATTTGCCATCGATGTCCACGCCCACGAACCCGAGACCATCTACGTCGTCCCGATCAAGAGCGACGCCGAACACTTTCCGCCCGAAGGTAAGCTCCGCGTCTTCCGAAGCCGCTCCGGTGGGAACGACTGGGAGGCGTTGTCCGAAGGATTGCCCCAAAGTCACTGCTATGTCAACGTTCTCCGCAACGCCATGGCCGTCGACACGCTCGACGATTGCGGCGTCTACTTCGGGACGACCGGCGGCCAGGTCTACGCCTCGTCGGACGCCGGCGACTCCTGGTCGGCGATCATCCGCGACCTCCCGGCCGTCCTCTCCGTCGAGGTCCAAACCCTCGCATGATCCGTGTCGTGCTGCCGACCCACCTGCGGACCCTGGCCGGCGTTAGAGGCGAGGTCGTGCTCGACGTCCAGGGCCTCGTGACGCAGGACTCGGTCCTCGACGCCCTCGAAGTCCGCTATCCCATGCTGCGCGGGACGATCCGCGACCATTCCACGCGAAAGCGACGGGCATTCCTGCGATTCTTCGCCTGCCAGCGAGACCTCTCGCACGAAGAGCCCGGCGACTTGCTTCCTGACGACGTGGCCAACGGTTCCGAACCGTTCCTGATCGTGGGGGCAATTGCGGGCGGGTGACACTTCCAGGTCCTCTCGACACCTCAATCCACCACAAGGTCGAGGGCCCGAACGTGGGCCCTCGGTCCCGACGACGAACCTGCGCTTCCGGCAGGTCATGGAGTTCGCCCCGACGCACGAGATGGTTGCCGAGAGCGCGGCGGCCTGGCAGACTGTCTCGCTTGGGATGCGTCGTGGAATTCCTTCGGGATCGTGGAGTGTGACCATGAGGCGGGTCGTATTGAGCCTGACCACCTGGGCGGTCGTGTTCGCGTTGGCGTCGAGCGTCCGGGCGCAGTCGACCGAGGAACTGGCCAAGACCGCGGCGTTCGTGGCGACATTGCAGAACTCGGACGGTGGGTTTTCCGCCAAGCCGGGGGCCTCGTCGACCTTGGGGGCGACGTCCTCGGCGATCCGCGTCTTGAAGAACACTCATGGATCGATTCCCGACGTCCTGGCCTGCATCAAGTTCGTGAAGATGTGCTACGACGCCTCCGACGGCGGGTTCGCCCAGGAGCCCGGCGGGCCGACGGACGTGCCGACGACGGCGACGGGCCTGATGGCCGCGGCGGAGCTCAAGATCACTTCCGACACCTATACCCGAGGTGCCATCGAATACTTCTCCAAGAACGCAAAAGCCTACGAACAGGTCCGCCTGGCGATCGCGGGCATGGAGGCGGCCGGCAAGCCTTCGCCGGACTTCGAGGCCTGGACCAAGCAGATCGAGGCGATGCGGAGCCCCGAAGGCCTTTGCGGCCAGGGGGCGTCCCAGGCGTTCGAGACCGGTGGCGTCGCGGCGGCCCTGCTCCGGATGGGCGTCAAGCTCGACAAGAAGGACGCCGTGCTGAATACCCTCCGCGCCGGGCAGCACGCCGACGGCGGCTGGTCGAAGGGGGAAGGGGACTCGGACCTGGAGGCCACGTATCGGGTCATGCGAGCCTTCTACATGATGAAGGAAACCCCCGACCTCGCGAAGCTCCTCGGCTTCGTCGCGAGCTGTCGGCACTCCGACGGAAGCTATAGCGTCAAAGCGGGCGGGACCGACATCGGCGGAAGCTATTACGCGACCACCGTCATCCGCTGGGCGAGGCTCCTGAACGGTGAACCCGCCTTCGTCGAGACCGTGGGCTTCGCCCCGATCTTCAATGGCAAGGATCTCACGGGCTGGGAGGGGGACAAGTCGCTCTGGTCGGCGAAGGACGGGATGATCGTCGGGAACTCGCCCGGGCTCAACCACAACGACTTCCTCGCCACCGAGAAGAGTTATGGCGACTTCGTCCTGAAGCTCACGTTTCGAATCAACGGCAGCGACGGCTGCAATAGCGGCGTCCAGTTCCGGAGCGTCCGGGTCCCCGGACACGAGATGTCAGGCTATCAGGCCGACATCGGCGAAGGCTGGTGGGGCGGCCTCTACGACGAGTCGCGCCGGAACAAGGTGCTCGTCGCGGGCGACCCCAAGGCGATCGCGAAGCTGAACCGAGGCCGTTGGAACGAGTACGTCGTGCGGGCGATGGGCGGGAAGATCGAGCTGTTCCTGAACGGGTTGAAGTCCGTCGAGTACAAGGAAGACGACGACAAGATCGCCCGGGACGGCCGGATCGCCCTCCAGATCCACGCCGGCGGGCCGATGACCGTCGAGTTCAAGGATCTGTGGATCCAGGAATTGCCGAGGCCCTCCGTCGACAACCCGAACGCGCCGGGCTTTCACCTCCGTACGGTCGAGTTCGGCGGGGCCAAGCGGAAATACTCGGTCTATCTCCCGACCGGCTACGACGGGTCGAAGTCGTTTCCCGTGATCCTCTTCCTCCACGGCTCCGGGGAACGGGGTGAGGACGGCGTGGTGAATGCTCAGGTGGGGCTCGGACCGGCGATCCTCGCGAATCCGGGCCTGTTCCCGGCGATCGCGGTTTTCCCGCAGGCCCGCCAAACGTGGTCGGCCGGTTCCGACGACTCCAAGGCGGCGCTCGCGGCGCTGGAAGACGTCATCTCGAACTTCAAGGCCGAGCGTGACCGCGTGATCCTGACCGGACTCTCGATGGGAGGTTCCGGGAGCTGGTCGCTCGCCGCAGCCTTGCCCGACCGCTTCGCGGCCGTCGTGCCGATCTGCGGCCGAGGGAAGCCCGAGACCGCCGCCGGTTTCAAGACATTGCCGAGCTGGACGATCGTCGGCGACGCCGACGGCCTCGCTACGGTCGAGAACACCCGGGAGATGGCCGACACGCTCCGCATCGTCGGCTCGTTCCCGAAGGAGCTGGAGTATCGCGACGTCGGCCACAACAGTTGGGATCGCGCCTACAACGAGCGGGCCGTGATCGACTGGATGTTCGCCCAGCCGAAGCGCTGAACGGCCCCGGACCTCCCCCGAGGCGCGAGGCCCGGGGGGCGGCATCTTCCCCTCTCCCTCGTCGTGATCGGAGAATCTCCTTGATGTTCACCCGACGATCTGAAAGTCCAGGTTTCCTCGCTTGTCTCCTCGCGATTACGACGGTTTGCGGGATCGTCGACTCCGACGCCCGCGCCCAGGAAGGTCTCGGCAAGGCCTCGAGCATCCATGACAGGGCTCGAATGTTCTCGGCCCAGGCGGTCGAGAAAGCGGAAACTCAACTCCTCAACGCGAAGCAGCAAAGCCGTGTCCCTACATACATCGAGACGATCGAGTCGCTCGGCGTCCGATCGATCGAGGAAGTCTCCCTGAAAAACTCCGAGCGATTCAAGGGCAAGGCGGTCTATGTCCTCCTCGCAAAGGATGAGCACAAGATCGAGGTCCGGGTTTCCGAGGAAGCCCGCTCGGCCGTGGGTGAAGTTCCGCAGCGAGAGATTCGTGACGCATTCATTCGTGGCCTGCGGACGGGGGACGCGGACAATGGTCTTCGAATCGGTGTCGAGGCCATCGTCGGGATCCTCGCGAAGGTCCAGGCCACCCCGGCGGTCACCGAAAAGGACTGGGGCTTTTCGCACCCCTCGGACGGCTCACCGTTTGTGGTTCGCAATCAGGTCCGACTGACGCTCGCCGGTGCACGGACGGTCATCGTGGCCGCCGAGAAGAAGGCGGTCGAGATGGGGCTGAAGGTCAATATCGCCCTGGTGGATGATGGTGGCCACCTCATTGCATTCGAAAGGATGGACGGCGCCCGTCCGGCGAGCGTTGCCACCGCGATCACCAAGGCGACGAGCGCGGCCACGTACCGCCAGGAGACCGGCCCGATCCCGAAAGGGACGGCTTCGCCCGATCCCCACCTGAACCTCAGCCTCCAAAATGCGGCCTCAGCCAGCGGCGGGAAGATCACGACACTCTTTGGCGGCATCCCGCTTGTCGTCGACGGCCAGGTCATCGGCGCGGTCGGCGTCGGGGGCGGGACCGGCGAACAAGACGCCCTCGTCGCCAGGGCCGGGGTCGAGGCCTTCCAGGGCGAACTCGCCAAGGTACCGAATTCGCCAAAGGCTCCCGAAGGCGAGAAGAAGGCCGAGGAGAAGTGACGCCTCAGGTCTCGGGGCCTTTCGATCCCCGTTCGAGGGGCTCCCGTCCTCAATCCGGCTCTCGGTAGCCTCCGTCTCGCATCGATAGGGATGGGCGGCGTTCAAAGGGCAGGTGTCGCTTCTTTTTTAGTTGTAGATATCTCGATTTATTGGTGTTGGTAAATCTGCGATCGGCGGTCGTCCCCGGCTCGATGCTGGGGGAGGGTTACGGCACCGGGAGCAGGAGGGGCGATGATGATCGGCGTTTCACGTGCAAATGTCTGTCCCGAAACCCGCTTTCTTCTTAAAGAACGGGTTTCTGACGCCCTAGACGTCGACTCTCCCTCCCGAGAGGTGGTCGTGGATTCCCTCAATCCGACCTTCGAGGGGTGGGCATCGTCCAGCAGTGGTTCGGGGGTGCGGTGGGCGATGCCCACCCTACAAGACGCTGATGCCCTCGAACTTGTAGACCCCTCGCGGGGTGTCGGCACCCGGTCCGTCAGAAAACCGGTTTTTAAGCAAAGACCGGGTTTCGAGTTTCGGCGATTCCGGTCGTTGGCGCTGATCGTGGTGGCGTTGTTCTCGCATTCGGCGATGGGGCAGGGGCCTAAGCTCGTTCCGCACGGGCAGGACCGGCCTCCCAATGATCCGCTGTCACCGACGGAAGCGGTCCGGAGGATGAAAGTCCCCGAAGGTTTCGCAGTGGAAGTCGTCGCGAGCGAGCCGGACATCGTTAACCCTGTCGCGATGACATTCGACGAGCGGGGACGCGTCTGGATCACCGAGAGCCTGGAGTATCCCAGAAAGGCCCCCGGCGTCGGGCGAGATCGCATCAAGGTACTCGAAGATACAAATGGGGACGGCAAGGCTGACCGGTTCACAACCTTCGCCGAAGGTTTGAACATCCCTTCGGGAATTGCGGTCGGGCATGGCGGGGTCTGGGTCGCCAACTCGCCCGATCTCCTATTTTTGAAGGACACGGACGGGGACGGCAAGGCAGACACGCGCGAGGTGGTCGTCACCGGCTTCGGCCGTTTCGATACGCACGAGCTCCCCAACTCCCTCACCTGGGGACCCGACGGCTGGCTCTATGGCTGGAACGGGGTCTTCAATCGCAGCCGGATCGCGCACCGTGGCAGGATGTTCGACTTCACCTGCGCCATCTTCCGGATCCATCCGGTGACGAGGGACTTCGAGCTCTTCTGCGAGGGGACAAGCAACCCTTGGGGCATTGCCTGGGATCCCGAGGGGAATGCCTTCGCCAGCGCCTGCGTCATCGATCACCTTTGGCACCTGACCGAGACCGGGTACTACCACCGACAAGGCGGCCCTTATCCGCCGTTTACCTGGAAGATCGACTCGATCGTCGAGCACGAGCACCAACGTGCCGCTTACGCGGGGATCCACTACTACGATAGCGACGCCTACCCCGTCGAGTACCGTAACCGTCTCTACATGGGGAACATCCACGGCAACTGCATCAACGCCGATACGCTCATTCGGAAGGGCTCGACTTATGCAGCGGCCGGCACCCCCGACTTCCTCTCTGCAAACGACGCCTGGTTCATGCCCATCGTGCAGAAGACCGGGCCGGACGGGTGCCTCTACATCCTCGACTGGTACGACCGTTACCACTGCTACCAGGACGCCAACCGAGACCCCGCCGGGATCGACCGCCTCAAGGGGAGACTCTATCGGATCCGCTACAAGGAGACTCCCCGCCGCGCCGGCTTCGACCTGTCGAAGGAGGGGGACGATCGCCTGATCGATCTCCTCGGGAGCCCCAACGGCTACGATCGCGAGATCGCCCCGCGTCTGCTCGCCGAACGCCACTCGTTCGGCATCCTCAAGAAGCTCGAGGCGCGGGCTCTCGACGCCACTCAACCGAGGAAGGGGAGGCTGAACGCTCTCTGGACCCGCATCTCGTGCGGGCCCCTCGACGAGGGCTTTCTCAAGACGCTCCTGTCCCACGACGATCCGACGTTCCGGGCCTGGGGCGTTAGGGCGTCGGGGAATCAGCACCGGGTGGCCGACGGCCTTCGAGCGGCGTTGGCCGCGATGGCCGCCGACCCCTCGCCCGACGTCCGGCTGCAGGTCGCCATCGCGTCGAGGAAAGTCGAAGGCCTTGAACCGCTCCCGATTTTGATGGAGGTCCTCTCGGAGAGCGCCGGGGATCCCCTGATCCCGAACGTCGTCTGGCAGAACCTGCACCCCTTGCTCGAAGAGGGATCGGCGGCCTTCGTCGCGTTCGCGACTCGGGCGACGGGCAAGCGTGCCGCCGGGGTGAATGCCATCATCCCGAGGGCCGTCGAACGGATCCTCGCGAGCCGAGCCGACTCCTCCGCAGTCGTGGCACTCCTGAGCCATATCGCCGAAGGGGCCGCAGCCGACCCGGACGTGGCCGACGACGTGATGCGGTCGCTCGCGTCGGAAATCCAGACCGACCAGATTGCCGGGCCTCGCCTCGATTCGTTGAAGCGAGGGCTCTCGCCGCTGGTCGGGAGGATTCTCGAAGGACCCGAAGACGGTCCGCTCTATGTCGAGGCGGCTTTACTCGCGACATCTTGGGAGGATCCTCGCGGGTTCGCGGCGGCCAAGCGCGTCTTCGGGTCGTCGAAGCAAACGCCAGGCGAACGGGTCGAGGCCCTCGGGGCCCTCGTCTCGGTCAAGGACCTGACCGTGCTCGGACCGGTCGCCGACGTCGTGACCAACCCTCGGGAGAACTCGGCCGAATTCCGGGGCCAGTTACTCGGGACGCTCGGTCGCCTGGATGATCCGAAGGTCGGCGAAGTCGTCCTCGAGGCCTACCCGAGGCTCGACCCGCAACTCCAGCCGAGGGCCGTCGAACTTCTCACCCAGCGCACGTCGTGGAGTCGGGCTCTCCTGAAGGCGATCGATGAGGGGAAGCTCCACAAGGATGCCCTCAACCTGAATCAGGTCCGGAAGCTGTTAACCAATAAGGACCCCGAACTCGCCGCGCAGGCCAAGGCCCGCTGGGGCACGATCCGGGAGGGGCGTGACCCGAAGCGGGACGAGGTGATCGCCCAGGTCCGCCGCCTGATCGGCACCGAGAAGGGGGACAAGTTCGCCGGCCGCGAGGTCTTTCGGAAGGTCTGCGCCCAGTGCCATAAGATCTACGGCGAAGGCCAGGACGTCGGCCCGGAGATCACCCTCAACGGGCGAGGTTCCTACGACCAGTTGCTCTCGAACGTCTTCGACCCGAGCCTCGTGATCGGCGCCGCGTACCAGGCGACGACGGTGGCGTCGGCCGACGGCCGAGTCCTGACCGGACTGCTGGTCGAGGACAACCCCTCGAGGATCGTGCTCAAGACTCAAGGGGGCAAGCTCGAGACGATTTCTAGGGCCGAACTGGAGGAGTTGAAGATCAGCCCGCTCTCCCTAATGCCCGAGGACCTCGAGAAACAGCTCTCTCCCCGGGAGCTCATCGACCTCTTCGCGTTCCTCAAGCTGGACCGCCCGCCCGACGACCCCAAGGCGAGGTCGATTCCCGGCGCCCCCTGACCGTCGAGGGACATTCTCCGGAGCGGACGCGTTCTTGAAGGCTCAGGCCTCGACCTCGACGGTCATCCGCAAGATCGCCTGATGCACCTCTTCGATCGTCGCCTCGAGCGTGGAGGTCCCGGCCGTCAGCCCCACGGTCTCGTAGCCGGAGAACCATTCGGCGTCGAGGCCATCGGGCCCCTGGACGTGGAGCGCAGGTACTCCTCGCGAGTGGCAAAGGGCGACGAGCTCTCGCGTGTTATTCGAGTTGTACCCGCCGACGACCACCATCGCGTCGACCTGGTCGAGGAGCCGTTCCAGGGAGCGCTGATGCTCCTTGGTCGGGAGGCAGACCGTGTCGACGAACCGGATCTCCGCGTCGGGGTTCTTCAAGGCGACGGCAGCGCGGACCTGCTCGACGGCCCTGGACGTGGCGGTCGTCTGGCAGATGATCCCCAGTCGATCGAACGGGTAGCGGACGACTTCGGCCTCGGACTGCACGACGTCGAAGCTCTCGAGATCCTCGACGATCCCCTGCACCTCGACGTGGCCGCGACGCCCGATGACCAGGACGTGATAGCCCTCCGCCTGGAGCTTGACGGCCGCATGGTGGGCACGCGTCACGAGCGGGCAGGTCGTGTCGATGAGCTGCTTGCCCGCCTCGGAGAGTCGGCGACGCTCGCGGTCGCTGACCCCGTGTGCCGTGATGAGCACGACCGGGGTCTCGGGGACTCCTCCCCGGTTCGACTCGTCGGTCATGCCGAATCCGTCCTGGTGGAGCCGAGTGAGGACCGCATCGTTGTGGACGAGCTGCCCGTGAATCGTCACGGCGCCTGGCTGCTCGACGCGGTCGATGATCTTCAAGGCGTCGCGAACCCCGAAGCACATCCCCATCACTTCGGCACGGACGACTTTCATGGGTCTACCTCGAGAGAATCCTTGGCTTTGTATTGCAAAGTAAAGTGGGCCGACGCTATGCGGTGGGTGGGCGGTGTTCCGCCTTGGGTCACGCGGTCGACCAGCCTTCGGAGAGGGATTTGGCCGGGACGGGCGGGGCCTTCGCGGCAGAGAGGGCGTCGGCCACGACGTTTTCGAGCACGGTGATGTATTCGAGGAATCGGCGTCGGCCCTCGTCGGTGAGCCGGCAGAGGGTCTGGGGTCGGTTCCTTTGGAAGCCCTTCCAGACTTCGACGAAGCCCGACTCGTGGAGCACCTGGAGGTGTCGGCTGAGGTTGCCGTCGGTCAGGGCGCAGAGCTCTTTGAGGTCGGCGAAGACGAGCCCCTTGGGATTCGTGACGAGGGAGGTCATGATCCCGAGCCTCGCCTTCTCGTGGAAGACGCGCTCGAGCCCTTCGTACGCGAAGCGTCCGGTCGACTCGTCGGTGTTGGGCTTAGTCATCGTGACACTCCAGCGTGCGATAGAGCACGGCCGCCGCGAGCAACTGGCCGACCCCGAAGGGCAAGCCCATCGCCCAGGGGGACAGGGCCGCATCTCCCCGCGCGAGGACCAAGGTCCCGAGTCCGGAAGCGAGGTAGAACACAGCGACCACGAACGTCGCCCTCGGGAGCAGGCGGCTCGAGGCGAAGACTCCCAGGCTGAACAGGACCTGCCAGAGGCCGGGTAGCATCCAGAGAGTCTCGGGTGCACAACGGAAGAGCACCCCCGTCAACAACCCGCCGGCGATCAACGAGGGGACGAACTGTTCGACCGCCAGCCAGGTGATCTCCCGGGTCCACGGCGAGAGCGAATTCCTGGCCCGCACGACCATCTCGGCCCCCGCCGCCAACGCGCTCAGGACTGCGACGCCGACCCAGAGGGTCAAGTACGCCGGCAGTTCCTCCGTCGGTGAACGGAGCCAGGCCGCCTGGAAGCCCGCCCCGGCAATCGCCAGGACCCCAGAGAAAGCCACCGGCATCGCCCGGTAACCGCGGAAGACTTCGGTCCGCGCCAGTTGGAGCCGGATCTCCGAAATCTGGGTCAACGCCTCCCGAAGCTCCATTCCACGCCGCCTCTCGTGAACAGGTCGTGGGCGTTCCGACGCGAGTTCGGCCACTCGTTCTTTGCTTTGCATCGTAAAGCCGTTCTGGGCCCCAGTCAAGGGTGCCGGAATATTTTACCAGGCCCGCTCAGATTTCAACGGGCCACCCCGCTCCCTCTCGGACATTTCGGGTTTCGGGGAAGAGAACCGTCCCACTCGCCGATCCTTAACGGGGTGTCGCACCCTCGCCGTCGGAACTCGTTCGAGGAGGAGGGAATTCGATCGTGATTCCCTTCGTCGCTTTCGGTTAGAATCTTCGACGCTTCACGACTCTCGCGACGCCGAGGTGATCCGACTCGTTCGTAGATCATCGCCGCCCGTGTCCGACCGGATAACATGCTCGATGGGACTCGCCGAGTTCTTGATCATCGCGGGCCTGGTGTTTGTCAACGGGTTCTTCGTTGCCGCGGAATTCGCGCTGGTCAAGGTCCGGACAAGCCAGATCGACCAGTTGGTGGAAGAGGGGAACTGGGCGGCCAAGCTCACCAGCCGCGCCCTCGATCGCCTCGACGCCTACCTCTCGGCGTCGCAGCTCGGGATCACCGTGGCAAGTCTCGCGCTTGGGAAGGCGAGCTCCGAGTGGGTCGAGCCGGGGGTCGTCCGCGGGTTGGCCTATCTCGGCTTCCCCGACGGCGAGCATGTTTCTGGGCCGCTCTCGATCCTCGCCCCTTTCATCGCCCTAACCGTGGTCACCTTCCTGCACATGGCGCTTGGCGAGCAGGCGCCGAAGACCCTGGCCATCCGCTCGGCCAAGACGGCCTCGCTGGTGACCGCGCCGGTGCTCATGGCCTTCTACTTCACGTTCTTCCCGGTCATCTGGTTGCTGAACAACGCCAGCAACATGACCCTCTGGATGCTCGGCCTGGGCCAGACCGATCATGACGAGGTCGCCCACACCGAAGAGGAGCTGCGGCACATCGTCGCCGAGAGCGTCGCCGGGGGGCACCTCTCGCGCAACGAGCGCATCCTCATCGAGAACGTCTTGAACCTCGAGGAGAAGACCGCGAGGCGGATCATGGTCCCGAGGCCGGACATCGTCTATCTCAGCCTGTCGCGCCCCCTCGAGGACAATCTCCGGCTCGCTCGACAGGCCGGCCATACACGCTACCCTCTTTGCGTCGACGACCTCACGACCGTCATCGGGATGATCCACGTCAAGGATCTCTTCCGTGCCGGGGCGGCGAGCAATGGCCGGCCCGACCTCCGGAAATGGGCCCGAGAGATCCCGTTCCTCCCCGAGACGATGCGGCTCGACCTCCTGCTCGTGGAGTTTCAGCGCAATCGCGTCCACCTCGCGATGCTCCTCGACGAATACGGGAGCATGGTCGGCATGGTGAGCCTCGAGAATGTCCTCGAGGAGTTGGTCGGTCCGATCCAGGACGAGTTCGACCGGGAAGTGCCGCAGGTTGTCCCGCTCAGCAACGGGATCTTCGAGGTCGACGCGGCCTGCCCGCTCGACGTCCTGGCCGAGTCCTGCGGGGTCGAGATCCCGGAGACCGATGCGGAGACTGCGGGGGGCCTGATCCTCGACGTGCTGGGCCGGATTGCCCAGGTGGGGGATAGCATCGTGGTCGGGAATCATCGGCTCACCGTCCAACGGGCCGACCCGACCCGGATCCGCCGCATCCTCGTCGAGGTCCTCCCGTCGACGGAAGACAAGGATTCCGTCGGCCGCCCCTCTTGATTCGCTCCCGTTCCCCGTCTCTCATGTCCTTTCTGTTTTGATTGCCCCGTCGGCGACGGCCAACCGACCCGGCCGCGCGAGGAGCGTGGGACGCGACCGCCCGTGATGCTCGGGCGGCGACCGGAGGTTGTCGGTTGATTCCCATGAATTGAACGAAAACCGATGTTCGGCACGTATAAGCTTGAACAACAGGTTGAAGCAGGGCCGGAGGGGGTCCGTTATCGGGCGGTCGACACAACGGCCGGCGCCGTCGTCGAGATCTGGGTTCTCAGCCCCGTCGACGCCGACTCGCCTCGGGCCGCGACCCGTTCGAAACGACTCCGAGGGGCGGCGATGCTCGCCGATCCAACGGCCCGGCGGGTCGTTCAGCTCGAGCTCGATCGGACCCCGGCCTTCGCCGTCTTCGAGGACGTCGAGGGGACGCCGATGGCCGAATCCTCCGCGTTCGCGACCGGCATGCTTTCGCGATCGACTGCGCTCTCGACGGTCCTGTCGGTGGCCCGAGGCGTCGCCGAGGCCCACCGGCTCGGCCTGGCGCATGGCCGCCTAGGGCCCGGTTCGATCGTCGTCGCGGGTGGAGGTGCCCTCAAGATCGACTGGTCGGGGCTTGGTGGAAACGGAGAGTCGACCACCCGGTCGCCGGACGCCGACCTCCTCGCCCTCGGGATGCTCCTGGAGTGGTGTCTCTCCCGGTCGGGTCCCGGAGACGGCAGGGGATGGGATGGTCGGGCCGTCGAGTCGTCGCCCGAATCTCGCTTGATCGCCGAGGCACGATCCACGAATCCCGACGAACGGCCGTCGGCCCGATCGTTTTGCGACCGGCTCGCGGCCCTCGTCGATCCGTTCGGGATCACCTCCGACTCCCTGGGGATGACCGGGGACTCAGGGGCGGCCTCCGTGGCGAGCTTCGGTTCTCGGTCGACGTTTCCTGACGAGGAGAGTAGGCCGACCGTCCCCGAGCGTGTCGGTCGGTTCCAGCTCCGCGAGAAGCTTGGCGAGGGGGGGATGGGGGCGGTCTATCGGGGAGAAGACCTCGCCGACCGGTCGATCGTCGCCATCAAGATCCTGAATTCCCGTTGGGCGAAACGGCCCGACTCGTTGCGGCGTTTCTACAAGGAAGCTCGACTCCTCGCGGAGGTCAACAATCCGTTCGTCACGAACCTGATCGAGCTGAACGAAGACCGGGGTATTCATTACATCGCACTCGAGTTTGTTGATGGGACTACCCTCGGCTCTTATCTGTCTAGGCACGGTAAGCTCGAAGAGCGGGTCGCCCTGGCGATCATGGCCGACGTGGCCAGGGGGCTCGGGGCGGCCCACCTGCGCGGGATCGTCCACCGCGACGTCAAGCCCGAGAACATCCTGGTGATCGACCCCGAGGCGCGACGCGACGACGAAGGGTCGGGTGCGCCTCGGGTCAAGCTCTCGGACTTCGGGCTTGCTCGCCACGTCGTCGAGACCGACTCGCTCAACGTCACGCACGCGGGCGCGATCCTCGGGACGCCTCTTTATATGGCCCCGGAGCAATGCTCGGGCGAGGGGGAGCTCGGTCCATCTGCGGACGTCTACGCAATGGGGGCGACCCTCTTCCATCTGCTAACGGGTCGACCTCCGTTCGAGGCGGCGTCGGCCCTGAGCTTGATCTCGATGCATCAGAACGCGCGTCCCCCGGCGCTGAGGGAGTGGAACACTTCGGCGAGCGACGGGGTCGGCCAGGTCATCGCCAAGGCGCTCGCCAAGGTTCCCGAGGAGCGCTACGCCGACGCCTTCGAGATGCTCGATGACCTCGACCGGTTGCTTCGGGGCGAGCCGACGGGCATGGTCATCCATCCCCTGATCCCCGAGGTCGACCCCGGGAAACTCAGCCGATTCGACTTCCGGTTCGAGCTCGAGGCGACCCCTCGACAGCTCTGGCCGCATGTCTCGAACACGGAGCGTTTCAACCGTGCCATCGGCCTACCGGCGATCGAGTTCTCCCTGGATGTCGATGAGGGAGGGGCCACACGACGATTCGGCCACATTCGCAAGTCGGGCGTCTCCTCAACCTGGCAGGAATACCCGTTCGAGTGGATCGAGGGGCGTCGGCTCGGCGTCTTCCGCGAGTTCACCGAAGGGCCGTTCCAGTGGTTCATCAGCATCGTCGAGCTTACGCCGAGGGCTGGTGGCGGGACGACCCTGGCCCATGCCGTGCGGATCGCCTCGCATGGGGCTTTCGGCCGGGCGGTGGCCGCCGTGGAGATCGGAGTCCGGGGCCGTCGCTCGATCGCGCAGGCGTACCAGCGGATCGACGCGGCCTTGACCGGCAAGATGGGGGCCGACCCGGTTGTCGACCCGTTCGAAGCCGTCCCAGAGCTATCGAACGACCGGCGAAAGCGGCTTGCCCGTTGCCTCGAGTCGCTCGTCGGACACGGTGTCGCCCCACTTGTCGCCGAGCGGCTCGGCGATTTCCTCGCGAGGGCCTCGGCGCAGGACGTTGCGAGGATACGCCCGCTCGCCCTGGCTCGTCGGCTCGGCCTCGACCCTGACCAGGTCGTTGCGGCCTGCCTCAGGGGTGCGAGCGAAGGGGCGTTGATCCTCCTCTGGGACATCCTCTGCCCGATCTGCCGGATCCCTTCGCAGGTCATCGGGACCCTCCAGGCGCTCCGCGAACACGGGAATTGCGCGGCCTGCCAGCTCGATTTCGAGCTCGACTTCGCCAACTCGGTCGAGCTCATCTTTCGGGCCCATCCCGAGATCCGCGCGGCGGAGCTCGGTACCTTCTGCATCGGAGGGCCGGCCCACTCGCCGCACGTCGTGGCGCAGGCGAGGATCGGGCCCGGGGAGCGTCTGGCACTCGACCTGAATCTGGGCGAAGGATCCTACCGGATCCGAGGACCCCAACTCGCATTCGCGTTCGACTTTCGGGTGGGCGCGGAGGCCAAGGTAAATCGCCTCGACCTCTCACTCACCGAGACTCCCGCGGAGGAACTCCCCAGGTCCCTCAAGCCCGCGCAGCAGACGATCGCCCTCGAGAACCACGGCAGGAGGGAGATCCTCGTGCGCATCGAGCGACTTGCTCCCCGCGACGACGCCTTCACCGCGGCTCGGGCCTCATCCTTCGCATTGTTCCGCTCGCTCTTTCCCGGCGAGATACTCTCGCCGGGTCAGCTGATCAATCTGGAGACGGTGACGCTCGTGGTGACCGAACTCCACCAGGCCGGGCGGCTCTATGGCGAGAAGGGGGATGCGGAGGCGTTCGCGATTCTCCACGAGCACTTTCGGATCCTCGACGATTGCGTCCGGAGCCATCGAGGCGCCCTCATCAAAACGATTTACGAGGGGATGGTCGCGGTCTTCTCGGAGTCGGTGGATGCGGTCAAGGCCGCCCTCGACATGGTGTCGGCCGTCGCTCCGATCCGGAAAACGGCGGGACTCGTGTTTCGACTCGGTGTCCATCGAGGCCCGGCGATGGTCGTGACCCTCAACGACCACCTCGACTACTTCGGGACCACCGTCAACGTGGCGTCTCGGCTTCCAGCCTGCTCGCCGGGAGGTCTCGTCCTCAGCGCCGCCGTCGCGAGCGATCCGAGAGTCGCGGAGCTCCTCCGAGATCTCGACCTGACCGTCGCCGTCATCCCTGCCTCGGTCCATGGCCTGCCCGAAGGCTTCGTCCATCCCATCGTGTCAGCGAACTCCGATGGAAGATCTCGGACATCGACCTCAACGGTAGAGGCGTCTTCGCCGTGACTGCCCCGAGACCCCGCCAGATCGGCGTGATCCTTCCGTACCAGCCTTCTGGAGAATCCGAGGACCCGACGGTGACCGGCATGAGGGTTGCAAACTCATCATCAATGAGTGGCGCGAGGCCGCTCGACACAGACGTGGCACCCAATAATGCCAATTAATGATGATTACGGATTACGCGAGCTGCTGGCACTCTTGGCCCTTCAGGGCGATTTGAACCCTCGACTTGCGTTGCAACGCGTTCCTGATAGGATCAATTATGATTCGGCGATGGGGGTCGCCAATATCATTGTTGCCAGCACATTTCTCCTACATTTCAAGGTCGACCTTGATGGTGGGATCGTTTCAGGTACGAAGACCCTCGGGAGTCGCCGACTCTCGAGGGTCTTTTCCGTCATCCCGCGTTCTCGTGTCGTCGGTCGGTTGTCCCGGTCCGAAGACGAACGATGTCGCGACGAAACAGAGGGTAGCCTTTCCAGGGTCGCACGTTCCGAGTCGAGAGCAGGGTTCCAGGCCTGGCATCCTTCGGCGGCCAGGCAAATGCGTCCTTGGATTGGCAACCCACGGGTGGCATGAGATCGGTCGGCTCATCCGGTGGGATTCACGGAGGAATACTTGAAGTCTCGCCGAATACTTGGTCGCTTCGGCAAGCGTTTCCTGCCGTCTCGTTCTCTCACCACGCGACCTCCACAAGCTATCCTTGCATGGCCTATCCGGGCGTGAGATCCTCACATTGCGGGGTCGTTACGGCCGAAGAGCGACGCAGTCCTGAAGTTGTTGAGCGGTGAAGCCGAAATGCCCCGGACAGACGTGGTAGTCAACCGGCCGCGAACCGGCCGGAGGAGGAAGGGCCCATGAAGCCGATGGTCGTGGTCATGCGGCGATCCGCAATTAGCCTCGGAGTCGTCGCCGTAGTGGCGGTCGGCGGCATCATCGGATTGTCGAAGATGGGGGTCAACCTCCTCCCGCCGGAATCCATGCGAAAGTTGAACGTCGCGGTCGACAAAGTCGTCGCGAAATCCAAGGAGGCAAGGACCTTCGTGGTCGACAAGTTCGAGTCGTTCTCCACCTCGGGTGAGGAAACGACTGAAGAACACGCTGTGATCGTCGTGACCAGCCCCAAGGTCCAGGACATCACCATCACCGAGTCGTTCGTCTGCCAGATCCGCTCGAAGCGTCACATCGAAGTGCGCGCCCTGGAAGGGGGGTATCTCAACAAGATCTGGATCCAGGAGGGACAGGCGGTCAAGGAGGGCGATTACATGTTCCAGGTCCTCCCCGTGCTCTACAAGGCCAGGCTCGACGCCGAGGTCGCCGAGGTCGAGCTCGCGCGGTTGAAGTGGGAGCAGGCGAAGAGCCTGCTCGGCCAAAAATTCGTTTCCGATCAAGACGTGAAGCTTCACGAGGCGGAGCTGGCGAAGGCCGACGCCAAGCGGCAGTTGGCGAAGGCCGAGCTGAGCTTCACCGACGTCAAGGCCTCCTTCAGCGGCATCGTCGACCGCCTGCTCCAGCGAGAAGGGAGCCTCATCCGGGAAGGGGACATCCTCACGACTTTGGCCGATAACAGCGTGATGTGGGTCTATTTCAACGTGCCCGAGAAATATTACCTCGAATACATGGCGAGACGTAAGCAGCATCAACTCGAAGACAAGATCGAGCTCGTGTTAGCGAACGGCGACACGTTCCCGCAAAAAGGCGTCATCGGCGCGATCGAAGCCGAATTCAACAACGAGAACGGGAACATCAAATTCCGGGCCGATTTCCCGAACCCGGAGGCCCTCTTGCGCAACGGGCAGACCGGTACCATCAAAATCAACCGGCCGTTCAGGAACGCCCTCCTCATCCCCCAACGCGCAACCTTCGAGATTCTCGACAAGCGTTACGTCTGGGTGATCGACGCGAAGGGTATCGCCCACCAGACACTGATCACCATCACGCACGAGCTGGAGGATATCTTCGTCATCGACAAGGGCCTCAAGGCGGAGGATAAGATTGTCCTGGAAGGGGTGCGAGAGGTCCAGGAGGGTGGGAAGGTGGAATACGAATTCCGCAAGCCCGAGGATGCCATCTCGAACCAGAAATACCGCGCGGAGTAGCCGTCGTTCCCGGGCCTTATGACAACGAACACCACGGGTTGTTTCACGCCATGTTCACGAAATTCCTCGATCGGCCGGCGCTCGCGATCGTCATCTCGATCATCCTCCTCTTCCTGGGTGCGGTGGGCATCTTGACCCTCCCGATCGCACAATTCCCGGATATTGCACCGCCGACCGTGATGGTTTCCATCTCCTACCCCGGCGCCAGCGCCAACGTCCTCGTCGAGTCGGTCTTGATCCCGCTGGAGCAATCCATCAACGGCGTCCAGAACATGCGCTTCATCACCTCCTCCGCCACCAGCGCCGGGGAGGCCGCGATCATCATCTACTTCGAACCGGGAACGAATCCCGATATCAACGTGGTGAACGTGCAGAACCGGGTCAATATCGTCCTCTTCCAGCTCCCGCCCCTGGTCGTTCGCGAGGGGATCCTCGTCAGCCAGGTCGTGCCAAGCATGCTGATGTATGTGAATATTTACAGCACGGATCCCAACGCCGATCAGAAAGATCTCTTCAACTTCGCCAACATCTACGTCATGCCCCGGCTCAAGCGCATCAAGGGCATGGGCATCCCGAGGAACTTGGGCAACCGCATCTTCGCGATGCGGGTCTGGCTCGACCCCGACCGCATGCGTGCCTACAACGTCTCGTCCGAGGACGTCATGAAGGCGCTGTCGGAACAGAGCATGATCGGCTCACCCGGGCGACTCGGCCAGGCGACGGGCCGGACGTCGCAGTCGAAAGAATATGTATTAACTTATATAGGTAGATTCAATAAGCCGAGTCAATACGAGCAGATCATCCTGAAGGCGAATCCCGACGGCGAGATACTCCGGCTGAAGGACGTCGGCCAGGTCGAGCTGGGGCCCCAGTTCTTCGACATCTACTCCGACATCAACGGCCACCCCGCGGCGTCGCTCGTCCTGAAACAGGCGCCTGGGTCCAACGCCTCCGAGGTGATCGAGAAGATCAAGGGGGAGCTCGAGCAGATCAAGAAAGAGTCCTTCCCTCCGGGGATGGACTACGAGTTCGCCTATGACGTGTCCAAGTTCCTGGACGCGTCGATCGACAAGGTGCTGCACACGCTCCTCGAGGCGTTCATCCTGGTGTCGCTCGTCGTCTTCATGTTCCTCGGTGACCTGCGGTCGACGCTGATCCCGACGCTGGCGGTCCCGGTGTCGCTGATCGGCTCGTTTTTCGTCCTGAGGTTGATGGGCCTTTCGATCAACCTGATCACACTCTTCGCGATGGTCCTCGCCATCGGGGTCGTGGTCGACGACGCGATCGTGGTGGTCGAGGCCGTCCATGCCAAGATGGCCCAGAAGCACTTGTCGCCCTACACGGCGACTTTCGAGGTCTTGCAAGAGATTTCGGGCGCGATCATCGCAATTACCCTCGTGATGACGTCGGTCTTCGTCCCCGTGACGTTCATCCCCGGCGCGGTCGGCACGTTCTATCGCGAGTTCGGGATCACCATGGCCACCTCCATCATCCTGTCGGGACTGGTGGCCCTGACTCTGACGCCCGTGCTCTGTGCGATGATCCTCAAGCCCCACGCCCACCCCGGACATGAGGCTCATCCGAGCGACGGCGGCACTGCGTCTCCCACGCCCGCCGCGAGGAGGACGCGCGGGCTGGGCGTCAGGATCCTAATTGCACTCGGAGGACTGCTGACCCTGGGAGTGGTGACGTATCTGGCTTACGAGTTGTGGGGGCCGGTGGGCTTCGGGCTCATCCTGATCCCGCTCGTGAGGAAGCCTTTCGACCGTCTTATCGAGAAGATCACGGTCGGTTACGCCGCGATCGTGCGACGCATCGCCACGCGACGAGTCCTGACCATGGCGATCGTCGGTGCATTCGCTGCGGGCATCGTTTCGGTCAACACGCATCTCCCGACGGGTTTCATCCCGGGCGAGGACCAGGGCATTATCTACGCGGTCCTCCAGACGCCACCGGGCTCCACCCTCGAGTATACGAACGCCAAATCCCAGGAACTCGAGCAGATCGCCCGAGAGATCAAGGAGGTCACCTCCGTGACCTCGTTGGCCGGCTACGAAGTCCTGACCGAAGGCCGCGGTTCGAACTCGGGCACCTGCATCATCAACCTGAAAAACTGGTCCGACCGGAAAAGGACCGCGCGAGAACTTATTCGAACTCTGGAACAGAAAAGCACCAAGATCAGCAACGTCAAGCTCGAGTTCTTCGAGCCGCCCGCAGTCCCCGGCTTCGGCACCGCCGGCGGCATCTCGATGCTCGTCCTCGATATGACGTTCTCCGCGGATTACCAGCGGCTCGGGCAGGTGACGGAAAAGTTCATGGCCGCCCTGAAAAAGCGGAAGGAAGTGGCGAACCTGTTCACCTTCTACGCCGCCAACTATCCGCAGTACGAGGTGGTCATCAATAACGACGTCGCGATGCAGAAGGGCGTCTCGATCAAGGCCGCGATGGACAACCTCAACATCCTGATCGGAAGCACCTGGGAACAAGGTTTCATTCGTTTCAACTTCTTCTACAAGGTGTTCGTCCAGGCCCGATCCGAGTTCCGGCGCTATCCGGAGGACCTGGACAACCTCTTCGTCAAGAACGACAAGGGGGAGATGGTCCCCTACTCGGCGTTCACGACGTTGGTCAAGAAGCAAGGCTTGAATGAGATCACTCGCTACAACCTCTATACCTCTGCCGCCATCCAACTCGCGCCGGCACCGGGATACAGCACCGGCCAGGCCATCCAGGCGATCAAGGAGGTCGGCGCCAAGACGCTGCCCCGCGGATACGACGTGGGCTGGTCAGGGCTCGCTTACGACGAGGCGAGGAAGGGGAATGAGGCGGTCTATATCTTTATTATTGTCGTGACCTTCGTCTATCTGGTGCTGGTCGGGCAGTACGAGAGCTTCATCCTGCCGCTGGCCGTGGTCATGTCGCTGCCGGTCGGGGTCTTCGGCTCGTTCCTCTGCCTCCGGGCCCTCGGCCTGGCGAACGACGTCTACGCCCAGATCGGCCTGGTCATGCTGGTCGGTCTGCTCGGCAAGAACGCGATCTTGATCGTGGAATTCGCGGTCCAACGACGGCTCCAGGGCGTGTCACTCCACGAGGCGGCCGTCGAAGGCGCCCAGCTTCGATTCCGGCCGATCTTGATGACCTCCTTCGCCTTCATCGCCGGCCTCTTTCCGTTGGTCGTGGCGACCGGCGCGGGGGCGATCGGGAACCGGACGATCGGCACCACGGGCGCCGGAGGCATGCTGTTCGGCACGATCATCGGCGTCCTGGTCATCCCCGGCCTCTACTACCTGTTCGGACGGCTCGACGGTGGCCGGAAGCTTCTCAAACGCGCGACGAAGTCCCCCTTGAGCGAGCCGCATGGCCACACCGCAGGGCATGGGCACAACGAGCCAGGGCCCAAGTAGTCGATGATCCGGATCGAGGGGTCTCGGCGCCCGCTCAGCAACTGCTGATGGGCCAAGCCGAGGCCTTCGCCTTCGCGAGAGGGCTGGAGAGAGACGTTGATCGGAGGTCGAAGAGCGGCAATCGGTTGGGTCGCGATCGGGCTTGGCGAAGGGGGGACGCGCCGTTGCCTTCTTACCTTGGCGGGGAAGGAGTGCCCTACCCACCCTGCGAACTCCGCAAACCGCCGGTTGGCGGGGCATTCCTGCCCCGCGTTTGTGGGCGGTACATCCAGGAATTGCGCTAGAGGTTCAGATCGTCGAGGAACCTTTGGAGATAGTCCTCGATCGCGCGGGCGGTGCGGAGGTAGGTCTCTCGATCCGAGCCGACGGGGTCGGCGACGTCGTCCCCGCCCGGATGGAGGAGTCGGGCGCGAGGGGCGCACTCGGGGATGTGGTCGAGCAGTGTGTCGAGATGATCGTTGGTCATCGTCAGGATGTGGTCGGCGTGCAGGATCATGTCGGGGGTGAGTTGCCGACTGCTGTGATTCTGGAGCGTGCCGCCTCGGGAACGGACGACGTCGATCGCGTGACCGGCGGCGGGCATCCCGTTCGAAGTGGCGATGCCAGCGGAGGAGACGACGAATCCTCGCTCCTCGATCTCGTCGATGTCACATCCAAGCCGATTGGCGAGTAAGACCTTGAAAAGGGCCTCGGCCATGGGGCTTCGACAGGTATTCCCCGTGCAGACGAAAAGGAGGATCGTCCCGGCCATCCGCCGGATCGAGGTCTCATCGAAGCCACCGGCGCGGGTGATTTCCCACCGATCGCCCTCGACCTGGACCACCGTCGAAACCGACTCGAGGAGCGTGGGACCGTCGTCGACGACCAAGGCCAGGCCCGGCAACGTTGCGAACGCGCCGGATGTCGTCTCAACTCCAGGTTCGGGCCGATCGACTTCCGCCAGGACGAGCGGGGCAGGGTGGAGCCGGAGCACCTCGCGGAGGAAGGGATGGGAGGGGGATCGCAACGCCACCGAACCTTGGGGGAAAAGGCTCGACCGAACCTGCGGAGGAAGCCGGTGCGACAGGCCTTGCTCGGAGGCGTCGGGGAACTGGAGCGTCAGGGGCCCCGGCCAGCCCCGGCGGGCCAACTTGGCACCGATGCCCGAGAGGTTGGGGAACCAGTCCTCGGCTTCCACCGCCCCTTTGATCAGGAGCGTCAGGCCCGAAGGTCCTCCTTCGGGGATCGTCGCACGAATCTTCGCGACCGACTCGGGTTGGAGCGCGCTCGCGGCCAAACTGTGGATCTCCTCGGTCGCAAAGGCGACGATCCCACCTTGTGCCAGGCAGGCTACGGCCCGATGCACGGCATCTCGGCTGTCGTCGCAACGCGCAAGGTCGATCCGTTCCGGCGGCGAGGGAGGCTCGATCATCGCTGGGAGAATGCCTCGAGTTTGAGGGCGAGCCCCGACGGCGGGGCCAAGGAGGGATACTCTATGCCTTGCGTCTCGGCGTGGTCAATCCGATCCGCAGGTCCGGCGACATACGGGCCGACATCAGAAGAGGAGCGTCAAACCCTCGAGTGCCCGAATCCTGGCATAGATCCCACGGACCTGTTCGGCATTCTGGACCGTGATATCCAGCGTGATTGCCACGTGGCGGCCACCGGGAGTCGTCCGGAGGGAGTAATCCAACTCCGAAGTCCCCGAAACCTCGGCCGCGGCGGCTTCGACCACGCGGTCGGCGAAACCGTTCTCGGCGATTCCGATGGCCTTGATCTGGTATACGCCCGGGAAAAAATGCGTCGACTCGAGAAGATCGAGGGAAGGTCGGTGATCCATGGCCGGCTCCCAGGCCCCGGGATGAGTCTGAAGATATCCCCCCGGACAATGATACGCAAACCGCCGTCCTAGGCCAATGGTGGAAGGCTTGGCGATCCGTAAGGTATTGGCGTGACCGACGAAAACACCCCGTTGGGGTCGAGCCCACCGGGGCGGCGTTGGGGATCTTGTTTCGTGGGTCGCCTCTCGCTCGGGACGAACGGAGAGGGGAGGCACCGGCGGGACCAGTCGAGTCCGAGAAGATCTTCTCGGACGCGAAGCGGCCGCCCGCCTTTACTCTCGAGGGAGCGGGCCTGTCACCGACCTTATTTCTTGCGGTGCCGGATCCTGCTACGCATCCGACGCTTCTTCCGGCCGACCTTGCGGCGGCCCTTTCCTCGACGACGACTGGCCATGCGTTCTCCTCAACGAACCTGCCGGGACCGTGCCACCGAACGATGACCACGGTGAGTCGTGAAAGCTTCAAATGATAACCGAGGTGCCCGACTCACTCAAGGCGGTCCCGGATACACTTCGCGTCGATGACTGTCGGCGGTCACTGGCTCAGTTCGAATTAGTCGGCCCCGGGGTCTCCGGCTCGTCGCCGTCGGGGTTCCGCAGCTTCGCCATCAGTTCCGAGATATCCAGCGGCTTGAGGAGGACCCAGTTGATCCCCCACGACTTCCGGTCCTGCACGGTGGTGTCCATGTCCCACCCGGTGATGAGCGCAACGCGGGGCCTCGGGACCAGTTGCGAGGCGAAACGGGCCACTTCGCGTCCATCCAGGTCGGGGAGTCTGAGGTCGGTCAGGAGGAAGTCGGGAGGAGGCGCGGACCGCAACGATTCGAGCGCGGAAGTGCCATCGGTCACGACGGTGACGTCATACCCCATGACGGCGAGAATCCTCGAGAGCCCCTTGCTCGCCGCGTCGTTGTCCTCGACGAGCAGGATCCGAGGCCGATTCGCAGTCAGGGATTCGCCGGGATCGGGCGTGTTCATGGATACGCCCCTCCTCAACGGCGTCGAGGGTAAGACGTGAAGGGCATCAGGCTGACGCATGCTTCCACTCGACCTGAGAAAGTCGGGCCAGGGCGAGCATCAAGGCATGAGTGCCCTTCCGCCCGAGTCCCTGTGCCTCGACGGCTCGATAAAGCTGCTCGGCCAAGGCCAGGCCGGGCAGCGCCAGATTCATCCGCTTCGACTCGGATAGGGCGATTCCCATATCCTTCAAGAAGTGCTCGACGAAGAACCCCGGCTCGAAGTTGCCGGCGATCACCCGCGGCCCGAGGTTGTTCAGGCTCCAGGAACCGGCCGCCCCGCTTCCCACGCTCTTGAGGACCTCGTCCAGGTCCAGTCCGGCCTTGTGGCCGTAGAGCAGGGCTTCACACACCCCGATCATGTTGGTGGCGATCAGGATCTGATTGACCATCTTCGTATGCTGGCCGGCCCCGGCGGCCCCTTGGTGGACGATCGTCTTCCCCATCACCTGGAAGACGGGGAGGAGGGCCTCGTACGTCTCGGGTTCGCCGCCGACCATGATCGAGAGCCGGGCCTCACGCGCCCCGATATCTCCCCCGGAGACGGGGGCGTCGACCGCGTGGACCCCTTTCGATTTCGCCGACTCGAAGATTTCTCGGGCCAGGGCCGGCTCGCTCGTCGTCATGTCGACGAGCACTTGACCGGGCTTCGACCCGGCCAATGTACCATCCTCCCCAAGGATCACTTCTCGAACGTCGCGCGGGAAGCCCACGATCGTGAAGATCACGTCCGAGGTCTCGGCCAACTCGCGCGGGGTCTTGGCGAGATTGGCCCCTCGGTCGGTCAGCACCTTCGTCTTGGACGCGGTCCGGTTATAGACCGTGGCCTGGTATCCGGCGTCGATGAGATGGCCGCACATCGAGGTCCCCATGACCCCGGTCCCGATCCAACCAATGCGCGTCTTGCCAGGCGCGAACTCGAGTGCCATCCACAACCCCACTGATTCACGGTGACTCGAACGTACGTGCGGACCCAAACCTCGCCTAAATTATATTAAACGAATAAGTTCGATGATAGCGTCCCTCGAAATGCGGCAAAAACGATGCCCGGCACCTCGAGCTCGGCCAGCGAGGAGCGGAAGGGTCCCGATCTGGAGAGTTCGTCGGCGATCCGTCGAAGATTCCTGCGTTGGAATCAATTCGTTAATGCGCAATACCGGGGGCCACACGTTCCGTGACAACACCGACGTTTGTCGGAGCAAGATTTTCCTGGCAGGGGTGAATTCGAGCGTCTAGGATGTGTCGGATTCAAGACGAAAGGGGGCCGAGCCTTCGGCCCGGGGTCGGTCGCGGGCGTGCTCCCCGCACGCCGCGTGCACCATTCGTGGTGGGAGCCTTCGCAAATGCGTGGAATGAAGCCGAGTCTGCTGCTGGCGGCGATCGGCGTCGTCGGCCTGGCCCTATGGGCGAACGCCTACGTCGACCAGACGGCCAACCGGATGTCGACGGCCGCGAATCGTCTGCTGGCCGCCCTCGACAAGTCCCAGACGGCGAAACTCAGCTTCGAGTTCGGTTCGCCCGAACGCCTGAACTGGCACTTCATCCCTCGCCCTCGCAAGGGCCTGCCTATCAAGGAAATGACCCCCGCCCAGCAATCCCTCGCCTTCGGCCTGCTCCACACGGGCCTCGGCGCTTCGGGATATCTCAAGGCGACCACCATCATGAGCCTCGAGCAGATCCTCCTCGACCTCGAGAAGGGATCGGGGCCGGTTCGTGACCCCGAGCTCTATTTCTTCACGATCTTCGGCACCCCGGGCGAGACCGGGCGCTGGGGCTGGCGTATCGAGGGGCACCACCTCTCGCTGAACTTCACCCTGGATGGCGGGAAGATCGTTTCCGCCACCCCCGCCTTCTTCGGGGCGAATCCCGCCGAAGTCCGCCAGGGGCCGCGCCAAGGGCTCAGGACCCTGGCCGACGTCGAGGATCGCGCCCTGAGGTTGGTGCAGGCCCTCGACGAAGCGCAGCGTAAGGTCGCCATCACCGCCGAAAAGGCCCCGAACGACATCCGGGCGGCCAACATCGCGCAGCCCCCCACGGAGGCCGCCGAGGGGATTGCATACTCCCGGTTGACCGACGAACAACGCGGTATGCTCCGCTCGCTGGTCACCGCCTACGCGGAAGACATGCCCGAGGACGTTTACAAGGAGTGGGTGAAGGAGATCAAGGAGGCGGGCGAAGAGAACGTCAAGTTCTCCTGGACCGGCCCGGCGGAACGCAATCAGCCCCACGCGTACAAGGTCCAGGGGCCGACGTTCCTGATCGAGTTCAACAACACCCAGACGAACGGCAACCACATCCACAGCGCCTGGCGGAACTTGCTCGGCGATTTCGGCGTCCCGCTCGCTGCGAAGTGAGCCTCATGGAAAGTCCTCCGACTCGTGTCTAACTCTCAGGTGGTCCGGATCAGTCCCGCCGATTTCCAGAAGCGGCTCGAGGGCGGCGAATCGATCGCCGTCCTCGACGTCCGCGAGGATAGGGAACGTGCCTATTGCGCGATCTCCCTCCCCGAGTCGATCCCCAACCTCCACATTCCCATCGGCCAAGTCCCCTCCCGGTTCGATGAACTGGACGAGGAAGGCCAAAGGGCCATGCTCGTGGTCTACTGCCACCATGGCGTCCGTTCGATGGCGGTCGCCGAGTGGCTGGTCCGAAACGGCCTGACGTCGATCGCCAACCTCGAAGGGGGCATCGACGCCTGGTCGCAACTGGTCGACCCGAGCGTCCCTCGATATTGAAGACAAGGTCGAAGACACCGATCAATCCACAAAAGACGCGGATGAACGCAGATTTTGATTTTTTCGAATTTATGTTCATTCTGTTGTTGGTGGATTGAATCTTCTCGTTGCGTACATCCTCCGGTGATCGGCTTCGTCGCGCGCGGCTTGAGATTCCCTCGCGGGTCTGTTACGAACGCAACGGGGTATGAGGCCTCGCCGATCGACGCCCTCCGCAACCTTCTCGCCCAGGAGTGTTCTCGATGAACTCCGTGACCCGTCGTGATTTCCTGGCAGCCTCGGCGATCGCCGCCGGGGCGTTGAGTCGAACTCGGGCGGATGCCGATGAGACGGCACCGAGGTCGAAGCCGGTCTCGGCGAACGAGAAGGTGACCCTCGGGATCATCGGCGTGGGCGGCATGGGGACCGGCCTGCTCAACATCTTCAAGGGTCTGCCCGACGTCCAGATCGCCTCGGTCTGCGACGTCTACGAAACGCACCTGCTCCGGGCCAAATCGCTGGCCGATGGTAAGCCGTCCACACACAAGGACTTCCGCGAGATCCTCGATCGGAAGGATATCGACGCCGTCGTCGTGGCGACCCCCGACCACTGGCACGCCATCCCGACCATCCTCGCCTGTCAGGCCGAGAAGGACGTCTACTGCGAGAAGCCGCTCGCGTTCCGGATCGCCGAGGGGCGTGCGATGGTTGATGCGGCGAGCAAGCATCGCCGGATCACCCAGATGGGCAACCTGATCCATGCGGGCGAGAACTACCGCAGGGTGGTCGAGATCGTCCAGTCCGGCGCCCTCGGCACGATCAGCAAGACCAGGGTCTGGATGGCCGCCGACCGTCGAGGTCTGGGAAGCCCGGCCGACTGCGCACCGCCCCCCGGATGCGACTACGACTTCTGGCTCGGGCCGGCCCCCAAGCGTCCGTTCAACCCCAACCGATTCACCTTCAACTGGCGCTACTTCTGGGACTACGGCGGGGGGATCCTCACCGACTTCTGCTGCCACATCGTCGACCTCGTCCACTGGGCGATGGATGTCGAGGCACCCGAGACGATCACGGCGACGGGCGGCCGGTATGCCCTCGACGACAACGCCGAGGTCCCCGACACGTTGGAAGTCCTCTACCACTACGCCAAAGGGCCGAAGGGCTTCGACATGGTCTGGAGCCAGACCGACGCCAATGCGCACGGGCTTGAGGGCCAGACTCAGGGGATCATGTTCCAGGGGACCGAAGCGACGCTCGTCGCCGGTTACAACGCCTACAAGATCATCCCCGAGAAGGGGAATGTGATCAAAGAGCCACTCCCCACCCTCCCACGCTCGATCGGTCATCACAACGAATGGATCCAGGGGATCAAGACCCGGACCCCGTGCTCCTGTCGGTTCGAATACGGCCATCGCCTGACCTCGGTCGGAAGCCTGGGGAACATCGCGCTCTGGACCGGCGAGAAGATCCGTTGGGACGCCAAGGCCGAACGAGTGACGAACCATCCCGAGGCGAATCGCTACCTCGCCCGTGAA
Source organism: Singulisphaera rosea (assembly GCF_054877945.1). Lineage (NCBI taxonomy): Bacteria > Pseudomonadati > Planctomycetota > Planctomycetia > Isosphaerales > Isosphaeraceae > Singulisphaera > Singulisphaera rosea. The sequence goes on along the minus strand of NZ_JBTYIP020000018.1, from coordinate 25,917 downwards.
GAATATCGAGCCCCCTGGACCCTGCCGAAAGTTTGAGTCGACGAGCCCTCGGAAGTCTCATGATCGAATTGTTGGTCATCCCCGACTGGAATACCCCGGAACGGACGCTCGAGGACTGGGTGTCCCGGCTCTCGGAGGTCGGCGGCCCCGTGGTCGTGACCCGAGAGTCGGTAGGCGCCTCGTGGATCGAGATCGCCTCGCTCCGGCTACGCGGCTACGCCGTGATCGAAGGACCGCGACTCGAGGCGATCAACTTCGAGTTGACCGCCCTCGACCCCGACCCCGCGTTGCGCGTCATCGAGGCGGTCTCGAAGGATCTCGGCTGGGAAGTCCATCCCGACGAGCCCGACTTAGCCGACGACCCCGAAGATCCCGATGACGAATGACCCGCGGCGAGGCGAGGCCTCTCCGCGCATTCCCATACCCCGACCTCGCCTAGGAGATTGAGCCTTGAAACTCTCTCGGATGTTGGCCGCAGGCCTCCTGCTCGCGTCGGGAACGCAGGCCCTCGCGGCGGACCCTGCCTGGAAGCAGCACGCGATCAATGGGAAGAGCGAATTCGAGGCCGCGAGCGCCTTCGACGTCGACGGCGATGGCAAGCTCGACCTCTTCTCCGGGGATACGTGGTACCAGGCGCCCGACTGGACGCCCGTGAAGGTCCGCACCGTGGAACGGGTCGGCTCCTACTTGAATGATTTCGCCACCCTCCCGCTCGACGTCAACGGCGACGGGCGGACCGACGTGGTCACGTGCACCTACTTCACCAAGGCCGTCGGCTGGCTGGAAAACCCCGGGACCAAGGGGGCCGAGTGGGCCTATCACGAGATCGACGTCCCCGGCCCGAGCGAGTGCGGCGTGCTCGTCGACCTGACGGGAGACGGCAAGCCCGAAGTGCTCCCGAACTCGGTCACCCAGCTCGTCTGGTATGAGCTCGAGAAGGCCGGTGCCTCGCCCGCCTGGAAGAAGCACGACTTCGGCAAGGACGCGGCCGGCCACGGAGTCGGCTCCGGCGACCTCAACGGCGATGGCCGGGTCGATCTCCTGACCCCCAAGGGCTGGTTCGAGGCCCCCTCCGACCCCAAGTCGGACACCTGGGCCTGGCATGCCGACTGGAATCTCGGCGCGACCGGGATCCAGATCTTCGCGCGTGACATCGACGGAGACGGCCTGTCGGACCTCGTCTACGGGATGGGTCACGACTACAACCTTTGCTGGGAGAAGCAGGGCAAGGGGCCGAACGGCGAGCGGACCTGGACCAAGGAGATCATCGACAAGACGGTCGCCTCGGTGCATACCCTGATCTGGGCCGACATCGACGGTGACGGGAAGGCCAACGAGCTCGTCAGCGGCAAGCGCGTCTATGCCCACGAGATCGAGCCGGGCGCGACTGACGGCTCGCTCGTGGCCTGGTACCGCTTCGACCCCGACGCCAAGGCCTGGACGAAGCACGTCATCTTCCAGGGCGTCGCCGCGGCCAATGCCCCCGCCGAAGGGCCCAAGCGAAACGCCCAGAAGGACTTCCCCGCGGGAACCGCGGGTACCGGCCTCCAGTTGACCGCCATCGACATCGACAAGGACGGCGACGTCGACCTCCTCTGCCCAGGCAAGAGCGGCCTCTACCTGTTCGAGAACCTGGGAACCTCCCGCTGATCGGTCGAGTCTCCGCGCGTGGCCCGACAACGCCCCCCGTGGGCGTTGCCGGGACGCCCTCGATCACCCGTCCGTCTCCCGAAACGGCACCCTCTTCGTGGCCGGACTCCTGATCGGTAGCCGAAGTCTCCCCCGCTCGAGACCTCGCTTCCCGCCGCTTGATCCCCCCCGAAGTTGGGTCCGTAGTGAAGGGCTTCCTCCGCAACAAGTCTCTAGGTTTTAAATTTTGATTTTATGTTCAGTCTCTATATTTAATATTAGTCATTGAATCTTGGGCTTGGCCGAGGCATGGGGTTTTCGACCTCGCGTCAACGGGTGATCGCCCTGCTTCCCGGACGCTTGGCGATCGGGTTCACGTCGACGCGCGATTGTAACGGTGCCTCGTGCAATGGGCGGTCCGCGCCCCCTTGCGAAATGGCGGTCGGGCCGATATTTTGGGTGCGGCGTTCCAGCTTCCACCCACCAGGCGACCCTTTCGTCACCCCGACCCCCTCCCCACCACGATGATCCGAACCGGTTGGTCCTCGGCCGACACGATGACCTTCCCGGGCAAGGTCCTTCAAGGGATCAAGCAGCGCGCGAACAAGCGGACCAAGTTCGCCCTCAAGACCCTGGTAGGCTTGGTCGTCCTCTTCGCGGTCGGGCGCCACGTCGTCCAGACCTGGACCAAGCTCCATGAGCACGGCGGAGCAATCCGAGTCGAGCCCATTTGGCTCGGGCTTGGGCTGATCTCCTACCTGGTCGGGCTCAGTGCCTACGGCTTCTATTTCCATCGAGTCCTGGCCGAGAGCCCGACGCCTGTCGGGGTCTTCGCCGCGCTCCGGTCCTACCTGATCAGCCACCTTGGCAAATATGTTCCGGGCAAGGCGATGGTCGTGGTGATGAGGGTCGGCCTCGTAGTCCCGCACGGGGCGAGGGCGGCGACGGCCACGTTCGCGACGTTATATGAGACTCTCGTGATGATGGCCGCCGGGAGCATGTTCACGTTCGTGGGATTTCTCCTCGCGCCCGCCGACCGCTTCGAACGCTGGCCGGTCGTGGCGGGTCTGGCCCTCTCGGCGATGATGCTGACCGTGGTCGACCCCCTCGTCTTCCCGCGAATCTCCAGGCTTCTGAGCCGCCCCTTGAAGGGGGTCGGCCCCGACGCCCTCCCTCGGTTCTCCCGGAAACTCCTGTTCGAAGGACTGCTCTGGTCGGTCGTCGGATGGTTCTTCCTGGGATTGAGCCTGGTCGCCGTCCTGCGGGCCTTCTCGGCCGGGGCGGTCCCCCTTCAAATTTGGCCGATGGTCATCGCCAGCGTGGCGTTCGCGACCGTCGGTGGTTTCGTGGTCGCCGTGCTCCCCGGGGGCCTCGGAGTCCGTGAGGGAATCATCATGGCCACACTCAAGCCCGTCGTCGGCGACGAGCTATCGGTCCTCGCCGCGCTCGCGTTGAGGCTCCTCTGGGTCCTCGGTGAGCTGCTCGCCGCCGCGGGCCTTACCGCCTTTCGTCCCCGATATCCCGTGAAGGCCGAGGCCTCATGATCAGCGTCGTGATCCCGGTCAACAACGAAGAAGAGAGCCTGGCCGCCCTCCACGCCGAGCTCGACGCCGTCGTCGCCTCGAGAGGAATCGGGGCCGCGGAGTTCATCCTCATCGACGACGGGAGCCGAGACGGCTCCTGGAAAGTCATCACGACGCTCGCGGGGATCGACCCCCGGGTGCAAGGGATCCGCTTCCGGCGCAACTTCGGCAAGGCCGCCGCCCTGACCGCCGGCTTCGAACGGGCACGGGGCGAAGTCATCCTGACGCTCGACGGCGACCTCCAGGACGACCCGGCCGAGATCCCCCGTTTCCTCGAACGCCTCGAGCAAGGGTTCGACGTCGTGAGCGGTTGGAAGAAGACCCGGCACGACCCCTGGCACAAGGTTTTTCCCAGCCGAATCTTCAACCGGTTGGTGAGCAGCATGACGGGCTGCTGGCTCCACGACCACAACTGCGGCTTCAAGGCCTACCGACGAGAAGTCCTGGGCGAGGTCGGGATCTACGGCGAGCTCCATCGTTTCGTGCCCGTGCTCGCCCACGCCCGAGGGTTTCGCGTCGGCGAGATCGAGGTGCGACACCGAGCAAGGCGGTTCGGCTCGTCCAAGTACGGCGTGGCACGCTTCATCAAAGGATTGCTGGACCTGTTGACCGTCCGGTTCTTGACTCGGTTCAGCCAGCGTCCCCTCCACGTCCTCGGGGCCTTGGGGCTTGGCCTCTTCGTCATGGGAGGGCTGGGGATGTTTATCCTCGCCGTCGGTTGGGTGCTGGGGGATCGTCCGATCGGCAATCGTCCGTTCCTCTTCTATTCGGCGACCCTCCTGGGGGTGGGGACCCAACTCCTGAGCCTCGGCATCCTCGCCGAGCTTGTCACGTCGTATAACATCCGAGCGGAAGACACCTTCAGCATCTCCGAAAGAGTCGGGACGACCACGACGGGCCGTCCGGACGAGGTGGAGACCCCAGGATGAGCAACGCCAGCGTCGATTTCGAGGAAACCCCGGCTCGTTCCCAGATGCGACAGTTCTTCGCCCTGATCGTCATCGGGGCCGCCACGGCGCAGGGGCTCGGGTTGACGTTGAAGATGCCGACCCAGGTCGCGGCCAACGACATCTCGCGCTGGTGCACCATCTGGAGCCTCCTCGAGCGTGGGAGCTATGTCATCGACGAATGTCCCTGGGAGAGCAAGACCCAGGACAAGGTCAACAAGCCGAACAAGCTGACGGCCCCGACGGACAAGGACGGCGCCCTCCGCAAGTTCGAGTACGCCATTGCCCCCCGTTCTTGGAAAGAGGGCGAGCCGGCCGATCATTTCTATTCGAGCAAGCCGCCGCTCCTCCCCACGATCATCGCGGGGATTCTCTATCCGTTCCGGGCTGCGACCGGTGTGCCGCTCGATCGGTTCATCGACCAGGAGCGGCTCCCGCGCTGGGTCGAGAAGGAAGGGCAGGCCAAGCCCGTCCTGGAAACCCCGCCGGACCCGGTGAAATGGCCGGTGTATGTGCTCTATTTCAAGCCGATCGTCGTCTTGCTCAACGTCGTCCCGCTGACGATCTTCCTGATCCTCTACGCCCGCTTCCTCGACCGCCATGCCTCGAACGATTGGGCCTGGTTCTTGAGCCTGGCGGGGGCCTCCTGGGGGACGCTCCTCTTCGTCTTCGACCAGACCTTGAACAACCACACCATCGCGGCCACGAGCGCGTTCGTCACGATCTACGCGTTGACGAGGATCTGGGACGAAGGTGAGCGCGGCCGCCATTGGTTTGCGCTCGCAGGGTTCTTCGCGGCGTTCTGCGCCACCAACGAACTCCCCGCCGCCGTCTTCGGGATCCTGATCTTCCTGATGCTCCTGATCCGGTTCCCGAAGCCGACGATCGTCGCGTTCGTCCCCGCGGCGATCGTGCCGTGCGCGGCGTTTTTGGTGACGCAATACCTGGCGTTCGGGCAATTCACGCCGGTTTACGAGGAGTTCGGCACCAAGAGTTACCGGTATGAGGGGAGTTACTGGAACACGCCCCTCGAGATGGACTGGTTCAACAGCAACCCCGAATCCAACCCCGTCTACCTGTTCCACATGACGTTCGGGCACCACGGGGTCTTCTCGCTGACGCCCCTCTATCTGTTCTCGATCTACGGGACGTTGCGGGCCCTCTTCAGTCGCGGGCGACTCCGCGCACTCGCGTCGTTGACCCTGGTCCTCACCGTCGCCATGTTCGCCTTCTACCTCTGGAATCCGAAGGCGAGGAACTACGGGGGGTCGACCCAGGGGCTGCGCTGGCTGTTCTGGCTGATCCCGTTCTGGCTGATGTTTTTGCCGAAAGGCATCGAGGAGGGGCAGGATCGGCATTGGGTGCGTCGGCTGTCTCTGGCCGCATTCCTCCTGTCCGTCTTCACGGTCGGCTACGCGTCGCGCAATCCGTGGAGCCACCCTTGGATCCTCGATGCTCTTGAACATCTGAATTTGTACACATTGAAAAGATAGCAAGTCTTCGGGGAAAATGAGCCTGGACGACGTGACCACCGGGGTGATTTGATACCGGGCCTCTACGTTGCTCGGTAGCTCCCCGGGGTCTGTTGCGGCCCGCGGACGATGACAACCGGCGCGGATTTTCGCGAACGATTCAACGCTCGCGACCACGAAGGCGGGTCGGGCTCACCGTTTCCATCCCAATCCTCACTCGAGGTAGCGGACGGGGAATGGCCTGAGCCTCGCCGGACGCTACCTGGGCATTAGGCGTTCGTCGGGAATTATTTCACCTGCCGATCCTTCGCTTTTGGTTTAATAGTGACGTCGTACTTGGGGAGTCTCGCCGATCGCTGCATTCGGGCCTCATAGCCCTTCATTTCCTTCGCGCCCACCCGAACACCATCGGGATACGATCCCTCGAGAGATTCCACCTTCGGGTGCCGCCCTTTCCAGGTCATCCGCCTGGCGCATTGCATGGCCACCTCCAAGCTCCTCGGCAACACCCCGTTCCACTTCCTCTCCAGTGATGACCAGCAACGCTCGATCGGGTTGTACTTGCTGTGGTAGGGCGGATAGTACACCAGGCGGATCTCCAAACCCGACCAGTCCGCGAACTCGACCCTCCGCTTCAAGAACGGCGTCCGACGCCCCGAGTTCTTCGGTCCGTTGTCCAGATAGATCACCGGACGTTTGATCCCCCGGTAGCCTCGCCCCACTCGCGGCCACCATGGCCGCAAGACGTCCACCCGAGCGTCGCTCGCCTCGCGCGAGCGCATGACCAGCATCAATGCACCGGTCGCGACCGTCAGAATCCCGAACGGGACCACCTTCTCCTTCGCCGGAGGGTCGTGGTCCCATCCCTCCCCCACCTCACCTCGGGCGTCGGTTTGGGTTTTTCCCCCCCCGGGCGTATTCTCCCAAGCTCACCTTCGCCTTCGTGTCCATCGAGATCTCAAGCGTCTCGGGGTCGTCCTTCACTCCCGCCCGGACCGCATTCACGTTCGCGAAGATCGCGTCGGTCTCCTCGGTCTTCTTCAACGGCTTACCTTTCTGGATCCGCTTCAATCGGTAGTTCATCCGATTGAGGATGTCGCGCAACGTGCGCTCGCTGGGCAGGTCCGCCTCGGCATGGCCCCGCTCGAGCAGGGATCGGCGCACCTCGGCGGCCGACAGGTTCGTGTACCGTCGGGAGGACTTGAGCTCGGGATCGGCGTAGGTCTGGGGTTCGACGATGGCGCGGATGTCGGCCGCCAGTCGCGGATCCTTGTCTTCGCTCCGCCGTTGGCCACGGGCGGAGAAGTTCTCCAGGCAACGCATCCCTTGACGGGATTCCTGCATCCCTTTCTCGACCGTCTCGCGACCCCAACCGAAACGCCGTTCGGCCACCCGGGCGCTTCCGCCACATAATTCCCTGGTGACTTCGGCCTGGAACAGTTCTCGAATCGAATCAAAATCATGCAGAAATGAAATTATGTATAATTTTTTTTCGATTTGAGGCCCGTACGCTCTCACTTCGAGCTCGAAGGGAACCGATTCGGAGGAGCCATGTCGTGGTGCAACCGCAAGAATGATCCGCTCGGAAGGGCGTCGTTCACTAAAAATACACAACCCCCTTGCGGGGCGGCCACCGGATTGATATTCTATCAAGCACTCACGAAGGAATGACCCCGAGCCGCACTCCGGCTCGGGGTCATTCCAGACCTCAGAACTCTTGATTCTGAGGTGCCGCGTGTGGGAAGGGCGAGTGGGAGGGGTCGTGCGAGGCTACCCACTCGCCCCTTGGCGGTAAGATATCGAGGCATGAAGCCAGGATATCCGTCGCCATGAGGGTGGCTCGAGTTGATTTATGAGTTGATGCAGACTTGACTGCTTTAAAGTTGTGTCTCGTCTCTCATCTTTCGTCTCATTTCTGACACCCCACTCAAAAGCAAACTGAGTGCCAGAGCCGGTCGGTTCCCGCCTCATTTCGATCGGATTTCTTCTAACTGGCAGTCTGGCAAACTCTTGCAGCAAGTTCTGGCGATCAAGACTCGGCGCCTTCGCGTACGATTTGATTCGAGAGCCTTATCGCGCTGCGGATTGTCGACTAAAAACCGGGCATCGGTGGCCTACTCCTCGGGCATGGGGTTTATCGATCCGAGATCGGACGTGTTCTCGAGCGACAACAACCAATGACGTCCTCCCTCGGATGACCGGATTGACCCCGACGTTTCGCATTGTGCGACGTTCTTGATCGTCCGAGACACGTCATCCTCCACCGACACGCGAGACGAATCGTCGGCAGGGTTGTCACGCGCAACGTCGTGAGATTCCTTCGGTAAATCTTGACGACGTCTCGGAGATTTTGTGCGGGCGATGTCGAGCCGAAGGGCTACGCGGGGGAGACAGGTTGAGCCCCGATTAAGAGAGTTAGAAAAGCGAAGGCCCAGTCTCATTCACGAGACTGGGCCGCTTTCCGATGGTCGGCCTGGTTGAGGAGGCCGGGGTGGGGACGATGGGTTCGTGGGACCTCATCGAGCCTGGACGCCCCTCGATTAGGGACTTCGCCTATCCGGCTGAAGGGATAGCAGTCTATCGAGGGACGGGACCTCTCTCAGTCGCACCTTCACCGGGATGGATGCGTTGAACCCGAGGAGCGGTGGGGAGGTTCAAGCCGTGCCGGCGGCGGCACGTCGGATGCCCTGGAGGGCTGCTTCGACCGCGAGGTTGTATGCGGTGATGATGTCGGGGTCGGGGTCGGAACCGCCGTGGGCGTGGATCGGCCGAGCCAGGAAATCGGCGAGCACTCGGAGACGCTCAGTCTCGGCACGGTGCCAGGCCAGATCTTGCCTCGCTTCCCAACGCGTCCGCTCGCTGTCGGCAACACTGGGCTCGGTCGCTGCGGTGGCGGCAGCAGCAGCAGCGGCGGTGTACGCGGCCGGCGGGACGATCTCGGGACTCTTCATGATTCGCGGCTCCCCTCCCCAATGCGCCGGTCTCCCTCGACTTCGTTCGCACTGCGAGAGTCGGGATCGATCAAATCCGATTCGATCGTGCAAGTCAACCTGGGTCGGTGGTCCGTGAAACAACGTACACTCTGACCTTGTCGACTTCGAGGCCACCACCAACGGCACGCGGCATCGGCCGCGCCTCGATGGGTCATCACCTCAACGAGGTAGCGGCATGGATCGGTTCGGTCGAAATTCCTCATGGCTGGCCAACTCGGCCTGGGCCATGTCGACCGGGGCCGTGATTTGCCACGTGGTCAGGACCCGATCTTCGCCGTCTTCGACTTTGAAGCTGTCGGTATACAGGACCTTGTTACCCCTTCGCATCGTAATCCGGTGCTCGCCGTTCGGGAGCTCGCAGACGAAGGGGGTGTAAGTGTTGCTGCCGACCTTGAAGGTGACGTCGCCGACCTCCACGGTGACGTTCGGGTCGGTCACGTGGACCGTCACCGTCGCCGACGACGGCCCGACCTGGGCGGCGATCCACCAGAGCATGGTCCCGGCGAGGACGCATACGCCCCCCTCGAACGCGAGCCTGATCACGCGGGAGACGGCCTTCGGCATCACGGAGATTGAAGAAGTGATCATGTCTTTGCTCGTTTCTCGATAAGCGGGGACTCGGCGTGGTCGCCCTCGGGACGCCCGAGGCCGGTCCGGGTCGATGTCGGGTGGGGACGATCAGGTCGTCAGTTCACGGTCGGCGTGTCTCGGCGTGCGACCGAGTTTTGCCCCATCGGTCGGGGCAATTTCAGGGCCTTGGCGGCGTCCGACGAGGGATCGTCGGCGCCGGCGGAGGGGGATGGGGCGAGGACCAATTCTCCGAGCGTCCCCGAGTCGAATCCTTTGAAGACCTTCCAGGGGGCCCAGCAAGTATAGGTCGGGAGCTTCTCATGTTCCGGCGATTGATTCGCGGGCGAAGTGTTCGGGATGTTCTGGTCGAGGACCGCCACGTCGAATCCGATCCTCTTCCCGGGTTGGAGTTTCGTGGGCCGATCCGGGTAGCGGTCGAAGACCTGGATCGCCCATTCGTAAACGATCACGTCATCTTTTCGAGTCCAGGCCATCGTCGTGGTCGTCTTGCGAATGTCCCCGTAGAGCAAGGCCGGATTGGCCGTCGTCGGGGATCCGTAGACCCGGCCCGGGTCGGGGATCGCCGCGTATTGCAGGTCCGGCATCGTCTCGGCGTGGAGGGACGTCTTCCAATCGGCCGAGGGCATCTTCTTGATCTGGCGGTCGGAGCGTAGTCCATCGACGAAGACTTCGACCGCGTCCGTATGCCAGGGATCTCGGTGGTCGAAGACCGGGAGTCGGTCCGGGGTGATCACCGCGAGGTAAATCTGCTGTGCCTCCGGATCGTAGCCGACCGAGAACGACGACGGGGGTGCGGAATCGGCCTCGACCGCCGCGAGGGCGCGGTTCTTTTCCCCTTGTCCGTTCGATTCCACTAACAGGTGTCGCTTGATATCCTTCGGCCAGTCGCGGAGGTCTCCGTCGATCGTGATCCCGCGGAGCGGGTAGACCGTGGCGTTCGTGGCACGCAACGGGACCTGGACCGGTTCGGGGACATTCTTCGCCACGCCTTCAACGATCGGGCGTTCCTCGGCCTTCGACGCGATGGCCGCTTTCGTCGTCGTCGCGATGGGCGAGTCGACGGCGTCTCGTCTCGCGGTCGCAGGAGTCGCGGGGCCTTGTTCGTAATAGGCCGACAGACCTGCGCCGGAAGTCGTCACGAGCCCGAGGCCGACCAGGGCGAGGGGCCATTTGAACCGCGAGTAGGACATCGCCTTGACCGTGGCCTCGACCAACCCGGCGACGCCACCTGAGGCCGCGGCGAAAGCCGTGGGCTTGCCCGCGGCCATGAGGACCGCCGAGCGGACCGTGGAGTCGACGAGGGCCGCGGGGACGACGGTCGCGGACGCCTGCCGGGGGGCGATCCCCAATGCCGACGCACCGCCGGGAACGACCATCCCGCGTCGCGAAAGCCGGGACCTGAGGAGGTCTCGTGCCCTGGTGAGTCGGCCTCGGACCGTGCCCGACGGCCACCCGAGTTGTTGGGCCGCTTGTTCCTGGGACATGCCTTCGAGATAGCAAAGGACGATCGCCGCACGATACTTCTCGGGTAGGCGGCGGATCTCGTCGTCCAGGACCGATTGTTCCGCGAACAATTCCTCCGCGAAGCCGTCGCCCGAGTCGTTCAGACGCTCGGTGATCATCGTGGCGGCCTCGCGTTCGAGGCTGCGGCGCCTGGCCGCGTTGACCTTCGCCCGAGACGACACGCGGTGGGCGACCCCATACAGCCAACTCGCCACCGAGGAGCGATTGCGGACCGATGCGGCCTTCCGCACGAGCACCAGGAACGTAGCCTGGAAAGCGTCCTGGGCGTCGTGTTCGTCATTCAACACCCCCCGGCACACACGCAGCACCATCGGTCCGTGCCGCGTGACCAACGCCGTGAACGCGGCTTCAGCGGAGGGTCCCTCCGATCGGAACTGTTCCAGCAACTGTGCGTCGGTGCAAGAGCCGATCGGGCCGATCTGGAAGAGCGTCCGGAGATCCCGAACCGTGGTGTTGGTAAGTTTCGCCGGCATTCGCTCACATCTCCGCTTACTGGTTCTTCTGCAAGTAGTGCCCTGGGCCGGCCAGACTGCTACACTTTCTTTCGTGGTTCTCTCGGAATAATTCTCCCCAACATGAACGAATGACCCGTAACGGGCACGACGATCACCCAACCTGCCGAAGTCGTTGCGAGCTCGCATCCGCGATTGAATGCGTTGCCTAACCTTTACATACACAGCGTCAACACTCGGCCCACCATCACCGACTTTTTGTGAGAAGTCTGAATTCGGCATTCGGTGTCGGTCTGATGAAGGAGGGCCGATCGCCCGAGAAACAATGAGGCCAAGCCCCTAAATCGTGCTCTCATCACTCGATGAGTCTCCGTGGCGAGTCTTTCGTGGTGGAGAATCGGGGGCCTGTAATCGGTCGGCGGCGTCCCCCTCACGGGGTGTCCCGTCCAATGGGGATGGGGATCCGTCCATCGGATCTCGTTGGGAAAGTTGGGTTGGATCTGCGGGATGGGTGGGGTGAGTCGGCCGACCCGGGCTGTGGGTCGATCCTTGGAAAAGCGGTGTTTGGGGATTCTCGGGAGAATGGGCCCGCTCCTCGCCGAGGAGGGAGCGGGCCGTTGTATGCGCTGTGATTCGAGGCGAAGGTCAGACGTCGCAGAGCGTCACCGCCTGCTCCAGTCCTGCCAGGGGGTCGCGCGTCGGGATGAATTCCTGGCCCACATATCCGCGATAGCCGATTTCCAGCAAGGCTTCCATGATCGGCTTGTAGGCGATCTCCTGGGCGTCGTCGAGCTCGCCTCGTCCCGGATTCCCCGCGGTGTGGACGTGGCCGATGTAATCCTTGTGCTCGTGGATCCGCCGGATGACGTCGCCGTCCATGATCTGCACGTGATAGATATCGAAGAGCAACTTCAGATTCGGAGAACCCACGCGCTTGATGATGTCGATGCAATACTCGGTGTGATTGCCCTGGTATCCGGGATGTCCCTTCATCGGGTGGGAACGATCACGCGTGTTGAGCATCTCGAGGCAGAGGGTCACGCCTTTCGCCTCGGCGTGCCCGACGATCTGCTTGAAGCCTTCGACGCAATTCGATGCGCCGACGTCGTCGGGGATGTCCTCGCTCATCCCCGTGAAGGTGATCACGTTCTTGAATCCGTATTCGGCGCACGCGTCGATCGAGTCGCGGGTGGCCTTGAGGACCCGTTCGCGATACTTCGGGTTGTTGAACCCCTTGACGAACGGCGGGTCGGGGCTCATGTCGATCCCGCCGATCGCGCAGACGAGGCCGGCTTCCTTGAGCTTGGGGAAGTACTTGGGGTCGATAATCTCGATGCTCGAGCAGCCGAGCTGCTTCGCGATCTTGATCAGAGTATCCACGTCCCAGTACTTCTCGAAGCACCAGTGGACGATCGACTGCTTGATCCGGCCCTTGGTGATCCGCTTGGCCGGGGCCGCCTCGGCCTGGGCCTGGGAGCCGAGTGCGGAGAGGCCGAGGACGGCCGCCCCCGCCGTCCCCTCGAGGACCTGGCGGCGGTTGGGCTGGTCGGGGTTCGTTCCTTGCGGTGGTCGGCTCATCGTTCATTCCCTCGTGGATACGTAGAGGAAGGTCGGGAGAGGACGAGCCTCGTTGCCGGAACGCGGGCCTCGCCCCGATTTCGAGCGGTCGGCGACGAGTTTAGCCTGGCCCGCGACCTCGGTCGAGGCGTGAGGGGAGGCCTTCGTCTCCCGGCGAGGGTCGCGGTAGGCGTCGGCGGCTACTCGATCCCGTAGTTTCGAAGTTTCTGCCGCAGCGTCGCGCGGTGGATCCCGAGCAACTGGGCCGCCGCCGCACGGTTCCCCCGGCTCTGCTGGAGTGCAGCCTGCAACAGCGGAGTCTCGGTCAACGCCAGGAAGCGGTCGTGGAGGGTTGGATCGTCCGGTCCGGATGGGGCCGTCGAGAGCTCCTGTGCGGTCCAACGGGCGACGTGCCCCTGGATCTCCCGAACGACCTGGGGACCTGTGTTCTGCATGTTCGTCGGGGAGGGGGGGGGGAGGTGCTCGACTCGGATCGAACGCCCTCGGGCGACGATCGAAGCGTGTTCGATGACGTTCCGGAGTTCGCGCACGTTCCCGGCCCACACGCGGGCTTTGAGGGCCTCGATGACCTCGTTCGAGAGCTGGGCCTCGTCGGAATCCTTCGGGCGCGAGAGCCGAAGGAAATGCTCGCCCAGCGCCGGGATGTCTTCGCGACGGTCGCGGAGGGGAGGGAGCCCGATCTGGAAGACGCTGAGGCGGAAGAAGAGGTCCTCGCGGAACTGGCCGCCGACGATGAGTTCCGAGAGCGGACGGTTCGTTGCGGCGACGATGCGGATGTCGGTCACCCGGGGACGCGCGTCGCCGACAGGCGTCACTTCGCGGTGTTCGATCGCGCGGAGCAACTTCACCTGGAGGGGGAGCGGGACGTCGCCGATCTCGTCGAGCAACACGGTCCCGCCGCTTGCCAGTTCGAGGAGTCCCTTGCGGTCCTGCGACGCGCCCGTGAACGAGCCTCGGAGGTGACCGAACAACTCCGCTTCGACGAGATTCGGGCTGAGCGCGGCGAGGCAGATCGGCAGGAACGGCCCCGGATTCCGCCGGCTGTGGCGATGGATCGCGCGGGCGACAAGTTCCTTGCCGGTCCCGCTCTCTCCGGTGATCAGCACCGGGACGTCCGTGGGCGCGACGAGCGCGATCTTCTTGAAGAGCTCCTGCATCGCCGGAGACCGGCCGATGAGGGTCCCCGCCTCTTCGCCCGAAGGTTGGGACGCATGGCGGTCCTTCGGGCGCTTCTTGTCGAGGGCTCGGGTCAGCGCCGTCGCGGCTTGGTCGAGGTCGAAGGGCTTGATGAGGTATTCGAACGCGCCTTCTTCCATGGCGCGAACGGCGGTCTCGAGGTTGCCGAAGGCCGTCATCACCACGATCGGGGCCGTCCCGATCCGTTCGCGAAACGACCGCATCGCCGAGAGCCCGTCCATGCCGGGCAAGCGGACGTCGAGGACGACCGCGTCGGGGGGGGCGGCCTCGGCCACCGCAAGCCCCTCCTCGGCCGACGCGGCCACGTCGACCTGGTGCCCCTCATCCGCGAGGAACTCGCGGAAGGCCCAGCAGATGCTCGCTTCGTCGTCGACGATCAGGATCCGGCTCATTCGGGCCCTCTCGGCGTCGGGACGCCCTGCGGTATGGCCAGGAGGAAGCGGGTCCAGCCCGCGTCCCGGCTCCAGGATAGCCGTCCTCCGTGCTCGGCCGCTACTTGTTGGGCGATCGCAAGTCCGAGCCCCACCCCTTCGGGCTTGCTGGTTACGAACGCCTCGGTCAGCCGTTCCGCCAACTCGGGGGGCGGGCCTGCGCCGCTGTCTCGGACCTCGATGATGGCCTCCCCCCCCGTCGAGGTCGCCGAGACGCCGACCTCGCCTCCCACGCCGGCGGCCTCGATCGCGTTGAGCGTCAGGTTCAGCACCGCCGCTCGGAGGCTGGAGGCCTCGACGAGGCCGCGCAAGGGGCGTTCGCCGAGGTCGGGGCGAAGCGTCACCTTGGCGTGATGGCACGTGGGGCCGACCAGCAGGAGCACCTCGCCGACGAGCGCCGAGAGGTCGCAGATCGTCGGCTCTCTCCGTTCGATCCGGCCGAGGGAGAGAAGGCCCCGGACCTGCTCTTCGGTCATCGCGAGCTGCCTCAACGCGACCTCGAGGCTCCGGTCGTTCCCCGGGGGGGGATAGCGCTTCGCGTGCAACTGCACGCTCATGCGGGCCCCCGTGAGCGAGTTCCGGAGCTGGTGGGCCAGGCCCGCGGCGAGCTGGGCCATCACCTGGGTCCGTTCGGCCTGCCGGATGGTGCCCTGCATTTCACGCAATTGGGCGCACATTTGATTGATCGAAAGCGCCAACTCCTGGATCTCGTCCCGGCCGCCGGGGGCGTCGACCTCGTCGAAGTCGCCCGCGGCGATCCTGGCGACCTGTTGCTGAACGGTGCGGATTCGACGCCCGATCCGCTCGGCGATCCAACCCGTCACCGAGGTCATGAACCCGAGGGTCGCCACGCCGAGCGCGAGCGGGGGAAGGGCGGCTTCCCAGAGGGCCTGGTGCCAGCTCGCCTGGGGATAAAGGACGAGGAGCGTCGACGGACGCGCGGAGGTGTGGAGGGGAACCGCGATGTAGCGTGCATCCTCCACCTGGACCGTGGGCGAGCTTCCCAGGGAGTGGACTCGGGACGTCCGGGGGACGGACGGCAGCCAACTCGGCAGTTCCTCGGGTTTGGCCAGCGTCGTCGCCGAGATCCTCCCTCGGTCGTCGTACCCCACGAAATGGGCCCCCGACAGCCCTCGCATCCGGGTTAGCACGGTGGTGTTGAACGGAAACGTCGCATGTCCCAAGGCACTGGCGACCCCGTCAAGCCGGTCGATGATCTGGCGCTCGGCGCGTCGGGCGGCGATCGTCGTGGCCGAGAGCGTGATCGCCACCACGGCAAGGACCTGGATCGTCACGAGCGGCCAGAGGATCTGGTTTCGGATGGAACCCATTGACGAACTTTGACGCGAGTGACAATCTCGACCTGGCGACTCCGAAGCGGGTCGACCACTCCATCAGAGTCGGTTATCGACGCGGAGTGCAAGGGGAACACTCCGTCGTTCGAGCACTCCGACCGTGTCGTGGCGAAAACTTCGCCGAGCGAGGCGAAACTCTGTCCTCCTGGCGACGTGCCACGCATCAACCCGAAAGCCGTAAGTGTTTGTCCCCTTCGGAAATCGGGGGTGCCCGATCCCAGGGCATTAACTTTGCCACGAGCGGTGGAACGAACTCCGACTCTCGGATTCGACCGAACTCCGAAAACAACAGGACGGGCGACGACGATGCTTCCGATTTCTCGACGTATCTTCCTGGGTCGCAGCCTCCAGGCCGCCGGGTTCCTTGGCTTGGCGACGCGTGGACTCCCGGTTCTCGGGGCCGACACGGCCAGCCTGACCGCGAGGGCGGTTGCGTTCCTCAGGCCTCGCCAGGCGGAGGACGGGAGCTGGTCCGCGGACCGTAAGGAGCCGGGGATCACGGCGCTCGTCGTGACGTCCCTCCTCCGCTCCAAGACGGTCACCCCGGACGAGCCGGTCATCGCGAAAGCCCTGTCGTACCTCGAGAAGTTCATCGGCCCCAAGGGAGGGCTCTCGGAAGCCTCGCACGCGAACTACGCGACCTCGATCTCGCTGTTGGCGTTCAAGGAGGCCAACGTGAAGGGCCGCTACGACACCATCATCAAGGGGAGCCAGGACTTCCTCAAGACGATGCAGTGGGACGAGGGCGAGAACAAGGAGCCGCACGACGCCTTCTACGGCGGGGCGGGTTACGGCGGGTCGAACAGCCGGCCCGACCTCTCGAACACGACGTTCATGATCGATGCCCTGCATGAATCCGGCGTCCCGGCCGACGACCCGGCGTTGAAGAAGGCCCTGGTCTTCGTCTCGAGGTGCCAGAACCTCGAGAGCGAGTTCAACGACCAGCCCTGGGCGGGCAAGATCAACGACGGCGGGTTCATCTACACCGCGGCCAACGGGGGCACCAGCGTCGCCGGCAAGGGCGACAATGGCGGGCTTCGCTCGTACGCCTCGATGACCTACGCAGGCCTCAAGAGCATGATCTACGCGGGCCTCACCAAGGACGATCCCCGCGTCAAGGCGGCCTATGAATATATCACCAAGAATTATGGGCTCGAGGAGAACCCCGGCCTCGGCGAGCGTGGGCTCTACTATTACTATCAGACGTTCGCAAAGACCCTGAATGCCCTCGGATCCCCGACCATCGTCGACGCCTCCGGGAAGTCGCACGACTGGCGTGCCGAGCTCGTCGCGGCCCTGGCGAAGCGCCAGAATGCCAATGGGAGCTGGGTGAACGCCTCCGACCGCTTCATGGAAGGCGACCCCAACCTCGTGACCGCGTACGGGCTCATCGCCCTCTCCTATGCCCGGCCGGGTGCCTGATGACACGTTTCCGAGCGTCGCTGTCCGGCCCCGATCAGGCCGACGGCGACGCCTGGGGCAGGGGGGCCGACTCCTGGTCGTCGGGCTCGAGACGGGGCTTCGCCGCCGGGAGGTGGACGGTGAACGTCGTCCCTTCGCCGAAGACGCTTGTGAAGGTGATCGTGCCCCCATGGGCCTCGACGATCCAGCGAGCGATCGACAGGCCCAGTCCGCTCCCCCCCAGCTCCCGCGAACGCACGGGGTCGACGCGGTAGAACCGTTCGAAGAGCTCGGGCCAGTGTTCCTCGGGGATCCCGATCCCTGAGTCGGCGACCGTCAGGGTCAAGCCTTCGGGTTCCTTTCGAAGCCGGACCGTGACGCGCCCGTCCTCGCGGTTATACCGGATGGCGTTGGTGACCAGGTTGACGACCAGCTCACGAAGTCGGTCGTGATCGCCGAAAGCTTCGGCGGGCTCCGTCTCGATCTCAATCTCGACTTTCGAGCTCGACGCCAGGGGCCGGAGCATCTCGACGCTCTCCTCGACGACTTCGGCAAGGTCGACAGGCCCGTGGTCGAGGTTGGGGGCGGTCGAGTCGGCGCGGGCGAGGGTCAGCAATCCTTCGATCACGCCTCGCATTCGCTTGGCGGCCTTTAGCGCGGTGGCGAACATCTCCCGGTACTCTTCCGGCGTCCTCGACTTCCTCAGGGCGAGCTCGCAATGCGAGATGACGACGGACAAAGGGGTCCTCAACTCGTGCGACGCGTCGGCCGTGAACTGGACCTGCCGGACGAAGGCCCCTTCCAGCCGGTCGAAGGTCTCATTCAGGATCGTGGCGAGGCGGCCGAGCTCGCTCTCGGTCCTGGCCATGTCGATCCGCCTCGAAAGGTTCGACGCCGAGATGCTCGAGGCCGCGTCGCTCATCCTGGCGATCGGCGCCAGGGCCCACTCCGCGAGGAACCAGCCTCCGACCATCGCGAGCGCCAACGCCCCCGCGCTCGCGCCCAGCATCCGGATGAGGAAGACCCGGAGCCGGCGACGATCTTCTTCATTGCTCTGGCCCACCAGGACGGTGGACCCTTGGGGACCCCGGACGATCATCTCTCGGCAAGGCCCTCGGTCGCGGGACAGCGGGTTCCTGAGCCCCTCCTGCTCGTGAGGCGGGACGTGGCCCCGGGCTCCCCAAGACCTCCGCGGCGGAGTCGGCCTCGACCTCCCGTTCTGAGGATGTGGCCCAACCTCCTCGTCCTTGACGGAAGCCCCTACCGGCGGGCGAGGGGCCCGCTTGGGCGTGGCCGGGACGCGGAACGCCTCGGGAAACTCAATTTCGAGGTTCGCCGGGGAGCGGGCGGCCACCCTCCCCGCGGCGTTCCAGACGATGTAGTAAGGCCCTTCCGGATCCGACGTTTGGAGGGCTCGCGCATAGGTCGGAGGGAGGACGAGCTTGACGCCATCCCAACGGCGGTCGTCGAACCCTCGGGCGACGGTTCGCGCCCATTCCCGAAGCCGGGTGTCTCGCTCCGTGCGCGTTTCATGCTCGAGACTGAGGTACAGGGTCGCCCCGAACCCCACGATCACGAGGACCAGGATCAGGCCGTACCAGAAGAGCAGGGTCCAGCGAATTGAGTTGAACATCGACGGATTGGTTTCGGGCTAGGGGGATCGAACCCGGGAGGTTTTTAGCCACGGATTGAACACGGATGAAACACGGATCAATCAAAACAAAAATAAAATATGTGCAATTTCATTGATTTGAACATTTGAGTAAAAAATAGAATTTATCCGTGTTCAATCCATGCTTCATCCGTGGCTGTAGGTTTAAGGTTTCCTCCGCACGTAATCAAACATCCAGGATGTATCCTTGGCCTCGTCGGGTGGTGATGAAGTCCTTCCCGAGCTTCTTCCGCAGGTTCGAGACGTAGACGTCGAGGACGTTCGAAAGCGTCTCGTCGTCCCCTGCATAGATGTGGTCGTAGATCATGGTTCGGCTGACGAGCTTGCCTCGGTTCCTGGCCAGGAGCTCGAAGAGCGCGTACTCCTTGGCGGTGAGGTCCATCGTCTTCCCTCCTTTGCGGACGACGCCGGCCACGGTGTCGACGACGACGTCGCCGAATTCGAGCGAGGGGGAGGGCTGCCCCGCCGCCCTTCGGATCAAGGCCCGGAGCCTCGCCAGGAGTTCTTCGATGTCGAACGGCTTCGTGAGATAGTCGTCGGCCCCGGCGTCGAGCCCTCGGACCTTGTCCGAAAGAGTATCGCGCGCGGTCAACACGAGAACGGGGGTCTTGATCTGGGCTTCGCGCAACTCGCGGAGAACGCTCCAGCCGTCGCGTCTCGGGAGCATGAGGTCGAGCAAGACGGCGTCGTAGTGACCAGACTTCGCCTGAAAGAGCGCGGTTTCGCCGTCCCGGGCCAGGTCTACCGAGTAGCCGTCCTCGTCCAAAGCCTGCCAGACGGCCTTCGCCAGGTCGGCTTCATCCTCGACGAGCAGGACTCGCATTTTCGTCCGTCCTCCGAACCTCGACCCGAGGGAGCTCGGCGTATCAGCTTGGAGGCAAGCCTCACGCTTGCCCCGTGCGGCCGGAATCTCGTCCGCCAATCGTCGCGGGGACATCTGGGCGGCCCTTGAGCTTTACCGCGACCCCTCTTCTCTCAAGTAAAGCGTCGATCTCGAACGTAAGCCACCCGCTTTCCTCGACGGGAGGCGGGTGGCTTGGAGTTCGAGACCCGTAAGATTTGAGACCCCGGCCTCGTCACGTTTCATGTTTCAAGTGGAGGGGCCGTGCATTTTCAAGTTGCGCGGCCCTCTCAAAGCTCTGCTCAATCGCGGCGGCGGTCCTGCTCGTAGGACTTACCCTTGCGGACGAGGTGGCCCTGGGCGTGGCCGTCCCGACCTTCCTTTTCCTTGTGCGGGCGGGCATCGCCATGGCCTCGGTGCTCGCCGTGGCCGCGGTGGTGGTCGGCGTGAGCCTCGTGATGACGTCCGCCGCCCTTGGCGCCGTGATGATGAGCGGAGTCGTGATGGTGAGCGGAGCCGTGATGGTGAGCGGAGCCATGGGTCTTGCGGGCGTGGGCCTCGTGGTGCTTCTTACCTTTATGGAGCGGGCCGCCCCGAGCACCGGTCGACTCGCTGCGATGAGGGCGACGATGAGACGCGTTCGAGGCCTTGCGACCTCCGTGCGACTCTCCCTTCGACCCTTCGTGCGGCCCTTGGTGGAACGCAGACCTGTGGATGGGGCGCTCTTCTTTTTTACGGGAATCCGAATCCGAGCCGGAGCGGTGAGGCCGACCTTCCGGCTTTTCCCCTCGGTGAACGAAGGTCTTACCCTTTTCACGTCCTTCGCCACGAGCAGGGCCTTCGTGCTTGCGCTCATCCTTCTTGGCGTGTTCGCGTCCTTCGCCACGAGCGGGGCCTTCGTGCTTCCACTCCCCTCGCTTGGCGTGTTTGTGTCCTTCGCCGCGAGCGGTGCCTTCGTACTTCCGCTCGTCTTGCTTTGCGTGTTGTTCGCGACCCTCCCCGCGACGGCCCGGGCCACGACCCCGGCGAGTCTCACCCTCCCCCTTGGGCTTGTCCTTCGGCTCGTCCGAAGACTTCGACTTCGCCTTCGACTTCTCCTTCTCGTTTTCTTTCTTGTCTTCCGGAGCCATATCGCGAGGGCCCTTGTGGTCGGGCTTCTCGTCGTAGAAGAATGCCAGGGCGTTCTCCATCGCCGCGTCCCGAGCCATGGCGAGCGTCAGCGTCGGCTGCGACTGCTGGCCCCAATCCTCGGCCGACGCGCTCGGCGCCGCGCCGAGTGCCGATCCGCAAAGGAGGCCGAGAACCGGCACCACGAATGTGATCTTGCCCATCGCGTTCTCTCCCTGGTCTATCGAGGTCCCAACGTACCAAGGGCTCTCTAGTTGTCCTATGGCACTCCCAAGTCTACGGAGGCGAACCTTAAAAGAAGATGAAGCCCTCGCCGATAGGGTGAGGATCGGGATAAACAAGGAGACCGTCGAGCAGGCCATAATTCAAGTTTTGTTGAGTGAAAACAATTGTAAAATACAATATTAAACATATTAATGTAATATAAAAACTTTGTGGTGCGTCCCTTGGAGCTAGAAGTTCTCGTCCACGTTTGGGAGGGAGGAGTCGCGACCGACTTGAGATCGTCCGTACTCGGAGGCTTGAGGATTGTCTCCCGGCGCTTCCCTGGGATAACCTGGGGCGTCCGGGCTTTCGCCCCGATCGTGGCGTGGGGTTGCGGGGCGACGTGCGTAGTCCTATCGGGAGGTTCGCGGATGCACTTCGGGGAGACGGCGGAAGGGGTTCCGATCGAGTTGTTCGAGCTGACGGGAGGGGACGTCACGGTCAAGGTGATGTCGTACGGGGCCATCGTCACCGAGATCCACGCCCCGGACCGAGACGGAACGCTCGCGGATGTCGTCCTCGGCTTCGACAACCTGGCGAGCTACCTCGCGGGCCATCCCCATTTCGGCGCCATGACGGGACGCGTCGCCAACCGGATCGCCAAGGGTCGGTTCACGCTCGACGGTCGGGAATATTCCCTGGCCATCAACAACGGCCCCAACTCGCTCCACGGCGGCCTTAAAGCGTTCGACAAGGTCGTCTGGACTCCCCAGGAGGTCTCGGATGCCTCGGGACAGGCCGTCAGGTTCTCGTATCTCAGTCCGGACGGCGAGGAAGGCTATCCCGGCAACCTCGCGACGACCGTAACCTACACCGTCACGCCCGACGGGGCCTTGAGGATCGACTACTCGGCGACCACCGACCGGGCCACGCCGGTCAACCTGACCAATCACAGCTACTTCAACCTCGCCGGGCCGGAGTCGGGCACGATCCTCGACCACGAGCTCCTGATCGCGGCCGACCAGTACACCCCCTCCGACGAGACGTTCATCCCCACGGGCGAACTCCGCGCCGTGAAGGGGACGCCGCTCGACTTCACGTCTCCGACTCCGATCGGAGCTCATATCGCCGAAATCGCCGGAAACCCAGGAGGCTACGACCATAACTTCGTCCTCCGGGGGGGCGAAGGCCCGGCATTGGCCGCTCGGGTGGTGGACCCGAAGAGCGGGCGAGTCCTCGAGATGTACACCACCGAACCGGGCGTCCAGTTCTACTCCGCGAACTTTCTCGACGGGAAGTACACGGGCAAGGGTGGCGTGAACTACCGCAAGCATCAAGGCTTCTGCCTCGAAGCCCAGCACTTCCCCGACTCGGTCAACCATCCCAACTTCCCGTCCGTCATCTTGAGGCCAGGCTCGACTTACCAGCAAACCACGATCTATAAGTTCTCGGCGCAGTAGGCTGATCTCGGGGAAATGGGGCACACCTGCCCTTCTCACGGTGTTCAACTCGGGTCGGACGGTGTGGGGAAAGAGTGCCCTATCAAACGGAGAGACGTCTAAGGAACGAGGACGGATTCTCTCTCCGTTAGACAGGGCACGTCCTGCCGGGTCGTCGTTGTTTCGAGCCGGCCGGCTTCGGAGGTTGGGAGTCTTTCGTGGTCGTCGGGGGGTGCGTGGCACGGGGGATCGAGTTCGATTAGAATCCGATGATTCGCGGATTCGCTTCGTGTCGAGCCTGCGCCTATCTCCGGCCCCCTTTGATGAGTCGAGTCCTCGATGAAAGCCGTCGCCGTCCTTCCTGGTCAAGCGAACAGCGTTCACCTGCGCGACGTCCCTGTCCCGAAGTTGGGCGACCAGCCCCATCCTCACGTCTGCGTCATCCCCGAGGGGCGTGGGGTCCTCGTGAAGGTGCTCCAGATCGGCGTCGACGCCACCGACCGGGAGATCAACGAGGCGCTCTACGGCAATGCTCCTCCGGGTGGTGAGCATCTCGTCATCGGGCACGAGAGCTTCGGGCAGGTCCTCGAAGTGGGCGACAAGGTCACCGAGGTCAAGCCGGGAGACTACGTTTCTTGTACCGTGCGGCGGCCGGGGGGCTCGATCTTTGACAAGATCGGCCGCAACGACATCACGAGCGAGGAGGTTTACTATGAGCGGGGGATCAACCTCTGCCATGGATACCTCACCGAGGTCTTCGTCGACGACGCCGAGTACGTGGTCAAGGTCCCCAAGAACCTGAAGCACCTGGGCGTCCTCTCGGAGCCGGCGAGCGTCTGCGCCAAGGCGATCGAGCAGGCGTTCCTGGCCCAACAGCGGCTCCAGGTCTGGGACCCGAAGCGGGCCTTCGTCCTTGGCGCAGGGCAGATCGGCCTCCTGGCCACGATGATGCTCAAGCTCCGCGGCATCGAGGTCTTCACGCTGGCCACCCGCCCCGGGCCGCATCTGAAGTCGGAGATCGTCGAGGCATACGGTGCCACCTATGTGAGCACGAAGGAGACGTCGCTGCCCGACCTCGTGAAAAAGGTCGGCAAGCCCGACCTGATCTTCGAGGCGACGGGCAACGCCGCGGTTTGCTTCCAGGCGATGGAGATCCTCGCGCACAACGGGGCCCTGGTCTGGACGAGCATCACCGGGGGCAAGCACGACGTCACGATCGACGGGGCCAAGATCAACCTCGAGTGGGTCCTCGGGAACAAGCTGCTCGTCTCGAGCGTCAACGGCAACCGCAAGCACTTCGAGCTCGGCCTCCAGGCGTTGTCGCACGGCGAGCTCACTTATCCGGGCGTCACGGAGAAGATCCTGACGCATCCCGTCGCCGGCCTGGACCAATACAAGCAGATGATGGGCTTGCTCGAAGACAAAGAGGCCCTGAAGGTCTTCGTCAACGTGTCCGAGTGATCTCCGGAATGGAACGAGGGCAGCCGTCGTCAACGGCCTGTTCGCGCATCCTCTCGAGCGGGGCAGGGGCCTCGATCGGTCGGGGAGACTTCGGTTCGACGACCAGCCGTCGGTAATCTTGACCGACGCACTGGCGAAAGATTCGCGATCGATGCCCGTTCCTGATCGAAGGGCGGGGGAGTAGCCAAGACTCGTCGTCCTCCGCGGGGGGACGGCATTTCTGGAGGGATCGGGGGACGTTCATGAGCGGTTTGAATGTGCGGAGCGACGCGTGTGAGCTGGATTTCCTCTCCTTGGGGGCCCTGATCCATCGGCTCGACCCCGGCGTGATCCCGTTCCGCAAGGCGCGGTCCGTTGACATCCACGTCTCGGGGGGCGAGTACAACGTCGCCGCCGGGCTGTCGGATTGCTTCGGGCTGAAGACTGGCGTCGCGACGGCGATGGTGCGTTACCCGATCGGCGAACTGGTGCAGGCGAGGGTCAAGGAGACGGGCGTCACGCCGTTCTACAAGTGGTTCGACCACGACGGCGTCCGAGGCCCGAACATCGCCACCGTCTATAGCGACCAGGGGCATGGCGTCCGGGCGCCTGTGGTCTTCTACAACCGGGCGAACGAGGCGGGGGCGTTGCTCAAGCCCGGCGACTTCGATTGGAAGGGGATCTTCGGGCGCGGGGTCAAGTGGTTCCACTCGGGCGGCATCTTCGCCTCGCTCTCCGAGACGACGTCGCCCCTGATCATCGAGGCGATGCAGGCCGCGAAGGCGTCCGGCGCCATCACGTCGTTCGACCTCAACTATCGCGCCAAGCTCTGGGCGTCGGTCGGTGGCGCCGAGAAGGGCCAGCAGGTGATGCGACAGATCGCCGGCAACCTCGACGCCCTGGTCGGCAACGAGGAAGACCTCCAGAAGGGTCTCGGCATCGCCGGCCCCGAGGTCACGACGAAGTCGAAGCTCGACCCGGACACCTTCTTCGGGCTGATCGACCGCGTCGTCGAGCAGTTCCCGAACATCAAGATGGTCGCGACGACCTTGCGTGAAGTCCATTCGACCAATCGCCACGATTGGGCGACGGTCTTGTGGCTCGAAGGTAAGCGGTATGTCAGCCCGACGCTGCAACTCGACGTCATCGACCGCATCGGCGGCGGCGACGGGTTCGCCGCCGGCCTGATCTACGGCCTCATCACCGGCCGGCCCCCGGAAGAGGCACTCCGGCTCGGCTGGGCCCACGGCGCCTTGTTGACGACCTTCCCCGGCGACGTCTCGATGGCTCGCGTGGAAGAGGTCGAAGCATTGGCCAAGGGCGGCACGGCCCGAGTCCAGCGATAAGTTCGCCCCACGATCGCCCCGAGAATATCATCTCGGGGCGATTCAACAGGCTTCGCGCACGGCCCTTGGTCGCGTGCGTGGATCTCGCCGGGGTCGAGTGGAGCAACGCCCTCTCCCGGCCGATCTGGACGATGACCGTCCCTTTGAGTCAGTCGACACTCGCGCACGCTCCTGGGGGACGCCCATTCCCCATGGGCCTCGCCCCTCCTCTCAAGTCGTCGAGATGCCCTTCGCCCTATCTTCGATGCGGAGCGATGACCGATGGATTATGAGATCTTCGAGCTGGGCGACGTCGTACTCCAAGGGGGGGCGACGCTCCGTAACACCGTGCTCGCTTATAAGACGTATGGAATCTTGAATGCGGCCAGGGATAACGTGATCGTCTACCCGACGTGGTTCTCCGGCTGGCCTCAGGATAACGAGTGGCTGATCGGAAAGGGCATGGCCCTCGACCCGGATCGCTACTTCATCATCGTCCCCTGCGCCTTCGGTAACGGGATGTCGTCCTCGCCGAGCAACACTCCCGAGCCCTATAATCAAGCCCGATTCCCCAGGGTTTCTCTTTACCCTACGTTCCGCACATCCGGCATTCAATTTCTCCGAATTTCCGGCGGTCGCCACGTCAGCGGTTATAAGCCGCCGTCATTCGCAACAGGCTCAGGAGCCTGCGCTGCAGCGGACTCAGTTCCGTCGT